>NZ_BLJA01000001.1:1760116-2360116 GCF_019972295.1 Geobacter sp. AOG2
GTATATCCTCCGATCATGGGAGAAATCGAGAACTGCCCCTCCGATACGGCCCCGAACACCGTGCCGGAGAATACCAGTACCAAGAAGGATATGGCCGCAAATGCATACACTCTTTTCAAGAAACACCCCCGTTTACTGGCGTAGCGTGCGTAGAATAGCATGGTTGGCAGGGGCGGTCAAAGAAGGTTTTCAACCTGGTTGGAGGAGCAACAACAAAGAAAGTGACTGCAAGAAAATGGTACGCAGAAAATCAACGTTGACGAGAGGATAGTATAAAAGTTGCTGCTGTCGTACCGCGGGAGAAAGCAGCAGGGAGCTGGTGATGTCACCAACATAAACGGGTATTATATTTTTTTATTTTTTACTTCCTTGAGTTTTACGAGCAGTCGGGAAATGGTCGTTTGCAATATGCTGTGTTTGTTGTAATTTTTATCTTCGGCACGATGAATTATCAGTAAGGGTTTTAAAACCTGCTGGCGCATAAACTCCAACAGATCCTGAGTTTGTTGTTTGGCCCTCTCTCGTATGGTTATATTTCGGGCAATGCACATGACTCCCACAATCTCGCCACTCGGCAAAATCCAGGGAAACTTTGTTACGGAAACCTTCACGATTTCGCCATTTCGATGGGTTATGGTTTCGTGTTGATCTTCGATCGGTCTACGATTTTGCATCACCCAGAGGTCATCCTGAAGAGCCTTTTCGGCTTGTTCGCGAGGCAAAAGATCAAAATCGGTGCAGCCCCGGATCGTATTCATATTCAGGCCGTAATGGCGGGCTTTGGTGGCGCTGGCGCAGATGATATTCCCGCCCGTAAATTCGCCACGCTCATTGGCAAAGTATTCTTTAATCACAATGGAGTCACTCGTATGTTCCATGAATGCGTTAAATATCAGCACTTCTTGCATTGATCGTCCCATCGGCTTTTCCTCTCGTATAAAACGATACAAAAAATACGGAAACATACAATTGAAACCGTTTGTATCGGGTGGTTTACTGGTCGAGTGTTTTTTTATTGACCACACCAAGTGTGCAACCGTATATTTTCACAAGGTCTGTAAATCATACCACATTGTCTGGTTACGATGGCAATAACCAATTGAAGGGGTGCCTCATGAATTGTACGATCGAGCAGTTTGAGGATGTTGTCGCCAAGTTTAAATATTTTGCCGAATCTGTGGAACTAGAGCTTTCATCAGAAGCCGACGGTCTGCGGCAGGAACTGATTGTGATATGTGCAGAACTGCTGACGACAGTCAGGGAGGAGATCAAGGCAGGGGCTGATTCGATTATATGATGAGGTCGCCAGAATCTTTCGTGTAACAAAATGTGCAGTACAGTTCAACAGATCTTCCGGCTTCTATCGCCCTGCCTTATGAGATGAATTCACACAGTTACGCAACTAATCGGCTGAACTTGATGAAACCTATGACATTTTTTTGACCTTTTCGAGACTCACCACGAGGCTCTGAACGATAGGGGTATGGATATGATTCCGCCTCGATGAAATATGTGTGAAAGATTGTGTAAACAATTAGTTATGGTTGTATTGACCTTGACGGATTATAATCCGGGTGCTAGATTAATATTAAATATGGCAAATAATTAATATTAATGCTTTTTGAGGCCGGGAAAATGTTGACGGTAAAGATTGATGACGGTATTACAGCGGTAGATATTGAAGAGGGATCGTATATTTGGTTCCGCCAAGGAGAAAATACGCCTTTCATTGAGTGGCGGGATTTATGCCCTGCGGAGAGAACCGCCATTCTTGACCTCAGGGACCGCATTGTGCATCTTAACGGTGAGCTTGCGGAGATTCTCAAAGCTCTCGAAATAAAAAAAGCGGCATAAAAACATCAGGGCGTCCGGTAATACGGATGCCCTGATGAGTGTCGTGATTCACGGTGGAGCAAATTTGCGTATGTGTGATGATGCCCCATCACAGAGAGTTCTCAATTGGGTATAACGGAAGTCGACTAATCAGCTTTCTTTGTGAACTTTGCCGGAGTCCAGCCTTGTAGTGTCAGGGCGAGTTCGTTTTTTGAGACAGAATCGCCATAAACCATCAGGGGTAACATCCAATACATACCTCCGCAATTTGTTGGGAGCGAAATGACCACGGGGATAGAGGTGCGCGCGGGGATACGTAGCACAAAAAAAAGGCATGCAGCATGACGCTGTAGGCCTTTATTTTTTTCTGGTCGGGGAGACAGGATTCGAACCTGCGACCCCCTGTGCCCAAGACAGGTGCGCTACCAGGCTGCGCTACTCCCCGACAACGAAAAAAATATTAACTAACACATGTCTGACAGGAAGGCAATAAAAATCATTTTTCAACGCTGTTTCCGATGATATATCCGCGCCATTCCCGAATAATGCCGTCGTAGGTCTGGTTATAGTCACTTAGTGCTGCTGCGACGGCGTTTTCGGCACTCAAGCCGTTGCCCAACCCCACGAGTATCTGTTTAACCCGATGCCAGCCATAGGTTGACACCAGGTAGTTCACCACGCTGTAGCTCTGCTGGTACGCCAGGGTTGCATCGGCGGTGGAGAGGTTTCCGAAACTTGTTTCGAGCTTTCTGAAATCAGTGATGGCGCCTTTGCGGACGGCGTGCTCCAATGCGACCAGCGGGCGATTATCCTGCGTTCTACCGAATACCTCGGCAATCCCTTCATTGAGCCAGAGAGGACAGCTGCCGCGCGTAAGGTCGAAAACCACCACATGAGCGTACTCGTGATACAAAACGGCGCGTAAGGCGGGGGTCATCTCCTTGGCCGCGCCGAAAGGAAGCCTAATTTTGCCGTCGTAGACACCGCCGGACCAGTCGGGCGAATCGGTCACGGTCTTGTAGTCTCCCCGTTTGTAGATGCCTACCGGAACGCGCGCCTGGGGATAGTGGTCCAACTCCCCGTTTACCGCGTTGGCCGCCGCCTCCAGTACGTCAAGAACTGAGAGGGCGAATGTCGTATCCACGTCCGGGTCGTAGGAAAGGTCGAAGCGTGAGCTGTGGCCTTGGTCCATGCTCGCTTCAACGGCAGTCTCTCTGCGCGCCTTGCCAAGGATCTCGAGGATCTCCTCGCGTCCCGGCGAGCCTTTCAGGGCCAGTTCCCATAGTTCCACCGCCTGTTGGCGGTTATCGGTATCATACAGTACCAGCCCCAGGAAATAGAGTACCTCTGTCGAATCGCCCGTCTGTGAACGTGCCAGTTCCAGTTGGGAACGGGCTATGTCATATTTTTTGAGATAGTAGTTACAGATACCCCGCAACAGTTCATAGGATGCATCATCGGGATACAGTTCCTGCGCCTTGAGGAATATCTCATCTGCTTGTTCGTAATGATTTAGTTTGAAGAGTTGATATCCGTAAGCCACATATCCACTGGCCAGATTATGCGTGATCTTTTCGTTGAGAGGGAACAGGCGATGACTGTTTTCCAACAGTTCCAGCTCCTGTTTAATTCCCTCGGGAGATGTCGTTGCGGAGGCATTGACGTTCGGCTGGTGAAGGTGGTCGTTAGTCTGCTCGGCAACGGCAAGGAGGGGTGAATACGACAGACACGATAACACCAGGATGGTGGAGACGCCATGAAGCAAGGAATGCCGGTATTTCAGTAATACCGGCATTCGGTGGTTTGGGAGCCTGCGGTGCGTCATGGGCGAGAAATGAAAGTCTGCACCGATGCGGCTATTCCGGGGCTGTCGAGCCCCAGCATGGTCCGCAGTTCGTGCTGTTCACCCTGGGGGATGTATCGGTCGGGGTAGCCGAGACGCAGAACCGGTATACCGGTCAGTTGGTGCTGTTCCAGCAGTTCCAGTATGGCTGTACCAAAGCCCCCCTGAAGGGCGTTTTCTTCAAGTGTTACGATCCGGCCGCATGAGCGGGCGAGTTCCAGGATCAGCGTTTCGTCCAGCGGTTTTACAAAGCGGACATTGACAACGGTTAACGCCATGCCGTGCTCTTTTTCGAGCTGTCCGGCAGCTTCGAGGGCGGGAGAGACCATGGTGCCCAGCGCCAACAGCACCCCGTCTCTTCCTTCACGGAGCACCTCAGCACGGCCCACGGGCAGGGTGGCCAGGGTCTGGTCCAGTGGTACACCATATCCGTTGCCCCGTGGATAACGCACCGCTGCCGGACCACCCAACGCAATGGCGGTTGCCAGCATGTGCTGTAACTCGTTTTCGTCTTTGGGAGCCATCAGCACCATGTTGGGGAGGTGCCGCAGGTAGGAGATGTCAAAGGCCCCATGATGCGTGGGGCCGTCACTGCCCACCACGCCGCCACGGTCCAGCGCAAAAGTCACTGGCAGGTTCTGGAGACAGACATCGTGGAAAACCTGGTCGTAGGCGCGTTGAAGGAATGTGGAGTAGACGGCGAACACTGGCCGCAGGCCGCTGGCAGCCAGACCGGCGGCAAAGGTTACCCCGTGTTGTTCGGCTATGCCCATATCAAAAAAACGTTCGGGGTGTTCTTTGGAGAACCCGCTCAGACCGGTGCCGTCGGGCATGGCGGCGGTTATGGCCACGATCCTTTCGTCCTCGGCGGCCAGTTTGCAGAGCGTCGCACCGAAGATGGCGGTGTATGATGCGGCACCACCCTTGCCCTTCAACACCTTGCCGGTCTCGATCTCGAACGGTCCGACGCCGTGGAAGAGTGACGGGTTGTCCTCGGCCGGTTTGTAGCCTTTGCCCTTCTTGGTCAGAACATGTATCAGAACGGCGTCATCGAACTTTTTGACGCTATCCAGTGTTTCCAATAGTTTTGGCAAATCATGCCCATCGATGGGGCCGATATAATTGAAGCCGAAGGCTTCGAACAACATGCCGGGGGTGAAAAGCCCCTTGAAGGATTCTTCCATCTTGCGGGCAATGTGCAGCACCCCCTTACCCACGTCGATCCGCTTGAGAAATGATTCCGTGTTTTTTTTGAAGCGATGCACGAATTCACTGGAGGCGGTCCGGCTGAGAAAGGTGGAGAGGGCGCCGACATTCTCGGCGATGGACATCTCATTGTCGTTGAGGATGACGATCAGGTCCTTGTCTAGGGCGCCGGCGTGGTTTATACCCTCGTAGGCCATGCCGCCAGTCATGGAGCCGTCGCCGATCACTGCAACGACCTTGTTTCTGCGGCCGTCCAGATCGCGGGCCGCGGCATAGCCGGTGGCAGCCGAGATAGAGGTGGATGAGTGACCGACACCGAAAGCGTCGTGGGGCGATTCGGCCCGCTTGGGGAAGCCGGTGATGCCGTTCAGGGTGCGCAGGGTGGAGAATCGGTCACGTCGGCCGGTGAGGATTTTATGGGCATAGGCCTGATGGCCCACATCCCAGATGATCTTGTCGGCAGGCGTAGTGAAGACCCGGTGCAGGGCAATGGTCAACTCCACAACCCCCAAACTTGGGGCTAGGTGACCGCCGTTCTTTGCACATGTCTCGATGATCATGCGGCGAAGGTCCTCAGCAACGGCCGGAAGCTGGGACAAGGGAAGTTTTTTCAAGTCATCCGGGGAATTTATCGTTTCAAGGATAGCCATAGTAGGTCCTTATCTTTAGCAAGCATTACCACGGAGGATGCGGAGGAAATCGGAACGATCAAAATAAAAATGATCAGGTTTTACGGATTGTATCCTTGAAACAGATTCTGCTTATCACAATAAATGGGACTATTTTCCACCATATCCTCTGCGGTGAAAGCTTAAATATCAATTTTTGCGATTGACAATGTACTGCGCGATTTCCCTTAGCGGATCGGCCTCAGCCCCGAAAATCTCCAGGGCGGTCATGGCTTCGTCCATCATGGTGCGTGCCTCTTCCTTGGCCGCTGCCAAACCCATCACCGCCGGGTAGGTCGCCTTGCCGCGAGCCTCGTCGCTGCCGGCATCTTTTCCGATCTCCTCGGTGGTGCCCTCAATATCCAGGATGTCGTCGGCGATCTGGAATGCCAATCCGGCTGCCTTGCCATACCGCTCGACGGCAGCCAGTTTGGTCTCGTCAGCCCCCCCCAGAAGTGCGCCGGCAACTACGGATGCCTTGATCAACGCGCCGGTCTTGTGGGTATGGATATACTGTACTGTGGGCAGGTCAATATCCGCCTTGCCTTCGCTTTCCATATCCACCACCTGTCCACCCACCATGCCGTTGGATCCGGCGCAGGCCGCTATCTCGTTGATTACCGCCAGGCGTGCTGCAGGGGGTACGTCAATATTGAAACGTGGGTCGCTTGCCAGTCTGAATGCCTCGGTTAACAGGGCATCGCCGGCCAGAATGGCGATCGCCTCGCCAAAAACCTTGTGGTTAGTGGGGTTGCCGCGCCGAAAATCGTCGTCATCCATGGCGGGCAGGTCGTCGTGGATCAGGGAGTAGGTATGGATCATCTCCATGGCGCAGGCCGCGGGTATGGCACGCTCCGTATCGCCGCCGACCGCTTGGCAAGCGGCCAGCATCAGGATCGGCCGTACTCGTTTACCGCCGGCAAAAACCGAATACCGCATGGCCTTGTGCAGACTGTGGGGAAGCTCGGTTTCTCTGGGCAGAAAGCGGTCCAGGGCCTCGTCAACCCGTGTACATTGTTCTTTCAGGTATGCTTTTAAATCCATGTGTGCGGTCCTTTGTTTGCTACGGAGACACTCGGGTGGCGAACTAGCCAGCCGAAGAAGGTTCAAGCCATGATCTGGGGTCGGGGGGATTGCGTTGTGTCTCTGTGGCAGAAGTTTATGACTGAGATTTCTCTATTCTCCCGGTTCGAATGGCTCACGGTCAAAGGTTCCATCCTTGCGTTTCAACAGCACCTCGACCCGCCGCTCGGCCTCGTCCAGTTTCTGGGAGCAGAAGGCGGCGTGTTTGACTCCCTCCTCGAAGGCTTTGAGGGAATCCTCCAGGGAAATTGAGCCGCCTTCCAGGCGTTTGACGATCTCTTCCAGCTTTTTGAGGGCTGTCTCGAATTTTTCCGTTGCCATACTGTAAACCTTTTTGACCCATTTTTAGTATCGGGACATTATACAGATATGCCGTCTACGGTCAAGCATTCACGCTTCACGGTTCTCCACGCGACATGTGGCCGTGCCGCGCCAAAAGTTGAGCCGCAGCAGTTCCCCCTCCGCAAGCTGGGCGGCGTCGGTGGCCACCGTGCCGTCTTGACATCGCAGGGCAATGGCGTACCCCCTGGCAAGGGTAGAGAGCGGCGAGAGTACTTCCAGGCGTGCGGCCTGTTCGCCGAAAGCCAGTTTGAGAACATCAAGTTTCGATTGTAACAGCCGTTCACCGTCCGACTCAAGGCGTTGCAGGCGTTGTCGGCGGTCAGCAATTAGGCGTATCGGATTGTTGAATGAAAGTGATTGATTTAAACTATTGAGCTGTTCCCTGCGCCGGATCAGCCCGTTTTCAAAGCTTAATGCAAGCCGTTCCGTAAGGTCGTCTACCCGCTGGGCCAGGTGTCCCACCAGGGTGGTGGGATCGTGGAGCGCCCGTCGCAGCGTGTCGAGCCGCGCTTCCCGGGCAGCAAGGTGCGATTCGATCCCCAGGCGCAAGCGATGGGTCAGGGATTTCACCAGGCCGCGCAACTCCTCGGCGCTGGCGGAAACCAGTTCGGCGGCTGCAGAGGGGGTAGGGGCGCGCAAATCGGCGGCAAAGTCACAGATGGTCCAGTCGGTTTCGTGACCCACGGCCGAGATGATCGGGATGCGGGAACGGCGGACGGCCCGCGCCACAATTTCTTCGTTGAACGCCCAAAGGTCTTCCAGTGAGCCTCCGCCACGGCCAACGATCAGCACGTCCACCTCGGCCAGGCGATTCATGTCGGCGATGGCCGAGACGATCTCCCGGGCGGCTCCGTCTCCCTGGACGCGCACCGGGTAGAGCTGCACCTCCAGTGATGCGAAACGGCGCTTAAGGACATTGAGGATGTCATGGATCGCGGCACCGGTCGGCGACGTCACCACGCCCACACGTTTGGGAAAACGGGGCATGGGGCGTTTGAGGGCCTCGTCGAAGAGTCCCTCGCGGGCCAGGCGCTCCTTGAGCTGTACGAAAGCCATTTGCAGGGCTCCGACGCCTGCCGGTTCCAGGTATTCGCAGATTATCTGGTATTCACCACGCTGATCGTAGACGGATAGGCGCCCCCTGACAATCAGCCCCATGCCGTCGGAAAGGTGGAACTTCAGATTCTTGGCGGCACTTTTGAACATGACGCACCGCACCTGGGCTCCGGAATCCTTGAGGGTGAAATAGATGTGCCCGGAGGAGGGGAGGGACAGGTTGGAAACCTCTCCTTCGACCCAGACCTGGTCGAAGTTGTCCTCCAGCACGCCGCGGATGAGGGCGGTCAGGCGACTGACCGTGAGGATGGTCTTTTCGGAGAAAATGTCCATGAGGATCATTTTAGGCGTCGTGTACTCCGTCGTCAATCCCAATCAAGGTAAAAGGCGTGGCGAAGCGATGTGCTCTGTCAAGAGTGCGGAGAAACGTGCCAAGCTCACGGGTGCGGAATAACCGTACGGGCACACCGGAAATGGTAGCGAGCCGGCTTTTCCTCTTTACTTTCGCGCCATATTTATCTATCCTTCACAATTCCATTTTAGTGTGTATAACCAAAGGATTTATGGCCATCAGCAGACTACGCAATTTTTCCATCATCGCCCACATCGACCACGGCAAATCCACCTTGGCCGACCGCCTCCTGGAGTATACCGGTGCGCTTTCGGACCGGGAAAAACAGGATCAATTCCTGGACAAGATGGATCTGGAGCGTGAGCGGGGCATCACCATCAAGGCCCAGACCGTCCGGCTCAACTACCGTGCCGATGACGGCAACGATTATGTTCTTAACCTGATCGACACCCCCGGCCATGTGGACTTCACCTACGAAGTTTCCCGTTCCCTGGCGGCCTGCGAAGGCGGGCTTTTGGTGGTGGACGCCTCCCAGGGGGTCGAAGCTCAGACCTTGGCCAATGTTTATCTGGCCCTGGACAACAATCTGGAGGTCTTTCCGGTCCTCAACAAGATCGACCTGCCTGCGGCCGACCCGGAACGGGTGATTCAGGAGATCGAGGAGATTATCGGCATCGACGCCCATGACGCCGTGCTGGCCAGCGCCAAGGAAGGGGTCGGCACCCACGAGATTCTGGAGGAGATCGTCAAGAAGATCCCCGCGCCTACGGGCGACCCATCCGCACCGCTCAAGGCGCTCCTGTTCGATTCATGGTACGACCAGTACCAGGGAGTCATAATCCTGGTGCGGCTCTTTGACGGCACCCTCAAAAAGGGTGACAAGATTCAACTCATGTCCACAAACCGCTCCTACGAGGCACTCAAGGTCGGGGTGTTTGCCCCGGTGATGCGCGAGGTGCCTTCGTTGAGCGCCGGAGAGGTCGGCTTTGTGATCGCAGGCATCAAGGATGTGGCCGACGCCAAGGTGGGCGATACGGTGACCCTGCTGAATCGGCAGTGCGAACAGGCGCTCGCCGGCTTCAAAGAGGTCAAGCCGATGGTGTTCTCCGGCCTGTACCCCATTGATACGGCTCAATACGAGCAGTTGCGTGATGCCTTGGCCAAGCTCAAGCTGAACGATTCCTCCTTCTCCTACGAGCCGGAGACCTCGGTGGCTCTTGGATTCGGTTATCGTTGCGGCTTTCTGGGACTCTTGCACATGGAGATCATTCAGGAGCGACTGGAGCGTGAATTCGGGCTGGATCTGATCACCACCGCACCGACGGTCGTGTACAAGGTACATCGTGTCACCGGCGAGGTGGTCACTATCGAAAGCGCCAACCTGCTCCCCGAGCCGCAGCACGTGGATTACCTGGAAGAACCCTTCATCCTGGCCCATATCCACGTGCCCAACGATTTCGTTGGCGGCGTGCTGGCTCTGTGCGAGGAAAAGCGCGGCGTGCAGCGGGAGATCAAGTATCTGACCCCCACCAGGGTCATGATCATATATGAGATGCCCCTTAACGAGATCGTGCTCGATTTTTACGACAAGCTGAAATCCATAACCAAAGGCTACGCGTCCCTTGACTACGAACACCTGGATTATCGTCGCAGTGAACTGGTCAGGATGAACATCATGATCAACGGCGAGGTGGTGGATGCTCTATCCCTGATCATTCACCGTGACAAGGCTTATTTCCGCGGTCGCGACTTGGTTTCCAAGATGAAGGAGTTGATCCCGCGCCAGATGTTCGAGGTGGCTATCCAGGCGGCCATCGGCAATAAGGTCATCGCCCGCGAAACGGTCAAGGCCATGCGCAAGGATGTTCTTGCCAAGTGCTACGGCGGGGACATCACCCGCAAGCGTAAGCTTCTGGAGAAACAGAAGGAAGGCAAAAAACGCATGAAAAATGTTGGAAACGTGGAACTGCCCCAAGAGGCGTTCCTGGCGATCCTCAAGGTGGACGACAAATAAATTCTCATTTCCGCAAAGGAACCTTCATGGAAGAACACAGTGAAACACCCCTGCAATCTCCTGCACCATCCGCTGACCCAGCTTTACAGACCTCGACACCGGTCGCAAAACAGAAGAGCATCATCCGCGAATACGCCGAATCTATCCTTATTGCCGTAGTTCTGGCGCTGGTTATCCGCACCTATTTGGTGCAGGCCTTCAAGATTCCGTCAGGGTCCATGGAAGATACTCTCGCCATCGGAGATCATTTGCTCGTCAATAAGTTTATCTACGGTACGCATCTCCCCTTCAGCGATAAGCGATTGCTCACGCTTCGCGACCCGAGGCGGGGTGATGTGATCGTCTTTGAATATCCCGAGGACCCCAGCAAGGATTTCATCAAGCGGGTGATCGGCACGCCGGGTGATGTGGTCGAAGGTAAGGACAAAAAGGTCTACGTCAACGGCAAGCTTTACGAAAATCCCCACGAGGTGCATAAGGAAAAGGATCTCATCCCCAAGGAGATGAATCCCCGTGATACCTTTGGCCCGGTTACGGTGCCGCCCAATTCGTACTTCATGATGGGTGACAATCGTGACCGTTCCTATGACAGCCGTTTCTGGGGCTTCGTGTCGCGAGACAAGATCAAGGGACTGGCGTTCATAAAGTATTGGTCGTGGGATAAGGACAAATTCAGGCCTCGTTTCGGTAGCATCGGAAAATTGATAAACTGATTTCAGGTCGCAAACAAAACCAAATCCGCCACAGAGCCACAGAGACACGGAGAAAATCGAGAGAACAGGACAGACAAAAGAACGGATTCCTGTTTTTCGTAAAGCTGTTTTGCCTTTCTCTGTGAACTTCTGTGTCTCCGTATCTCTGTGGCGGACGTAAAAACATTGATTTTAAATGGAGGATAGCTATATGGATACGCTGGGAAGCTGGAAACGGACACATTACTGCGGCGATTTGCGCGCCACCGATATTGGCTCCGAGGTGATTCTGATGGGTTGGGCTCTGCGTCGCCGGGATCATGGCGGTTTGATCTTCATCGACCTGCGCGACCGTGAGGGAATTGCCCAGATCGTCTTTGATCCTGAGGTGTCCGCTTCGGCCCACGGCGTGGCCGAAACAGTGCGCAGTGAGTTTGTGCTGGCCGTAAAGGGCAAAGTCATCCCGCGACCGGAAGGGACTGTGAACCCTAACATGAAGACCGGCGAGGTGGAGATCCAGGTCAGCGAATGCAAGCTGCTCAACCGTTCCAAACCGCTCCCCTTCATGCTGGACGAATTCAGCGAGGTGAACGAGAATATCCGCCTGAAACACCGCTACTTGGACCTGCGTCGTCCCCAGCTCCAGAATAACCTTATTCTCCGTTCGAAGGTTTCGCAGCTAACCCGCTCATATCTGACGGAAAACGGGTTCATCGAGTTGGAGACTCCCTTTTTGACTAAATCAACGCCGGAGGGAGCCCGTGACTTTCTGGTCCCGTCCCGCATCAATCAGGGTTCTTTTTACGCCTTGCCCCAATCTCCCCAGATCTTCAAACAGATTCTGATGATCTCCGGCTTTGACCGTTATTTTCAAGTGGTACGCTGCTTCCGTGACGAGGACCTGCGTGCCGACCGCCAGCCGGAGTTCACCCAGATTGACTGCGAGATGTCCTTTATCGACCGTGAGGACATCATTACCGTTATGGAAGGGCTGATCGCCCGCATCTTCAAGGAAGCCAAGGGTGTCGATGTCTGCCTTCCGGTGGAGCGAATCACCTATGCCGAGTCCATCCGCCGTTTTGGTGTGGACAACCCGGACATGCGTTTTGGCATGGAGCTCTGCGACCTGACAGACTTGGTCAAAGGCTCCGGCTTCAAGGTCTTTGCCGATGTGGCGGCCAAAGGTGGCATCATCAAGGGGATCAACGCCAAGGGGTGCGCCACCTTCTCCCGCAAGGAGATCGACGACCTGACCGAGTTCGTCAAAATCTATGGCGCCAAAGGGCTGGCCTATGTCAAGTTTGAGGGAGGAGAATGGCACTCTCCCATTGCCAAGTTCTTTACCCCGGAAGAGATTGTCGCCATGAATACCGCCTTCGGCGCGGAAGAGGGTGACTTATTGTTTTTCGTGGCCGACAAGCCTAAGGTGGTCCATGACTCCCTCGGCAAGCTGCGCAATCATCTGGCCGGAATCCTCAAGCTCACGAGCAGGGATGACTACCGTTTCGTCTGGATAACCGATTTTCCGCTCCTGGAGTGGGATGAAGACGAAAAACGCTGGGCCGCGGTGCATCATCCTTTCACCGCGCCGATGGACGAGGACCTGCAGTATGTGGAATCGGACCCGGGCCGCTGTCGCGCCAAGGCCTATGACCTGGTGCTGAACGGCAATGAGATCGGCGGCGGCTCCATCAGGATTCACCAGGAAGAGGTCCAGTCGCTGATGTTCAAGATGCTCGGCCATTCCGAGGAGGACAAGCGCGCCAAGTTCGGTTTCCTGCTGGATGCCCTTGACTACGGTACGCCGCCCCACGGGGGTATTGCCTTCGGCATGGATCGCTTGATCATGTTGCTGACCGGTAGCGATTCCATTCGCGATGTCATTGCATTCCCCAAGACGCAGAAAGGGACCTGTCTGATGTCGGAAGCCCCCTCGACGGTGGACACCAAGCAACTCCGCGAGCTTGGAATCAAGCTGGCGGAAAAACAGGCATAGCAAACCATAATGGTGCGCTGGCCCGCCACCATACCGCTTTTGGCGTGTTGCTGCTTTCTCTTCTCCTGTGCCACGCAGGCGCCTCCCCCCTCCTGGCGCCTGCAGAGCATGAGTTTGGTCGACGAGTTGTCCCTTCAAGGGGCTCCCCGTCTGTTTCCCGATGAGTACCGCAACATTGTGGAAACCTTCGAACACGGAGAGGCGGTGCTGCATGTGCAGCAAAACGATAAACAGGCAGATGCCTACTACCTTCTTGCCCTGCAAAAGGGAGACCTGCTCAAGGCTGAACTGCTGCGGCTGAAGCGGCAGGCGGAGGAAGAGGCGCGGCGAGAGGCGGCGGAACGGGCAATCCGTGCGGAGGAAGAACGTATCCTGCGGGAAGCGGCACAAGCAGAGGAGCGCCTGCAAGAGCAAAACCAATTGAAGGCCGCCGCAGAGGCTGCGGCGGCTAAGTCTAAAGCCGTCTCAAAGGAGGCTTCTGTCCCGCTTCCCACCACCTACACGGTTCGGCGAGGCGAAACCCTCCCGCAAATTGCCGGAAGAACAGAAATCTATAATGATGTTTCTCTCTGGCCACTCATCTACCGTGCCAATCGTGACCAGATTCGCGACCCCAAGCGACTCTGGCCGGGGCAGGTTCTCACTATCCCGCGCCGTTATCCCGGCAAAAAATAAAACAACTTTATTACCCGGTATTCTCCTTTACAAAATGGCCGAAACAATTGGCAGTTTTTTCTTGACAGTCTAATAGCTTTTGTATACTGTATACAGAATCTGTATAAGAGTAAAATAGTTATAAATAATAGCAAGTTACGATGTTTTGCCTCTGCGTGCACAATCTGAAAAAGTCTTCATTGCGGGAGCTACGCCAGGCGTCCAAGCAGGTGATGGTTCCGGCAGTGGAAAAGATTGCAAGCCGTGTGCGCGTTTTCTTTAGGCCTCCGGCGATACCGGCATAACTACATAAGGAGAGAATATGACAACAGAAACTGCAAAAATCATTTGGTCGAAAATTGATGAAGCGCCTGCATTGGCGACGTACTCCTTGCTCCCCATAGTCAAAGCCTTTACAAAGGCAGCCGGTGTTGTCGTTGAAACTCGGGACATCTCTGTCGCCGGAAGGATCATCGCAAACTTTCCCGATTACCTGACAGAGAGTCAGAGGATGCCGGACTATCTGGCCGAGCTGGGCGAACTCACCCAGAAGTCCGAGGCGAATATCATCAAGCTGCCCAATGTCAGCGCCTCCATCCCCCAGCTTAAGGCCGCCATCAAGGAATTGCAGGAGAAGGGATACAAGCTCCCCGATTATCCCGAAGAGCCGAAGACCGATGCCGAGAAGGAACTGCATGCCCGGTATGCCAAGTGTCTCGGTAGCGCCGTAAACCCGGTCCTGAGGGAAGGTAACTCCGACAGGAGATCAGCCAAGGCAGTTAAGGAGTACGCCAAGAAACACCCGCACAAGATGGGAGCTTGGAGCCCGGACTCCAAGACCCATGTTTCGTGGATGGATTGCTGCGATTTCTACGAAAACGAAAAGTCCGTTACCATGGAAAAAGCCGGCAACGTAAAGATTGAGTTCGTCGATCAGGCCGGCAAGGTCACGGTTCTGAAAGAGAAGCTCCCTCTCCAAGCCGGCGAAATCTTCGATGGAACGTTCATGAACGTTCGTGCCCTGCGCAAATTCATTGAAGAGCAGATTGAAGACGCCAAGGCAAAGGGCATCCTGTTCTCCGTGCATCTCAAGGCTACCATGATGAAGATCTCCGATCCGATCATGTTCGGTCATTTCGTCTCCGTTTACTTTAAGGATGTGTTCGAGAAGCATGCCGCTACTTTTAAGGAACTGGGCGTTAATCCTGATCTTGGTTTGGGCGACCTGTACCTGAAGCTCCAGAAGCTGCCTGAAGCCAAGCGGGCCGAGATTGAAGCTGATATTCAGGATACGTACAAGAAGAGACCCCCTTTGGCGATGGTGGACTCGGACAAAGGCATTACCAACCTCCATGCCAGCAACGACATCATTATCGACGCCTCCATGCCGGTGGTCATCCGCGACTCCGGCGGGATGTGGGGACCGGATGGCAAGCTTCACGATGTGAAATGCGTAGTCCCTGATAGATGCTACTCAAGGTGGTATCAGGTCTGTGTCGATTTCTGCAAGAAGAACGGGCAATTCGATCCTACCACCATGGGCTCCACATCAAACGTCGGCCTCATGGCACAAAAGGCCGAGGAGTACGGCTCCCACGACAAGACCTTCAAGGTGCCGGCAAACGGTGTGGTGCGCGTTGTTGATGATACAGGTGCCGTTCTGATGCAGCACACTGTTGAGGAAGGCGATATCTGGCGCGGCTGCCAGGCAAAAGACCTGCCGATACAGGACTGGGTCAAACTTGCGGTGAGAAGGTCCCGTGCAACCGGTGCCCCTGCAATATTCTGGTTGGATAAGAACAGGGCTCACGACGCCCAGATGATCGAAAAAGTGAATAAGTACCTGAAGAATCATGATACGAATGGCCTTGATATCCGCATCATGGCCCCCGTGGACGCGATGCTCTTCACCTGTGAGAGGGCCAAAGAGGGTAAAGACACCATCACGGTGACCGGCAACGCCCTGAGGGATTACCTGACCGACCTGTTCCCGATCCTTGAACTGGGCACCAGCGCCAAGATGCTCTCCATAGTACCGCTTCTGGCCGGTGGTGGCCTGTTCGAGACCGGCGCAGGCGGCTCGGCACCCAAACACGTTCAGCAGTTCGTGCAGGAAGGATATCTGCGTTGGGATTCACTGGGTGAGTTCCTGGCACTCGCCGTGTCGCTGGAGCATCTGGCGGCCACCTTCAAGAACGACAAGGCTCAACTGCTGGCCGACACCCTTGACCAGGCAAATACCAAGTTCCTGGACCAAAACAAGAATCCGGCCCGCAAGGTTGGTCAGATCGACAACAGGGGCAGCCATTTCTACCTGGCAATGTACTGGGCCGAAGCATTGGCTGAACAGACCAAAGACAAGGATCTGGCGGCACGTTTCGCAAAAGTGGCGCAGCAGCTCAAGGAGAATGAGGCAAAAATCAACGAGGAGTTGATCGGCGCTCAAGGAAAACCCCAGGATATCGGTGGTTATTACCAGCCGGATCCGGCAAAGACGGAAAAAGCGATGCGCCCCAGCCCGACCTTAAATGCTATAGTGGACGCTATCGCCTAAAGGGATTAGGAAGCAAAACAAAAATATAGAGGAGGAAAACAGTATGGCACGGAAAAAGATTGCACTTATCGGTGGCGGACAGATCGGTGGCGTTCTTGCTCAACTCGCAGCTCTGCGTGAGCTGGGTGATGTGGTCCTGTTTGATATCGTCGAAGGGTTGCCTCAAGGCAAATGCCTCGATATCGCCGAGGCCTCACCGATTGACGGTTTCGATGTCGAGCTGAAGGGTACCAACGACTACAAGGATATCGCCGGTTCCGACGTGGTCATCGTTACCGCGGGCCTCCCTCGCAAGCCGGGCATGAGCCGTGACGACCTGATCGAGGTTAACTCCAAGATCATCGCGAGCGTCGGCGAGGGGATCAAGCAGTACGCCCCCAATTCCTTCGTGATCGTCATCTCCAACCCGCTGGACGCCATGGTCACCCTGCTGCAGCGTATCACCGGCTTCCCTTACAACCGCGTCATCGGTCAGGCCGGCGTGCTCGACTCCGCCCGTTTCGAAGCCTTCATCGCCTGGGAACTGGGCGTGTCCGTGAAGGACGTCACCGCCATGACTCTGGGCGGCCACGGCGACGATATGGTGCCACTGGTCCGTTATGCCAGCGTTAAAGGTATCCCGGTCCTGGAACTCCTTGAGCGTAAGTACAAGGACAAGGCAAAGGCCAAGGAAGTCATGGAGGCCATGGTCAAGCGTACCCGCGGCGCCGGCGGCGAAGTCGTGGCCCTGCTCAAGACAGGTTCAGCTTTCTACTCCCCTGCCTCTGCAGCCATTTCCATGGCCGAATCGATCCTCAAGGATCAAAAGCGCGTGTTGCCAACCTGCTGCTTCCTGCAGGGCGAATACGGTGTTAACGGCTACTACGTCGGCGTACCGGCGGTTCTTGGTTCCAACGGCGTTGAAAGTATTCTGGAATTCGCCCTCGATGCTGAAGAACAGGCAATGATGGATAAATCTGTCGCTGCGGTAAAAGGTTTGGTTGACAGCCTCAAATAGTACTCGGAACCGAGTCAGGCTCTTGTTTGAAAAAGCAAAAGAAGGGCGCCAGCCCTTCTTTTGCCACATTTGGCCTGAAATTTCACACCGTTTATTACGGAAATAAAGGAGTCTTTTCTGATGGAAAAAACACTGCCAAAGATCGAGATTATCGAAAAGTACTGCAAGGGGTGCCATATCTGTGTGGAATTTTGCCCCACCAAGGTTCTTGAGATGCAGGGTTTCGTCGCTGCCGTCAAGAACCTGGAAGCCTGCATCAAATGCATGCAGTGCGAACTGAGGTGCCCCGACTTCGCAATCAAAGTCATAACCGACTAATTTTACGGGAGGAATGAACAGTGTCAAAAAAAGTAGCGTTTCTTCAGGGTAACGAGGCTGCCGCTCACGGCGCCATCTACGCCGGCTGCAACTTTTTCGCCGGATACCCGATCACACCCTCGACAGAGGTTGCGGAAGTCTGTTCCGTCGAGCTTCCCAAACTGGGCGGCAAATTCATACAGATGGAGGACGAAATCGGTGCCATGGCGGCCATCCTTGGCGCGTCTCTGGCCGGTTCCAAGGTCCTGACATCTACGTCAGGTCCTGGTCTCTCCCTCAAGCAGGAGTTGATCGGTTACGGCTGTATCGCCGAAATTCCCTGCGTTGTTTTCAATGTCATGCGCGGCGGTCCTTCCACCGGCATGCCCACCGGCCCGAGTCAGTCGGACGTGATGTCCGCCAAGTGGGGCACCCACGGCGACCATCCGGCCATCTGCCTGGTGCCTGCCTCGGTGCAGGAAACTTACGAAGAGGTCATCCGCGCCTTCAACCTCTCCGAAAAGTACCGCACCCCGGTCATGGTCATGCCGGACGAGATCGTGGCCCACATGCGTGAACGTATCGTCTTCCCCGAACCGGGCGAGATCGAGATCGTACCCCGCAAGACCCCGACCGTCCCTCCCGAGCAGTACAAACCGTATGACACCAGTTTCGGCGATGTGCCTCCGCTGGCCGCCTACGGAACTGGCTACAAATTCCATGTCACCGGCCTCAACAAGATGCAGGACGGTTTCCCCACCACCAAGGCTGAAATTGTCCAGGCCGAAGAGGAACGCCAAGTCCGCAAGGTGAACGCCAACGTGGACGATATCGTCACCTTCGAGGAGTACCTGCTTGACGACGCCGAGGTCGTGGTCGTGGCCTACGGTTCCACCTCCCGTTCCGCGCGCTATGCCGTCAATGCTGCCCGCGAGCAGGGCATCAAGGCCGGCATGTTCCGCATCAAGACCTTCTGGCCGTTCCCGGACAAGCAGATCAAGGCTTTGGCCCAAAAGGCCAAAGGTTTTATCGTGCCGGAGATGAACCTGGGTATGGCTGCCCTTGAGATCGAACGTAACGTTCAGGGCAAGGCTCCGGTTCTCGGCATCTTCCGTGTTGACGGCGAACCGATCAATCCCGACCAGATTGTTGCGAAGATCAAGGAGGTTAAATAACCATGGCTTTTGATTACGATAAGTATATTCGTCCCGGCAAGCTGCCCCACATCTGGTGCCCCGGTTGCGGCCACGGCATCGTTATGAAGGGGCTCATTCGGGCGATCGACACCCTGAAACTGGATACGAAAAACACCGCCATCGTCTCGGGCATCGGTTGCGCATCCCGTCTGCCCGGATACATGGACTGCTGCACCCTGCACACCGCTCACGGCCGCGCCGCGGCCTTCGCCACCGGCGTCAAGATGTCCAAACCCGACATGAACGTGATCCTGGTGGGCGGCGACGGCGACGGCACTGCCATCGGCGGCAACCACTTCATCCACGCATGCCGACGCAACATCGACATGACTTATATCATCCTTAACAACAAGATCTACGGCATGACCGGTGGTCAGTTCTCTCCTGCCACGCCTACCGGCGCCAAGGCGTCCACCACTCCGTACGGCAATCCTGATCCCCCGTTCGACATCGCCAAGCTGGCTATCGGCGCCGGTGCCACCTTCGTGGCCCGCGGCACCGCCTATCACGCCACCCAGATCGACAAACTCATTGCCGAAGCCATTCAGCACAAAGGCTTTTCCGTGGTGGAAATCCTGGACGACTGCCCGACCACCTACGGTCGCCGCAACAAGTTCAAGTCGGTTATCGAGATGATGAACCACCTCAAGGAAATCGCCGTGCCGGTCAAGGCCGCCGAGAAGATGACCGCCGAGCAGCTTCAGGGCAAGGTCCTCACCGGTGTCCTTTTCAAAGAGGAGCGGCCCGAGTATACCGTCGAGTACGCCAAGGTGATCGAGCGCGCCCAGGCCAAGTAATCATTACAGGAAAAGGAGCGATAGAGAATGTCCAGATATGAACTCAGGTTTTCCGGCGCAGGCGGACAGGGGTTGATCACCGCCGGGATTATTATGGCAAAAGCCGCCTCCATCTACGAAGGGAAACAGGCCGTCCAGTCCCAGAGCTACGGCCCCGAGGCCCGCGGCGGCGCATCCAAGTCGGAGGTCATCATTTCCGATGACCCGATCGACTACCCGAAGGTCACCCAGTGTGACGCACTACTGGCCATGACCCAGGAAGCATGCAACAAGTACTCCCATGACCTTAAGGAAGGCGGCGTTCTGCTGGTTGACTCCGACCTGGTTACGACACTGCCCAAGGGCAGTTTCAAGACAGTGGCCTTTCCGATCATCAACACCGCCAAGAACGACGTGGGCCGCGAGATCGTTGCCAATATCGTTGCCTTGGGGGCCATGGTCGCCCTGACCGGTCAGGTTACCCGGGAGAACGCTGAAAAAGCTGTGCTCTCCAGTGTTCCGGAAGCCTTTCTGGAGTTGAACAAAAAAGCCTTCAGCATGGGCTACGAAAAAGCGTTGGCTGCCAGCTAGGCCGTAGTAGTCAGTTCTTGTAAATAGAAAAGGCCCGGTGCGTTTGCACTGGGCCTTTTCTGTTATAGAGATTAGCTGTTAGCGCGTTCCTGCCATAATCCCGGCACCGTTTGGAAGGCCCATCTCCAGGCGTCTGATGGCCCTGAGGCCGGCAGCCTCCATCATGCCGCGCAATTCCCCTTGTGAATAGGCCTGTCCAGACGGCGTACCGACCAACATATTGAGTGAAAAAAGAGTAGGGTGAAGCGGGGCTATCCGGTTATCGTCCAAGATGAATTCCTGAATCAGCAGCAGACCCCCTGCTTTAAGGGCAGTCGCGGCCTTGGCGACGATTGCCGCACAGGCGTCGGGTCCCTCGCTATGCAAAAGGTGGGAAATCCATACCACGTCGTAACCAGTACCAATGTCATCGCTGGTAATGTCGCCTGCGCTGAAGGAAATGCGCCCGGACAGTCCGAAACGGCCCACTGTTTGTTCGGCAAATGGACGAGTGGTGGGCAGATCGTAGATAACAGCGGTCAGGTCGGGATTCTGTTTACAGAAGTTGATGGCGTATGTTCCCGGTCCTCCAGCCAAGTCGAGTAGCCTGCGGCGGCCGCCGAGGTCTATAGATGATGCTATACGGGGAGCCAGATGTGAGGCCAGATTGAACATGCCCATCAAAAAACTTTCCCGCTCATCGTCTCCGGCCTCAGAGGAACGTCTACGGACTGGGACACCGCTTTTTACCGCCTCGTCCAGGCGGCTCCATCCTTCCACCAAGTGGTGATGGTGCATGATGATGTGCCCCATGTAGGTGTCGGATGTTTTGGCGAGGTATTCGGAGCTGAAAGGGGTGGCACGAAACGTCTCCGCCTCCTTGGAGAGCAGGTCCATGGCGGTAAGGGCATTCAGAAGCATTGCCAGCCCACGTTCATCGGCGGCAATGAGCCGTGCCAGTTGTGAGGCGGTCAGGGGGCGGTCGGCCAGGGGGGTGAAGACATCAAGCTTGACACCGGCGTGCAGCGTGCAGGTGCTCCAATAGCTTCCCGAGAGTTGCAACAGTTCCGGCAGGGTCATGCGATGCTCCTTTCGCGGTTAGTGCCCCATGCCGCCACCCTCCTGATGTGAGGTTCGTTTCAGGAGGATCAGCAGAGGGATGATGGCCAGAAAGGCAAGGCCTATGATGAAGAAGATGCGGTTAAAGGCCAGGGAACCGGCCTGCTTGCGCAAAGCCCCGTACATCATGCCCAGGGCGGTCTTGTCGGCTTGGCCCGCAGCGATTCCCCGTGTGATCAGAGTCTGCTTCAGTCCTTCGAAACGCATCTGCCAAGCCGGATTATAGGATGTGACATGGGCTATCAGGTTATTCTGGTAAAACTGTTCCAACCGCGCCAGGAGGGTGGTGGCCATGGCAATGCCGACGCTGCCGCCGATATTGCGCAGCAGATTGAACATGCCGGTAGCGTTGCCCATCTCCGGTTTGGGGATGGTGGCCAGAGTCACGGTAGTCAAGGGTACGAAGATCATGGCCAGGCCGAAACCCAACACGATACGCGGCCAGGTGTAGTTCCAGAAGGCCCCTTGGAGGTTAAGCCCCTGCATGATGAACATGGAGGTGGCGCCGATGAGCAAGCCGACGAAGACAATCTTGCGGCCGTCGCGCTTCGCCATGGCTGCACCCACAAAGGGCATGGTTATAAGAGTGGCCACGCCACCGGGAGCCATGACCATGCCGGCATTGGTGGCTGAATACCCCATCAGGGTTTGCAGGAAAAGCGGGATCAGCATGATGGAGCTGTACAGGCAAAAACCGACCACGAACATGATGAAGTTGCCGGCAGAGAAGGAAACGTTTTTGAACAGGCGCAGGTTGATGATGGGGTGTTCATGGGTCAGCTCCACCCAGATCAGCGCTATCAGTGACATAACTGCGATAATGCTGAACGTTATGATGAACCGCGAACTGAACCAGTCGTCCTGCTGCCCCTTGTCCAAGACCACCTGGAGTGATCCCATGCTGACGGTGAGCAGGAACAGTCCCCAGTAGTCGATGGAAATCTGCTCTCTGCCGCGCTTGAGATAGGCTGGGTCATAGATGAAGAAGGCACACATGATAAAAGCGATGATACCCACGGGCAGGTTGATGTAGAAGATCCAGCGCCAGTTGAGGTTGTCGGTGATCCACCCACCCAGAGCCGGGCCGACAATCGGGCCGGTCATGGCCCCGATGCCGAAGATGGCCATGGCCATGCCCCGTTGGTTTGGCGGGAAGGTCTCCATCATGATAGCTTGGCTGATCGGAATCAGCGCGCCTCCGGCGGCTCCCTGCAGTACCCGGAAGAAGATCAGCGAGGCCAGGTTGGGGGCTGAGCCGCACAAAAGAGATGCCAGAGTGAACAGCGCGATACAGGTCATCAAAAAGCGTTTTCGCCCGAAGACCCGCGCAAGCCAGCCGGTCATGGGGAGTACCACGGCATTGCTGACCAGGTAGGAGGTCAGTACCCAAGTGACTTCATCGGTACCGGCGTTGAGGCTTCCCTGCATATGGGGCAGGGCCACGTTGGCCACCGAGGTGTCGATGATCTCCATGATGGTGGGGAGCATAACCGTGATAGTGATCAGCCATTTATTGATATTTTTATCTTCTGATGTGGACATTGAAGATCCGGTATTCTCTCGTCTGCGTGTCTCAGTTAAATGGGTTCAGGTCTTTGAGTATATCGGAGGTACTCCGTCCCACAAACACCGTCGGGATGACGCTCATCCCCACCCGTAGCAGGTGCTCCGGGTCCGAGGTGTTGTCGATGGCTATCTTTACCGGGATCCGCTGAACCACCTTGACGTAATTGCCGGTGGCGTTCTCCGGGGGGAGCAGCGAGAAGGCCGCGCCGGTTCCGGCCATGATGCTGTCTACACTACCGTTGAACGTCCGTCCCGGATAGGCATCCACCGTGAATTCAACCTTTTGGCCGGGCCTGATATAGGTCAGCTGGCTTTCCTTATAGTTGGCCGTAATCCAGGCGTCCTGCAACGGCACCAGCGCCATCAGGGATTGCCCTGCCTGGATGTTGGTGCC
Source organism: Geobacter sp. AOG2 (assembly GCF_019972295.1). Classification (NCBI taxonomy): domain Bacteria; kingdom Pseudomonadati; phylum Thermodesulfobacteriota; class Desulfuromonadia; order Geobacterales; family Geobacteraceae; genus Geobacter; species Geobacter sp. AOG2. The sequence continues at coordinate 1,783,325 of NZ_BLJA01000001.1, forward strand.
CGGTTCGATGGATTTGCGCGTTATGTAACCATCCCGGGGTGCAAAAACCTTGGTATAGGAGAGTTGTAGCTTTGCCTCATCCATCTGCGCCCTTCGCTGGAGTATTCTGGCCTTGTTGCCGTCCCGGCTGGACAGGCCTGCCTCGGCTTGGGCGCGTTTGAGGGCCTCTGCCGCCTCTTTCAGCTTTGAGTCGGCAACGCGTTTGGCGGTTCTGAGACGGTCGAGCTGTTCCTTGGGGATTACCTCTCGGCTAAAGAGCGCCTCGCCACGGTTGAGGTCCAAGACCGCCTGGTCGTAATTGGCCTGGGCCGACTGGAGACCTGCCCGGGCCACGTCCGCCTTCCGGTATTCCCCGCCGGTCTCGTTTTCCGCCATGCCGACCCCCGCCTCGGTCTGGGCAACCTTCACCCGGTAGTCGCGGTCATCAAGCTCCACCAGAAGGTCGCCCTGCTTGACGAATTGGTTGTCGTTCACCAGCACATGCGTCACGGTCCCTGATACCTTGGCGGAAATCGGAACGATGCGGGCCTCAATGAAAGCGTTGTCGGTTTCAACGTGGGTTTTACTTTTGATCAGCCATTTAATTCCGAACCATCCCCCGATGATAAGAAGAATCAGGAGGATAAGCAGCGCCTTGTAGCGCTTGCTAATGCCCGATTTTTCCTCCTCCGGCTCCGGCAACGCATCGTGCGCGGTCGGCGTGGCGCTTGGAGTCTCCTCTGTGGCTGGTGTGATCGTATCGTCTGCCATTACTTCCTCCGCTGGCGTAGGTAGTTGTTTAAAGTTCTCCCACGGCACGCTTCAAGCGGGCAGTGGAAACCTGATAATCGTATAGCGCGCTGTAATAGTCGGTCTTAGCCTGAGTGACCAGAGTCTGGGCGTCCAACACCTCCGTTGCCGTGCCGACCCGTTCCTGATAGCGTTCTTTGTTGATGCGCAGGTTTTCTTCGCTCTGGCGGATGGCTGTTTCGGCTACGCTGATTCGCTCCCTGGCCACGTTGACATCGTTTTTGGAGGAGTCGATCTCCAGGCGTACCTGGGATTCCGCCTGGCGCAAGGCATCCTGGTTTCTGGAACGGTTGCGCACGGCCTTTTCCGTAGTTGCCGTAGAGGCGAAGCCGTCGAACAGGTTGACCTTGATGCCGATGGTGGCCGCCACGATGGTCTGTTCCAGCGCCTTGTCGTTTTGCACGTAGTTGAGGGCGGCTTGGGTATAGAGTTCCGGGTAGAAGGCGGCCTTGCTTTCGCGCACCTCCATGTCGCTGGCTTGCACGCCGTGGCGCAGGGCGAGTACATCATGGCGGCGGGAGAGTGCGTCGTTTTCGTTTACCAGTGACATCGAGCCATTTGACAGGGTAACCCCCTCATCCAGTTCGGCGCGAAAATTGGCTTGGGAACCGGTCAGAAAGTTGAGCTGAAGCCAGTCGTTTTCCTTGCGATTTTTCATGGTCAGAAGTTTTTGTTTGGCCGCCGCCAGGCGTACGTCAGCCTGCAGTACATCGTTACGGGTGACGACCCCTTCCTCGAACAGCGCCTGGGCCACGCGGCGGTGTTCTTCGACCTGAGTGACCTCGTCCGCGGCCGCAGTGATCAGTTTGTCGGTTTCCAGGATAGAGAAGTAGGCTTCGATCACCTGCAGCGATATATCTGTGCGGCGGGCTTCAAAGGATTGGACAGAAGAGTCGGCAAGGGCTCTGCTCATCTGTTGCCGTGCGTTTCGGCGGCCGAAATCGTAGATGGTGTAGGTAGCTGAGAGACCGGCTGTGGCGTAGTCTGCCTGCTGGGTCTCGGCTGCCATGCCGCCAATCTTTGCTCCCTGAGCGGCTTGCTGCACGGTGTAACCGGCCTGTGCATCGATGCGGGGATAGTTGGTCGCCGATGTCTGGCGAATATCCTGTTCGGCTATTCGGGGTGACCAGGCTGCTGCTTTCAAGCCGGGATTATACTGTTTGGCCCGCTCCAGGCATTCCTGCAACGTGAGCGGGGCCGCCCAGGATACGGAACCGACCAGAAGAATGCCGGTAATGAAGAGGCTAAAAAGCAGGTTTTTCATATACCCTCTTTTCTCCACGAAGGATCTCCAATATACGTCCAAGTTCGGCAATATCTTTGTTACTCAGGCCGCTGGTGAGTTTTCCCAAGGCTTTTTTCGAGCATTCTCTCAACTGGGGCTCCAAGGTTCTCCCCCGGGGGGTTAGCTTGATTTGATACGCCCGACGGTCATGGGGATGGGTATGCCGTTCAACCAAACCAAATTTTTCCAGGCGATCGATCAGCCCCCCCAGCGTGGTGCGATCAACCTGACTCTTTTCGGATAATTCTACCTGGGTCAACCCGTCCTGCTGCCACAGGAAGGCAAGAATAGCATATTGGGGAGGCGTCAGATCGAATTTCTCTAATTCCTCCCTGAACAATGCAAAAGCCCTTTGGTAGGCCTTTGCCAGAAGAAAGCCGATGCTCTTTTCTATGTCATACATGATGTGTTTGTCCTCATCGTCCTGTAATAATTGTCATTATGCATATAATCAGTATGCTGTCAATTGTTGGATGCGAGGATGGATGATGTATCGACGCTATGCAAGAAATTGTTTGAATTTGTACGTGATTATGCAATAAATACACGATAGTGCAAAATGGTATGACATTCCCCGGCCAATGACTGCCGGTAAAAGGAACCATCACGGACATGTTGCTTACCTTGGACTCCGAACACCCCCAACCGCACCAGGTTGCCCGCGTTGTGGACTGCCTGAAAAAGGGCGGCATTATTGCTTATCCTACCGACACGACCTACGGCATCGGCTGTTCCATCTTCAATAAAAAGGGGATAGAGCGTATCTACCTCATGAAAGGGCGCGAACGGCGCAAACCGTTTTCGTTCATCTGTTCAAGTCTGTCCGAGGTCTCCCATTATGCAAAGGTGGGCAATAATGCCTTCAAGATACTAAAGCGCTACCTGCCCGGGCCTTATACCTTCATACTGGAGGCTACCCGCGATGTACCCGACCTGCTGCTGACTCGTCAAAAAACCGTGGGCATCAGAATTCCGGAGAACCGTATCTGCCTGGAACTGGTGCAGGCGCTGGGAAACCCGATCATAACTACTAGTGCCAACCTTTCCGGTGAAGACCCGGCCGGCGACCCCTATATTATTGAAGATACCTTCGGACACCAGCTCGATTTTGTCATCGATGGCGGCCTTCTGACCACAGACGTCAGCTCGGTGGTGGCGCTGACCGGTGACACCCCGGAGGTGCTTCGGACCGGGGTGGGCGATGTGTCGTGGTGCTCTCATTGACGTTGAAAAAGGACCTTGTTTATGCGTAAACGTACCGTTAGAAACGGTCTGCGCCTGATTCTGGCTGCTCTTCTCCTGATCGTTCTGGTCAGCTTCTATCATGTTGGCATTGCCGATCTGTTTTCGTTGTCAGACCCGGCAGAAATGCGCCTTTATCGGCTGGGTATCTTCTGGGCCGCAGCTTTTGGTGGTTACGGCGTTGTTCTGTCCGCCTTTGGCCTGGTGATGCCGGGGGATCCCCGCGACGCGCAGGTGCGGGTGTTGCCGGTGTTTTTTTTGATCCTCGGGACGGTAGCGCTCTTCTTCTACCTATTGGCATCGTCTTTCAACGAACCGACCCGACCGGAACGCCTGCAACCCGGCGATACGATCACGATTTGACAGAGTCTGCCTGGCCCTTTGCGTAACAGGCCGTTATTTTTTATACTACATAATTAAAGTAAACTTTACATGGTTAAATCAAGTTGACTTATTTGTGTGTAAATTGTAACGTTTGCTCATCATCACGGCATCCCAGGAGGAAAACATGGAAAACAGAACGCCCGCCCTTGAAACCTTAGCGCTCCATGCCGGCCACTCACCCGACTCAGCGACGCTTTCCCGGGCTGTGCCCATTTATCAGACATCGTCATATGTATTCAAAAATTCCGAGCACGCCGCCAATCTGTTCGGTTTGAAGGAGCCCGGTAATATCTACACCCGCCTTATGAACCCCACCACCGATGTGCTGGAGCAACGCCTTGCGGCCATGGATGGTGGCGTTGGCGCTTTGGCGGTCGCCTCGGGGCAGGCCGCCATCACCTATGCCGTGCTCAATATCACCCGGGCCGGGCAGAACATCATCTCCACCAATTACCTCTATGGCGGGACTTACAACCTCTTTCACTACACCTTGCCCAAGCTCGGTATCACGGTAAAGTTCGTAGACTCTTCCGACCCGGAGAACGTGCGTCGCGCCATCGACGAAAATACCCGCCTGGTCTATACCGAGTCGGTCGGCAATCCCAAGAACAACGTTGACGATTTTGAGGCCATCGGCACCATTGCCCATGAAGCAGGAATACCTTTCATAGTTGACAATACGGTCACAACGCCGTTTCTCTTCAAGCCGTTTGAACATGGTGCCGACATCGTGGTCTACTCCCTGACCAAGTTTATCGGCGGCCATGGAACCAGCATCGGCGGGGCCGTGGTAGACGGCGGGAAATTTCCCTGGGATAACGGCCGGTTTCCGGAATTCACCGAGCCGGATCCATCCTATCATGGACTGAAATACTGGGAGGCTCTGGGCAACCTCTCCTACATCCTCAAGATGCGGGTGACCCTGCTTCGCGATATGGGCGCTTGCTTGTCTCCCTTTAACGCGTTCCAGTTCCTGCAGGGGCTCGAAACACTGCACGTCCGCATGCCGCGCCACGTGGAGAACGCCCGCGCCGTTGCCGCCTGGCTGGAACAGAGCCCGCTTGTCGCCTGGGTCAACTATCCCGGTCTGGCCAGCCACAAGGACCATAGCCGTGCCCTCAAATACCTTCCAAAGGGGGAGGGCGCCATCATCGGTTTCGGTATTAAGGGAGGCATGGAGGCTGGCAAAAAGTTCATCGACAACGTCAAATTGCTCTCTCATCTGGCCAATATAGGCGACGCCAAGTCGCTGGTCATCCATCCGGCCTCCACCACGCACCAGCAACTCTCCGAGGAGGAGCAGGTCGCGTCCGGTGTCACGGCGGACTTCATCAGGCTCTCCATCGGCCTGGAGAATATCGACGACATCATTGCCGACATCCAGCAGGCGTTGGAGGCCTCCCAACGGTAAGTTGGACCATGTTTGTGCAGGAAAAGGGCAACCCTCTTGGGGCTGCCCTTTTTTTGAACCCAAATTTTTATTCAAGAAATAGCTTCGCGTTGTTGTGTGGTCTCTGTTGTTGCCGAGATCCGGAAACAGCCCGCCCCTTGTGGTTGCCTCTGTTTTTGTGTATTATAAACAAGTTGAAGTATCCTATCCCCTATTCAGGAGCCTGATTCATGTATAAACTCACGATCCGCACGAGTTTTGCCGCAGCCCACAATTTGATCAACTACCAGGGGGATTGCGAGAATCTCCATGGCCACAACTGGAAGGTGGAAGTTACCGTGACTGCCAAGGAGTTGGACAAGGCCGGGCTGGGCATTGACTTCAAGGTGCTGAAGCGCGAGGCCGGTGTTGTCATTAACGAGCTTGACCATAAATACCTTAACGAAAACCCTGCGTTTCACGACGTTTCCCCGTCTTCGGAACATATCTCGCGCTACCTCTACCAGCGGCTTTCCGAGCGCCTCAACAACGATGTCATCACGGTGGACTCCGTGACCGTATGGGAGTCGGACAACGCCTCTGCCTGCTATTATGAGTAATTCGGCCCGCATCAGTGAGATCTTCTCTTCCATCCAGGGGGAGGGTTATCTGGCCGGCCGGCGTCAGGTGTTCATTCGTTTGGACGAGTGCAATCTGGACTGCCGTTACTGCGATACAGTGTATGAAAAAAACTTTTTCTGCCAGGTGGAGACTGCTCCCGGTTCAGGGACTTTGTGTGCGCTCCCTCAACCGCCCGGCGTGGATGGTCTCGTAACCCTGGTCTCGGAGTGGTGCAGCCGTCTGCCGGGCGCCCATCATTCGATCAGCGTTACCGGCGGGGAACCGCTGCTTCAATCCGAAGCACTGCGTGAGTGGCTCCCGGAACTGCGCCGAATCCTCCCGATCCATCTGGAAACCAATGGCACCCTGCCTGTTCAGTTGGGGCGGGTTATCGATAGCATCGACTATATCAGCATGGATATGAAGCTCCCTTCCACAGCAGGTTGTGGCCAGGAACTCTGGCATGAGCACCGCCGTTTTCTGGAGGCCGCCGTGCAGCGGCAGGTCTCGGTCAAGGTGGTTATCGGCCAGGATACTTCGCCGGAAGAAATCGGCCAAGTCTGTGCTATCGTGGCCGCAGTAGAGCGCTCGACCCCCTTGTTTCTTCAACCTCTGTCCAACGCCGCAGGCGGGGTTGCCATCGCCGCCGAAAGAATTCTGCACTTGCAGGAAACTGCAGCGGCGCTGCTCCCCGATGTCCGGGTGATCCCGCAAATGCACAAAATGCTGGGGGCGTTGTGATCATAGAAGAGATGACTATGACCGAGTTCGAGGCCGGTCTGGCTCTAACCCGGACAGTTTTGATCCCCTTTGGTTCGGTCGAGGAACATGGTAGCCATCTGCCACTTTCCACCGATACCCTGGAGGCCTACGAGGTCTGCAAAAAGGCCTCCAGGATTACGCCGCTGTTCGTGGCTCCGCCTGTTCATTACGGCAATTGCCGCTCCACTTCGTGCCATCCCGGCACCATCTCTATCTCTACCCAGACCCTTGGTGCGCTGTTCCGGGATATCGTGACTTCGTTGCGAGGGCAGGGGTTGCGTAGTTTTGTCGCCCTGACAGGGCATGCCGGAGGGGCACACCGTATGGCACTTCAGGATGCGGGCGAGACCCTGATAGCCCGGTTCGACGACATCTCCGTGGCCGTGGTGAGCGAATTCGACCTTGCCGGGGATGGTGGGCGGGATATCATTGAAACACCGGGCGACTCCCATGCCGGGGAGATCGAAACCTCGCGCATCCTCCACACCCATCCCCATCTGGTCAAGGGGCGAGCGCCCCGCGAGTTTCCCCATTTTCCTAACGGTATTCTGGTGCGCGACAAACGCCGCTACTGGACCGGCGGCGTGTGGGGCGACCCCGGCAAGGCCACAGCCGAAAAGGGGGCGCGGCTGGAGGAATTGCTGGTGCGAAAACTGGTCGATTTGGTGCGAGAGATGAAAAGGGGTCGTGATGAATAGTGAACTGGCTATCAGGGAATACGATCTCGACGGAGGTATAACAGTAAAGCTCCGGGATGTAACCCGCCACTATTTTGGCGGTTATTACCATGTGCGCATCGAGGTGGGTGCTGATGTACCACTCTCGGCCCCTGCTTTCGCCGATCCTGAAGAGTACCGGGCCGCGCTCCGGCTTCTGGGAGAGCAGATTCGTTTTCACCGGGTTCTGGAAAAGATGGCGGTGCCCGAGGCCGATATCGCGGCTGCGCGCCAAGGCCTGCTGGATGCCTTCGACACCAATATGCTTCCTTATCTGTCCCGCCCTGATTTTCCCGAACGCTTCATGCACAGCGAATATGCCAGATGCCTGAAGTCGTCGTTGCGCCGGTAAGGCGGCATGTCGTCACCTGTTGTGATGATCGATAAGCTTGCCTTCGGCGGCAACGGCATTTGCCGTATCGACGGCAAGGTCTGTTTTGTCCCCCTGAGCTGCCCCGGCGATCAGGTTCGCCTGGCAGTCACCGCCGAGAAACGTTCTTACCTGACGGCACGGATCATTGAGCTGATCACACCTTCACCCTTGCGGGTCGTTCCTCCCTGTCCGTTGTTTGGAATATGTGGTGGCTGCAACTGGCAACATATCGCCTATTCGCACCAGTCCACGGCGAAACGGGATATCCATGCCGAGACCTTGTGGCGCGGCGGCCGGGTGGAGGGCGAGCGGGTAGGGGAGACAGCAGCCTCGCCCCTGGAATACGGCTATCGCAATAGGGTCCAGTTCAAGCTGCACGCCGGAACTGGCGGGCTGAAGATAGGTTTTTTTCGTAACGCTACCCATGTTGTGGAGAATGCCGTTCAGGGGTGCCCGATCGCCCTGCCGGCCATCAATAGTGCCTTGTCCAGCCTGCGGGTCGCCCTGGCGTCGTTTCCCGAGCCGGCCGCCATCACCCAGATCAACATTGAGTGCGGTGCGCAGGAAACGGTTGCAACGATCAAATATATCGGAAAAAACTATGATGCGGTTGCCCGTTTTTTTCAGGAGCGCTTTTGCGAACTGCCACCCCTGAGTGGCATATTTCTGCAGGCAGGCCATAAATCCAACTTACAAAAACTTTGCGGAGATGGTTATCTTGCCTATCCCATGCCTGCCGCTGTTCCCGGCTCTCCGCCGACCACGCTTGTCTTCCGGCCCGGGGGGTTTTCCCAGGTCAACAGTCCCCAGAACCTGGTCATTTTGGGACTTGTCCGGCGCATGGCGGAGTTTCGCGGACATGAAGACCTGCTTGACCTCTACTGCGGCAATGGTAATTTTTCGTTGCCTTTGGCGAAGAGCGTAGCCAGCGTGACCGGGCTGGAGGGCTATAGGGATTCCATCGCGGCGGCCCAGGATAATTGCCGTCTAAACGGTGTTACCAACGCGGAATATGTCTGTGCAGACGCTGCAGAAGGGGTTGCCCGGCTTGCCGCCGCCGGTCGTCGATTTTCTACGGTCATCCTCGATCCTCCACGCGCGGGGGCGGCGGAAGCCATACCGGATCTCTCTCGCCTGAACGCGGAGAAGATCATCTATATATCTTGCGATTCCAGCACGCTTGCTCGGGATTGCGGACTACTGGCAGGACATGGCTACCGAGTGGCGGAGAGTGTGCCGGTGGACATGTTTCCCCAGACATTTCATGTGGAGAGCGTTACCCTGCTTCATCGGGGTTGACCGGAGGCATTGTCGTGAATATTCTGAAAAAGCTTTTTTCAAAGAACCCTGCCGACCTGATGGCTCGTGGCGAACGGCTCCTGGGCGAAGGCCATTTTTACGAGGCGCGCTGCGCCTATGAGGATGCCCGGCAACTCCTTATGGACTCTAGCGGGAGGGAGGACCTGCTGGCAGCCTGTGAAAAGCAGATTAAAAATGCCAATCGCTCACTGGCCGAATTGAACATCGGTGAAGCGGAATCCGCCTTGGAGAGAGGATTGCACGATAAAGCTCTCGATCACCTGGAACTGGCAAAATCGCTGACTGACGATGCGGCACTACGGGAAAAGGCGGAAAAGTTGGCAGCGCTCTGTCGTGACAACAGCGCCGACGTCACGGAAAACGTCCCCACAAGTGGGTGTTCTTCGTGCAGTTCCTGCACCCCTGAAGAACAGGTAACAGATGAATCTAGCGACGTTACCATGCCGTTAATGGAATACTACGAGCTATTAATTCAACAACTTCCGCGCGAAATGTATGAACGATATTCTGATTTGGGAGAGAAATTTGCAGACATGTATGTGGTTGCTAGCGGGAATCGTCATGGCGACGCTTTGAAGCTACTTGAGGAATGGTATAACGGTTCCAGCCACGACATTTACTGTTACGAAAAGGGCATGATCCTTTTCCGGCTTGGTCAGGCCGATGAGGCAGAAGCGTGTCTTCGCGAGGCGATGGGGGCAAATGACGCCAACTCTTTAGCCCATCTGGGACTTGCCCTGATGTTGATCGAGGGGAAGCGACTCCACGAAGCGGGGCAGCAGCTTGAAGCCATGATATCGGCGGGGTTACTGGCGGAACAATCTCGGCTGTTGCGTGCGGATGTTCATCTGCTTGACGGCGACATCGACCGGGCAATCGATATGTATAGCGGACTTCTGAATACACCAGCGGTCCGCACCGCGGCCGAGAGACTCCATGACGTCCTGGTCCAATGCGGCCGCAGCAATGATGCAGCATATATCTTAAAGCGATATCTCGGGGGGTGTGGTCACTGAGGTCGCTTACGTTACTTACAACGGCCTGAAGCGGCACAAATCCGGAGGTATGAGTAAACATGAACAAATCGGAGCTTATTGAGCAGTTGGCGATCAAAAAGGATATCTCGAACAAGCGGGCTGAAGAGATTGTCAATCTCATTTTCAACTCCATGACCGATGCCATGGTGGAAGGCGAACGTATTGAGATTCGCGGCCTTGGCAGCTTTGTCATCAAGGATTACGGAACCTATACCGGAAGAAATCCCAAGACAGGCGAGCAGATTACGGTCAGCCCCAAGAAGCTTCCCTTCTTCAAGGTCGGCAAGGAATTGAAGGAACGGGTGCTTGGCTAGATACTGAAACCTCCCGGTAACGAGCTTCGCGGCACTTTGCCGGTCAGGTGTGATTTTTTTGAAGAGCCCTACCCTCTCATGGGAGTGGCTTTTTTTGGTTTCTGACTGAATGTTCATGTCATTATGCCTCCTTGTCGAATATCCCCTGCAAGCGACGCCTGAATCCCTTCTGCGACAGCAGACCCGGCTGCATAACAATTATCTGGGCTTTCTTGGGGAGAACTGTTATAGTTAAGAGAAAGATTTGTAATTATTACCCCCAATTGCGCAGAATTCGCGCAGTGAATACAACCGCTTTATAGCCGGGAATACAAGCCGTTTCGGCAGGACTTTCCCGGAATTATGGATTATGGAGCAGTACCGATAATGCCTCTCAGTCTGATCGAGGGCGCTTTGGGTGGCATCGGCCTTTTTTTGCTCGGAATGCGTCTCATGTCTGACGGCATTCGGACCGTGGCTGATGCTCGCATCAGGGACGTCTTTACCACCCTTACCTCGAACCGTCTCTATTCCATGCTGTTCGGCATGGCCGCCGCACTGGCGGTCAATTCCGGCAGCGCGGCGGTGATCTTCACCATGGGCCTGGTCAACGGCGGCGTGCTGAATACCTTTCAGGCGCTGAGCGTTTTAGGAGGGGTGCTCATCGGCGCTTCGCTCCCCCTGCACATTAACGTCATCCCCTATAGTCTGATTTCGACCCCACTCATTTTTTCCGGCGTCGTGCTCAAATTCTTTGCCCGTAAGCGCCGCTATGCAAACGCCGGCGACCTTATTCTGGGCATCGGACTCCTGTTTTTGGGGTTGACCCTCCTGGAGGGAAGCTATCGTCCCTTTGATCACCACCCCTTTTACACTACCTTCAATGAGTTGTTTTTTCACCAACCGATCCTGGCAACCCTTTTCGGGGCGCTGATATCTTTTCTCGTCCTGTCGGCACATTCTTCGGTCACGGTCGTCGCCTCACTGTCTTCGGGGTACCAGATCGACCCCATAACCGCCTCGCGCATGGTGTTGGGAGGACTGATCGGGGTAGCGGCAATGGGGGCACTAGCCTCAGTTGGCGGAAACGCCGTAACCCGCAGGGTCGCCACGACCTACTTGTTTTTTGCCTTTGCGGTTGCCCTGCTACTCGTTCCTCTGGCTTCACTCGTGTTGGAGACGGCCCAGCGTTTGCCGTTTGCCGAGTGGTCGGGGGCCTGCACCGCCGGTCAGCCGCTCTTCTGCCAGTTGGCATGGGTACACACGATCGCCAGCCTTCTGGTTGCGTGCATTCTGATTGCCATCAGCGCCCCGTTGGCCCGTATGCTTGGGGGTTCTTTCACAATCACCGGCAATGGGGCGATTGCGTCACAACCCTGCGCCGGCTACCTCGATGAGCGTATTCTCAATACCCCGCCGCTTGCCCTGGAACAGGTCCGCAAGGAGATAACCCGTATGATGTCGGTAACGGCATTCATGTACGCGGACATCCACGAGATCCTTTTCGATTTCGACGCCCGTAGGGCGGATACTATTCGGCAGCATGAACAGGTGCTCGATTCGCTCAACCACGAGATCACCTCCTTCCTTGCCGCCCTGGCCCGGACAGCGGACAGTCCCGAGATCAGTTATGATATCCCCGGCCTTTTCCAGACGGTCGGCGACCTTGAGCACATTGGTGATCGTTGTGAAAACATCCTGAAAGGAATCGTGTCCAAAAAAGATGCCGGGGTCATTTTTTCCGAGGACGCGATGGATGATCTGAAGCATCTTGCCCAGGTTGTGACCGGCGCTATCAGTGACACCGAACATTTGATACGGCATGGTTGCATTCGGGAGGGATTTGATCTGTTCGCGGCCAAGGCAGAAGCGCGCGGCGCCTTTGAGACGGTACGGCAGAACCATTTCGAGAGAATGAGCAATGGCGTCTGTCCGCCTCGGGCAGCCAAGCTGTTTAACGAAATGTCGTCGGACTTTGAGGGGATTGCCGTGTTATGCTGGAACATCATTACCTCGCAGGGCAGGAAACGTTGATGAATTCCAGGGTTGCCGCCATCGATTTTGGAACTAATACCGCCCGTTTGCTCGTGGCCGAACTTCGGGAAAACGGCTTTGAACATGTCCATCTTGAACGGGAGATCGTTCGTATGGGCGGCGGTTTCAGTCGCGAAGAAGGGCTCTCCGGTGACGCCCAGCGACGCGGCTTGGACTGCCTGCAGCGTTTTGCCGGCATCATCAGCTCGCTGAATGTCTCCCAGGTCCGCGCCGTTGCAACCAGTGCCGTGCGGGATGCCGCCAACGGACCCGCGTTCGTGGAGTCGGTCCTTCGTACTACCGGTATCGAACTCGCGGTCATCGACGGCATACGGGAGGGGGAATTAACCTTGGCCGGCGTTCTGGCGGGACTTGATCGCCAAGACAAGGAACTCTTTGTTTTTGATGTCGGCGGCGGCAGTACCGAATATACGCTTGCGCGGGACGGTCGTGCCCAGTTCGTCCGCAGTCTGCCGTTGGGTGTGGTCAGGCTGACCGAAGGCAAGGTGACGCCTGAAGCTGTTTCGGAAAAGATCGGCAGGGAGCTGGAACTGCTTCTGTTGGAAATGGCCACATCCCATAGTAAGCCGACGCCCGACGCGACGTTGGTCGGCACCGCCGGTACCGCAACCACCCTGGCGGCCATTGCCATGGAGATGAAGGACTACGACTACCGCAAAGTCAACAACGCAACCATCTCCCGACAACAGATAGAAGCTATTTACGAACGGATGCTGCCCATGTCCCCCGAGGAACGGCTGACGGTCCCCGGCCTGGAAAGGGGGAGGGAGGATCTGATTATTGCCGGTATTCTCATCACCCTGCATACGATGGAGAGGTTCGGGTTCGATAGCCTGAAGGTCAGCGACTACGGGCTCTTGGAGGGGTTAATTGTCTCCGGGGCCGTTGCCGGCTCATGAGCTGATCTCCATTATCTTTCCCTTGCAATTGCCACTGATTGCAAACAAATTGCATTCCCACCCCTCTTTTAGTATAGTTCACAATCCTATGTGGCTTCACACAAACTGACTACTCAAGGAAACACAGATGAACAAGGAAATCTTGTCCGGCAATGAGGCTATCGCCCGCGGTGCCTACGAGGCAGGTTGTCGCGTGGCCAGTGCCTATCCGGGTACCCCCTCCACCGAGATTCTGGAAAACACCGTTAACTACAAGGAGATCGACTCGGCCTGGGCTCCCAATGAAAAAGTGGCCTTGGAGGTCGCCATTGGAGCCTCCTTCGGCGGCGGTCGCGCTCTCTGCACCATGAAGCACGTCGGTGTCAACGTGGCGGCTGACCCGCTCTTCACCCTCTCTTATACCGGTGTTAACGGCGGTCTTGTTCTGGTTACGGCCGATGACCCGGAGATGCATTCTTCCCAGAACGAACAGGACAACCGCAACTATGCCAAGTTCGCCAAAGTGCCGATGCTGGAGCCTGCCGATTCCCAGGAGTGTAAGGAATTCACCCGACTGGCCTTCGAACTCTCCGAACAGTATGATACTCCGGTCATGCTGCGCACCACCACTCGCATCTCCCATAGCAAGTCCATTGTCACACTGGCCGAGCGGGTAAGTGGCCTGGCCCAACCCAAGCTGGTTAAAAATGCCGCCAAGCTGGTGATGCTGCCGGGTAACGCCCGTGTCCGCCACCCTTTCGTGGAGGACCGCATCAAAAAACTTTCCGAGGCGGGCGCCACTATGGCCATCAACCGCCGGGAACTTCGAGACACCTCCATTGGCATCATTACCTCCGGCGTCTGCTATCAGTATGTGCGCGAGGCCTTGCCGGACGCATCGACCCTCAAGTTGGGCATGGTACACCCCTTGCCCCATTCATTGATCCGCGAATTTGCCGCTCAGGTTGACAATCTCTACGTGGTGGAGGAGTTGGACCCCTTTATCGAAGAGCAAGTCAAATCCATGGGGATTGCCGTGACCGGTAAAGAGTTGATTCCATTGTGCGGCGAGCTGACACCGGGTCGTATCCGTTCCGCCTTCGGGCTCCAGCAACCCCAGTCAGTCTCCGAGGAGAAGCTCCCTGGCCGCCCTCCCAATATGTGTCCCGGCTGTCCACACCGCGGCGTGTTCTTTGCCCTCAACCAGCTTAAAGCCTACGTTACCGGCGATATCGGCTGTTACACGCTGGGGTTCATGCCGCCGCTTTCGGCCATGGATACCTGCGTCTGCATGGGGGCCTCCATCGGCATGGCCACCGGCGTAAGCAAGGTTGTGTCTGCGGAGGAAAGGAAACGGGTAGTGGCCGTGATCGGGGATTCCACCTTCCTGCATACCGGTATCAACGGCTTGATGGACATGGTCTATAATAATTCGCCTTCAACCGTGGTAATCCTGGATAACCGCATTACCGCCATGACCGGTCGCCAGGACAACCCTGCTTCCGGCTTCACTCTGATGGACGACCCGTCGCACAGCATAGATTTTCCCCTGCTCTGCAAATCGCTGGGGGTTAAGCATATCCGGGTGATCAATCCCTTTGACCTGGAGCAGACCAAAAGTGTGCTCCAGGAAGAGATGGAGCGCTCCGAAACCTCGGTGATCATCACCGACAAGCCGTGCGTACTGGTCAAGCGGGAGGGGGTCTTTCAAAAGGGGCCTGCCTACACGGTGGAAGTTGAAAGATGCACCGGCTGTCGCGCCTGCCTCAAGATCGGTTGCCCGGCCATCGAATGGCGGCCGTCTGGGGACGGCAGCAAAAAGGGCACGGCCTTTATCGACCCGCTGCTCTGCACCGGCTGCGATGTCTGCCGGCAGCTGTGCAAGTTCGATGCGATCGGGAGGGCCAAATGAATAAGCGAATAACCAACATCCTGCTGGTCGGCGTAGGCGGGCAGGGTATTCTTCTGGCTGCGGAAATCCTTTCCGAGACCATGTTGCTGGCCGGTTTCGACGTCAAAAAAAGCGAGATCCACGGTATGTCCCAGCGTGGAGGCAGTGTGGTCTCCCATGTACGCTACGGTGCGGAGGTTTTTTCTCCCATTGTGCCGGAAGGCGAGGGAGATATCCTCTTCGGTTTCGAACTTATGGAAACCTATCGTTCCCTGTCCCTGCTCAAACCGGGAGGGGCTGTAGTTACAAATGACCTGCGTATCGCGCCGCCATCGGTTCTGATGGGGCAGGAACCCTATCCAGAGGGGTTGACGGATCGAATCAGGGCGCGTTTTCCCGACCTGTTGTTGTTGGACGGCCAGAAGCTGGCCAGCGAGGCGGGTAATGTCCGGGCCGCCAATACGGTACTTTTGGGAGCAGTGTCCCGGCGACTGGATATCGACGAGCATTACTGGTTGCAAGCTATAGAAAAGATGGTGCCGAAAAAGGCGCTGGAGGTGAACAAAAAGGCTTTCCTTCTGGGCCGGGCATCTGATTGGAGCAAGCCATGACGCAACTGGAATCGATCATGGCGGCCAACCGGCGCTTCACAAAGCCGAACGCTTTCCCGCCGTTGCCCAAGTCGCCTAAAAAACAGTTGGCCATCTTCACCTGCATGGACACACGGTTGGTGGATTTTCTGGAACCGGCCATGGGGCTTAAGCGGGGTGATGCCAAGGTGATCAAGAACGCCGGCAATATCATCGTTGATCCCATGGCAGGGGCTGTCATTCGTAGTCTGGTGGCAGGTGTCTTCATGCTGGGGGTCGAGGAAATCTTCGTTATCGGGCACCGGGATTGCGGCATGGCCCAACTGGATGCCGAGTCGGTCAAGAGGGACATGATCCAGCGCGGCATATCTCAGGATGTTATCGACATCCACGTGCCTGACCTGAAGCAATGGTTTGGGATTTTTGCCCACCCGGTGGAGAATGTGGAGCGGGTGGTCAAGATCATCCGCCATAATCCGTTAATTCCCAAAGACGTGCCGATACATGGTCTGATTTTTTGTCCTAACGACGGCCACCTGGATGTGGTCGTGGATGGTTATAGTCAGGAGAGTTTCGCTGCGCATATCCTTTGAAGAGGTAACGTCGCATGTATTTTAACGAAGAATTCGAGACCCTGCCCCGTCCGGCGCTGGAGGCGCTGCAGCTTAAACGACTTCAAGCCGTGGTTGAACGGGTGTATGCTAATGTTCCGTTTTACAAGGCTTCATTCGACAGATCTGGCCTTAAGCCGGCCGATGTGCGCAGCCTGGATGACCTGCAACGCTTTCCCTTCACCACTAAACAGGACATGCGCGATTCCTATCCTTATGGCCTGTTTGCCGCTCCTCTGGATGAGGTTGTCCGCATCCATGCTTCTTCCGGCACCACCGGCAAACCGACCGTGGTCGGCTACACCCACAAGGACATCGATACCTGGAGCGACCTGATGGCCCGTTCCTTCGTCGCGGCCGGCGCCCACCGGGGAGATATCATCCACAACGCCTATGGTTACGGACTCTTTACCGGCGGCCTGGGGGCCCATTACGGTGCCGAACGGCTGGGGGCTTCGGTCATTCCCATTTCCGGCGGAAACACTAAACGCCAGATCATGATCATGCAGGATTTTGGGTCAACAATATTGACCTGTACCCCGTCCTACTCGCTGTTTATGGCCGAGGAGGCGAGAGCCGAAGGAATCGATTTCAAAAAACTCAAGCTGCGGGTCGGCATCTTTGGGGCAGAACCCTGGTCCGAGGCCATGCGTGGCGAAATTGAGGAAAAGCTCAATCTGGCCGCCATCGATATCTACGGGTTGTCGGAAATTATGGGGCCAGGTGTGGCCATCGAGTGCATCGAGGCCAAGAATGGGCTGCATATCTGGGAGGACCACTTCATTCCCGAGATCATCGACCCCGAAACCGGCCGGCGTTTGCCCCAGGGAGAACGTGGTGAACTGGTTATCACCACCATAACCAAGCAGGGTATCCCCCTGATCCGGTACCGTACCCGCGACATCACCAGTATTTCCTACGAACCTTGCGTGTGTGGCAGGACCCATGCGCGTATCAGCCGTATGAGCGGCCGTTCCGACGATATGTTGATCATCCGCGGGGTTAACGTCTTCCCCTCTCAAATCGAATCGATTCTGGTGGGCATCGAAGGGGTAGAACCCCACTATCTGCTGATCGTCGACCGCAAGGACAACCTGGATACCCTGGAAGTGCATGTAGAGGTGGATGAGCGACTCTTCTCGGACGAGATCAAGGTCCTGCAACTGTTGGCCAAGCGGATCGAGAAAGAGATCAAGGATGTGCTGGGGGTTACCTGCACCGCCAAATTGGTGGAGCCTAAAACAATCCAGCGTAGCGAAGGCAAGGCAAAACGGGTAATCGACAATCGTAAACTCTAAAAATGTAGTCTGCTACAGAGCCACGAAGACGTAGAGAAGAAGCAGGAGAGAACCTAAACCGATTTTGGTTTAAACTTTTAACTGCTTTTTCATGATTGGTTTTGAAGTCCTCTGTGTCTCTGTGTCTCCGTGGCAGAAGTAAGGTTTTTCAAAATGGAGGTCACCATGAAAGTCGAGCAGATATCCATCTTCATCGAGAACAAATCCGGACGTCTGGCGGAAATCACCCGCATCCTGGGTGAGAGCGGCATCAATATCCGGGCGTTGTCCCTGGCCGATACCTCGGACTTCGGCATCCTGCGCCTGATCGTGAACGACGTGGAAACGGCCAACAAGGTGCTCAAGGAAAAGGGATTTACCGTCAACAAGACCGAGGTGGTTGCCGTCGAGGTTCCCGACCGTCCCGGCGGCTTGGGGGCCATCCTCCAGACGTTGGACTCGGAACAGATCAACGTAGAATATATGTACGCCTTTGTGGAGCGTTGCGGCGGCAATGCGGTGATTATCTTCCGTTTCGATGAGGTCGATAAGGCTATCAATGCCCTCAAGGCCAATAATTTTAGCGTGCTGGCGGGCGAACGCCTGTACAGCATGTAATTCGGTTCACAACAAGGGGGAAGAATGAAAAAACTGATCGCAGTGTGCAGTGTTATGTGCATCGGCCTTCTGTCAGCCACAGCAGCCCTTGCTGCGGGAACGGTCAAGATCGGCGGCCTGTTCGCCGTAACCGGGCCGGCAGCCTTCCTCGGGGAACCGGAGAAAAAAACCCTTGAAATGTTGGTCAATGAAACCAATGCCAAAGGAGGCGTCAACGGCATCAAGCTTGAGGCGGTCATCTATGACACCGGCGGCGACGCTACCAAGGCTGTACAACTGGCGACCAAACTGATCAGGGATGACAAAGTGGCTGTCATCATCGGCCCCAGCACTACCGGCGAATCCATGGCGGTCATCCCTCTGGTGGAAAAGGAGAAGGTTCCGTTGATTTCCTGTGCCGCCGGTATCAAAATTACCGATCCGGCCCGAAAATGGGTATTCAAAACCCCTGCCAACGACCATGTGGCTGCCGAGAAGATCCTCAATCACATGGCGAAACAGAAGCAGAAGACTATTGCCCTTTTGACGGTAACCGACGGCTTTGGCGCCTCAGGCCGCGAGCAGATCAAGACGCTGGCTGCCCAGAAAGGGTTCAGGATCGTGGCCGATGAGGTCTATGGTCCCAAAGATACCGATATGAGCGCGCAATTGACCAAGATTCGCGGTATCAAACCGGACGCCATCATCTGTTGGGGCACCAATCCCGGTCCGGCGGTCATAACCAAAAACGTGAAGCAGCTTGGCATCAAGACGCCCCTCTATATGAGCCACGGCGTAGCCTCAAAAAAATACATTGAACTGGCTGGTGCTGATGCCGCCGAAGGGGTCATGCTGCCGGCCGGCAAGCTTGCCATCTACGATATGCTGCCAAAGAACGATCCCCAGGTAAAGCTACTCCGGGATTATGATCGAGCCTACAAAAAGAATTTTAATGTCGAGGCATCCACCTTTGGCGGCTATGCCTATGATGCTTTCCTGCTCGTAACCGGCGCCCTGAAAAAAAACGGTTCGAGGGCGGAGCAGATCAGAAACGGCATCGAACAAGCCAACAAACTCGTCAGCATTTCCGGGATTTTTACCATGTCTCCCAAGGATCATAACGGCCTTAGTCTGTCGGCCTTCGAGATGGTCAAAATTGTAAAGGGCGACTGGTCGCTGGTCAAGTAAGGTGACTTCATAACAACAGGAGTGGAGGGTGTCATGGGTCTTCGATTTGTTCCGTTTCTCATTGCAATTGTTACCACGTTTTCGGCGAATATTGTATTCGCGGCCGCTCCGATAAAAATCGGCGGATTGTTCGCCGTAACAGGCCCGGCGGCCTTTCTGGGGGAGCCGGAGCGTAATACCGCCAAGATGGTGGTGGATGAAATCAACAGGGCCGGCGGCGTTAGAGGGCATAAACTGGAACTGGTTGTCTACGACACCTCCGGGGATGCGACCAAGGCGGTACAACTTGCCACAAAGCTGGTAAGAGACGACCATGTGGCGGCCATCATTGGCCCCAGCACCACCGGAGAGTCCATGGCGGTTATCCCGGTGGCTGAGAGGGAGCGGGTGCCGCTCATCTCGTGTGCGGCCGGAATAAAGATCACCGAACCGGTGAAAAAGTGGGTCTTCAAGACGGCCCAGAACGACACCCTGGCGGTTGGCAAGATTTACGAATACCTGCAACGCCATAAACAGTCGAAGGTTGCCATTCTGACAGTTTCCGACGGCTTCGGTGCATCAGGACGCGAACAGCTCAAGGCCCAGGCCGCAAAATACGGCATCTCGGTCGTGTCGGACGACACCTACGGCCCGAAGGATACGGACATGACCGCCCAACTGACCAAGATCAGGGGCTCCCAAGCCCAGGCTATCATCTGCTGGGGTACCAATCCTGGGCCAGCGGTTATTGCCAAGAACGCTCACCAGTTGGGCATCAAAACGCCTCTGTTCATGAGCCACGGCGTGTCTTCCAAAAAATTCATCGAGCTGGCCGGTGATGCGGCAGAAGGGATTAAACTCCCTTCCGGAAAAGTAATCGTGGCGGACCTGCTTCCCGGTTCGGATCACCAAAAGGGTTCCCTGCTGGCCTTTGTCAAGGACTACCAACGGCATTACCGGGCCGAGGGGGATCATTTCGGCGGACATGCCTGGGATGCGGTCATGCTGCTGAAAGGCGCCATTGAACGTGGTGGCGACACGCGTGCCGCGATTCGGGATCAGTTAGAAAAGACGCGCGGCTTTGCCGGTATCGGCGGGGTATTCAATTATTCGGCTCAGGACCATGCCGGGTTGAACAAGGATGCCTTTGTGCTGGTAGAAGTGAAGAAAAGGGATTGGGTTATCGTCAAGTAGCATCTCCATTTTATGAACCGATTCTCCCTCTCCCGCTGGAGAGGTTTGAGGCACGGGCGGGCGCCTGCTGCACACCCCCATCCCCACCCCAACCCTCCCTGTGAAGGTGAGGGAGTTTCTGTGTAAGAACGGAAGATTCATGCAGCTCGAACAGATTCTTCAATATGTGTTTTCCGGCTTGTCGACAGGGGCAATCTACGCCCTGATCGGCATCGGTTTCTCCATCATCTTCAATGCCACGGGCATCATCAATTTTGCCCAGGGCGAATTCGTCATGCTGGGTGGGATGCTGACACTATTTTTTCTGGAGTTGCTGAAACTGCCGCTCTGGGCCGCCATTCCCTGTGCCGTGGCGGTGTCCGCCTTGGCAGGGTTGTTGTTCGAGCGGCTTGCCATCAGGCCACTGCGCCAGCCGACCCCCATCAACCTGGTGATCATAACCATCGCGGGCAGTATCCTGATCCGCGGTCTGGCCATGTTGCTGTGGGGCAAGGATACCCATGCGATTCCGCCATTTTCGGGCGATGAACCGATTTCCATCGCTGGGGCAACCATTTTGCCCCAGCATATCTGGATTCTGGGCATTACCCTGTTGGTCATTGCTGTCAACAAGTTTTTTTTCTACCACACTATCAGCGGCAAGGCCATGCGGGCCTGCTCATACAACCGCCGCGCCGCCGGTCTTGTGGGCATCGACGTTCGCCGAATGGTGCTCTTCTCCTTTGTCATCAGTTCGGTTCTGGGATCGCTGGCGGGCATCATCGTGGCACCCCTTACCATGACCGCCTACGATGTGGGAGTCATGCTGGGTTTGAAGGGGTTTTGCGCCGCCATCATCGGCGGGATGAGCAGTGGTATCGCCACCGTGGTTGGAGGGCTGATCCTGGGGGTCCTCGAGTCGTTGGGAGCGGGGCTTATCTCCTCCGGCTATAAGGATGCCATTGCCTTCATCATCTTGTTGCTGATCCTGTTCATCCGGCCCCAGGGACTGTTCGGCAAGGCCGAATCGGAACGGGTGTGACGGCATGAAACGCGAGTTGCTCAAATTTGTGTTCTTTGCCGCACTGATCTTCGCCGCGCCGCTGGCTTTCAAGGACAGCTACCTGATGAACGTGCTGGTATTCGTCGGCATAAATACCATGCTGGCGGTGGCGCTTAACCTGCTATTGGGATATGCCGGCCAGATCTCTCTTGGCCATGCCGGCTTTTTTGGCATTGGAGCCTATCTCTCGGCTATTCTGACCGCCACCTATGGGTGGAATGCGTGGCTCGCCATGCCGCTGGCGGCGCTTGCAGTCGGTATGCTGGCCGGGCTGATCGGTTTCCCGATACTCAAACTCAAGGGACATTACCTTGCCATGGCAACCCTCGGCCTTGGCATCATCATCTATATCGTTTTCAACGAGACCATCGATCTTACCGGCGGTCCTTCGGGGTTTTCGGGTATCCCCAACCTGACTTTCGGTTCCCTTGTGTTTGATAACGACATCAAGAACTATTACCTGGTCTGGACGTTTGCCCTTGCAGTGGTGCTGTTTTCCGTCAATCTGGCCGGTTCCCGTGTGGGGCGCTCCCTGCGGGCGGTCCATGACTCCGAAGTGGCGGCCCGGGCCATGGGGGTCAATGCCCGGCTCCTCAAAGTACAGGTTTTTGCCCTGTCTGCCGTCATCTCCTCCTTGGCAGGCAGTCTCTACGCCCACACCATGACCTTCATCTCTCCGGCCTCGTTTGGTTTTAATTTTTCAGTGGAGTTGCTCACCATGGTGGTGATCGGCGGCCTGGGCAGCGTGTACGGCTCGTTTCTGGGGGCTGCGCTGTTGACGCTGTTGCCCGAACTCCTGCGAGGCGCCCAGGACTACGACATTATCATCTACGGCGGCCTGCTGATGATCATGGTCATGTTCATGCCGGGAGGATTGGCGCGGGGCATCCCCGATCTTTTCAGGAGAATGACCAGGATACGGGAGGGGGCCGGTAATGCTTGAGGTGTCCGGCATCACTCGTATTTTCGGCGGAGTCACGGCCCTGGAGGATGTTTCCTTCACCATCGGGCAAGGCTCTATTACCGGCGTTATCGGCCCCAACGGCGCAGGAAAGACGACGCTGTTCAATATCATTACCGGTATCTACAGCCGGACATCCGGCAACGTCAAGCTGGAGGGCAAGGATATCTCTGGGTTTCCCCCGGAACGGCTGGCGCGCCTGGGCATGGTACGGACATTCCAGAATATTGAGCTGTTCGGCACCATGAGTGTGCTGGAAAATGTCATGGTTGGGCTCCATACCAAAAGCTCCAGCGGTTTGCTGGCTTGTTCCTTGAAAATGCCCTGGAGCATTATCGAAGAACGGCGTATCCGGGAAGCCGCCATGCAATGGCTTGAGTTCACGGGTATAACTGAACTGGCGGGTGATACGGCTGGAAACCTCTCCTTTGGTAAGGGGCGGCTGCTGGAGATCGCGCGAGCCTTGGCCGTTAAGCCTCGTATCATCCTGATGGACGAGCCTGCCGCCGGACTTAATAGCCAGGAGACCCATGCTCTGGCACAGTTGATCCAAAAGATCCGCGGGATGGATATTACGGTGGTTCTGGTAGAACACGACATGGAACTGGTAATGGATGTATGCGACCGGATTGTGGTACTCAATCTGGGTAAAAAGCTGGCTGAGGGCACGCCGCGGGAAATTCAAGAGAACCCCGAGGTTATCGCGGCATATCTGGGGAATGAATAGCCTTTGGCACAGTGCTGACGGGTTAGTGTTTCAGATTCTGATCTTATTTGGGTAGTGATTATTTCGATGCTGCGACTTAAAAATATAAATACCTATTACGGTAAGGTCCATGCCCTCAAGAACGTTTCCCTGCATCTGGGTGAAGGGGAGATCGTGACCTTGATCGGCGCCAACGGTGCCGGCAAAACTACGATCCTCAATACGATTTCCGGGGTGACGTCGGCTGGCAGCGGAGAGGTGCTTTTTCGCAAGGAAGTGGTTACAACCCTGACACCGGACAGGATCGTCAAGTGTGGTATTTCTCAAGTGCCGGAGGGACGTCAGGTGTTCAAGCCCCTCTCGGTTGAGGATAACCTGGAGTTGGGTGCCTACCTGCGTTACCGCAGCCGCGAGGAACGGTCTGCCATCCGCAGGGACATGGCTCAGGTGTTCACTCTGTTCCCCCGGTTGGAGGAACGGCGTCGGCAACTGGCTGGTACGATGTCGGGCGGCGAACAGCAAATGCTGGCCATTGGCCGGGCTTTGATGGCCAACCCCAAATTGTTGCTGCTCGACGAACCTTCCATGGGTTTGGCACCTTTGGTGGTGCAGGAAATTTTCAGGGTGTTGGAGCGGTTGCGTCATGAGAATGGCGTCACCATATTGTTGGTGGAGCAGAATGCCAAGGCTGCCCTGAAACTGGCCGACCGAGGCTATGTGCTGGAGACCGGCAAGATCATACTCGAGGGGCCGTCGGCGGAACTGCTGGAGAATGCCGAAGTCAGGCGGGCCTATCTAGGCAAGGACAAGAAAGAGATTTGGGAACGATAGGTGCTCTTACTCGCCATTGAAACATCCTGTGATGAGACCGCCGCCGCCGTGGTAAAAGATGGCTGTCAGATGCTCTCGTCGGTGGTGTCGTCACAGATTGCCATCCATGCCGAGTATGGAGGCGTCGTGCCGGAAATCGCCTCGCGTAAGCATCTGGAGATGATTACGCCAGTGGTGAGCCAGGCGTTACGCGAAGCCGGTCTGACCATGAAGGATATCCAGGGGGTCGTGGCAACACGCGGACCGGGTTTGGCCGGGGCTCTTCTGGTGGGACTTTCTGCGGCCAAGGCGATTGCCTTTGCCCAAGCAGTCCCCTTTGTGGGCGTACATCACATTGAGGGGCACATTTTTGCCGCTTTTTTGGAACAGCCGGTGGCGTTTCCCTTTTTGGCGTTGGTGGTGTCGGGAGGACATACCCATCTTTATCTTGTGGAAAACTTCGGACGGTACACAACCCTTGGCAGAACCATCGACGATGCTGCCGGCGAAGCCTTCGACAAATCCGCCAAGATTATGGGACTCGAATACCCTGGCGGTGCCCGCATCGACGCCTTGGCGCGGGGTGGGGACTGCCAGGCGGTACGCCTGCCACGGCCGCTGATAAATGACGGCAGCCTCAACTTCAGCTTCAGCGGCCTCAAGACGGCAATGCTCCAGCGGATCGCCAAGCATCCCGTAACCATACCGGGCCAGGATGCGAGTGACCTGTGCGCCTCATTTCAGGAGGCGGTCTGCGATGTCCTGGCTTTCAAAACCGAGGCGGCTCTCAGGCAGAATGGCATTCAACGTTTGGTGGTAGCGGGAGGCGTAGCGTGCAACAGTGCCCTGCGCAGCCGCATGAACCGCATGGCGGCTGATCTTGGGGTTGAACTGCATATCCCCACATCGGCGTTGTGCGGCGATAACGCCGCCATGCTGGCGGTTGCCGGCAATTATTATCTGTGTAACGGCTATGCATCCCCACTCTCTCAGGACGTCACCGCTACCTGGGAGATGGACCGTATCAAGGACCAGTTTTCATGACAACATTGCGTCGTCCACTCAAGTCCCTCGGCCAGAATTTTCTTGTTGACGGCAACATCATTGCCAAGATTATTCGTACCGCCGAACCGGACCCGGAAGATAGCATACTTGAAATCGGCCCCGGACGGGGGGCGCTGAGCGACCTGCTGGTACAGAATGCCCGCAGGTTGACGCTCGTGGAGTTCGATCATGCCCTTGCGGCCGCCCTGAAAGAACGCTACGCCGGCAATGACCTGGTTACGGTTATCGATGGCGATATCCTGGAGCTTGATTTGGCCGAAGTGCTGGGCAAGGAGCAGTCGGCCTGGAAGGTGGTAGCCAACCTTCCCTATAATATCTCCACCCCGATTCTCTTCCGTCTGTTGGAGATGCGCGGCCTTTTTTCCCGGCTGGTGCTGATGCTGCAGCGCGAGGTCGGTGAAAGGCTTGTGGCCTCGCCGGATTGCGCCGATTACGGGGTGACGACACTGCTCCTGGGGTTGTGGTTCGACATTCGCCGGGAGTTCATTGTCCCACCAACCTGTTTTCATCCCCGTCCCAAGGTGGATTCGGCAGTGCTGAGTTTTGTGCCGCTTCACCGCCCCCGGGTAGAGGTTGGCGATGAGGCTGTCTTCCGGAAGGTGGTCAAGGGAGCCTTTGCCATGCGCCGCAAGACCTTGTCCAACTGTTTAAAGGCGACGGAACTGGCCTCGGTGGAAGATTTGCGTGAAATTCTGCAACAGTGCGGTATCGATGGTAAACGTCGTGGAGAGACTCTCTCCATGGAAGAGTTTGCCTCGCTTTCGCGAAGCTTGTCGAAGTTTTCGTCTACAGCGGAATTTTAGCGGTGCCAAGAACAACTGTGGCAAGAGAGAGCTACACAACAAGGATGATATGTTCTTACTAGTTTTTCTGTGGCATTCTTAAAGGAACTACAACAAAAAAACCGCCTTGTAGCGGTTTTTTTGTTGTAGCAATGGGCAGAAATGGTTAGGCTTTGGCCTTAGTGGTTTTTGCCTTAACCGGTTTCGCTGCCTTGACCGCTTTTACGGCGGCTTTGGCCTTCAGCGGTTTTGCCGATGCGCTCTTCTTGGCGGCACGCACGGCGCGTGCCTTTTCCAGGTTGGCAGCCAGATTGTTCTCGTTGGCTGCCTTGCGGCGGGCCTCGGAATAATTTTTGGCGGTCAGGGATTGGCTCGCAGGGATATTGAACTGTTTGCGGTACTGGCCCGGTTTCATGTCGTGAGCCTGCTTGAGGTGGCGGGTCAGGGTCTTAAATCCGGTTTTGCCGCAGATCAGGCAACAGACCTGGTCGTTCTGAAAGGCCTTTTTGATAGGCATGGCGGGTGCGCCCGGTACCGCCGCGCCCTCTACTGTCATAGCGCCTTCAATTTCCAATTTTTTCAACGTTGTGAAGACCCGGTTTATTTCCTGAATCAGATCATCACTGCTCATCTCCGTACCGGCCGCATGGGAAGAAACGATACCCGCAGTCAGCTCAACAAGAGTTGCTGTCATACATGCCTCCTTAATATTGATTTATATTATTACGGGTTATCACAAAATCCTGGAATAAATCAAGAAAATAAATATGCAAAAATATGTTAACTACAGATATGTCACATACAAAAACTAGTTGCTAAGCAGAAGAAGGATATGGCATGAAGAACAGCAGGGCAATAACAAAGAGTGAAACGGAACAACAATCATGACGCCACCATTATTCTATCTGTTCCTGATAGTATCGCTGATTTCGCTGATACTGTTGATCCTGGTACTTGCCCGGCTCTCGCGCATTGCTTCAGGCGCATCTCTTGATGTACGTATCGATGGTCTGGAACGTCAATTGGAGCGAATGGAGCGTTTGCTTCGCGACGAGCTCGCCAGAAACCGGGAAGAGGCTCAACTATCGGCCCGGCAAGCGCGCGAGGAGGAGACATCGCTCGTCAGCGCCCTGGGGGATTCGCTCCTGAAACGGATGAGCGAGATTGCCGGTTTGCAGAAGAATCAACTGGACATCTTTGCCGGACAGTTAAAAAACCTGACCTCAAGCAATGAGGGACGGTTGGACAAGTTGCGCGAGACCGTGGAGGACCGTTTGCGGTTAATCCAGGAGGATAACGCCCGGAAGCTGGAGCAGATGCGTGCGACCGTGGACGAGAAATTGCACGATACCTTGGAAAAACGCCTGGGCGAGTCCTTCAAGCTGGTCAGCGAACGGCTTGAGCTTGTCCAGCGGGGCCTGGGAGAGATGCAGTCCCTGGCTAACGGCGTTGGTGACCTGAAGAAGGTCCTGTCCAATGTGAAAACCCGTGGCACTTTTGGTGAGGTTCAGCTGGCCACCCTGTTGGAGCAGATCCTGGCGCCGGGGCAGTACGAAACCAACGTGGAGTCGAAAAAGGGGAGCGGCCAGCGAGTGGAGTTTGCCTTGCGCCTGCCCGGGCGGGACGGTACGGCGGAGGGGATGGTCTGGCTGCCGCTGGACGCCAAGTTTCCTCAGGAGGACTACCTGCGGCTGGTGGAGGCCCAGGAGAGTGCCGACGCCACTGCCGCCGAGGAGGCAGCCCGCCAGTTGGAACGGGCGGTCAAGGAGATGGCCAAGGCCATCCGAGACAAGTATCTGGACCCCCCGCATACCACTGATTTCGGCATCATGTTCCTTCCCACCGAGGGGTTGTATGCCGAAGTGTTACGGCGGCCCGGGCTGGCCGAGACGTTGCAGCGGGACTGCAAGGTACTGGCGGCGGGTCCAACCACCTTGGCGGCGCTTTTGAACAGCCTGCAGATGGGATTTCGCACCCTGGCCATCGAGAAGCGCTCGGCAGAGGTCTGGACCCTGCTTGGAGCGGTGCGGACCGAATTCTCCAAGTTCGGAGCGGTACTCGAAAAGACGAGCAAGAAGTTACAGGAAGCGGGCAATCACATTGATCAGGCCGCAACCCGAACCCGGGCCATTGAACGCAAGCTGCGCGATGTGCAGGTGCTTCCGCAATCTGAGGCCGTGGCACTTCTCGACATACCGGAGATGAACGATGGGGACGAACCTGACCTATGACTGAAAAAGGCAATATAGCGCGCGCCGCCGGAATCCTCGGCTCGGCAACCGTCCTTTCGCGGGTTATGGGCATGGTGCGCGATATGGTCGTATCGCGCCTGTTCGGCGCCGGATTTGCGACCGACGCTTTTTTTGCCGCCTTTCAGATCCCCAACATGCTGCGGCGCTTTTTTGCCGAGGGGGCTTTGACGTCTGCGTTTGTCCCTATTTTTTCCGAAACCCTCAACAAACGGGGAGAAGAAGAAGCCCGGGAACTTGCCAATACTTGTTTCAGTCTGCTGACCATCATCATGGCCGGCGTAACCCTCGCCGGTATTTTGTTCTCTCCCGCCATCGTCGGCCTGATGTTCCCCGGATTCCATTCGGTGCCGGGCAAATTCGAGCTGGCCGTACTCCTGAACCGGGTGATGTTCCCCTATATCTTCCTCATCAGCCTGGTTGCACTCTGCATGGGAATCCTCAACACGGTCCGTCATTTTTTCACTCCTGCCATCTCCACGGTATTCCTCAACATCTCCATGATCGTGGCTGCCCTCTGTCTGCGAGGCTTTTTCTCCGTCCCCATTACTGCCTTGGCTGCAGGCGTACTGCTCGGCGGTGTCGTGCAACTATTACTGCAACTACCGGTACTGTGGAGCAAGGGGTTTCCGATCCGTCCCCGTTTCGGTTTCAATCATCCTCAGGTGCGCCGTATCGCTCTCCTGATGCTGCCGTCGGTCTTCGGCGTCGGGGTCTATTATCTCAATATTACCGTCAGTGCCATATTGGCCTCCTTGCTGCCTCAGGGGAGCGTATCGTATCTTTATTACGCCCAGCGGCTATTTGAGTTCCCTCAAGGTATATTCACGGTATCCGTAGCCCAGGCCGTGCTCCCTTCCATGAGTCGGCAGGCGGCCGAGGGCGACATACAGGGCATGAAGGAGTCCCTAGCCTTTGGCCTGCGTTTAACCCTCTTCATAACCATACCGGCTATGGCTGGACTGATGACCTGTTCGACCCCCATCTTCAGCCTGATATTCATGGGGGGGGCGTTCGACTATGCCAAAGCGGTCAATTCCGCCCAAGCGCTCTTCTATTATTCCCTCGGTCTTTCCTTCGTGGCAATGGTACGGGTCCTCGCCCCAGCCTATTATGCGCTCAAGGATACCAAAACTCCGGTCTGGACAGCTTTCTGCACCTTTCTGGTCAATTTAGTTTTGAGCCTCGCCCTGATGGGGCCCTTAAAACATGGTGGGCTGGCCCTGGCCACCACCATTTCGGCCTTGGGCAACATGCTGATGCTGCTCTGGTTCCTGCGTCGCAAGATCGGCCCATTCGGTGGACGGGGAATTGTCGTCTGTAGCCTGAAATCACTGATTGCCGCCGTGCCGATGGCCGTCGCGGTCCGTTATCTGTGCGGTTGGACCGATTGGTCGCTTGCGGGTCATAAAACAGGCAAAGCCCTGGTGCTTGGCGGGGCTATTGCCACCGGCGTCCTTATCTACGGGCTCTGTGTCCGGCTGCTGCGGTCGGATGAGGCGCTTGAAATGTTGGCGCTGCTGAAAAGAAAACTCGGCACGAAAAGGAGTGCATTATGAACTGCTATGCGTCCCTGTTTGAAACCGGCTTCGGAGTAGGTGCCGTCCAGACCGGAGATCACGGCGTCTGTCGGGTGCATCTCCCGGTGAGTGATGATTCATACCAGAGAGAATTCAGGGGAGTGCCTTCATCCGAATTGACGCAACGGGTAGCTGAAATGTTGAAGCGCTACTTTAAAGGAGAGCGGCAAGTATTCGATGATATACTTTGTGACCTGTCCTCAGTGACCCCTTTCAGGAAACGCATTCTGGAGCTCATCCGTGCCATTCCCTTCGGCAAGGTGTGGACCTATGGCCAAGTTGCCGCTTTGGCCGGAGCGCCGGGGGCGGCTCGGGCCATCGGCGGCGCCATGGCCTGCAACCCCCTGCCGATCATCATCCCCTGTCATCGCGTTGTTGCCGGCGACGGGAGGCTTACCGGCTACACTGCTCCCGGCGGCCTTTCCTGCAAAGAATATCTTTTGCGCCTGGAAGATGTTGAATTTAAAGGGCAACGAATTTTTCTGAAAAAATGACAGTTATGAACAGGTAAACTTGGCATGAAATTTATTTGTTGTATCCAAAACAGCTGTTCACAGGCTAACTACCCAAAATTCAAAGAGGCGTGTGCAACATGTTGAAATTACATTGAAATACGTTTGTGTAAAAAAAGGGCAAAGTGTAAAAATCGCTTGTAAAAATATAACTTTTGTATTTCATCAACACCGTTGTCCACATGTTATCCACAATTTTTGTGGATAAGCCGAAACCTGTTGGTAAAAGGTGTCACATTACTGTAACTTACCCCGCAGCAACCCCGTCATTCGAGTTTTTTGGCTTCTTCCCACAAGAGGTCCATGTCGGCGAGCGGAGTCTCATTAATCTTCTTGCCTTGTCTTATGAGGTTTTCCTCCACGTACTGGAAACGCAGTTGAAAGCGATTGATCGTTTTTCGTAGCGCCTCCTCGGGATTGAGCGATAGGAAGCGTCCCATGTTGACGATTGCGAACAACAGGTCTCCCAATTCATCCTCCATGCGGGTTTCATTGCCACCTTCCCAAGCCTCCTCAAACTCGTGCAATTCCTCCATGACCTTGGCAAAGACCTGGTCTGCGTGTTCCCAGTCAAAGCCGACCCGCGAGGCCTTTTCCGTTATCTTCTGAGCCTTGAGAAGCGCTGGAAGGTGAGGCGGTACGCCGGACAGTGCGGATAGGCGTTCTTCGCCCTTCTCTGCCTTTTTGATTCGCTCCCAGTTCTCTATCTGGGAGTTGCTATCCTTGATCTGCAGGTCGCCAAAGACATGGGGATGGCGTCTGACGAGTTTATCGCAGAGTGTCTGGATAACGTCGGCCATATCGAATTCGCCTGCTTCTTCAGCGATTGCGGCATGAAAAACCGGTTGCAGCAGCAGGTCTCCCAACTCCTCCTTCAGATGCTCCGGGGATTTTGCATCAATCGCCTCAATGACCTCGTAAGTCTCTTCAAGCAGGTAGCGCGTCAGGCTCTCATGGGTTTGTTCCGCGTCCCAGGGGCACCCCCCGGGGCCACGCAGTCGACGCATGATGTTCAGCAGCTCGTCAAAGGTGCTCTGATTGGCATGGATTTCATTCGTTGTACTCATTTTGCGGCCACCAGTTCGGCTGACAGTTCGTCGTAGACAGCCAGGGATTTTACGCTTGCCGACTCTTTCTTCGTGATGTCCTCGAAGGATTTCAGCTTTCCGTTGAAACGGCTGGCCTGGGTCTTCAGGCTGCTGGTGCTTTCGGACAGGAAGCTCTTTTCCTTAGGATCGATATCTTTTTTCACCAGACCCTTGACCTTGTTCCAGTATTCGTCCGTTCCGCAGGCGTAGTGATTCACGCTCTCCAGAAAGGATAGGGCGCCGGAGGAGAGGTCGGCGACCGCGGCCAGTTTTGCATGGGCATCGTTCATATCCTTCAGGAGTTTCTGATCGGCATAGCGGGAGGCTTCGGTCAGCGATCTTTCGTCCAGCGGTTTGGTCGGGTCGATGGCCTCCACCAGGGAGATGAAGCGCTGGGACGAGTTCAGGTAATTAGTTACCGAAACAGAGGCACTGTTGAGTGCCACGGTAAACTGGGTAATGAACTTGGTGAAGATCGAAGCCTGGCCGGCGTAGGGGACGGGAAGCATCCTGGCCACGACTGCCGCGTACGAACCCGCCTGGATGTAGCGGTTATAACCCGCCAAGTTGGCGCTCATCCATTTAACGAAGCCTTCAAAATCGCTGGTGGTCTGGCGTTGGGTCTTGACTTCGGCAGCGATCTCCCTGAGTCGTTGGACCTTTATCTGGCGCAGGCGTTCGACGGATATGGCCTTGACGGACTCAAGCTGTTTGACCTTTAGTTTGAGCCCTTCGTTCTCCAACTGGAGATTGAACATCTGCTCCTCGCTTGGTGTGGTCGGACCGCAGACATTTTCCTCGGCATGTACGCGGGCGGAGAATAAGAACACTAGGGCAACCAGAACAACGGTTGTCCCGACAGATGAGCGTCGTGTTTCGAGCATGGTGATGCATCCTTTTTCGGTGATGGGGATGGTGCGTTTATGCGCGATTTTTATATAGCGCTGTGACGGCTACAATGCAACGCCTTTCGCCATACTGAGCGTACCTGAGGCTACAATGAATTGCATTTGGTTCTGCTCTGTACTACCATAGTTTGGAGTACACTGAAATACTTGCCCGCGTTGCAGCCAAGCGGACTCGCGAGATAGAGGCTTATCCATGCCGTTCCCCGGACATTCCCGTTTTAGTCTGATCCAGAAGATGATCATCAGCTTTGCCCTCTGCGGAGTATGCATGATGGCTGCGCTGGTGTATGCCGTTGCAGGGCTGGGCACGATGCACCGCATGGAGGAGGAAATTGCCCAAAACGACTTGGCTGCGGCGACCATTACCATAACCCTGCGCGAAATGATGCTGACACAGGAGCGCTATGTCGGCAAGTTTCAGATTTTGCACCAGCCGGAATTTCGTGAACTTTACGACCAGAATGCGGAAAAATTCCGCTCCGAGCTGGCCTCGTTACAGCGTGTCTACCAAGGGGACGGTGTCGACAGGCTTGTGGCGGCATACGCGACGTACACCAATCTGGCCAGGCAGGTGTTCGGCGGTCGGAATGTCGATGCCACTGCCATGAAGCGGGCCACGGCGCAGGTGGAAGGTCTTATCGAACATATCCGGGTGGAGCAGAAGGAGTCCCTGGCGAACAAGCTGAAGCTGTCCGACGAAAAAGAGGCCAAGACCGTCACCCGCTCTATAGGGTTGGCTTTTGTCGGCGTGCTGTCGGCCTTTCTGGTGGCCGGCTACCTGATTTACACCTTCGCTTCGTCAATCGGTAAGCTGCAAACCGCAACCCATCGCATTGCTGCCGGGGATTTCGACCACAATCCCGGCATTCCGCCGGGGGACGAGATCGGTACCCTGGCGCAGGATTTTACGCGTATGGCTGCCAGGCTCAAGGAACTGGAGCAAATAAGCCTTGACGCCAGCCCCCTGACGCGCCTGCCCGGCAACATCGCCATTGAACGCTCCATCAGTCGACGGTTACGTGAACGGCTGCCGTTTGCCATGTGTTACCTGGATCTGGACAACTTCAAATCCTACAATGATCGCTACGGCTACATCAAAGCCAGTGAAATACTGCGCGAGACAGGTGAGTTGATCCATAACGCCGTCAAACGCCTGAATGACCCCGATGCCTTTGTCGGGCACATCGGCGGTGACGATTTTGTCGTCATCGTCAGCGCTCAACTGGCCAAGGCGGCCTGCCAGACGATCATCCAGGAGTTCGATGCCATGATCCCGTTCTTTTACTCGGACGAGGACCGGGCTGCCGGCTCATTCGAAGGGGTTGACCGGTACGGCGTGCCCCGTGTCTTTCCGCTCATATCCATGTCGATTGCCGTACTTGTCTGCGAGCCGGGGGATTATGCTACCGCCGCCGAGATTGCAACGGCCGCGGCCGAGGTCAAGGATCACGTCAAGGAATCATCGGGCAGCAACTATATCATCGTGAGGGAGGCAGGCAACTGTGATGCCTGAACGGATCATTGCGCTCATGCTGGCGCTCATGCTGGCACTTGCCGGAGGCGGGTGCGGCATGTTGCGGAACAAACCGTTTCCCGAGCCCGGTTCGGCTGTTGAACAGGAACGCCGCTTCGCCGGGGCACTGCATTATCTGATGCAGGGAAAAGAGCGGGAGGCACAAGGACTGTTAGAAAAGGTTATAGACGGCCAAGCGTTGTCCGGCGTGACGGATGAAGCGCTTTTTCGACTTGCCCTGCTCTATCTGCGTGACGAAGGGGGGAAGGGCGATACTCATGCCCATGCTCTGTTGGTTCGATTGAAAAAGGAGTATCCCCGCAGCATCTGGACCCGGCAGGCGGCACCTTTAATTGCATATCTGGCGGGAGTGGGCTCACTTCGCGACAACCAGCGTGAGCTGAAAATCCTGCGAGAGCGAAACTTATCCCTCACCCGCGAGAACAAGGAACTGCACCAAAGTCTCGATCGCCTGAAAAATCTGGATCTTGAGCTGGACCAAAAGATCAAGCGCTGAACATGGACCTTATCAAAGCGCATGAACCAAGATCTGTTTGCAGCTACGCCCGGTCGACCATCTGCCCACTTGTGAAGCCGGGCAATGGCATGGCTGCCACGGAAGTATTCTGATCTTGATCTGCTAGCTCCACTTATCCTTCATAATTCCAGGGAGAAGGGGAGTCACGCGGTGCGTTTTTTTTGTTCACTCCCCAGATATTCCCCCAGAAAGGCCCCTTTGTATTCCATGAACCGGTTGTTGGCGATCGCCTCCCTGATCTCTGCCATCATGGTCAGGTAGAAGTGGATATTGTGCAGGGCGGACAATACCGCCGACAGCACCTCGTTGGCGACGAACAGGTGATGGAGATAGGCGCGGGTAAAATGACGGCAGGTATAGCAGTCGCAACTGGGGTCGATGGGGAAAAAGTCGCGTTTGTAGCTCTTGTTGGTCAGGCGAATCTTACCCCGTCGGGTGAAGAGTGTGGCACTGCGGGCGTAACGGGTTGGAATGACGCAGTCGAACATGTCGATGCCGCGTTCGACGCTCTCCAGTATGTCCTCGGGCAGGCCAACCCCCATCAGGTAGCGTGGTTTGTTGTCCGGCAAGTGGGGCGCTGTCCAGCCCACTACCTTTTTGAGCAGTTCCAGCCCCTCGCCGACGCTGACTCCGCCGATGGCGTAGCCGGGCAGGTCCAATTTGCGCATCTCGCGGGCGCACATGGCCCGCAGATCCTCGTAAACACTTCCCTGGACGATGCCGAACAGAGCCTGGCCGTTGTCGGTCATGGCATTTTGGCACTCCTTGAGCCAGCGGATGGTTTTGCGGGTTGACTGTTCGGCATACGCTTTATCGCAGGGGTAGGGGATACACTCGTCGAAGGCCATGATGATGT
This sequence comes from Geobacter sp. AOG2, assembly GCF_019972295.1. Taxonomy (NCBI): domain Bacteria; kingdom Pseudomonadati; phylum Thermodesulfobacteriota; class Desulfuromonadia; order Geobacterales; family Geobacteraceae; genus Geobacter; species Geobacter sp. AOG2. The sequence continues at coordinate 1,818,386 of NZ_BLJA01000001.1, forward strand.
CGGCCCCCAGGTCCTGTTGGATTCGGGTGGCACTGGCCGGGTCGAGATAGATCTCCTCACCGGTCACCTCATGTTTGAAAAAGACGCCGTCCGCGGTGATCCGTTTGTTGGGAAGCGAAAAAACCTGGAATCCGCCGGAATCGGTCAGGATCGGCTTGTCCCACGCCATGAACTTGTGCAGGCCTCCGGCCTTTTTCACCAGACCTTCACCAGGTTGCAGGTGGAGGTGATAGGTATTGCTGAGGATAATCCTTGCGCCGGTCTCTTCAATCTGCGCCGGGGTGAGCGGTTTCATGGCGCCGTGGGTGGCCACCGGCATGAAAATGGGCGTGGGTATTTCGCCACGGGAAGTGGTGACAATCCCCAGACGGGCAGCGGAATGCTTGTCTTTTTTGATCAAATGGAATAACATTTAGCCCCTCGTTATTAAGTCCGTTCTAAAGCCGTTCGCATCATAACCACGACGACAGCATCACTGGAAGGTGCTGGTGTGAATCATGTCATGTGTCCCCAACCAAGAGTTGCAACAGCGTGTAGCTTACTATCAGAATGTCAACCCAAATGCAATCCCGCTGACGACTGGGATGCTGAGGTGTTTTAACGGTATTCTGTATACACAAAACCCTTGCAATTTTTTATAACGGTGTTTACTATGCCCTGTCTGGATTTCGCAGAGGAACCTATTTGGCATTAATTGCATGACTGCCGCATCTAAATACACTCGAAGGAGGATGGAATGCAGGTTGTCTTAAGGTTGTGCTGGCGTGGTCCCCCGCGATTTTCCCGTTTTCCGCATGATTTACACTCATTCAAACTCAACTGATGTTCAAGCAGTATCACCATTTTGAAAAGGAAGGAACTTTTATGCAACTGTCATCCTCGTCTATCGGCAGAAAGATCCTGATGGCGGTCACAGGCCAGCTTATGATCCTGTTTGTCCTGGTCCATCTGATCGGCAACACGACTATCTTTGGGTGGCTTCATGGGGGCATCAACGCCTACGCCGAGCATCTCCACGCTTTGCCGCCGCTCGTGTGGGCATTTCGGCTCTTCATGCTGGCGGCCGTTTCCATTCACATCTGGTACGGCATTCAGTTGACCATCGAGAACCGCGGCGGCAGACCGCAGCAGTATGCCGTCAAGGCAACCCAGAAGGCCACCTTCGCCAGTGAGAACATGATCTGGAGCGGCCTCCTCATCCTTGCTTTCATTGTGTATCATCTGCTGCACTTCACTATGAAAGTGATTCCGGGCATGGCGCTGGTGACCGACGCCGAGGGTACGGTCAACGTATATACCATGGTGGTTTCCAGTTTCCAGAGCTTCTTTGTGTTCTCCATCTATGCAGGCGCAATGGTGGCCCTGTTCCTCCACCTCTCCCACGGTATCCAGAGTTCCTCGCAAACTATAGGCTGTAGTAATGATCGCACGCTACCAGTCATTGTAAAGGCGAGCACGCTGGTGGCTCTGGCCTTGCTGTTGGGGTACGTTGCCATCCCGTTGTCAATTATTTCTGGATTTCTGAAAGGTTAAGGGGGTTACCGTGATACTTGATGGAAAATGTCCAACCGGACCAATTGAGCAAACCTGGGACAAACACCGCTTTGACCTGAAGCTGGTAAATCCCGCCAATAAACGTAAATACAACGTCATCGTGGTCGGCACCGGCCTGGCCGGTGGTGCCGCCGCCGCCACTCTCGGGGAGTTGGGCTACAACGTGCAGGCATTCTGTTATCAGGATTCGCCCCGGCGCGCCCATTCTATCGCTGCTCAGGGCGGGATCAACGCCGCCAAGGCGTATCCCAACGACGGCGACTCCATCTACCGCCTGTTCTACGACACCATCAAGGGGGGTGACTTCCGTGCCCGTGAGGCCGACGTGTGGCGCCTGGCCCAGGTGTCCAACAACATCATCGACCAGTGCGTGGCCCAAGGCGTGCCCTTTGCACGTGACTACGCCGGCTACCTTGACAACCGCTCCTTCGGTGGCGCCCAGGTGTCCCGTACGTTCTATGCCCGCGGTCAAACGGGGCAACAACTCCTGTTGGGCGCCTATGCAGCCCTGTCCCGCCAGATCAAGGCAGGTACGGTCAAGATGTACAACCGCCGCGAGATGCTTGATCTGGTCGTTGTTGACGGCGTGGCCAAGGGAATTACGGTGCGCAACCTGATCTCCGGCGAACTGGAAAGCTATGCGGCCGATGCGGTTTGCCTCTGCACCGGCGGCTACGTGAACGTTTTCTATCTCTCCACCAACGCCATGGGATGCTCGGTCACGGCCAACTGGAAGGCCCACAAGAAAGGCGCTTTCTTCGCCAACCCTTGCTACACCCAGATCCATCCGACCTGCATTCCCCAGGCTGGCGACTATCAATCCAAGCTGACCCTCATGTCGGAGTCTCTGCGCAATGACGGCCGTTGCTGGGTGCCCAAGAAGAAAGAAGACCTGGGCAAGCATCCCAACGATATCGCGGAAGAGGATCGCGATTACTACCTCGAGCGCAAGTATCCCTCCTTCGGCAACTTGGCCCCCCGTGACATCGCCTCCCGCGCCGCCAAGGAACAGTGCGACGATGGTCGCGGCGTCGGCCCGGGCGGCCGTGGCGTGTATCTGGATTTCAGCAGTGCCATCAAACGCGTCGGCGAAGACACCATTCGTGAACGCTACGGCAATCTGTTCGAGATGTATGAGAAGATCACTGACGAAAATGGTTACAAACGCCCCATGCGTATGTATCCCGCGCCGCACTACTCCATGGGCGGTTTGTGGGTCGATTACAACCTGATGAGCAATGTCCCCGGCCTGTTTGTGCTGGGCGAAGCCAACTTCTCGGTCCATGGCGCCAACCGCCTGGGTGCCTCGGCCCTCATGCAGGGTCTGGCCGACGGTTACTTCGTCATCCCCTACACCATCGGCGGCTACCTTGCCACGGTCAAACCCTCTGGCACGGCCACCGACAACCCCGAGTTCAAGAAGTCGGTGGATGATGTGGCGGCATATCGCGACAGACTGCTCAAAATCAACGGCAAAAAGACCGTCAGCGAATTCATGCGGGAGCTGGGCGGCCTCATGTGGGAAAACTGCGGTATGGCCCGCAGCAAGGAGTCTCTGGAGACCAACCTCAAGAAAATTCCAGCCCTGAGGGAAGAGTTCTGGAAGAATGTCAAGGTCACCGGGACCGGTAACGATCTCAATCAGGATCTGGAAAACGCTGGCCGTACCGCCGACTTCCTGGAGTTCGGTGAACTGCTCTGCCGCGATGCCCTGCACCGCAATGAGTCGTGCGGCGGCCACTTCCGCGTGGAATACCAGTACGACGACGGTGAAGCCAAGCGCAACGACGTGGACTACTGCTATGTCGGTGCCTGGGAATACAAAGGCGATAATAAAGAGTCAGAACTACACAAGGAGCCGTTAAAGTTCGATAACGTACATCTCGCCGTAAGGAGCTACAAATAATGAGCGATCACAAGACCATGACACTGACCCTCATCGTGTGGCGCCAGAAGGGGCCTAACGATCCCGGCAAATTCGAAACCTATACCGCTAAGGGCATCACTGATCATCACTCCTTCCTGGAGATGCTCGATGTCGTCAACGAAGACCTGATCCACGCCGGCAAGGAGCCGATCGTCTTCGATCACGACTGCCGCGAAGGCATCTGCGGCATGTGCTCCCAGGTCATCAACGGCAAGGCGCATGGCGGCCAGGAGCGCACCACGGTCTGCCAGCTTCACATGCGCAAGTTCAAAGATGGGGACACTATCTATATCGAACCCTGGAGAGCTCGCGCTTTTCCGATCATCAAGGATCTGATCGTGGACCGCTCCGCCCTCGATACCATCGTCCAGGCCGGTGCCTACGTTTCCTGCCATACCGGCGGGGTGCCCGACGGCAACGCCATCCTGATCCCGAAACCGGCTGCCGATGAGGCCATGGACGCCGCCGAATGTATCGGCTGCGGGGCCTGTGTGGCCGGTTGCCCCAACGGCGCCGCCATGCTGTTCACCGGCGCCAAGGTATCCCAATACGCGCTTCTGCCCCAGGGCAAATCAGAGGCAGCTACGCGTGTCAAGAATCTGGTTGAAGCCATGGCACAGTGCGGATTTGGTAATTGCACCAATCACTACGAGTGCCAGGTAGCCTGCCCCAAGGGAATCAACGTCAAGTTCATTGCGCGAATGAACCGCGAATTTTTGAAGGCTCAGTTTTCCTAATTCTGTTATGCCTTAAGCCGTTATGTGTTACAATCGGGGCACCCTGCTGGGCGCCCCGATTTTTTTGTCGCAAATGAGGTCATGCATTGGATTTCAGTTTCGTTCACCTCCGTTTCACCATTCGTACCCGCGACACCTCACGTCTGGTTTCGTATCTGTATCGCAGTGGCCCGGACTTTGCCGAGGTGTTCAGGCGTATTGTCTGCCGCAGGAATGCCACCGAATGTTCCGACGATCCAAGCTGCACCGACTGTCCTCGTCGTGTTTTGTTCGGTCAGCAGCTTGGTGCCGACCCGTCCGCAGTGAAGTGCCATCAAAAGCCCCCTTTACCGTTCATTTTTTCCTTTCCCACCCACGGCACAACCTCAAAACAGGCTGATAGCTTTACCTGCACGCTCGTTCTGGTGGGAAAGGCACTCAATCATACAACGGAATTCATCAAAGCCCTGAGCTCCCTGCTCATAAACGGATGCCAGGTCGGGCAATTCGCCGAAGCAACCATCTCCCTAGTGGAATCGCTGGATTTTTACGGAAATCCAACGACGATAGCCGTTGGGGTGGTCGCGCCGGACACGGGAAATCTGGTCACACTCGACGCTCAAGGCATCGTTGACAGTCGCTGCCGTCCGACCGATACCGTGGGAATTGCCTTCATAACCCCGCTTAAACTGGCAAAAACCGGCAAGATCATGTGTTCGTTTGATGCCGGACAGTTCCTTCGTTCGCTGATGCGCAGGGTTTCCGCTCTGGCTTATTACTATTGTAGCTATGAAATGCGAGACAACTTCCGCGAGTATGCCTATGCCGCCAACCGCATTGAACTCCTGGAAGACAATTTTTTCTTCGCCGATGCGGGGCATCGGTCCCTGGCGCTGTCCGGGGTCTTGGGAAACGGCGTCATGAGCGGCGATTTCAACGATCTCATGCCGTTTCTCGCGTTGGGAGAGTACCTGCATCTTGGTAAAGGGGCTTCCTACGGGATGGGGCAGTACCGGTTGTCTTGGTGAAAACTCTGTTTTTGGCTCGCAACTTTGCGTGTCGCTCGGTATAATTGACGAAAAAATATAATTACTGTATTTTTTAAAATTCTGGAGGAATGTGGCGAAAGAAGCTGTTCATAGCGTGTCAGTAGACCTTGAAGATTGGTTTCATGTCTGCGGCCTCAAAGACCAGCCGCGTATCCCGCCGGAAGCTTGGCGTGTCCGGGGGGCGACGGAGGTGTTGCTTGACCTGTTCGCGGAGTTCAAGGTAAAAACAACCTTTTTTGTCCTTGGATGCGTGGCCGAGGCCGATCCGGGGTTGGTGCGCAACATTCACCGGCAGGGACACGAGATCGCTTCCCACGGCTATTCGCATCGCTTGGTTCACGAGCTGAGTCCTGCCGAGTTCAGCGAGGAGTTGCACAGGACCGAGGACGTCATCATGGGGATTACCGGCTGCCGGCCAGTCGGGTTTCGCGCGCCCCAGTGGTCGGCAACGGCCCGTACCTCCTGGTTTGACGACATCCTGGCGCAGCGGGGTTATACGTACGACTCCAGTCGCAACCCTCTCCCCTTTGTGGGAGACCGGAATGCTGAGCGGCACCCGTACCGGATTCAGACGACACATGGGATATTGTGGGAGATACCGCCCATGGTCTCATCGTCACTGGTGGGGAATCTGCCCACCGGCGGGGGATGGGGGTTTCGCTTCTTCCCGTTCGCCATGATCTCCGCAACGGTCGAGAAGTATGGCCGTGCCGACCGGGCGGCCGTACTGTACCTGCACCCCCGGGAGGTCGATCCCGACGGACCGCGACTCAAGCTCCCGCTCCTGAAACGCTTTGCCTCCTATGGAACTCGGCGGGACGCACTACCGCGTTTGCGAAGGCTGCTGGGACAATATACGTTTACCACCTTGCGGGAACAGGTTGATTCATGGCAGTCTGCGTCCTGATCCCGGCTTTCAATGCCGGTAAGACCCTGCCTGCGGTCCTGGACGAGTGCGTCGGCCTGGGGTACCCGCTGGTGGTGGTTGATGACGGATCACAGGATGCAACGGCACACATCGTTGCCGACCACGGGACGATCCTGTTGCGCCACGAGCGTAACTTTGGCAAGGGAAGGGCGCTCAGGACCGGTTTTGGATGGGCACTGGATCATGGTTTTGATATGGTCGTAACCCTTGATGCAGACGGCCAGCATGATGTATCCTCAGTCCCACGGGTGGTCGCCGCAGCCCGCGAGGGCGGTTTGGACATCCTGATTGCCTCCCGCTACCGCCAGTTTCAGGAAATGGGGGGGTTGCGCAAGGTCTGGAACCGTTTCGGCGTCTGGTGCATGCGACAGCGGACCGGCTTTGAGATCAGCGACAGCCAGTCTGGATTCCGCTGCTATTCCGGGCGCTTGCTCCGTTCGGTCACGCTCAATGCCGAGGGCTATAACCTGGAGATGGAGATTCTTATGAAGGCTTGGCGCAGCGGATTTACGATCGGTTCGCTGCCGGTGCCGGCGAGGGTGGCCGATGGCCGCGCCACGAGTCATTTTCGGCCGGTGCGGGATACCTGGAATATCTGCATGACGTTCCTGCGCTATATGTGATGAAAAGAAATTTGCCGCATTATCTGAAGCAGTTAAGGTTAGTGGAGTGGAAAGCATGATCCAAACGCTGAAAAATTATACCAGGGAGAAAGTGCTGTCGTACCTCCTGTCCATGGCGACGAATTCATCGGATGAGACGCTGATCAAGATGACTCACCTGATGGAACTGATCCCTAAAAAGGATTACTACAAGGATCGTATCCGTTGGATTCGCGGTCTGATCCGCGACAAACACCCCAGTATCGAGTTTCCGCGCCGCATCTTGCGCGATCTGCACCCCAACCAGCGGGATAAATGGATCAGCAATCTGGCCATCAACCATCTGCTGAACGGCACCAATAAACGCAAGGAGTGGGCCGACAGGAATGGTTTTTACCCGCCTTCCACAGTGGTGATCAGTCCGACCATGCGCTGTAACCTCTCCTGCTACGGCTGCTATGCCGGAGATTACAAAAAGTCTCTGGAATTGTCCCTGGACGAACTGGATTCGGTGCTGAATCAGCTCAAGGAAATGGGGATCTATTTTGCGGTCATCTCCGGCGGCGAACCGTTCTATATGAAAGGGATCTTCGAGGTATTCAAGAAACACAGCGATATGGCCTTTCTGGTCTTTACTCACGGCGGCTTGATCAACGAGCAGATGGTGGAGCGGTTGACCGAGGTGGGCAACGTCATGCCGGCCTTCTCGCTGGAAGGGTATGAACAGGAGACTGACGAACGCCGTGGTGCCGGGCATTTCAAAAAGGTCATGCGGGCCATGGACCTGCTGCGGGAAGGGGGACTCTCCTTCTGCGGTTCGTTCACCCATTCCCGTAAAAACACGGATATCATCACCGACTCCCATTACATTGACATGCTTCTTGATAAGGGCGTTTTTGCCATGTGGCTGTTTTCCTATGTGCCAGTGGGACGCAAACCGGACCCGGAACTGATGCCAACCCCCGAACAGCGTGATCTCCTTCGTCGGACAGTGGTTGGCTATCGGGCAACAAAGCCGATGCTGTTCGTTGATTTCTGGAACGATGGGCCGATGATCTCCGGTTGCCTGGCCGGTGGAAGAAAGTACTTTCATATCAATGCCAACGGCGATATCGAACCGTGCGTCTTCTGCCACTTTGCCGCGGATAATATCCGCAACACGTCGCTACGCGACGCTCTGGCGTCGCCGCTGTTCCACAAAATCCGCGAAAAACAGGGGGGGCACGATAATCTTCTGCGCCCCTGTATGTTGATCGATCACCCCGATGCAGGGCGGGAACTGTTTTCCTCGGAAGGTGCCTACGCCACTCACGAGGGTGCAGATGAGATCTTTACCGGCCTGGCCGACAGCATGGATGACTATTCGCGACGCTACGGCGAGATAGCCGACGAGGCGTGGGAGGCGGAATTCAAGGACCATCCGGTCAAAAAGGGAAAGGTGTCGCGAACCTGAGATGACCCTCTACAGTGGCATCAACCTGTTCCTTATCAAACTGTTCACCATACTGGTGCCGCGACGTTTGTTTCCTCCGGCCGCCTTTTGCTTCGTGATGCTGTTCTACCTTCTGCTTGGTGAGAAACGCCGAGGTTTTCGAGCAAATATGCGGACCGTCACCGGCCGCTCAAATGTGGAGAGGCTGGTGATTTCGGCCTACTACAAGTACGCACGCAATTGGTGCGATGTGATGCTGATGATGCGGTTGACCGGCCCCAGGCTACAGGCCCTTATCGGTCGGCGCAGTTCTCAGAAGCCGCTGGATGACGCCCTGGCCGCGGGAACCGGCGCAATCCTGGTTTCGCCCCATTTTGGAAACTGGGAACTGGGCGGACTCGGGTTGGCCGACCTGGGATACAGGATTAACGTACTCACCTTCCGGGAACCGGATGAGAAGGTAAACGAATTGCGGGAGGAGGTGCGAGGCGCTCGCGGCATCGGCTTTATTTACGTCGACCGCGACGACACCTCGCCCCTTGCGATCATCGAAGCGGTAAACGCCCTTCGGCGCAACGAGGTGCTCTGTCTTCTGGGCGAGCGCGACGGTTCGTCCCATACCAGTGTCGTTGATTTTTTTGGAAAACCAACACCATTTCCGGCAGGGGCCGCCTATCTTTCCCTGGCCAGCGGAGCGCCGGTCATTCCGGTTTTCGTGCCGCTTGAAGGGGATCGATACGCCACGTTGATGGATGAGCCGATTTATTTTAGGGGTGGCCACGGAGCGCATACCGAGGCGATTCGGAGCGGTATGGAACAACTGGCTGCGGTTTTTGAACGCTATATCAGGCAGTATCCCGACCAGTGGTACAACTTTTTTGATTTTTGGGGCGAAGAGTAATCCTCTATACCACCCGCAAACGCTGGGAATACTGCTGATAAAAACGCACATGCGAAGCACTATATTTGTGAGAGGATTTGTGAATGAGTGAAGAGTTGATTCAGAAGGTTAAACAGATGATCATCGAAAGCCTGCGCATCGAGGGTATGTCTCCCGACGAGATCGATACGGACGCGCCCCTGTTCGGAGAAGGACTGGGACTTGATTCCATCGACGCCCTGCAACTGGTCGTGGCCATGGAAAAGGATTTCGGCGTGGTGGTGCCCGATGCAGCCACCGGCACGAAGGTATTTGCCTCGGTGCGCAGCATGGCGGATTACATCGCGGAACACAAAAAATGAAGGTGATTTTCGTCTCGCCCGGCTGGGAAAAGGGGCGCCTGTGGGGGGAATTGGCCTTTAAATTTCCCACCCTCTCCCTGGCGTCGATTGCCGCCGTTACCCCGTCGGAGTGGGACGTTGCCTTTCTTGACGATAATTTTGAGACCATAAACTATTCCTGTGCTGCCGACCTTGTCGCACTGACTGCCATGACGCCCCAGGCACCCCGTGCCTACGAGATAGCCGACGAATTTCGCCGCCGGGGCAAGACCGTGGTCATGGGGGGCTTTCATGCCAGCAACCTGCCGGATGAAGCGCTGTGCCATGCGGATGCCGTTGTGGTGGGCGAGGGGGAACTGGTCTGGCCGCAACTCTTGTCCGACTATTGTAATGGGCTCCTCAAGCGCGTCTATCAGACCGATTCGCAGGTGGAGATGGCCGATATTCCCCGTGCCCGCCGCGAGATATTCACGGGCAAGCGGTATCTGCTCACCAACACCATTCAGACCACCCGCGGCTGCCCCTTTGACTGCGAGTTCTGTTCGGTGACCGCTTTCTACGGCCGCAAGTACCGCAAACGGCCAGTGGCAAACATTCTCGAGGAGTTGGAACAGCTCCGCAAGGCCAACTCGTTCCTCTTTTTTGTGGATGACAACATTGTGGCCGACCGGAAGTATGCCTTGGAGCTGTTTGCCGGTATGAAGGGCATGAAGTTCAAGTGGCTCTCCCATTCGCCCATCGATTTCGCCGCCGACCGGGAGTTGATGAAAGCAGCGGGAGAGTCGGGCTGTGTAGGGATGTTCGTCGGCTTCGAATCCCTGAACCAGGCATCCCTGTCGGCCATGGGCAAGGTCACCAACCGGGCCCGCTCCTATCTGGAGGACGCCCAGGCGTTTCGCGACAACGGCATCGGCATCCTGGGCTCCTTTGTGATGGGTTACGACGGCGATACCCCGGACATCTTCGAACAGACGTTACGCTTCTGCGAAGAGGCCCGCTTGGAGGCGGCCATCTTCCCCATCCTGACCCCCTATCCCGGGACCAGCGTCCGCCGCCGTCTTGAGGCAGAGGGGCGCATCTTCTCCAACAACTGGCGCGACTACGATATGGAGCACGTCACCTTCCGACCGCTCGGCATGAGCGCCGAACAACTCCAAAAGGGCTATGAACAGCTCTGTCGTTCATTTTACTCATTTCCCTCCATGTATCGGCGCATCTTCAAGCTGCATCGCTCGGTGCAAGTCTTTGGACCGATGAATTTCGGCTTCCGCGCCGCCTTGGGCCGCAGGAAGGTGTCGGCATGACAACGCAAACAGCTTGCTCTTCGACAGGTTTGCCCAACTGTTTGACTCCGCACCGCTTGGGAACGCTGTCATTGTGACGACCAGTGCCCCGAGACTGCTATTGGTCTATCCTGCCACCCAAAAGTTGGGTTGGGTACGCCGTTTTCAACTTCCGTCGCTCTCCCTGAAGCAGGTTGCCGCAGCAACACCGCCCGAATGGGAGGTAGTGCTGGCCGACGAGATGCATGAAGATATCCCCTTCGGCGGCAATTTTGACTTGGTTGGGATCACTGCCATGACCCATCAGGCGGTTCGTGCCTATGAGATTGCCGACCGCTTCAGGCAAAGGGGGGTCCCGGTAGTCCTGGGCGGTATCCATCCAACGGTGCTCCCCGATGAGGCATTACAGCATGCCGATGCGGTCGTGATCGGCGAAGGCGAACCGGTCTGGGCACAGCTTTTGAGCGATTTGCTGGCTGGACGTATGGCACCGTTCTATCGCTCCATCCCCCAAGGTGATCGTCTGGAGATCCCTTGGTCGCGGCGGGATTTTCTGGCGGGCCGGACCTACCTGACCACCCAGACCCTTCAGGCCAGCCGTGGCTGCCCTTACGATTGTCCATTCTGTACGGTTACCCCCTATTTCGGCCGCACCTTTCGCTATCGCGATCCCGACGATATCCTGGCGGAATTGCGCTCCTTCGACCGTAAGTTGACGGTACTGCTTGACGATAATATCCTTGGCGATCCGGAGCGGGCAAAGCCGATCCTGCGCGGCATGGCCGGTCTCGGACTGCGCTGGGGCGGACAGGCCAATCTCCGGTTTGCCGAAGATCCCGAATTGGTGAGCCTCTTGGCAAAATCCGGCTGCATCGGCATTTTTGTCGGCATCGAATCGGTGGCCGGCCCTCAGGCCAACCACCCCAAGACCGGCAGCCGATTCAGTCAGGCCGATCTGATCAAACGGGTGCGGGACACCGGAATCGTGCTGGAGGCCTCCATGATCTTCGGCTTCGATGACCACGACGAAAGCGTTTTTGAAACCACGGTCCGGTATTTGGAGGAGTGCGCCCCCAGTATTCCGACCTTTCACATCCTGACCCCCTATCCCGGCACGGCGCTGTTCGAACAGTTCGACCGGGAGGGGCGCATGCTGCATAAGGAATGGCAGCACTATGACCATAACCAGGTGGTCTTCCGTCCTAAGCTGATGACGCCGGAGCAGTTGTACAAGGGCTGGCGGGCCGCCCGCCGTGAGGTCTACCGCTGGCCCTCGGTACTTTCGCGCGTCATGCAGGGAAACGGCAAGCTCATCAACCTGGCCTACAATGTCTTGCGCCGGGGCGGCGTCTACGGGGACGAGGAAGTCGTGTATCCGGATAATCAAACCTCTGCTACGCTTGACAACGATCAGGGAATATAGCCATGAACATCCTGTTGCTTCGCCCCCATCCCGGCAACGACCGCTTCGGGCTTGGGCCCTTTTTCCGGGTTGAACCGCTGGGACTCGAATATATCGCCGCTGCCTTGCTGTGCAAAGGACACCAGGTGACCATTGCCGACCTGCGTTTCAGGCCCGGGGCCGCAACCTGGATACGCCGCACGCGTCCCCACCTGGTGGGCATTAGTTGCCTTCACACCCTGGAATTCGACCGGGTGCTCGAGACCGCCCGCGAGATTCGACTGGCCTCGCCGGAGGCCTTCATCGTGGTGGGGGGGCATGCCGCTGCAGCCTTCCCGGCGCCTCTTGAGCATGACCTGATTGATGCCGTCATGGTGGATGACGGCGAAGAGGCGGTTGTGCGTCTGGCAGCGTGTCTGGAACGGGGAGAGGTGCTTGCAGAAGTGCCGGCCTTGCGCCTTAAAACAGCCGATGGCTGGATCACGACCCCTCCTCTGGAGGAACGCACCCCGCTCGATCTGGTCCCCTTGCCGGCCCGCCATCTGGTGCAGCGGCATCGCACCGGGTATCACTGTCTGCTGTTCAAGCCGGTGTGGCTGATCGAGACAGCTCGTGGTTGTCCCCACCGCTGTTCGTTTTGCTCGGTGTGGCAACTTTACGGCCGTACTTGCCGGGAGCGTTCCATCGCGGCGGTTGTGGAGGATTTCGCCACCTGCGGCGATGCTATCTTTGTAGCGGACGATCTGTTCTGGTATAATCCCGAGCGCAGTCTTGAACTGGCCGCCGCTCTCAAGCGGCGCGGCGTGTACAAACGCTGGATCCTGGTTCAGACCCGCACTGATTTGATCCGCCGGAGCGGCGAAGTGATGGCCGCATGGCGTCCCCTGGCCAAGGACTTCGACATTTTCCTTGGTCTGGAGGCGGCGAGCGACGGCGGCTTGGCCGGTTTATCCAAGGATGCCGGCATTGGCGACAGTGTTGAGGCGGTGCGAATCGCCCGGGAATTGCGCTACGGTATTAATGGCAATTTTTTGGTGGATCCTGACTGGGAGGAGACGCAGTTCCATGAATTGTGGGACTTTGTAGAGCATCACGGTCTCCAGCGGGCCGGCTTCACCATCCTGACGCCCCTACCGGGGACCGACTACTACCAGAGCGAACTGGCCCGCACTGCCGGGCAGCCGTGGGCCAACTTCGACATGCACCACCTGCTGTGGGAACCACGCCTGGGGGCTGAGCGCTTTTTCGAACTGTACGCCGAGACCTGGCGTCGCTCGATCCTCAACACGGCAGGCAACAAGAGCCTCATGGACTGGGTTCGCCAGGTGCGGCCCTCCCAGATACCCTATATCATCCGGGTTCTGCTGCGCACCCAGCGCATGATGAAACCGGCCGAATATCTGCGGGAGCATCGCGAGAGATATTGTCGCGTCCCGCAGGCCCTTTGTAAAGGTGAGAAATGAATTGTTTCATGTTCCCTGGCCAACCTTTGGCCCACGACACATCACTTCCCGGTGATATCGATTTCGGCGAGGTCGCCGCCCTGGCCCGTGCCCATACCGGTCTGGACCTGTCCACCTTTATCTGGGCAGGGGAAACCCATACGGAGCAGGTGGGGCTGCAGGTCTATGGTGTGGCCATAAGTCTCTACCGCCTGCGCTGCCTGCGGCTGGAAGGGATGAAACCTGCTATGGCTGCGGAACACAGTATGGGGGTTTATGCCGCCCTGGCAGCCTGCGGTTCGGTCACCGAAGGTGAGGCGCTGGAGATCGCTTTTCGGGTCGGTGCCTGCATGGAGCAGCGTTTTCAGGGACGGGATTATGCCTTGGGATGCCTGGTGGGGCTTACGGCGGAGAAGCTGGCAGTACTTGCCGCCGAGGGCTCGGTTTTTCTTGCCAACTATAACACATCACATCACTTTCTGTTGGCGGGCAAGCGCCACGACATGGAGGCGACCCTGGGCGAAGCGCTCACAGCAGGGGCCTTTTCAGCCAAGCTCTTCCCTTGCGACGCCCCGTTGCATACCCCGCTCCTGGCAGAAGCAGAGGAAGAACTGATGGCCATCTTCCGAGACTATCGCTACGAAGAGCCTGTAATTCCGCTCATGAACCACATTGACCAGGAATTTCTCACCGCCGCTGAGATTCCCGTATTCCTGATGCGGGAGTTGACGGAAACGGTCCGCTGGGAACAGACCTATCGCGCCCTGAAGCGCTCCGGCGTCACCCGTTTCATAGAGGTGGGAGTGGGGGATTCGCTCAAAAAATACAACCGTTGGATCGAGAGCAGGTTATGAACAGTCATGGAACCGCCATAACCGTGCGATTCAATGAGGTGGACGCCTATCAGGTCGCTTGGCACGGGCACTATGTTGCCTGGATGGAAATCGGCCGTAGTGAACTTGCCGGCAGATTCGGGCTGGATGCCTTCCAGTTGGGAACTCTTGGTTATTTGGGGCCGGTGGTCGCATTGGAGGTCAAGTACCTGCGTCCCGCCCGCTATAACGACGTGCTGACCGTCCGCACCACCCTGCTACCCAGCGAGACGGCTACCCTGGTCTTTGAAAGCGTCATACTGAACAGTGACGGTAAAAAACTGGCCACCGGCCTGACCCGCCACGCCCTGACCGACCTGAACGGCGTTTTGCAATTCCAGATGCCTCATGTGGTTGCCGAGCGGGTCGAGCGCATGAAAGCTTGGCTGGAGGCTGCATGAAAATTCTACTGCTTTCAGCCAATCGTGAACATTCTCCCTATCCGGTGTTCCCAATCGGCCTCTCCTATCTGGCTGCGCCCCTGGCCGCCGCAGGCCATGAACTTTCCGTGCTTGACCTCTGTTTCGAACAGGAGCCGGAAACGGCCCTTGCAGAACGGCTCGCCTCGTTCTTGCCGGCCTTGGTGGTGGTCTCACTGCGCAATATCGATAACGTGACCTGGCCCGGATGCCGCTCCTATCTTGCCGGGGTGCGGGACGTGGTTTCCGTCTGCCGCAGGAGTGCCCTGGTTGTGGTGGGTGGGTCCGGTTTTTCCCTGATGCCTCGTGAAATCCTGGTCTCTGTGGATGCCGATTATGGTGTGGTGGGAGAGGGGGAGGAAGTCCTGCCCCGTCTTGTGGAATCGATTGTGCGCGGGGCCGGCGCGTCCGACCTGCCGGGGGTACTGGTACGGGGCGCCGAAGAATTCCTGCCGGCACTGCCGGTAGAGCGGATCACTACCCCTGACCGGAGCCTGTTCGACGTGGCGCGTTATCAGCGCCAGGGGGGCATGGCCAATGTGCAGACCAAACGCGGTTGTCCCTTTGCCTGTATCTACTGCACCTATCCGCTGTTGGAGGGGCGTAGGATGCGACTGCGGCCGGTTCGGGATATCATCGCCGAGATACGCTCACTGATTGAGGATCACGGGGTCAGCTATATCTATTTTGTGGACGACATCTTCAACTACCCGACCGAGTTTGCCGAACAGCTATGCCGAGCCATGGCCGTGGAACGGCTGGCGATCAACTGGTCTGCTTTCATCAACCCGGCTTTCATGCCGCCCGGGTTGCTGGATGTTATGCTGGCCGCAGGCTGCGACGCCGTGGAGTACGGAACCGAGTCCGGCGCGCCGCTCATGCTCAGAAACCTGGGCAAGGCCTTTACGGTGGCCGATGTTCGCGAGGGGTCGCGCCTGTGCCGTGAGCGTCAGGTGGATTTTGCCCATTACATCCTCTTCGGTGGGCCGGGGGAGACGCGGGAAACCATCCTGGAAAGTTTTGGCTTGATGGACGAACTGGAGCCGACCGCGATCATTGCTATGACCGGCATCCGCATCTTCCCCGGCACCCCGTTGCACCGGACCGCCCTGGCGGAAGGGATCATCGACAACACCACCGACCTTATGGAACCGGTTTTTTACATCTCGCCCGCCGTCCGGGAGGAGTTGACCGAACTGGTCACAACGGAGGCGATTAAACGCAAGAACTGGGTTGTGCCAGGCCTTGAGGTAAATATCAGCGATGCCATGTTGGAGGCCTTGCGCATGTTTCCGGTCAAGGGGCCGCTCTGGAAGCTGATGAAACGCCTGGGCAGGAGCCGTATCAAACCGCTGTGACGGCGCGCCCGTGACCCCTGCTCCGCGCACACTTTCTGGCCGGCCTTCTCCACTGCCCCGGTCCCTTCCGTTTGGTTTCCGTCCCTGCTACACCTTGACGCCAACGCTGCCCGTTGTCTCCGGCATGGCGACGTAAACCCGGAGTTCGAGCCCGGCACCATGTCCTGCCTGCTGTTTGCGTTTCAGCGCCGCCATCACCGCTTTGTACAGACCCCTAAGTTCTTCGACCGCCTCCTTCAGTTGACGGTCCTCCACGCTGTGGGTAGTGCTCGTTGGTGCGCTCCTCTGGTCGTCGCCGTCGGATGAGGCGGGCTGTTGTTCCTGCGGCCCCCCGTCTGTCTCTTTGGCCGCTACGTCTGTCTGTGTCGTGGCCTCCTGAGGTGGGGCTGCTGCGTTGCCTGTTTGGGCGGATTCCGGGGTTGACGTTTCGGCCGTTACGGAGCCACCGCCGGAGCCACCGCCGCTTCCGCCTGTCAAGGAGGCTATCTGCGCCGCAATCTGTTGCATCTCGGCTTTCAGTGATTTTGCCGCGGACGGGCTGAGGAACGGTATCATCTGGCGGAGCGTTCTCAGGCGTTCTTTCAGTATGGCGGCCTTTTCCAGCTTATTCTGCCGCTCGGACGTCTGCCGGTCAGGCAGTTGTTTCGCCAGCCCGCGCGCGGTAGCCAGGTCTTTCATCTGTCGTTCGTAGCGGTCTTCGGAACCCGAGGATGCGTTGGCGTCCAACCGGGAGATCAGGTCGCGTTCCGGGCGTGTCAAGGGCACATTGTAGTCGTGGGCGACAGTGGATAGATCCATGCCGGGCCTCCTTCAACCAGATACTTTTCCTATCGGCATCCGCAGCTAAAAATGTAGCATCGTGGTGTTGTGTTGTGGCCGAGCCAGCCTTTACTTGGCGGCTTTGTGTCGTATAATTTGTTTATCATACCGACTTCAAGGAGGCTTAATCATGACAACAAACATCCAGATTGTTTTCTACAGTATGTACGGACATATCTACACCATGGCCGAAGCGGTGGCGGAGGGTGTTCGTAACATTCCCGGATGCAACGCGGACTTGTTGCAGGTGCCGGAGCTGATCCCGGAAAACGTGCTTGAACAGTATGGGGCCAAGGCGGCACGGCAGAGCTTTGCCCATATCCCGACTGCAACCGTTGACGGGCTGGTGGCGGCGGATGCCATTATCTTCGGCACACCGACCCGTTTCGGCAACATGGCGGCACAGATGCGCAACTTCCTCGACCAGACCGGTAAGCTCTGGATGCAAGGATCGCTGGTGGGGAAGGTGGGCAGCGTGTTCGCCAGCACTGCTACTCAGCACGGTGGTCAGGAGACCACTATCACCAGCTTCCATTCCACCCTGCTGCACCAAGGCATGATCATAGTTGGCGTGCCCTATGCAGAACAGCGGCTTCTGAGCATGGACGAGATCACTGGTGGCACCCCTTACGGCGCCACCACCCTGGCTGGGGCTGACGGCTCACGCAGGCCATCGGAGAACGAATTGGCCATCGCCCGCTATCAGGGTGCACATGTAGCCAAAATTGCCCAAAAATTGAAAGCATAACAGTCCTCACGGAAAACGCTTATGGAAAAAATACGTGTATGTGTTCGCGACATGATGCAAACGGATTACGTCTATTTTCTGACGGAACCGATAGGAGAAAATTTCCACCCCTGCTTCAGGCCGGAATTGACCCCAAAGGAGATGCTCGAACTAGGGGTTTTCGGTGGCAAGTATATGACCGACTGCACTAACGAGTTCCCGCAAGAGTGGTTTGTCAACGCCAAACTTTGTCATGAGCTCCATGTCCCCGAACTGAACTACTTTGGCGTCAACGCCTCGAAACCGCTGTCCTACTGGAGGGAAAAGGGATGGATTCATACCGATGACCCGCGGGGGTGGTTCCAGTGGTACTGCCGGTATTATATGGGCAGGAGGTGCGCCGATGACGAGCGACAGATCAGGAGATGGAGGGCGATGACGCGCCATATCGCCCAGCTACGGAAGAACTGCCCGGAGGGACACCTGTCGTGCCGGAAAAAGCAGCGTCAGGCGCTTTTGCACTGGGCCTACGACAGCAGAAGATTCTGAATCGCGCTCATGCATTGTCTGCCGCATGTATTCTCTTGACAAATATATTAAGTAGACTAAATATATGCTTACTTAATAAAATGTCGAAGGTGTCCGATGTTTGAGATCAAAGACCTGCCTGACAGCGGTACCATTGCAAAATTGGCGCAGCGCTACCCAATGCTGGAAGTTCCGGCGCTAGAGGCCTGGCTGAACCTGATGCGGGTTTCCGGCGACTGCCAGAGCGATCTGGATCAGTTCCTTGCCCGCCACAGTCTTTCCCAACGCAAATTTTTCGTCTTGATCCTGCTGCTGCGCAACCCGGCGGGTCTGAACGTTTCCCGGCTGGCCACCGGTACCGGCGTCTCCTGTGCCACCATGACCGGCGTGGTGGACGGCCTGCTCAGCGCCAGGCTTGTAACCCGTGAGACGGACGAAGAGGACCGGCGCGCCTTTGTGGTGACCATCACCGAGGCCGGACAGGAACTGCTGGACCGCATCTTGCCGCAGCACTATCAACGGGTCAGCCGGATCATGTCAACGCTCGACGAAACGGAGCGTTTACAAATGAAAGATATTCTGGCCAAGGTCAACTCAGGGTTGGCCCTGACCAAAGACAAGACTGAACCCGGGGAGGTCGCCAATGAGCAAATTGATGCAGATGGCCGGTATGTTGAGTCTCGTCATGGGGCTAGCCATGCCCGTTAATGTTTCGGCAGGCGCTACGACAGAACTGACCTGGTACGGTCAGTCAGCTTTCAAGATCAGGACGCCGTCCGGCAAGGTACTGCTGATTGATCCATTAATCATAAATTCTCTGAACAAGAACGGTGCCGCAGACCTTGCCGCCCTCACCAGGGTGGACCTGATCCTGATCACTCACGGCCATGGCGACCATATCGGTAACGGTGTGGAGATAGCCAAAAAGACCGGCGCCAGACTTGTGGCCAACTATGACCTGGGCCGCGCCTTGGTGCAGTATGGCGGTTTTCCCGAAAAACTGGTCGAGCGCAGCCATATGGCCTTTCCAGGCGGTGAACTAAGCCTGCTGAATGGTGAGGTGCGAATCCTGCTGGTTCCGGCCGTGCACAGCTCCGTTGTGGAGGGCGTTCCGAATAGCCCGCTGCCCGGCAAGGTGGTCTACGGCGGCACGCCGGGCGGCTTCGTGATCGCCATCAAGGACGGTCCTACCATCTACCACACCGGCGATACGGATGTCTTCTCCGATATGGCCCTGATCGGTTCGCTGAACAAGATCGACATAATGCTGGCCTGCATCGGCGGGCATTTCACCATGGGGCCACAACGGGCCGCCTTGGCCGCCGGACTAGTCAATCCCGGCCTGGTCGTCCCAATGCATTTCGGTTCAAACCCGGTGCTGAAAGGGACCCCGGAACAATTTGCCAAGGAATTGGCCGCCCTGCCCAAGGACGGGCCCCGCCCGGCCATGAAGGAGATGGCGGCGGGGGAAACATTTACCTGGCCCGTTCACTGACACCACAAGGAGATTGAACATGGAACAGAGAACACTGGGAACGCAGGGTTTGGTTGTCTCAGCCCAGGGGTTGGGGTGCATGGGAATGTCCGATTTCTACGGTCAGCGGGATGAGGCGGAAGCCATCGCCACGATCCATCGCGCTCTGGAACTGGGCGTCACCTTGCTGGATACCGCCGATATGTATGGCCCGTTTACCAACGAGGAACTGGTGGGCAGGGCGATCAAGGGAATACGCAAGGATGTGGTTGTGGCGACTAAATTCGGTATTGTCCGTACCGAAGACCCGAACTATCGCGGTGTATGCGGGCGGCCTGACTATGTCCGCTCGGCCTGTGATGCTTCCCTGAAAAGGTTGGGGCTGGATCATATTGATCTCTACTATCAACACCGGGTGGACCCAGAAGTGCCGATAGAGGAGACCGTGGGGGCCATGGCCGAGTTGGTGACAGCCGGCAAGGTCCGTTTTCTTGGCCTGTCCGAAGCCGGTCCGCTCACTATCCGCCGCGCCCATGCCGTGCATCCAATCAGCGTGTTGCAAAGCGAATATTCGCTCTGGAGCCGCGATCCGGAGGATGGGGTGCTGCCCACTCTGCGGGAGTTGGGGATCGGCTTTGTTGCCTACAGCCCGTTGGGCCGCGGTTTCCTGACCGGACAGATTACGCGTTTCGAGGATTTTGACGCCGACGATTACCGGCGCCTGTCCCCCCGTTTTCAAGGTGAGAACTTCGACAAGAATCTGCATCTGGTGGAACACATAAAGGTTATTGCAGCTCGTAAAGGCGTCACGGCCGGACAACTGGCCCTGGCGTGGGTAATGGCGCAGGGTAGCGATATAGTGCCGATACCGGGGACCAAACGCAGGAAGTATCTGGAAGAGAACGTGGCTGCCGGGACGGTGGCGATAAGTGAGGCCGAAGCGGCTGAAATTGAAGCGATATTGCCTAGAGGCGCGGTAGCGGGTGAACGCTATCCGGCCGCCATGATGGCGATCCTTAACCGATAGGCCCTGCCAATCGATACCACCAAGGAGTTGCTGGCATGCACCATGAACTGCGCCGCAATGAGCGGGCTCTAACGGAAATGGAGGCGAGGGCTATCCTGGAACGGGGTGAGTATGGAATCCTTTCAACCTGCGGCTCGGATGGCCAGCCGTACGGCATCCCGCTTAGCTACTGCATCGAAAACGATGCCATCTACTTCCACTGCGCTGTGGAAGGGCACAAGCTGAATAACATTGCAGCCGACACTAGGGTGTCGTTCTGTGTGGTCGGTAAGACCGAAGTATTGCCCGACCAGTTTGCCACCAGGTATGAAAGTGTCGTTATCTCCGGCAGGGCCACGGAGGTTTATAACGAGGAAAAACAACGGGCCTTGGAAGGGCTTCTAGCCAAGTATTCCCGGGAGTTTCTTTCGTCAGGGCTGGACTACATCAAAGCAAAGTGGGCACTGACCAAGGTATTCAAGGTCAGCATCGAAGACCAGTGCGGCAAGGCGCGAAGATGACGGTACCACTTCAGACAACCGGGAAATAACTCGATATGTCACCCCTGTGAACACCCCTGTCAGGTTGTTGATTCCGCATCTGTAAGGACATGAGGCCCTGCACAGATGCGGACCCTTCTAAACTTTCCCCGATTTATAGCCCCTGTGTTGTACTATCGTGTCCGCCCTGCTGCCGATAGGCTATCAGGTCGGCAACGGTAACCACCGGGAGGCTATGCTGCTTTGCAAAAGAGATGATTTCCGGCATCCGGGCCATGGTGCCGTCTTCATTGGTCAACTCGCATAGCACGCCGCACGGTTTGAGCCCGGCTAGTCGCATCAGATCGACCGTTGCCTCGGTATGGCCGCCCCGCTCAAGCACGCCGCCGGGACGCGCCCGCAAGGGAAACACATGGCCGGGGCTGTTCAAATCAGACGGCTGTGCCTGGTCGGCAATGGCGGCCTGGATGGTGGTCACCCGGTCTTTTGCGGAAACCCCGGTAGTCACGCCTTCCGCTGCCTCAATGGTTACCGTGAAGGCGGTCTGATAGCGGCTCGAATTTTCCGCCACCATCATTGGCAGGTTGAGGGCAGCAACCTTTTCGGGTGTCAGGCAAAGGCACACAATCCCGCTGCATTCCCGGATCATGAGCGCCATCTGGGCGGCGGTCAGGGACCCGGCAGAAAAAATGAGGTCTCCCTCGTTTTCCCGCTCCTCATCATCGGTGACCAGCACGCCGGCACCGATGCGCAATGCGGCCAGGGCGCTCTCGACACGTTCAAAAGGGGTACCAAAAGAGACCAGCAGTTCCTGAGACATGATTCGACTCCTTCAACAAGGGGAATTGGTCTCAGGGCGGCAGGACGGCAGTCGTGACATGCCGGCACGCACGAGAGCGCGCCGGGTGGTGTCAGTCACCAGGGGGGTAGGTCGCTGCCTTATCCTCTTTCATCCGGACTCTCACCGTCGGCTCTGGCATCTCACCAGATCTGCAGACCCTCCTCCCAAAAGGAAAGAGGCGCTCGCGGGCTCCCCGGAAAAAAACGGGATACCGCCGGTGGGGAATTTCACCCCGCCCCGAGAATAAGTGACTCCACCATACCGGCGTACCAGTCAGGCTGTCAAGGGCTTCATTCCAAAATAATTCGTAGCGCCTGAATTGCCGCCTACCGCAAGGGGCGGACGAGAGCCTTTGATGTCAACTCTGGACATGCTCCGGTGAAAACGTTAGAATGATATACTTATAATGACATACTCACCGGAGTTTCGATGGAATTCAGAGACCATATCGTGGTGGTAACCGGCGGTACGCGCGGGATTGGTCGGGCCATCTCGTTACTGTTCGCCCGCCAGGGGGCACACGTCTTTGCCGCCTACCTGAGCAACGACCAGGCGGCAACGGCGCTTGTTGCGGAGGCGCAGGACCT
The DNA here is from genome assembly GCF_019972295.1 of Geobacter sp. AOG2. Lineage (NCBI taxonomy): Bacteria > Pseudomonadati > Thermodesulfobacteriota > Desulfuromonadia > Geobacterales > Geobacteraceae > Geobacter > Geobacter sp. AOG2. Next base: position 1,841,073 of record NZ_BLJA01000001.1, read on the forward strand.
GGCCGGAACAATCAGCGTAATCAGGGTTGATGTGGGCACGGCCGCAGGTGCCCAGGAATTGATTGACGCGGCATCTCGAGAGAGCGGTCATATAGACATTCTGGTCAACAACGCCGGTATTATCCGCGATGGCTGGCTAGCCATGATGGCCGAGGAGGATTGGGATGCTGTCATCCGCACCAACCTGTCGCCCTTGTTCCACTGCTGCAAGTGGGGGGTGCGCAAGATGATGGCGCGTCGTAGCGGCAGTATCGTTACAGTGTCTTCCATTTCCGCCTTGACCGGCACTGCCGGCCAGACCAATTACGCAGCCTCGAAGGGAGCCGCCATCAGTTTCACCAAATCCCTGGCCCGGGAGGTGGGGGCGATGGGCATCCGCGTCAACGCCATCGTGGCCGGCCTGATTGCGACCGACATGACTGCCGGGCTGAAGCAGGATGTGGTGGAACGGGTCGTCAAGGGTTCGGCCCTCGGCAGGATCGGCTCCCCAGGGGAGGTGGCCGAGGCGGTTCTTTTCCTGGCCTCCCAGAGGGCCTCCTACATTACCGGCCAGGCTTTGGTCGTGGATGGCGGTACTGTCTAGATAAAGGTGATTACGTTGGGCGAAAACCGTGATATTTTTTTAAAGCATAGCTTTATGTTATAGTAATATTTGATTGATATCTGGTGTTAAATGGTAAAAAAACGTGTCGTCATAACCGGGCTTGGGGTCTTTTGCGGGGCCGGGAAGAATGTGACTGAGTTCAGTGACGCCCTGCTGAACGGCAAGAGTGGCATCGCGCCTTTGGACCTGTTCGACGTGTCAGCCTTTCCGGCTCGTATCGGCTGCCAGGTCAAGGGGTACGCTCCGCTGGATCATTTCGACCGCACAACAGCGCGAAAGCTCTCCCGCGCCGACCAGTTCGGCCTGATCGCTGTCACTGAAGCCCTGACGGACAGTGGTTTGGCAGGTCACTATTCGCCCTTTGACATGGGGGTTTCCATGGGGGGTGGCGCTGCCGGCATGTTCCAGTCGGAACAGTGGTTGAGGTCTCTACTTGCCGGAGAAAGCGCTCCGCCGGTGTTGCTGCGCGGCGTTCTGCCCGACAAGACCGCTACTGAGATAGCGCTGGCCTGCAACCTTGCGGGCTATCAGGGCACGGTTACCACGGCCTGCTCCTCCTCGGCCACCGCCATCGGCTGGGGTGCCGAACTGGTTGCCACCGGCCAACAACGGGCCGTAGTAGCTGGTGGTTCCGATACCCTGTCGCTCTTGACCTTCGGCGGTTTCAACTCGTTGAAGGTGGTCGATCCCGAACCCTGCTCCCCCTTCAGCCTGGGGCGCCAGGGAATATCACTGGGGGAAGGGGCGGCCTTTCTGGTGCTGGAGAGTGAAGAGGATGCCCTGGCACGGGGAGCTCGGATCTATGGTGCGGTGCTCGGCTATGCTCTGGCCGGAGAGGCGTATCACATGACCGCCCCGGAGCCGACCGGCTCCACAGCGGCGCGGGTCATGCGTGATGCCATTGCCGCAGCCGGTATCGACAGCAGCCGGGTGGGATGGGTCAATGCCCATGGTACCGGAACACCCCTTAACGATGTGGTGGAATCCAACGCCATGAAGCTGGTCTTCGGCGAACGGGTCCCCTCGGTTCCGCTCATTTCCACAAAGGCCATGACCGGCCACTGCCTGGGGGCGGCCGGCGCCATCGAGGCGTTGGCCACGGTGATCGCCCTCAACCACCGCACTATCCCCCAAACCTTGAATTTTCGCGGTCGCGACCCGGAATGCGACCTGGACTACTGCCACGAGGGGAAACGTCCCTGCGAGGCCGGCATCGCCATGTCCAATTCCTTCGCCTTCGGAGGCAACATCACATCACTGGTGCTGGGGATATGATCTACTCCTACAACGATATTGTTATTAGCGGCTTCTCGGCCGTGACCGCCGCGGGCAACGGTATCGAAGCGGTGCTGGAACTTCTGGGGTCGGGTCGGGATGCCTTGTCGTCGGTGCCGGACGAGATAGCGGCAAACGGTGGGCAGCGCTGGGGCAAGGCGCTCGGTTTCAGGGCCTCGGATTTTATGCCGCCGCTCAAGGCGCGCAAGCTGGACCGTTGTAGCCAGTTTGCCGTAGGCGCGTCAGGGTTGGCCCTCAAGGATGCCGGTATCGACCCGAAAAACATCAATGCAGAGAGGATCGGTATTGCACTGGGGTGCGGTTTCGGCGGCGTGGCCAATTCTGCCGAGTTCCTCAGCGGCTATTTCAAAGGCGGTGTCGAGGGACTGGCGCCGGTGCTCTTTCCCAACACGGTTTCCAATGCGCCCGCCAGTAACTCTTCCATCGAGCATGGCCTGAAAGGTCCCAATGTGACTCTGGTGCAGCGGTTCTGTTCGGCCGAGTCGGCCTTTGCCATGGCCTGCCGTTTCATCACCGAAGGGCGGGCAGACGTCATGCTTACCGGCGGGGCCGATGACCTGATGCCGCTGATGATCACCGGCTTTGCCGCCACCGGCCAACTGCGGCGTTATGCCGCCTGCTTCGGCGAGGGGAGCGGCATCCTGGTTCTGGAGAGCGCCGCCCACGCCGCTCGGCGCAACGCCCCCATCAAAGCTACGGTCGAAGCGGTCGCTTCCGTCGGTTTGCTCCCGGCCGGTCATGAGCAGGAAGGTGCGGATCGTTTGTTCACCGGAGCTGAACAGTGCGACCTCATTTCCCTTTCCGGCACAGCCGGCGACACCCCGCTACTGATGCAGCGGATTGAAGCTCATGCCACCTTCGATATTTCCTCCATACTTGGGCGCTCCCTGGCCATGGGGGGCACGGCCATAGCTACCTTGCTGGCCTCGCTGAAGCCCGGCCAACAAGGATTGCATCTGGCGGCCTCTCCCGAAGGTCCCTATTATGCTATCCGCTTTACGGGGGGGACCGGCGCAGCCTCCACTTCTCACTGCGACATGAAGGGAGTTTCGTATTAACGCCGATCCCGCTGCATATCTCCCTCATCGCTATCCTTTTCTGCTGCTTGACCGGGTCGTTGAACTGGAAGCCGGTGTTCGGGCAGTCGCCCAGATAGCCGTTACGTCGGGCCAGGGATTTTCCCAGGTGTTGTTGGTGGAGTGCATCGCTCAGTTGGCCGGCATCCTCACCATTCAGGAAGAAGGGGAGGGGGGCTTTCTGGCGGCTATCGACCGGGCTGAATTCTCGGAAATTCCTCTGCCCGGCGATCTGCTTTTGGTGTCGGTTCGGGTAGCCAAAGCTTTTGGCAGGCTCTTCATGGTGGAGGGAGAGGTTGCCTGCGCTGGCCGTATGCTGGCTACGGCTCGACTTACTCTGGGGGTCGGCAAGCTGTGATGTGGTTTGGACGTGATTTCGCTCCTCGTCGCAGGCCCAGTGTCTGGTGGCGGATTTTTCCCGTGTTCGGTACGCTACTGGCGCTTCTGGCGGGCGCTTTTCCCTGCCAGGCTCGCCAGATCCCTGCCGTGGAAGGTCTTGAGGCGCTCCGCAAGGCTTTTACCGGAGTTACGGACTTTACAGCCGATATCAGTCAGGAAAAGCGCCTCTCGCTGTTGAAACGGGCATTGACAATGAACGGAACGGTACGCTTCCGCAAGCCGGATCTGTTCTATCTCGAACTCAATGCCCCCTATGCCAGTCGCATGATCCTGCGAGACAATACCATCGAACAGGTCATGGGCACGGGCGGCGAGCGGAACCGGATAGTCCTGCCTCCTGAACAGGGCCTGAAACGCTGGTTCTCTCGGCTGGCTGCACCGATAACCACCCTGCCGGAGGGAGTCGGCGTTCAGGCCGATGCGACCGGCCCGCTCTATACTGTCACCCTGACCCCACGCGGCAAGGGACAGGTCAGGGAACTGGTTATTACTTTTTTGGCGGACGGCACGATCAGGAAACTGGTCATCGTCGAGCAGAACGGCGACCGCGCCATGATGACCTTTAAAAGGGTGCGCCGCAACGTGGGACTGACGGACCGGGATTTCCGGCTTGAGTGATACATTTTGCCACTAATGATCGGACACTTGATGAAACGACATATTTCTTTTTTATTGCTGTTGCTCACCCTGTCCCTGGTTTCCGGGTGCGCCGCTTTGACCCCCAGGCCGCCCCTGGAGTATCGGACCGGCGCCCAGGTGGATACTCTTTCGGCGGCCGTGTCCCTGTCAATCACCAAGGGTGAACAGGGTATGGGGGCAAACGGTTTTCTGCTCTATCAACGTCCCGACCGGATGAGGATGGTGATACTTTCCCCCTTTGGCACTACCTTAATGGAAACCGTTGTGGCAGGCGATCAAATCACGGTTGTGGACAATTCCAAGAGAGTGGCGTTCCGCGGCTTGCTGGCCGAGCTTCCCCAGCAAGGGGAAGGGGATACCTGGCGCCAGGCACGCTGGGTTATGGATGTGCCGCCTCCCGGCAATTCGCTGCGCGACGGCTCGGTTGAGCGGACCAACAGTATGGGTCTGAAAGAGCGGGTGACCTTCGAGAACGGGCTGCTGATCGCAAAAAGTCTGTCCAACGGCGACGAGGCCCATTATAACGATTACGTGGTGGTGAACGGTGTGCCCCTGGCAACCGAGATCATCATGTACAGCCACAACGGAGACCGCTTCCGCATCAAGATCAGCGAGCCGGAGGTCAATGCCGAGCTGGCGCCTGAAGCCTTCACTTCCCATCTGGATAACCTGACCCTTTACCCGCTGTCCGCGCTGCAAGGAAAGTAAATGTTCATTCCCCGCACGTGGTTCTCCCGGATCACTGCCGCCGGCAATGCCCTTACGCGCCGACATCTGGAATGGATCTTTCGGTTAACGGTCCGCTCACCCCGTGTCGTCATTGCTGCATCGTTGATTCTGCTGGCACTATCTTTAACCGTTATCGCCACCATCCGTTTCGAGGGGGATATCTTCCGTCTCTTCCCCTCGCGCCTTCCGGCCCTCCGCCTGCTGCTGGACTCTCTGGAGTGGACCGGTAGCGCCAAGGAGGCTTATTTCCTGCTGGAAGGCGAACCCCGCCTGTTGCCGGTCGAAGCGGAAAAGCTTTCCGTCCGGCTGAAAGCCCTTCGGATCGACGGTAGTCCCGCCTTCAGCCGTATTACCTGGCGGATCTACGACGAGAACGAGGGGAGGCTGTTTAGCGATTTTGTCGCCTATGCCGTCACCCGACCGCAACTCTTCGTTGCACCAGATGACTTGCCACGGCTGAAGGAGCGTCTTTCCAGCGCGTCCTTCGATGCCTCGTTGCAACGCCTTGAGACTGAACTCGCCGGGCAATTGGGCGGTGCCATGACGAGTCTTGCCACCGCCGATCCCCTCAATATCAGGGAATTCGTTCTGCCGCGCCTCAAGGCAGGCAGCCAGGCGTTGGATCTCGACCCGGCATCGCCCTATTTCCTCTCCCGCGACGGCCGGGTATTGATCCTGATTGCCGAGCCGGCCCGTCCGGTGCAGGACATTGCCTTTGCCCGGCGTCTGGTGGCCGGCATCAACGAAGCTCGAAAAGGACTCGACGCCAGGGTGACCTGCGCCGGAGCCCATATCAGCGCCGTATTGGACGAAGCGGCGATGAAGTCCAATATCGTCGCCTGCATCCTCTCTTCCCTGGTTGTGGTGCTGGTGATCTTCTACGTCGTCTACCGCCGTCTCCTACCCACCCTGCTGCTGCCCCTGATCATCTCGGCCGGTGTGGTGCTGGCCCTGGGTACGGCAGGTTTGTTCCTCCCCTCTATCCATATAATCTCCTTCGCCTTCATGGCACTGATCATCGGACTGGGCACCGATTACTCCATTCATCTTTACGACCGCTATCACGGCGAGCGTGCTGCCGGCAGAGTGCCGGACGAGGCCCTGTACCTGGCAATAGTCGATACCGGGCACGGCCTTTTTACCGCTGCAACCACCACTGCACTGCCGTTTCTGGCGCTGATGATCTCGGATGTTCGCGCTTTGTTTGAGCTGGGGCTTCTGGTTGGGCTGGGAGTGATCTACTCGTTCTATGCGACCCTGTTCTTTCTGCCGCCGCTCCTGCTCTTCATGGAACAGCGTTTTCCTGCTCCGTTTCGGCCGTTGCCCGGTCTTGGGCTGCGCTTTGTCTGGCGTCTGGCAGGCCGGCGCCCCGGACTGATCGCCTCAGTTTCCCTGCTGTTGTTGGCCGCGCTTGGGTCCGCCGCCTTTTCCGTCAGATTCGATGGTGAGTTGAAAAATCTCCAGCCGCAGCACTCCGAGGCTTTCCTGACCCAGGAAAAGATCGAAAAGCACTTGAGTCTTGCGCCCCGGCAACTGCTGGTGGCCGTGGAGGGTCGCGATCTTGGCGAGGTGCTGGCCCGCTCGGGACGGGTGGGGGAACTGGCCGAGCGCTACCGCCTGGCCGGCCGGATCAGCGACTGGTCGTCATTGGGTAAGGTCATCAACAACCGCGGCGAGCAGCAGAAGATCGTCACGGGGTTATCCACAAGCAACGGCAGCGGGATGGCGGCAGCGTTTCGAGCAGCCCTGCTACGGCACGGCTTTGCCCCGGAACCGTTTCAGCCTTTTATCGATGCCCTTACCCATTTCAGCAATGCTGAACTGCTCCCCGAGAGCGAGGCGGTCAGCCGGCTAGAGGCATCGCCGTTGCGGGGCGTCGTCAATCGCCACCTGATCCACGATACAAATGGCTATCATAGTCTGATATTCATCTACTATCGCGGGCCCGAGTTCAGCCAGACAGCCTTTTTGAAAGATCTCACGGCCTTTGACCCGGCGGCCCGGGCAAGCAGCGTCGAACTGGTCAGCAGCCAGTTGGCCGCATCGGTATCCCACAGCTTTCTGTGGAGTTTTCTGGTCGGCGGTTTGCTGGTGCTGTTTCTGCTTATTAGCCATTTCAGAACAAAAGAAGGAGTGTTCTATCCCCTCTTTCCTGTGGCGGGCGGAGCGGCCGCCATGCTGGGGGTCATGGCCCTGGCCGGTATGAAGCTTAATTTCATGAACGCTATGGTGCTTGTTACCATCGTGGGAATGGGGAGCGACTACGGCCTGCATATCGGGCACCGGGTCGGGGATAGCGCCTCTCCCGACGCTGAAGCACGCTTTGTTCAGGCCGGGCGGGCGGTGTTCCTGTCGGCCCTGACAACCATTGCCGGATTCGGCTCGCTGGCCTTTGCCGATTACCCCGCCCTGGCATCAATCGGCTGGGCTACCAATCTGGGGGTCGGCTTCACAGCGTTTTTCAGCCTGGTGACCCTTCCGGCTGCGATGTTCCTTAAGATTCCCCGTAAGATAAATAAATGACCGGCCCGGTTTTGCCATACGGCACTGATTGAAGAGGGTTGCATGAATATGATCGGGTTCAAAAAACACCTTGCCAAGGGTTTGGCCGTGCTGGTGCTGCTTGTCGGCTGCGGGATGTGGTGGGGCTATGCCCATCTCACCACCCTGGTCCAGTCGCGCCTGAAAAGCATGGTCGGAGACGGGCTGACTTTGGGCAAGGTAACCGCTCGATGGAACCGGGTAGAACTGGACAACGTGCGGATTGCCCGTCATGGCGGGCCCGGTCGTTTTGCCGATCGCCTCACCGTTGAACGGATCGTCATCCGCCCCAGCCTGCTTTCGCTCCTGAGTGGCAGGCTGGATATCAGCGAGATTGTCCTGGAAAAACCCTGGCTGCTTCTGGAAATAGCCCCGGACGGGTCGCTCGTGAAGATATTGCAACCCCGCAAGGAGCCTCCCTCCCGTTCGTCGCCCGCCTCCCTGCCGGTGCGGATCAATACCCTCAAGATAAATAACGGCAGTCTGGACCTGCTTGACCGGCACATCTCCCGTAGAGGCGGGGTGGGGTTGAGCAACCCTCGTGAACAATACCATCTGGTCACATTCCAAAGCATTGCGTTCTCCGCCGATTTCCTGACCATGCCGGCTTCAAAGCGGGCGTCGCCGGTGCGTCTGGATGTGGCCTGTAAAGGTGGTGGGACCCTTTCGGTGCGAGGCGAGATAACCCCCAAGGGGCTTGACACCCACCTTAAACTGGAACTTGCGGGACTTGATATTACCAAGTTCCGGCCCTACTTCCTCAAGAAGGGTGACCTGGGTGTGGCGTCCGGGAAGCTGTCCGCCAGTAGTACCATAACCATTGAAAACCGCCGCCTGAATGCCCCCGGCACCCTGCGCCTGAGCAATCTGGCCTTTGCCAATTCCGGGGCAAAGGGCTTGCTGATGGGGGTTCCCGCCTGGGCCTTTATCAAGTTCCTGTCCGACAACAAGGACGAACTCCAGGTTGATTTCTCACTGAGCGGCAGTCTCGACGATCCACATTTTGCCGTCCGCCAGACCCTGGTTGACCAAGTGGCCACAGCCCTGGCTTCCAAGATTGGCATCTCCAGCGTGACGAGTATCGGCAAGGGGATTATCGATATGGGGGAAAAGGGGATCAAAAAGATATTTGGCGGCGGGAAATAACCAGTAAATCTGGAATCGATAGTTAACGGCCGATGAATGCCGATAAATGGCGGCACATCGAAAATGTGGGATGGACGGGGCGGTTCAGTGATAGAACGTTACGCCCACCAGAAACTTGCTGGAATTAAGCGGTTCGTTGGGCGAGGCGGTACCAGCGTTGGAAATGTGATGATAACGATACTCGGCCATAAGCGCCGTGTTCTTGCGCAGAAAATACTGCAACCCTGTCCCCCCCTGGTAGGAAAAATCCAGTTTGCTCCCCATGGTGGGTAGCCCAACATCCACAAAGAGTATCCCTCCGCCGGCAAAAACATAAGGGTAGATGCCCTCCAGTCCGGTGAATTTCCAGCTTCCCAGAAGGTATCCCCCTACCATCGACCTGGCGTCGTGGTCCACGGCCATGTGATAAGGTATCTCCACCAGCAGTTCGTGCCTTCCTTGATACCAGCTTCCCGTACCGACCTCATCAGAGAGGAATCGGCCATAACGGGCGATGACGTCCCAGGTCTGTACCTGGGTGCGGGTAGCGCCGAAATAGCGGTGGATGATGCCGTAACCGGTCAGCAGTGCGCATTCCGAGGAGGCCGTGGCGACAATTGTTTCTGCCCGGACAGATAACGGGGTGAGGATGGCAATGAGGACAAGGGTGGTCAGGAGCGTTTTCTGTATCATAGAGTGAGTTTTACCTACCTGTTATGCAGAGTGATGTTGTTTGTGACTTCAGGTCTCAAAGCCGGACTGCTCAACCGGGCTCGTTGCACGGGTCGATTCCAACTCGGCAATGATCTGGGCGCCCAAGAGCAGAATTATGGCCGACACCTCGATACTGAGCAGGGTCACCACCACCGTGGCAATTGAGCCGTAGATGATATTAACCATGGAGAGAGATGCGTAATACCAGACCAGTATCCGGCGGGTGATCTCCCAGAGCAGCGTGGCGGCCGCCCCACCGATGAGGGCGTGGCGAAAGGTAATTCGCACCACGGGCATCACCAGGTAGATGGAAGTGAGCATCAGTAGTTCTCCGGCGATCCCCAAGATGTACAGTGCGATCCGCTCCGTGCCGGCCAGGCTCACACTCCAGTTGAACAGGATCAGATGCCGGTTTTCCAGGGTCTCCACCGCGCCCACCGCTACCGACACTACAATGATTCCCAGGGCAAGGGCACAAATGTAGACAAAGGGGATCAGGGCCGAAACGAGAAAACCGCGACGCTCGTGTCTGACGTGGTGGAAAAAGATCACCGAGATGGCGTTTTCCAGGACCGAAAAGGCAATGGAACTGAAAAACAGCATGGCGATGAAACCGATGGAACCGATCACCTGCCGGTTTTGCACGAAAACCCGTACCTGCTCAAGCAGGATGGCCGTATAGCCGGGCACCACCATCTCCAGGTAGGTCGCCATGGTTGCCACCAACCGCTCCTCACCGATGATATGGGAAAGCACGGTCATGACGAGGATCGACATGGGCACCACCGATAGCAGGGTGTAGTAGGCGACGGCACCTGACAGCAGAAAGCCCTGGTTGCGCCGGAAATCCCGCATAACGGTAGCCATGAAACTAAAGAACCTGCCCGGTTTCCACGGACTGTCGTTTCGTTCATTCGTCATGGTTTTAGCGTTCACCTTCCGGTGGATCTGCCTCCTTTGTGGCTGCGTCCCACCATTCAGGCCGGTTTCGTTTGATCCAGACCGGGATGGCCAGCAGCAGGGCGACCAAGGCAAGTCCCAGGATTATCTGCTGCGTCAGGGAAACGCCCGTAAAGAACGTTTTTCCGTAGTAGTTGAGCAAAATGGTGCCGGGGGTCATACCCACCAGTGTCGTCAGGGCAAAGATTCTTAGCGACATGCCGGTCAGGCCGGCGCCGTAGCTGACCAGGGCGAAAGAGAAGACCGGTTCGAAGCGGGCGAACAGGACAATGTACGCCATCTGACGTTGTGGGTAACGGCCGTTGAAGGCCACCTCCCGGTGCAGGAGCCGGGTGATTGCCTCCCTGCCCAGAGCATGGGCCAGGAGAAAACAGGCAATGGCCCCGGCCTCGGAGCCGATGAGTGAGTAGATGGTGCCCCAGAATGGGCCAAAGATGACGCCACCGGCCACATCCAGGGGGGCGTTGGGGACAACGGTCAGCACGATGGCAACGGTTCTGAGGAGGATATAGGCCAGGGGCGCCAGAATCCCCATGCTCTTGATCCAGATTTCGAGCCATCTGGGGTCAAGCCATTCGGGCGGTAAATCCCGCAACACGAGGATGCAGAGAACGACCAGGAGGAGGGCGAGCAACACCGCCTTGAACAGACACGCCCTATCTTTGCCGCTTTTTTTCATGTTCTCTCACGGTTCCGTTTACGAGGAAAGTTCGGTGTTACCGATCGGTCTGTTAACGACGTTAGGCTTGCTTTGGTGCAACATCGTATGGAACGACGCCGTCACCACTTTTGCTTCCGCTCAAAGGCCAGGATCTCCGGCAGGTTGCGCAGGAAAGCCAGGATACTGTGAGGCGATTTCCAGATCATCTTCGTGTAGCCCCAGTGAATACGGGTGCGGTGATAGAAGCGGCGGATGAATTCGTTGTAGAGTTCCTCCAACTGATCCTTGGTCATCCCCGTGGGCACGAAGACGAAGTTCATGCAGTTCATCAACTCCCACTTCTCGTCGAACTCACCCTGCTCGCGGATGGTCTTGTAGATTGGAGCACCGGGGAAAGGGGTGAACTTGGTAACGTTGATCTCTTCCAGCGGCAGAGACAGAGCATAGTCGATGGTACGACGGATGGCGGTTTCGTCCTCCCCCGGCAGGCCGATCATGAAGAGTCCTTTGACCCGCATGCCCGCCTTCTTGACCATCTGCAGCTTCATGCCCACCTCATCAAGCCCGTAAAATTTGCGATGCTTCCTGAGCACCTCCGGGTCGCCGGATTCGATGCCGAAGTTGACCTGCCAGCAACCGGAACGTTTGAGCAGCGACAGCAGTTCCGCATCCACATGCTCCAACCGGGCAATGCAATTGTAAGTAACGTTCAGCCTTTTTTTTGCTTTCAGGTCGCAGAATTCCGCTACCCGTTTGCGGTCGAAGGTGAACAGGTCGTCGTAGAAAAAGACATGGCGGATGCCGTAGTTGCGGTTGAGCATAGCTACGTGTTCGACGATGTACTCGGGCGAATTGAAGCGGAATCCGCGGGAGAATACCGAACGGTCGCAGTAGGAACAGGCATAGGGGCAGCCACGACTGGAGATGATACTCGTGTTGGGGGCTGTGGGAAAGCTGAACAGCGGCAGGGTGTAGCGTTTGGGGAAACCGGGCAGCAGGTGATAGGCGGGAAACGGGAGATCGTCCAGATTGGCGATCAGTTCGCGTGGGGCTGTAGCCACACCCCTGCCGTCGCGGCGGAAGGCGATGCCGGGCAGGGACTCCGCCCCCATGAAGCCGGCCTGGGCCAGCTCCAGCATGGTCTGCTCCCCCTCGCCGATCACCAGGAAGTCGATAGCAGGGAAGCCGTCCAGGAGCGGCGCACCCATGGTGCAGGGGTGCGCACCGCCAAAAACCGTGACGATCCCGGCATCCCGCTCCTTAACGGCGCTGGCGATGCGATATCCTTCATGGAATGCCGAGGTTGTGGTGGAAAACCCCACGGCGTCGGGCTTGCGGCGGATGACTTCGTCGGCCAGATCGTCAACCTCCATGGGCGTGGCATAGCAGTCGATGATCTCGACCTCTATGCCGTGGCGCTCAAGCCAGGCGGCAATGCTCATGATCCCCAGGGGGGGCATGATATTGAAAATGGTGGTGATATCCTGCACGCCCGGCATGAAGTTGCTGCCGTGGGGATGGACGAAGAGAACCTTCACTCAACAACCTCCAGGACGCCTTCCATGCCCTTGCCACGCTGGCTGGCCAGAAAGGGCGGCTTTTTTTCGCAGTAGAACGGGTAGCTGCCCACCTTGGTGGGGGCGAAGGCAATGGTCTTCAGGTCGTGGGAGAGCGATTCGTTGATCTTGATGCCTGCCTCGGGGGCGTCAATGACGAAGGAGTGGGTGATGAACCAGCCGTCCTTGCGCACCAGCAGTTCCAACGGCTGGTTGACCTTGACCACAATGTGGTTGGGCTTGAAGAAGTAATCGCCCCCCAATACCTCCGCCCGCTGGGCCCCGTCCTTGTCCACGGGCACGATGAACGGTACGCCGTCGGCGCACACGGCTACCGTGGCAAACATGAGTAGCGGGCTGACAATTATCGGTTTCATGATGCTGACCTCCTGGCGCCGCATCCTTAGTTGCCGCGGAGCAGGCAGAGAATTGGGACCGTGCGTTATTATTTTATAGACTAGCATAGCCGGGCACAAATTCCATGCATTTATTGGGCGGGGAATGCCGAGGAAAGCGGTACTCCTCCTTTGACAATTGGTGCAAAATAGGCCATAGTTCAACGCTCAGTGTGGTTAGTTCATCCACGTCATTCCGAGCTATTTTGGCTGCTGCCGTCGTTGGGGCTTCTTGATGTAGGCCCTGTTACACCTGCGTCGCCCTGCCTTGGCCCCGGCCAAAATTACTCGGAATCATTTCCCGCGATTATCCATACGAGATGCTAGCGGTTGATACCGGTAACAACAGCGGAGTAGCAATGCAGCAGCGCGCCATCACACCCGAAAAAAGCGACGATGATTCTCAATTCGATGCCACCCTGCGGCCCCGCGCCCTGGCGGACTACATCGGCCAGGAAAAGATCAAGGGCAATCTGCGGCTGTTCATCGATGCGGCCAGGGGCAGGGGGGAAGCACTTGACCATGTCCTGCTCTACGGCCCCCCCGGCCTCGGCAAGACTACCCTTGCCAATATTGTGGCCTGCGAGATGGGGGTCAACATCAAGTCGACCTCGGGACCGGTTATCGAGCGCCCCGGTGATTTGGCAGCTATCCTGACCAATCTGGAACCCCACGACGTACTCTTCATCGATGAGATCCACCGGTTGTCCCACGTGGTCGAGGAGATTCTCTACCCGGCCATGGAGGATTTCCAACTTGATATCATCATCGGTCAAGGGCCGAGCGCTCGCAGCATCAAGCTTGATCTGCCACGTTTCACCCTGGTGGGGGCCACAACCAGGGCCGGGCTACTTTCCTCGCCGCTACGGGACCGTTTCGGTGTGATTTCGCGCCTTGAATTCTACACTGAACAGGAACTGGCCACAATTATCAGCCGTTCATCCCGGATCCTGGGGATGGAGATCGAGTCCGAGGGGGCTGTCGAGCTTGCCCGGCGCAGTCGCGGCACCCCCCGTATCGCTAACCGCCTTCTGCGGAGGGTGCGTGACTTTGCCCAGGTACGGGCCAACGGGGTCATCACCCGCACGGTGGTTCAGGATACGCTCAAGCTGCTGGAGATCGACGAAATGGGTTTTGACCAGATGGATCGCATGATCCTTCTGACGATCATCGACAAGTTCACCGGTGGCCCGGTGGGGCTGGATACCATCGCCGCTGCCATCGGCGAAGAGAGTGACACCATCGAGGATGTGTATGAACCGTTTCTCATCCAGAACGGCTTCCTGAACCGCACCCCGCGCGGCCGGGTCGCCACTCGCGCCGCCTATCTGCACTTCGACCGCATAGCGCCTGAATCGCCTCAAGGGAACCTATTCTGACGATGCAGCAGTTTTTTGATTTTCCCATAAAACCCGCGTACAGCTTCGATGGCTTCGTCTCCTGCGACGGCAATGCTGCGGCTTTGCAGTTCGCCCGGCGCATCGCCGATCCGGCCGATGCCGAGAACCTGCTCTACCTGCACGGCCCGGCAGGTTCCGGCAAGACGCACCTGCTGAAAGCCATCGCCCACTCCCTCTGTCCCGCTGAAACCGCCTGCTACCTGTCATGCCGTGATAACTTATCCGCGCATGAACTCGTCGCCCGCTTCAACGGCGTACCGATCCTGGTGGTGGATGACCTGCACCTGCTGCCCGATGAGGCAGCCCTGCGGGCAGCCCTGTGGCAGGTATTCAACGACTTCTATTCCAGTGGCCGGAAAGTAGCCTTGGCCGGCCTCCTGCCGCCCCGCGAGCTGCCCTACCTGGACGACCACCTGATTTCGCGTCTTTTGTGGGGCCTTGTCGCCCGTGTGGATGCCTCCGACGATCATTCCCGGCGTATGATCCTGAGAAAGATTGCCGATGACCGTCAGGTGAGGGTACCTGATGATGTGGTCGATTACATCCTGATGACCGCCAGTCGTGAGGTCGGCGACCTGATCGCGGCTTTTGAGGCGCTTTTCCGGCTTTCCATGGCCGAACAACGCCGTATAACCTTGCCGCTGGCCCGCCAATCCCGTGAGCTCATGCAGGGCAGGGGGATAGCGCCATGACCCCCCCCTTTCGCAATAGTCTCAAAACTCCCGAAGAGGTCGAGCTGGAACGCAAACAACGCGAGTTGAAGCGTTTCCAACTCGAACTTGGGGATTGGGAGAGGATGTTTTCCGATCTCAAGGCCGAAATCCGTACCTTCGAGCAACTCTATGAGGATACCTTGGGGGGGCGGATCACCGTACTGGAAGAGCTGGAATGGCAGGTGAACGGTATCCTCGGCACGGAAAAGGCGCCTCCCCGTCAGGAATCTCTGTCGGACGAACAGGTGTTCAGCCATTTTCGGCGCACGACCGACTTGCTGGACGATGATGATGAAAGTCCGCCCGACACCTCCTCAATGAGCATCAAGTCACTCTATCGCGGGGTCGCCAAGGCGGTACATCCCGATTTGGCTTCCGACGAGGCGGACCGCCTGCGACGCCAGGAGTTGATGTCAGTTGCCAACCAGGCCTACGAATCGGGAGATCGCAAATCCCTTGAAGAGCTGTTTTGGGATTGGGAGGTGGGAACCGGTACGGTCTCCGGCAAAGACATCGCTTCTGAGCTGGTGAGGGTGATCCGTCAGATCGCCAGGACGCAGCAGAATATCCATGCCGTTATCCTCCAAATCGACGAACTGAAACAGACGGACATTTATCGTTTCAAGCTGCGGGTAGCCGATGCCCAGGCAGAGGGGATCGACCTTTTGGCTGAAATGGTTGCCAAGGCGGATGAGGATATTTCCGTGTTGCGCAAACGGCTTTCGGTGTTGCGGGGCGAAGAGGCCATGGTCGATACCCCGAGCTCACCCAATGTGAAAACGCGTGTTATTCGTTTTCCCGCGGATAAGAACTATGGCACGCTCTATGTCCGTAATGTCGGTTCAATGGACTATCGAGACTGGCAATGGCTGGGGAACGCGCGTGGCGTTAAAGAGATATTTCTTAACAAGGGTGTGCGGCTGGACGTCAAGGGGGTTGACGGCAACGGGCTGGATTTCCTGGATACCCTGCATCCAGAGGATCTTCAGGCGCTGTTTCTGAACGATGTGGGCGACAGCGCCCTGGCGCACGTCACACGTCTTACGGGGCTTCAGGAACTATGTCTCTCCAATACCACCATCAGCGAGGAGGGACTTGCCCAACTCGTTTCGCTCGGCGAATTGCAGCGCATCTATATCTATCATACCGCCATCGGCGACCGGGGACTCCACAATCTGACCCGTCTCAAAGGACTGAAATGGCTGACCTGTAGTGGCACAATGATCAGCGAGGAGGGCCTGAACCACTTCCGTCAGGCGCTGCCCGACTGCAAGGCCGTGAGTTTTAAGTGGCGCTATGACAAATAAGGTTGTGACGACAATATCGTGACTTTGCGGGCTTCCTGTTGCTTGTAACGTATTCGCGCGCCTCCCTTTCCATTTTTCTCACCCTGTTTATAATATGCACCTCCAAAAAAATCACGAAGGAACAGGAAACCCCATGCCCGTCAGTAAGGATCAGCTCACCACGATCATTAATGCAATCATAGCAGACACCTCCCTCACAGCAGCACAGGTCGCCAACACTGTCGAACTTCTGCAGGAGGGGGCCACCGTCCCTTTTATCGCACGTTACCGCAAAGAGCGCACCAATGAACTGGATGAGGTCCAGATCCGCGCCATTGAGGAGCGTTTTGCCTATTTTAGCGAACTTGAGGAGCGCAAGCTGACGATCCTCAAGTCCATTGATGAACAGGGCAAACTGACCCCGGAGTTGCGGGAACGGATCGAAATCTCCCGCCAGAAGACCGAACTGGAGGACCTTTATCTCCCTTACAAACCTAAACGGCGCACCAAGGCCACCATTGCCCGTGAACGGGGGCTTGAGCCGCTGGCCGATCTGATGATCGCCCAGGAGATGACCACCGGGATGCCGGAGGATGCGGCCCTGGCCTATGTGGACCCCGACAAGGGGGTACCGGATGTTGTCGCCGCCCTGGAGGGAGCCGGGCATATCCTGGCTGAGCGGCTATCCGACGATGCCGACGCCCGTGCCATGGTGCGGCGCTTGACCTGGGAACAAGGGGCGTTCAATTCGCGGGTGGCGGCCGATAAGAAGGGGCAGGTCACCAAGTTCGAGATGTACTACGACTACCAGGAACCGCTGAAGGCGATTCCTTCCCATCGTATGCTGGCCATGCGCCGGGGCGAGAAGGAGGAGGTGCTCTTCCTGACCATCTTGGCACCGCTGGAGCAGATCATGGCCGGTTTGAAGGCCCGCCTGATAACTCGTGACAGTATCTTTGTCCCGCTTCTGGAGGGGGTAGCCGAAGATGCTTACAAGCGCCTGATTGCTCCTTCCATTGAGGTGGAACTGCGCCTGGAAGCCAAGAATTTGGCCGATGAGGTGGCCATCCGTGTCTTCAGCGGCAACTTGCGCAATCTGCTGTTGGCTCCGCCGGCAGGCGGCAAGCGGGTGTTGGGCATCGATCCGGGTTTGCGCACCGGTTCCAAGTTGGCGACGGTGGACGGTACCGGCCGCTTTCTGGAACACGTCACTATCTACCCTCATACCGGAGCGGCACGGGTGCCTCAAGCGAAGCAGGATTTATTGCGCTTGGTGGAAGCTCACGCCATCGAGATGATCGCCATCGGCAACGGCACCGCGGGTAGGGAAATGGAACTATTTGCCAAGGAGACGCTTGCCGAAGCGGGGAGGCATGTGCCGGTGGTGATGGTCAGCGAGGCGGGCGCCAGCGTCTATTCGGCCTCGGAGATCGCCCGGGAGGAGTTTCCCGATCTGGATCTGACGGTGCGGGGTGCCATCTCTATTGCGCGGCGGCTTCAAGACCCGCTGGCCGAACTGGTCAAGATTGACCCCAAAAGCATCGGCGTCGGCCAGTATCAGCACGACGTAAATCAAATCATGCTGAAGAAGTCTCTGGACGATGTGGTGGAGTCATGCGTCAACTATGTGGGGGTGGACCTGAATACCGCCTCATGGGCGCTGCTCTCCTCTGTTTCAGGCGTGGGGCCGGCCCTGGCCAAGGCGATCGTCGGCCACCGCGACCGGCAGGGGGCCTTTGTGTCCCGCAAGGCGCTCATGGAGGTGCCCCGTTTCGGTGCCAAGGCATTTGAACAGGCCGCGGGTTTCCTCCGCATCCGCAATGGCATCCACCCCCTGGACAACACCGCCGTGCATCCTGAACGTTATCCGTTGGTGGAGGCCATGGCTGCCGACCGGGGAGTGACATTGGCCCAGTTGGCCGCCGATCCCGCCCTGGCGGAAAGCCTCGACCTGCGTCGCTACGTGAGCGACAGTGTCGGCATGCCCACTCTGCGGGATATTATGGAGGAGTTGAAAAAACCGGGCCGCGACCCGCGCAGTCAGTTTCAAACCGCCAGTTTCCGTGACGACATCCGGGAGATAACCGACCTTCAGGAGGGAATGATCCTCCAGGGGATCGTGACCAACGTGACCGCCTTCGGTGCCTTTGTGGATATCGGGGTCCATCAGGACGGTCTGGTACACGTCAGTCACTTGTCAAACCGCTATGTCAAGGATCCCAACGACGCAGTCACGGTGGGGCAGGTAGTGAAAGTCAAGGTATTGTCGGCAGATGCGCAGCGCAAGCGGATCGCGCTTTCCATAAAGGAGGCCGAGGCGGGCGGGGGGAAGCCTCAACAGCGGAGCCAAAAACCGGCGGCGGTTCAGGAAGCGAAAACCGGCCTCGATCTCAGCGCCATGGAGAAGGCCGGTTTCCGGGTCAAGCGGAAGTAAGTGCAAACTAAAATCGGCAATTCTGCCACAGAGACACAGAGGTTCACAGAGAAAAGCAAAAAAAATCAGGACAAAAGCATCACTAAAAAATCGTTTTCTTGTTTGCCTTACTCCTGATTTTCTCTGTGTCTCCGTGGCAGATTTCATAGATTATCTCATCTTTTTCTCCGATCCTCTATGGCTCTATGGCAAAAATCAGGTTGTTTTATCCCTCGATCCTCGGGAACAAGGCTTCAGCCTTGGTGATCGTTGTACCTTCCTTCAGGCCGCCCCAGGCCAGGCCCACCAGAGTATTCTCCGTCTCGCATCCCAGGCTGGCCAGGGCCTTCTCCGTCGTGGCCGGCAGGAACGCTGACAAGATGATATGCACAATACGCTGGGATTCAAGCAGGCAGTACATGACCGTGGCGAGCCGCTCCTTGAGGGCCGGGTCCTTGGCCAGGGTCCAGGGTGCCGACTCGTCGATGTACTTGTTGCCCGCCGAGATTACCTCCCAGATGGCCTGAAGCGCCTTGCTGAAAGCCAGGTCGTTCATGCACCCTTCCACAGCGGCGATCATCCCTTCGGTGCGCGTTTTCAGGGCCAAGTCGCTTGCGTTCAAATCTCCTGGGGCAGGCAGGATGCCATCGAAATACTTGACCGCCATGGCTGTCGACCTGCTGAGCAGGTTGCCCAGGTCGTTGGCCAGGTCGGAATTGATCCGCTGGACCAGGGCGGCATGTGAAAAGTCACCGTCCAGGCCGAAAGGCACCTCACGCAGCAGGAAATACCTGACGGCATCCACGCCGTACTTGTCGATCAGCATGTTGGGCTCGACCACGTTTTGCAGGCTCTTACTCATCTTCTGGCCTTCGATGGTCCACCAGCCGTGGGCAAAGACTTTTTCCGGCAGGGGTAGACCGGTCGCCATCAGGAAGGTGGGCCAGTAAACGGCGTGGAAACGCAGGATGTCCTTGCCGATCAGGTGTACGTTGACCGGCCAGAAACGTTTGTAGTCGTCCGTCGCCTCGGGATAGCCCAAGGCCGTGATGTAGTTGGTCAGGGCGTCGAACCAGACGTAGATGACATGTTTGTCGTTGCCCGGCACCGGGATGCCCCAGGTAAAGGTGGTACGCGACACGGACAGGTCGCGCAGACCCTCCTTGACGAAGGAGATGATCTCGTTGCGTTTGCTCTTGGGCTGGATGAAGTCGGGATGGGACTCGATGTGGGCCAAGAGTTGGTCCTGGTACTTGCTCATGCGGAAGAAGTAGGACTCCTCCTTCAGTTTTTCCACCGGCCGGTTGCAGTCGGGGCACCGGCCGTCGATCAACTGGGTCTCGGTCCAGAAGGTTTCGCAGGGGGTGCAGTACCAGTCTTCGTACTCGCCCAGGTAGATATCACCCTTCTCAAGTATGTCCTTGAAGATATGGGCAACGCCCTTTTTGTGGCGTTCCTGGGTTGTCCTGATGAAATCATTGTTGGAGATGCCCAGCCGTTCCCAGAGCGCCTGGAAGCGTTTCACCACCCGGTCGGCCAGTTCCAGTGGTGTTTCGCCGGCGGTCGTGGCGGCCTTTTCCACCTTCTGGCCATGCTCGTCGCTGCCGGTCAGAAAATAGACGTCATACCCCATAAGGCGCTTGTAGCGGGCCAGGACATCCGCTGCCACCGTGGTATAGGCGTGGCCAATGTGGGGCACGTCGTTGACATAATATATAGGGGTAGTGAGGTAGAACGTAGGTTTCATGTCATGCTCCCGGGGTTTTTGGCGTTGGGGGTGTGCTGGTATCCGGCTTGTCGCCTTGTTTGCGGCGGTGACCGTGTTTGCGGTGCCGGCTTCTGCGGCGCCCATCTTGCTTCTTCTGGCCATCCTGCGTCTCGTCGCCATCGGCCTCGACGGAAGGCGGGGCAGTAGCAATCGCCGGCTTACTCTCCTGTCGTTTCTCCTCTTTCTGCTGGAGCGGCGGAGAAGAGGGCGGACGCTGCTGTCGGCGCTCACGCTGTTCACGGCGGGCCTCGGGCGGCGGAGTTGCCGCTGGCGGCGCCGGAAGCGCATCGGCGGCGCTGTCGCTCAGGATCTCGTCACGCCGGATGGTGATCTGCTTATTGTCGTCAAGCCTGAGGGTGATGTTACCGGTCAGGATGTTGATCTTGTCGATGACGCCGGCGGCGGTTGGGGTACGCACCCGTTTTCCGCATTTGGGGAAATTTTTTCGCAGGCAGCAGTAGGTTTCGTATTCGTAATCCAGGCAACAGAGCAAGCGGCCGCATTGCCCAGATATCTTGCTGGGGTTCAAGGCCAGGTTCTGCTCCTTGGCCATCTTGACCGATACCGGCTGGAATTCGCGCAGGAACGAGCAACAACACAATTCCCGCCCACAGATGCCGATCCCGCCGATCATTTTGGATTCGTCGCGCACGCCGATCTGGCGCATCTCGATGCGGGTATGGAAGGTATGGGCCAAGTCCTTGACCAGGTCGCGGAAGTCAACCCGGCCATCGGCTGTGAAGTAGAATACAGCCTTGCTGCTGTCGAACTGGTATTCCACTCGCACCAGCTTCATCTGCATGCCGCGTTCCATGATCCGTTTGAGGCAGAAGTCGAAGGCGCTTTTCTCCAATTGGCGGTTGCGTTCCTGGGTCGCCATGTCGTCCGGCGTGGCCTTACGCCGGATGGCGACCAGATTTTCGGGCACCCTCTCGGTGCGTTCGACCGGGGCTTGCAAAACGGTGCCGATCCCCAGACCACGTTCGGTCTCCACCACGACCTTGTCGCCGGGGGCCAGATCGAGGGTGCCGGCATCGAAATCGTACAGTTTACCGGCCGTTGAAAATTCTATGGCTACAATGCGTGGCAAAAATATCTCCTTTATTCCAAGCGTCCGGTGCGAGCTTTCGCGGCCCGGACCGTTCGTTGTGATTTAGTGTGCTGTGGTGGTTATCCTCATGAACAGCCTGTCCAAGGCAAGTTTGCTGTTGGCGTTGCGCTGAACCGCACGCCGGGTCTCCAGGATATCGTCCAGTATCTGCAAAGTACGTTGCAGGGGCCATTTGGCGGCAAAACCTTCAAGGGCGGGCCGGACCGTCGCATTGACGATAGCGGCGCTGCCGGCCGCCAAGTGGGCGATATCCCGCATGAACGAAATCAACATGTCCAGGGTTTCCAAGGTCTCATCCCGACTCGCACCCAATTCCTCGGAAGCGTCGAAAATGGTGGCGATGTTGTTCCGGTCAAGTCCCGAAAGGCGCGTCAGCAGGATCTCCTGCCGGTTGCCTAGGGCCTCGTTATCCAGTTCCAAAGCTCGCTGGATGCTGCCCTCGGCCACGGGGGCCAGCAGTTCCGCCGTCTCAGGGGTCATGCCGCGCCGCTCCAGTAACAACCGGATGTTCTCGGGCGACAGGGGAGAAAAGCGGATCGCCTGGCAGCGGGAACGGATGGTCGGCAGCAGCATGCCGGCGTTCTCGGTCAGCAGAATGATGATGGCGTTGCCGGGCGGCTCTTCCAGGGTTTTAAGTAGGGAGTTACCGGCTGCCGGGTTGAAACGTTCCGCCGACTCGATAATGCAGGCCTTACGCGGCGCCTCGTAGGGACGTAGGGATAAATCGCGTTGTAACTCCCTCACCTGCTCAATCTTGATGAACTGGCCGTCCGGTTCGATGTAATGGATGTCGGCATGGGAGCCGGCCGCCACCTTGCGGCACGAGGGACAGACGCCGCAGGCGTCGTCCTCGCGTTCTGAGCAGAAGATAGCTTGCACCAGAGCCTGGGCGGTCGTTTTGCGCCCGCAGCCGGACGGACCTTCGAACAGGTAGGAGTGGGAGGTCTTCCCGGAGCGGAGCGCCCGACGAAATACCTCGACAACCTGCTCGTGCCCCACGATGTCAGCGAACGGCATGCTGCTGTTCCTCCATGCGTGAGTCCACCTGCCGGGCGATGGTGTCGGCGATCCGCTCAATCGAATCGCCGCCGTTTACAATCAGAAAACGGTGCGGCTCTCCGCCGGCCAAGGCCAGATACCCCTCCCGGACGCGCTGGTGAAAGGCCAGGGCTTCCAGTTCAAAACGTTCCTCACGGGGGCCGCTGGAGGTGTCGATCCTGCGGCGCGCCCGCTCCAGGCCCAGAACGGGATCACAGTCGATCAACACAGTCAGGTCCGGGCGTACGCCTCCGCACGCCAGGTTGTTCAAGGTGTCAATGGTCTGGCGTTCGATACCCCGACCATTGCTCTGATAGGCGATGGTGGCGTCGGTAAAGCGGTCGCACAGCACCACGTTTCCAATCTCCAGTGCCGGCCTGACGATCTCGCCGACATGCTGGGCGCGGGCTGCGGCGTAGAGTAAAAGTTCAGCATGGGGCAACATGGCGCGGTTGTCGGCGTCCAGGAGAATGGCCCGGATCTTGTCGGCAATAGCGCAGCCGCCCGGTTCCCGCGTCAGCGTAACGGCCCGGCCGGAAGCCTTCAGGTGTTCGGCCAGTAGCCTGATCTGGGTGGTTTTGCCGCACCCCTCGATACCTTCGAATGTGATGAAATAGCCCACGTCCGTCCCTTGCCGATTATCTGCAAATGCTGAATTATAGGTGAGTTGCCGCGAATTCGCAACTGAATTTATATAGAGTATGTGTATCGCATTGCTTTGCCGGACGGCATGCTTTCTGTTGCCAAACTCAGGTTGCATGGCTATAGTTTGAACTCTAGGAGAAACAAAGACGTGGAGATTGATTACAACCAACTGGAAGAGCGGCTGGCGTATCGTTTCAGTGACCGCAGCCTGGCGTGCCGGGCATTGACCCATCCCTCCTGGCAGCATGAACGTAGCGGCACGGAGGAAGGCGATTACCAGCGCCTGGAATTCCTGGGGGATGCGGTTCTGGGCATGATGTTGGCCGAGACGCTCTATTCCCGCTTTCCGACCTGGAATGAGGGGGATCTGTCCCGCTTCAGGGCGCATTTAGCCGGGCAGGGAACTCTGGCGGCTCTGGCCCGTTCCCTTGACCTGGGTAGTTTTATTCGTCTCGGGCGGGGCGAGGAACAGACGGCCGGCCGCGGCAAGGATTCGATCCTGTCGGATGTGCTTGAGGCACTGATCGCGGCGATCTACCGTGATGGCGGATTGGAAGCGGCCCGCAGCTTGGTGATCCGGTTGTTCGATGGCCTGCTTGACGCCTCCGATGGCCGGGAGATAGGGCGGGATGCCAAGAGCGAGTTGCAGGAGCTTCTCTCGGCACGAGGTCTGCCGCCGCCGGAATACCGGCTGAGCGAGGAGTCCGGCCCTCCCCATGACCGGCAGTTTCGCTTTCAATTGTTGGTGGACGGCAGCGTAACAGGTGAAGGGGAGGGGAGATCGAAGAAGGTTGCCCAGCAGGTTGCGGCAGCCAAGGCGTTGGAACGGCTATTGTCAGATCAGGGACGCTGACGTGGAAGCGGTCACGGTTCCTTTCTTCATCAGTCATCAGGGATGCCCCCACACCTGTGTTTTCTGTGACCAACATGCAATTTCCGGTTCCCTCGGCAACCTGCCGGACCGGCAGCAGATTCATGCCGCAATCGGCTCCTGGCACCGCTCGGCAGCCGGTCGCCCCTTGGAGGTTGCTTTTTTCGGGGGCAGCTTTACCGCCCTGCCGGAATCGGTGCAGGATGAATTGCTTACCTCTGTTCGACCCCTTCTGGAGAGTGGTATTGTCGGGTCCATACGGGTATCCACCCGGCCTGACTACGTGGATGACAGCGTGGTTCGCCGTTTGGCCGCCCTGGGTGTCGCCGTCATCGAAATAGGCGTGCAGTCCATGGATGACGACGTACTGGCGCTGAGTGGCCGGGGCCACGACTCAGCCGCATCCGAGGCCGCCCTGCGCTGCATCAGGCGGCAGGGCGTTGCCGCCGGAGCACAGTTGATGCCCGGCCTGCCGGGCGACACGTCTGCCAGTGCGCTCAGGTCGTTGGAGCGGGTGATCGCCGCCGGAGCCACCTTTGTGCGACTCTATCCGGTGGTGGTGCTGCACGGGACGGAACTGGCCCGGCGCTACCAGGCGGGCGACTATCGTCCCTTGAGCCTGGAGCAGGGGATTGCGCTCTGCAAACAGCTTCTGCACAAGGCCATGCGAGCCGGGATCGACGTCATTCGTATCGGGCTTCAAGCCGCAGACGGGCTGAACAGCGCTACGGTGTTGGCCGGTTGCTGGCATCCGGCGCTCGGCCAACTGGTGCGTTCGGAACTCTATTTCGATCTGTTGAGCCACCTCATAGCGCCTTTGCCCGATGGCGTTCCCTTCAGGGTTGCCTGCCATCCCTCGCGGCTCTCGGACGTGATCGGTCAAAAACGGCAGAACCTGGTGCGTCTGCGGCCGTCGGGCGCGCTGATCGTGGTTAGGCCTGATGACTCCCTTTTAGAGGAAGAGGTTATGGTTGAATATTCAACGCAATGCTTTAGAAGTGATATTATAACAGGTTTGAATTACACTATTAGCGAGGTATGAGTCATGCGTAAAGAATCACTGACATTTCTTGAAAAGCTTCTCGACGCCCCCAGTCCGTCCGGCTATGAGCAGCCGGCCCAGCGTGTATTTCGCGACTATGTCGCTCCCTACTGCGATGAGTTGACCACCGATGTCATGGGGAATGTTTTTGCCCGCATTCCGGGTAAGGGTAAGGATCTGCCACGGGTAATGATTGTGGGGCATACGGATGAGATCGGTCTTCAGGTCAAGTACATCGACGATAAAGGGTTTCTCTACTTTGCCGCCGTGGGCGGGGTGGACGCCCATCTGACCCCCGGCAAGCGGGTCAATGTCCATACCATGAACGGCCTCTTGGTCGGCGTAATCGGGAAAAAGCCCATCCACCTTATGGACGCCAAGGACCGGGAGACCGTGGTCAAACTGGAATCCCAGTACATCGATATCGGGGCCAGGGACAAGAAGGAGGCCCAGAAGTTGGTCAGGGTTGGGGATGCGGTCACCTTCGAGAGTGCCTTCACTCGTTTGGCGGGTGATCGGGTATCGTCGCGCGGTTTCGACGACAAGGCCGGCTGTTTCGTGGTGGCCGAGGTATTGCGTCTGGTTGCGGCGGGCAAGAAAAAGCTGGCCGTGGATCTCTATGGTGTTTCTTCCGTTCAGGAGGAGATCGGCCTGCGGGGCGGCACCACCAGTTGCTATACCGTCAACCCGGACGTGGGTATCTGCGTTGAAGTGGATTTTGCCACCGACCAGCCCGACGTGGAGAAAAAACACAACGGCGAGGTGGCCTTGGGCAAGGGACCGATCCTGACCCGCGGTGCCAATATCAATCCGCACCTGTTCGAGCTGCTTTCCACGGCGGCGGAGAAGGAAAAAATCAGCGTACAGCATACCGCCAATCCCCGTGCTACCGGCACCGATGCCAATGTTATGCAGATTTCCCGTAACGGTGTGGCCACGGCCTTGGTAAAGATTCCGCTCCGCTACATGCATACACCGGTGGAAACCGTTTCCCTGAGCGATCTTGAGGATGCTGCCAAACTTATCGTGGCCGCGTTGGAGCGGATTACGTCGCGGGAGGAGTTCATTCCCCGCTGAACCTCAAATTCGGGATTGTTTTTTGGGCATTCATAAAATATGTACCCACCCTATGTGGTATAACTACAGGAGCGAGCCGTAGTCTCCGCCTGTAAAAGGCCGATTCTACGGCTTGTTCCTTGTACGGGCAGCCATGGTTTCAGGTATACTCTTTCCTTCTCCTTTTATCTTGACTTGCCTGGTTTGCTGTACTAACTTCTTTAAAATTAATCAACGAGGAGTTTTGTATATGCCCTACGACAAGTTAACGGAAGGTCTTACCTTTGACGACGTCCTCCTTGTGCCTGCTCACTCTCTTGTTTTGCCTCGCGATGTCAACCTCTCCACCCGCCTGTCCCGCAACATCCCCTTGAATATACCGCTGGTCAGCGCCGCCATGGATACGGTAACCGAGGCCCGAACCGCCATCTGTATGGCCCGTGAAGGCGGTCTCGGCATCGTTCACAAGAATCTCAGCATTGAGGCTCAGGCCCAGGAAGTGGACAAGGTTAAAAAGAGCGAATCGGGGATGATCGTTGATCCGATTACCATGCGTCCCAACCAGAAGATCCGTGAAGCTTTGGACATCATGTCGCGCTACCGCATCTCGGGCGTGCCGATCACCAAGCCTAACGGCAAGCTGGTGGGGATTCTCACTAACCGCGACCTTCGTTTCGAGACCGATTACGATCTGCCGATTTCGGCCCGCATGACCAAACGCAACCTGGTGACCGTACCGGTTGGCACCACCCTGGAACAAGCCAAGGAACACCTCAAGCATACCAGGGTCGAAAAGCTGCTAGTGGTCGACGACGAACGCAACCTCATGGGACTGATCACCATCAAGGATATCGAGAAGGTCAAGAAATATCCCAATGCCTGCAAGGACAGTCTGGGCCGCTTGCGGGTCGGCGCTGCCGTCGGACCGACTGCCGAGATGGAGGCCCGTATGGAAGGGCTGATCAGGGCCGGGGTCGACGTTATTGTCATCGATACCGCCCACGGACACTCCCAGGGGGTAATCGACGCCGTGATCCGGGCCAAATCGACATTTCCCGGTGTTGAGATCATCGCCGGCAACATCGCGACGGCCGAGGCAGCCGAGGCGCTTATCAAGGCGGGCGCCGACGCCATCAAGGTCGGCATCGGTCCCGGCTCCATCTGTACCACCCGCGTGGTGGCCGGGGTGGGCGTGCCACAGATAACCGCCATTCACGAGTGTTCCCGGGTAGCCCACAAGCACGGCGTGCCGGTCATTGCCGACGGCGGCATCAAGTATTCCGGCGATCTGCCCAAGGCGGTTTCGGCGGGCGCAGACAGTATCATGATCGGTTCGCTCTTTGCCGGGACCGAGGAGTCGCCGGGCGATACGATCCTCTACCAGGGCAGGACTTACAAAAGCTACCGCGGCATGGGTTCCATCGGTGCGATGAAGGATGGCAGCAAGGACCGTTATTTCCAGTCAGACGTGGGTGAAGATGTAAAACTGGTGCCGGAGGGGATCGAAGGCATGGTACCGCTACGCGGACCGCTTTCGGCCAATATCCACCAGTTGATGGGGGGCCTCCGGTCGGGCATGGGCTATACCGGTTGCGGCACCATCCCGGACATGCAGGAACGGAGCCGCTTCATCCGCATCACCGGCGCTGGCCTCAAGGAGTCCCACGTACATGATGTGACGATCACGAAAGAGGCTCCGAACTACCGGGTCGGCAATTAACTCAGTCGAAAAACTCAGGTTGTTCAAAAATAGTCAGATCGTCGCACCCGTAAAAAGACCTGAGGAGGCGTAGCACAGCGCTACGCCGCACGAAAGGGCTTTCGAGGATGGCGGCGAGATGGCTGTTTTTCAACAACCTCCAAAGAAAGATCCATAATGACCACCGATATCCACAGCCAGAAGATCCTCATCCTTGACTTCGGGTCGCAGGTGACCCAGCTTATCGCCCGTCGCATTCGCGAACAGAGCGTCTACTGCGAGATCCATCCCTTCAATATGCCCCTGGAAAAGATCAAGTCGTTCGATCCCCAGGGGATTGTACTTTCCGGCGGCCCGTGCAGTGTCTACGACGCCGATGCGCCGCTCTCGGACCAGCGCATCTTTGAGCTGGGCGTGCCGGTGCTCGGCATTTGTTATGGCATGCAACTCATGACCCAGCAACTGGGCGGCCGGGTGGAGCGCTCCAACAAGCGGGAATACGGACGCTCTCAACTACAGATCGACGATAATGGCGATCTCTTCAGCGGCTTCAGCGGTCATGAAGAGGTATGGATGTCCCATGGCGACCGCATTGAGGAGATGCCCAAGGGGTTCGGCACCATTGCTCACACCGACCATTCACCGGTTGCGGCCATGAAGGATGAACAGCGCCGTTTCTTCGGAGTGCAGTTTCACCCCGAGGTGGTGCATACACCCCGTGGCGATGAGATGCTGGGCAACTTCGTCTTCACTGTGTGCGGCTGCAAGCCAACCTGGACCATGGCCGGTTTTATCGAAACCGAGATTGCCTCGATCAGGGAAAAGGTCGGAACGGGTAAGGTTATCTGTGCCCTGTCCGGTGGGGTGGATTCCTCGGTCGTGGCGGTGCTGATCCACAAGGCCATCGGCGACCAACTTCAGTGCATCTTTGTTAACAACGGCCTGTTGCGCAAAGGTGAGGCCGAGAAGGTCGTCAACCTCTTCACCAAACATTTCAAAATCAATCTGGACTACGTTGATGCATCGGCTCGTTTTTTGGAAAAACTGGCGGGGGTCAGCGATCCGGAAAAGAAACGCAAGATCATCGGTAATGAGTTTATCTACCTGTTCGAGGAAGAGGCGGTCAAGTTGGGTGAGGTGGATTACCTGGCTCAGGGGACGCTCTACCCGGACGTGATCGAATCGGTCTCCATCAAGGGACCGTCGGCGGTCATCAAGAGCCACCACAACGTGGGCGGCCTGCCGGAACGCATGAACCTTAAGCTGCTGGAGCCGGTGCGGGAACTTTTCAAGGATGAGGTCAGGCTGCTGGGCAAGGAACTGGGGATGCCGGACGAGGTGGTCTACCGTCAACCATTCCCCGGGCCGGGGCTGGCGATCCGCTGCATCGGCGATCTGACGGCAGAAAAACTGGATATCCTGCGTGAGGCGGACGCCATTGTGCTTGAGGAGATCCGCAAGGCCGGTCTGTATCGCGATATCTGGCAGTCCTTTGCCGTACTTCTGCCGGTACGTACGGTAGGCGTTATGGGCGACGCCCGTACCTATGATTTTACTGTCGCGCTCCGTGCGGTCAATTCCCTGGATGGTATGACCGCCGACTGGGTCAAGCTGCCCTACGAACTCCTGGGCACCATTTCTTCACGCATCATCAACGAGGTCAAAGGGGTTAACCGGGTGGTGTACGACATCAGTCAGAAACCGCCGGCAACCATCGAGTGGGAGTAGTTTAAGGCAAAACTGGCGACAACTCATAACGACGATCGGGAGGTAAAAGATTTTGTCCTTAATTTCCTTTGAAGAGATCATGTTCACCATCATGTCCGCCACCCAGGACACCTTCAAGAGTTATATGAACATCGACCTGCTGGCCGGTAAGGTGGAAAAGCGGGTGGACCCTGTGGATTCCGATGTGACCGGTATTGTGGGTGTGGCCGGGGACCGGGTCGGCTACATCATCTTTGCCACCGACAAGAAAACTGCCCAGTGCGTCGCCAAGGAGTTGCTGATGGTGGATGAAGCCGACGACGAGTGTATCCGTGACGCGGTCGGCGAGCTGGCGAACAACATCGCCGGCGCATTCAAGACCAAATACCATGAACAGTACGGCAGCGTCGCTTTGGGGCTGCCGCTGGTAGTTTCCGGCCAATTGCGCGCCATTTCCGAACCGCCGGACCCCAACGAGAGCACCAGTATCAATGTCCAGTGCAAGGGTGTGACTATCCCCTTTACCACGGCCAACGGCTCTATCAACATCAAAGTCATGGTGTATATGTAGGCAGTGACGGTACCGGTATCCATGCGGTTTGCTTCAGGATGCCGCCTCGGAGTGTGGCTGTTCCCCGTGCTGCTTTCGGGGTGCACTGCCGCCGCAGTCCCGCGTTGGCGCAATGACGCCTATAGCAGCTTCAACGGAGCCTTGGCGGCGGCCGCCGATTCCTCGGCGCCCGATGAGGCCGATACGGTCCGGCGCACACTTGAACTTGCCGAACGCTATTGCAAAAGCGGCATGATTGAAGAGGCCGACAACCTGTACCGTCTTGCCGGTCAGGAGAGTCGCCTGCTTTCCCGAACCCTCCTCGCTGTAAAGCTGAAACAGGGGGTTGTGCTGAGCGTCGATCCGGACGGCAGCGAGCGGCACAACGCGGAAGTTGGCGTGGCTGATGAGATCGTTTCATTAAACAATGCCGTGCAAGCAGAAGAGCACCGGCCCGACCAAACGGGACAGGCCGTTCAAGCTGTGGATCACGAAAAATATCCACTCCCGCAGCCCGATCACGAAACGCCCCATGATGACAGTCCCCACGTCTCAGTACCTCCGCATGGTTCTTTCCAGGCCAGGATTCCCTTTTCGCCGCGACCAGTCATGCCGCGAACCGTTCCCAGGCTTAACACCATCTATCTCACCTTCGACGACGGCCCTTCGCGCCTGACGCTGCCGATTGCATCCTACCTGAAGTCCCAGAGCATACGGGCCACGTTCTTTGTCCTCGGCTGCAACATCAAGGGTCACGAAAAGGACGTCACCTCGCTGGTTGCCATGGGGCATCGGGTCGGTAGTCATACCTTTTCCCACAACCTGCACAAACTCAAGGCCTCTTTTGGTAGGGAAACCAGCGAGATAGGTCGGACCGCTTCCTTGGTTGAGCGTCTGGGAGGTGATGGCCACATGGTGAGAATCCCCTACGGTTCTTCGGACAGAAGCCTGGTTTCACGTGTAGCCGCCGAAGGCGCCCAGATCTTCGAATGGGATATCGACAGTTACGATTCCACCAGACGCGGCGCCCATGACCGCCGCTTCATCGAGAAGGCGGTGCTGGGGCAGTTGGCAAAAAATCCACGGAGACACGCCATTGTGCTCTTCCACGACGGTTCTGGCCATGATGCCACCCTGGCGGCCCTGAAGGAACTCATCCCTCTTCTCAAAAAACAGGGGTATCGTTTCGGGCTTCTTTCCCACAATGATAAAATGGCGCAATTGCCGGCCGAAGGAGGCGTGACTCCATGAAAAATCTACTGGAACGATACGGGGCGTTGCTGCAGGAGGTGGATCGCTGGTTCAACGGCTGCATCCAGCGTCATGGGGACCGGATTGTCTGCAACCGCGGCTGTTCGGCCTGTTGCCGGGGATTGTTCGATATCACCATCCTGGACGCTCTCTACCTGCGTAGCGGCATCGACGCCCTTCCTGAAGAGGTGCAGCGGTCTTTGCGCCTGAAGGCGGCAGATCGACTCTCCGCACTGACCGCCATCAACCCCTCTTTTGTCGAACCCTGGATTCTCAACCGTATCCCAGAGGATGAGTGGGAAGAGTTGATGCCGGAAGAGGACGAAACCCCCTGCCTGCTTCTGGCGGAAGACGGGAGTTGTCTGGTCTACGGGCAGCGTCCCATGACCTGCCGCCTGAACGGCATTCCGCTGTTCGACACCTCGGGGGAGGCGGTGATGGACGAGTGGTGTACCCTGAACTTTTGTGATGTTGATGCTGCGCTGATGGAGGACCTTCGCCACCCCTTCCTGGATTTGTTCGCCCAGGAATTACTTCTGTTCCGGGAACTGACCCGCAGGCTGCTGGGGGAGGCGGTGAGTGAGCTTGACACCTTCATCCCGGCGGCGGTTCTGCTCGACGCAGGGATGATCAGAGGCCTGCGGCGGCACTGATAAATATTTGGGTTTATCTACGGTTATCTACCGTTTTATGAAGGTTTTAAACGTGGAGCAACCCTTTCCACAATGGGTTCCAAATCGCTTGTATTGTAGACCGATGGGTAGCAGGTCCCCCAGGCACAGATGGAAAGCGCAGGAGGGCTGTCGTTCGCCTCGAAGAACAGGGTAAGGCTGGGGCAGTAACGCGATTTCAAGGTGTTCAGCAACTGCTGTATGACGGGATGTTCCCGCGGCCCACTGAAATAGGCCTCAACCGGTTCACTTTCCAGCAGGGCCATTGCGTGCAGGCTTCCCAGGTGGATTGCCGGTTGGCGTTGTACGTCGTCGTTGCAATCTTCCAGCAACCGGCGGGCATGATTCAGCAGGTCCTGCCTTCCGACGCATCGCGCCAGACGGATGAGCGTTTGTGCGGTCAGGGAGAATGCCGACGGCATGACACCGTCGTGTTCCAGGGATGCCGCCAGTGGCATTGGTTCTGCATCCCGGCCGGTTTTCGAGAATCTACCGCTGCTGGGGTCGAGGAACAACTCCAGAATCTGGTCGGCAAGCTGCAATGCATGTTCCAGCCAAGCCTTGTCGAGTGTGGCCTCGAACAATTCCAGCAGGCCAAACGCCAGGAAGGCATAATCCTCCAGAAATGCCGGGACATCGGACGCCTCCCCCAGAAAGCTGCGCAAGAGGCGTCCATCTTTGCGGCACAGCCGTTCCAGCAGGAAAGATGCTGCGCGAATGGCAGACTCCATGAATATGCTTGAGCCGGTCACCGCTCCCCCGCGGGCCAGGGCAGCAATCATCAGGCCGTTCCAGGAGGTAATAATCTTCTCGTCCCTGAATGGCCTGATGCGCTGTTCCCGCCGCTCCAGCAACAGCAAGCGGCCGCGTTCCAGTCGCTTACCGGTTTCCTCTGGGTCCAACCCTTCCCTGGCGCAGAACTCATCCAGTTTGAACATCGCATTCAGGATAGTACGTCCCTCAAAATTGCCCTCGTTGGTCACACGGTAGAACCGGCAGAACAGCGGTGCATCTGTGCCGAGGCACTCCTCGATCTCACGTCTGTCCCAGACGTAGTATTTACCTTCAATTCCTTCCGAATCGGCATCCACAGCCGCGTAGAAAGCCCCTTCGGGTGAGGTCAGCTCGCGCATAACGAAACCGAAGATGTTTTCGGCCATCACGAGCCAGGAATCATCACCCGTCGCTTGACTCGCCTCCAACACCGTCAGCCCGAACATGGCCTGGTCGTAGAGCATCTTTTCGAAATGCGGCACGAGCCACTCCCGGTCCACGGCATAACGGTGCAGACCTCCGCCAATCTGGTCCCATATCCCGCCGTTGCCTATCCTGTACAGAGTCTGGAGTGCCATCTCCAACGCCTGAGGATTTCCCGCTGCCCCCTGCCCGATCAGCCAACTCAGGTTGATGGGCATGGGGAACTTGGGGGCGGTCCCAAATCCGCCGTGCTGAGAGTCGTACATGCTGTGCAAATGGTTGAAGGATGTGTCTATAAGTTCTTGTAAATCCTGGCTTGTATTGTTTGATTCCTTGCGGGAAATATTGCCCATGGCTTCCATGATGCTGCGGCAGTTGTTTTCGATCAGATCGGGTCGCTGTCGCCAGAGCGCCGCAATATTGGGGAGCAGTTCCAACAGGCCGCTCATACCTGAGTATCCCTGTCGTGGGATATAGGTTACTGCCATGAAGGGACGCTTGTCCGGCGTCATGAAGATGTTCAACGGCCAGCCGCCGCTGCCGGTCAACACCTGGGACACGGCCATGTAGAAATCGTCGATATCCGGACGTTCCTCCCGATCCACCTTGATGCAGACGAAATGGTTGTTCAGCAGACCGGCAATCTGTTCGTCCTCGAAGGACTCGTGAGCCATGACGTGGCACCAGTGGCAGGTGGCGTAGCCGATAGAGAGCAGAATCGGCAAATTTCCGTCGCGGGCCTTCTCAAAGGCCGCGTCACCCCATTCATACCATGATACCGGGTTTTCAGCATGTTGCAGCAGGTAGGGACTGCGGGCGAAGATCAGGCGGTTGAAATGTTGGCCGCCGTCAGGCGGAAGCGAGCTCTTGTCCAATGCCCGGAGCCGGGCGATATGCGCCGATGTGTCAAGCTTCGTGTGTGCCACGGGATACCTCATTTATTGGGGTCGAGGTGCGGTATGTTTTATAAATGCCCGGAATAATGCGAGTTTATTGTTGACAATGGTCGCTACGTTGCTATAGGTTTGATTGTAACAATTTTAGAGGAGGGTGATATGAAAAAAGTTTCTTTGCTTGTCGTTTTTTTGCTGTGTTGCGCATTCACCGCATTTGCCAAGGATACGCTGCCCAGCCCGGAAGTATTAGGCAAGGAATCGATTTTCATTGCCGAGCGCCTGTCCAGCTATGACACGATAATTGTCAAGGCGTTTTCCACCGAGGGGGCTGAATTCGTCAATCTTGACGACGAGGAAAAGAAGATCGTCGAAGAAATCAAGCCGACCATCGTAAAAAACCTGAGAGAGAGCCTCATCAAGAACCTGAAAAAGGAAGGCAAATTCAAAAATGTTCTGACCAATGGCGCAACAAAGGGTAAGACTATAATTGTGGAAGGGAAATTCACCAAGTTCAACGGCGGCATCGGAGCGGCAAAGTTTTTTCTGGGGTGGATGGCGCCGGAAAGCGGCAAGACCAATATCTCGGTTGCCGGCCATCTGATTGACGCCAAGACGGGCAAGGAGTTGGCCACCTTCAGCGATACCCGATCCGGCGGTGAGGGAGGTGGGCTGGGCCGCATAAGGGGGGTTATGCCGGTGCAGGCCACGGACGAGGGCGAGGAGATCGCCAACTTCATCCACAAGCTTTACTGACGGCGGCAGAGCCCACGCCGGCATTGGTTGCGGGCGTTTTTCGAGGTGAGCTCTTCATGCTTGAGATCAGCGGCAATATCTGGGACTATCAGAAAACCGCCATCGTCGTCGTCACCACCAACGGGCAGGTGACGAAGAACGGCACGGCCGTTATAGGTCGTGGGGTTGCTGCCCAGGCGGCGCGCTTGTTTCCCTGGTTTTCCCAAAGGCTTGGCGCCTGCATAACAGAGAACGGCAACCATGTTCACCATCTGGGCGACAATCTGGTGAGTTTTCCGGTGGAGCATTCACCCTACGAAATCCCGGACCTGGGGCTGATCGAACGGTCTGCCCGAGAATTGGCTGCCATGGCTGACGAAGCGGGGTGGACCACGGTTGTAGTGCCACGGCCAGGCTGCGGTGGTGGGGGACTGTCGTGGCATGATGTTCGCCGGTTGCTGGAACCCCATTTTGATGATCGTTTTTTGGTGATCACGGCAGAATAGCGCTCTTCGTTACTCCCCCAGCATCCGCGCAAAGAAAGCGGCCGCCATATCCACCGTCTCCCCCGGTGCGCCGTCATTGTCCGCCGTATCTATCAGCAGGTGTTCCGGTATCTCGGCCAGGAAGCGGCTCGGCTTGCGCTCCTCGATGGTACCGTACTTCCTCCGGGTCAGGCAGCGGGAGAGGGTCAGGTGCTGCCGGGCACGGGTGATGCCCACATAACACAGCCGCCGCTCCTCGGCGCAGGCCGGATCCTCTTCGATTGAGCGCTTATGGGGGAGCAAGTCCTCCTCCATTCCCACCAGATAGACATGATTGAACTCCAGCCCCTTGCTGGAGTGCAGCGACATGAGCGTGACGGCATTGTGGCCGTGATCCTTGTCGTCCTCTGATTTTTCCTCGTCCATCAGTGTTATTCGTTCCAGAAAGGCCGACAAGGTGGCTCTGGGGGTTTGCGCCTCGAAGATGGCCAGGGAGTTGACCACCTGTTCGATGTTTTCGATCCGTTTGCGGGCCTGGGAGGCGTCGTTCAGGGTGCGGTACAATTCGTCCTCTATGCGCAGGCGGTTGAAAAGGGCGTTGACTTGAGCGCCCATGTCGGTACGGCTGAAACCGGCAATAACTTCCGTCATCATCCTGTGGAAGGCCGTTACCGCCTTTTTTGACGACTCCGAGATGTCGGCGATCTGCGTCACCCGGCCCAGGGTCTCGAATAGAGGGACGTTATGCGCCAGGGACCACTGGTTAAGATGCACCAGGGTATTATCGCCGATGCCCCGACGGGGGAAATTGATGATGCGCAAGAGGGATGCCTCGTCGCCCGGATTGTCGATGACCCGCAGGTAGGCCACGGCGTCCTTGACCTCTTTGCGTTCGTAGAACTGCTGCCCTCCCACCACCACATAGGGGATGCGCTCCAGGCGCAGTTTTTCCTCAAAGGCGCGGCTTTGGGCATTGGAACGATAGAGTACGGCGAAATCGGACCATGGGAGTTTGTCCCGGAACTGCTCCAACATCATGGCATCAATTACCTTGGCGGCCTCTTCCTCCTCGTCGGCCGCGACGATCAGGTCAATTCCGCGGCCTTGGCCGCCGGCCGTCCAGAGCGCCTTGTCGGTGCGGACCGGATTATTCCTGATGACGCTGTTGGCCGCGTCCAGGATCGAACTGGTGGAGCGATAGTTCTGCTCCAGCTTGATTACCCGGCAGCCGGGATAGTCGTGTTCGAAGTTAAGGATGTTCTGCACCTCGGCTCCCCGCCAGCCGTAGATGGACTGGTCGTCGTCCCCCACCACGCAGATGTTGCCGTGCCTCTGTGCCAAAAGTGAGATCAGCAGGTACTGGGAGGCATTGGTGTCCTGGTATTCATCCACCATGATGTAGCGGAAACGTTCCTGCCAGTACCCCAGGATTGCGGCGTTTGATTGCAGTAACCTGACCGAGAGCATGATGATGTCGTCGAAATCGATGGCGTTGAAGCCTTTGAGCAGTTCCTGGTAGCGGGGGTATACGGCTGCCGCGGCCAGTTCAAGCTTGTCGTCGTGTGCCGGTTTGAAGTCCGCCGGCCCGATCA
Organism: Geobacter sp. AOG2; assembly: GCF_019972295.1. Classification (NCBI taxonomy): domain Bacteria; kingdom Pseudomonadati; phylum Thermodesulfobacteriota; class Desulfuromonadia; order Geobacterales; family Geobacteraceae; genus Geobacter; species Geobacter sp. AOG2. The sequence goes on from NZ_BLJA01000001.1 coordinate 1,877,891, forward strand.
GGCGGTTTTTGAGGCCGGATATCTTCCACAGGATCAGGTCCGGATCGCATTGTTTCGGATCGATGTCCCGCTCACGCATGGCTTGGCGCAGTACGCCGGCCTGATCCGACGAAGAGTAAATGGAGAAGTTGGGTTTGAAGCCCAAAGCCCGGATGTCTCGCCGCAGGACGCGTACCCCCAGGGAGTGGAAGGTGGAGATGACGATCCCGTCCGCTATTCTGCCGGCCATGGCACCGACGCGCTCCTTCATCTCACGGGCTGCCTTGTTAGTGAAGGTCACCGCCAGGATGTTTTCGGCGGAGATACGCTTGTCCTTGAGCAGGTGAACAATGCGGGTTGTGATGACCTGGGTCTTGCCGGAACCGGCCCCGGCCAGGACCAGCAGGGCACCTTCGGTCTGGTTGACAGCTTGTTGCTGCGGTGGATTGAGTCGTTTCATAGGTGATCAGGTGTACCACATGCGGCCTTGCCGAGGCAAATCAGTTTCATGTTTGTTGCCAAGCTGCAAAAATAATGTAACATTTTGAAGGTAAATTACATCGACACCACGGAGATCACGGTGACAACCTCTCCCCACGCAAAGAAACAATCCCAGAACAAGACTAAGCGAGGCAAGGTGGAAAAGGCTGAGACAACAGCGGAAAAAATTCCCAAAGCCAAGGTATTGAAACGTAATCCGACTGCAGCCGCACAGTGTGTAGCCCCGGCGGCGCCCGGGTTCGACCTGAACGACAGCGAATGGTATCTCAATCGCGAACTTACCTGGCTGGCGTTCAACCAGAGGGTGCTGCATGAGGCCGAGGACAGTCGTACGCCCCTGCTCGAGCGCCTGAAGTTTATCGCTATTGTCAGCTCCAATCTTGACGAATTTTTTATGAAGCGCATCGGCGGCCTCAAACAGCAGATCGGCGCCGGCATGCGGGAACTGACCCTGGACGGACGCACACCTCGCCAGCAGGTACAGGAATGCCACCTCCTCATTCGTGGTCTGGAGGCTCGCAAGGATGCCCTTTTCCGCCAGGTATGTTCCCTGCTGGAGGAAAAGGGTATCGCCATAGAAACCTATAACGAGCTGACGGCAAAAGAGAAAAAGACGCTTCGGGAACACTACTATACCAATATATTCCCTCTGTTGACCCCCCAGTCCATCGATCCGGCCCATCCTTTTCCCTTCATTTCCAGCTTGTCGCTCAACCTGCTGGTGACCCTGCGTTACCCCAGAGCGCGAGAGGTATCCCTGGCACGGGTCAAGGTGCCGGTCGGCCTGGGAACGCCTCGTTTTATCAGGGTGGGGAAGGGAGATCATTTCGTTTGCCTGGAAGAAGTGATGATGAACAACCTGGATATGCTCTTTCCCGGTATGAATATCGTGAGTTGCGAGATTTTTCGCGTTACCCGCAACGCCAATACCGAAAAGGACGAAGAAGAGGCCGACGATCTGATGGCCATGATCGAATCCGAGTTGAAAGAGCGCAAGTTTGCCCCGATTGTACGTATGGAGATAGGTGCCGGTATGGACCCGGTCCATCGCGGTCGTCTGGCGGCTGAACTGGAACTGGATGAAGAAAACGATGTCTTTGAAGTGCCCGGACTTCTGGCCATGCGCGATCTGTTCGAACTGACTTGTCTCGACTATGCCCGGCTACACGATCCGCCCCATTACCCCATAGAACATCCCTTGTTGCAGACGACGCGCAATATCTTCCATATTATCCGCGACAGCGGGTCCATTCTCCTGCAGCACCCCTATGAATCTTTTTCCACCTCGGTGGAGCGCTTCCTGCGCGAAGCGGCGACCGATCCCAAGGTACGCGGCATCAAGATGACCCTCTACCGCACCTCCGTTCATGGCCGTATCATTGATTCCCTGGTTCTGGCCGCCCAGAACGGCAAACAGGTGGCGGTGGTGGTGGAACTCAAGGCCCGCTTCGATGAAGCGGCCAATATCCGGCTGGCGGAACGGATGGAAGAGGCCGGTATCCATGTCACCTACGGCGTCGTCGGACTCAAGACCCATTGCAAGGTGATACTGGTGGTGCGTCAGGACTACAACGGGCTGCGGAGGTATGTGCATATCGGCACCGGAAACTATCATGCCGAGACAGCTCGCATCTACAGTGACCTGGGCATCCTGACCTGCGACCAGACCATTGGCCAGGACGTGACGGAACTGTTCAATTACCTGACCACCGGTTTCATGGCAAAACGCAACTATCAGAAAATCGTGCCGGCTCCCCGCATGCTTAAAAAGGCGCTGCTGTCCCGGATCGAGCGGGAAATTGAACTGCACCGCCAAAAGGGCGGCGGGCTGATCCAGTTCAAGATGAATGCCCTGGAAGACGGCGACATCGTCAAGGCTCTCTACCGCGCGTCCCAGGCAGGGGTGAAGATCGATCTGGTGGTGCGCGACACGTGCCGCCTGCGCCCCGGCATCCCGGGACTCTCTGAAAATATTCGTGTAATGAGTGTTGTCGGCAGGTTTTTGGAACACTCCCGCCTTTACTATTTCAAGAATGGCGGAGCGGATGAATATTTCATCGCTTCGGCCGACGCCATGAAGCGCAATCTGGAAGCGAGAGTTGAGATTCTCTGCCCGGTCGAGTCCCCGGAGTTGACCAAGGACCTGCGTGCCATCTTTGATATCCATATTTCCGATCAATGTTCGGTCTGGGATATGCAGTCGGACGGTAGTTATATTCAACGCAAGCCTGCTTCGGATTCCCCGCCCCATGGGAGCCATCACCTGATGATCGAGTGGGCCGCCAGGCGTCTTAGGGAATCCCAGAAGCAAAAGAAGAAAACCCGATTGAAATCCTGATCCTATTAAATGCTCATTTTCAACGGCTGCTTTGGCAGCCGTTTTTTTTTGCAGGTGTGTCAGATCTTTTGAGATAAATGTGTTGCAATAGAACAATTTTATAATATACTAAATGGCAATAAATGTTTTGTTACATGGCTATAATAATTGGAATTAGACCACGCCAACCAAAAAAGGGGGTTGTGTATGAATAAACACGATGATGGTATTGAAAACGGTTCAGTAGAACGTGATTACACTTGTCGTGAGTATTCCGTGGGTGAAATACTCCGAGAGCGGGGGGTGTCCCGGCGGGATTTTTTGAAGTTCTGTTCCGCCATGACGGCAGCCATGGCCCTGCCGGCCGCATTTGTTCCCAAGGTGGCCCAGGCCCTGGACGAGGTCAAGCGTCCGCCGCTGGTCTGGCTGGAGTTTCAGGACTGCGCGGGGGATACCGAGGCATTGCTCCGTTCCGCCAACCCGACCGTAGGGGAAATCATTCTCGATATTCTCTCCGTCGATTACCACGAGACCATTATGGCCGCAGCCGGTCATCAGGCTGAAGCCGCCCTGGAAAAAACCATAACCGATTACAGGGGTAAATACATCTGTGTCGTTGAGGGGTCGATTCCCATGAAGGACGGCGGCGTCTACGGCTGTGTCGGCGGCAAGTCGCACCTCGATCGTGCTCGTCAGGTCTGCGGCGGTGCCCTGGCAACCATTGCGGTAGGCACCTGCGCCTCCTTCGGCGGTATCCCCGCCGCCGTGCCCAATCCAACCGGCGCCGTCGGCGTCAGGGAGGCGGTCCCCGGCGCAACGGTCATCAACCTGCCCGGTTGTCCGGTCAATGCCGACAATCTAACCGCCACCGTGGTTCACTACCTGGTATTCGGCAAGATTCCGGCCCTGGACGGCCATGGGCGTCCGCTGTTTGCCTATGGCAAGCGTATCCACGACAACTGCGAGCGCCGCGCCCATTTCGACGCCGGCCAGTACGTGGAACATTGGGGCGACGACGGCCACCGCAAGGGATTCTGCCTCTATCGGATGGGATGCAAGGGGCCAGCCACCTTCCATAATTGTCCCACCCAGCGCTACAACGACAAGACCAGTTGGCCGGTGGGCAGCGGTCATGGCTGCGCCGGATGTTCAGAGCCTGCTTTCTGGGACACCATGGGGCCCCTGTATAAGCGTCTGCCCAACGTGCCCGGCTTCGGCATTGAGCATACCGCCGACAAGATCGGTATCGGTCTGGCTGCAGGTGCTGCGGCAGCCTTTGCCGTTCACGGCGCGCTGAACGCCTTCAGAAAAGACAAAGAACCCAGCGACGAAACCAGGGAGGGATAGGCAATGGCCAAGATAGTGGTTGACCCGATAACCAGGATTGAAGGACATCTTCGTATCGAAGCCGAGGTGGATAACGGGAGAATCACCGATGCCTGGAGTTCCAGCACCATGTTCCGCGGCATCGAGAAGATTCTCAAGGGACGGGATCCGCGGGATGCCTGGTTTTGGACCCAGCGTTTCTGCGGCGTCTGCACCACCGTGCATTCCATTGCCTCTATCCGGGCAGTGGAGGATGCTCTCAAAATCAAGATTCCACCCAATGCCCAGTTGATCAGGAACATCATCATCGGCATCCAGAATGTGCAGGACCATGTCATCCACTTCTATCACCTGCACGCCCTGGATTGGGTGGACGTAACCTCGGCCCTCAAGGCCGATCCGGGCAAGACGTCGGTCCTGGCTGCCTCGCTTTCAGATTGGCCCAACAACTCTACAACCTACTTCAAGTCGGTTCAGGACAAGCTCAAATCTTTCGTTGCATCGGGCCGCCTCGGTCCCTTTGCCAACGCCTACTGGGGGCATCCGGCCTATAAACTGCCTCCCGAGGCCAACCTGATGGCAACGGCCCATTATCTTGAAGCCTTGGAGTGGCAGAAAGATGTGATCAGGATTCACGCCATCCTGGGGAGCAAGAACCCTCATCCCCAAACCTTTCTGGTTGGGGGGATGGCGATCCCTATCGATCCCGACTCCCAGAACGCCCTTAACGCCGACAAGTTGGAGGAGATAAAGCGCCTGTTGAAGAAGGCCCAGGATTTCGTCGAAAAGGTCTATATCCCGGATCTTCTGGCGGTTGCCTCATTCTACAAGGAGTGGGCCGCCATTGGCGGCGGGGTGGGCAATTACCTTTGCTATGGCGAATTTCCCGACGCAGCCGGCAACCAATGGTTGCCCCAGGGCGCCATTCTGAACAGGGACCTTAGTAAGGTGCTGCCGTTGGACCAGAAAAAGGTGGCCGAATATGTGGATCATTCCTGGTTCGAGTACACTACCGGTCCGGAAAAAGGTCTCCACCCCTGGGACGGTGAATCGGAAGCCCGCTACAGCGGTCCCAAACCGCCCTATGAGTTTCTTGATACGGACAAAAAGTACTCCTGGGTCAAGGCCCCCCGTTACGATGAAAAAGCCATGGAGGTCGGCCCCCTGGCGCGGGTGCTGGTGGCGTACGCCTCGGGGCACAAGGAGACAAAGGCGGCGGTGGAACTGGTTCTAAACAAGCTGGGTGTCGGCCCTGAGGCGCTTTTTTCCACCTTGGGAAGGACCGGTGCCCGTGGTATCGATTGTCTGCTGATTGCCCGCCAGACCCCTAAATGGCTGGACGAACTGATCGTCAATATTTCCAAAGGCGACTATCGCATCCACGCCAACGAGAAGTGGGACCCCAGCGAATGGCCCGCCGAGGCCAGCGGTTACGGGTGGCATGAAGCACCGCGCGGCGCTTTGGGGCATTGGATCAAGATCAAGGACCAGAAGATCCTCAATTACCAAGCGGTTGTCCCCTCAACCTGGAACGCCTCTCCCCGCGACGGCAAAGGGCAGCGAGGGCCCTATGAAGCGGCCCTGGTCGGTACACCGGTTGCCGATCCCGGCAAACCGCTCGAAATTCTGCGCACCGTCCATTCCTTTGACCCGTGCCTTGCCTGCGCCGTTCACGTAGTGGATGCAACCGGAAACGAAGTGATCAAGGTGAAAGTTTCCTAGAAAGGGGGCCGGTATGAGTGAACAGTGCAAATTCAAGAATTACATCTGGGAATTGCCGGTACGTTGGTGTCACTGGACCAATGTTCTCTGTATCGTCGTACTGTCCGTGACCGGCTTCTTTATTGGCACACCATTCTCGTTCGGTCATTCTGCATCAGATTTTACGATGGGATGGATTCGTTTCATCCATTTTACGGCTGCATACCTCTTTACCATCAGCGTGATCTCGCGCGTACTCTGGTCGTTCATCGGCAACAGGTATTCGGGCTGGCGGGAGTTTTTCCCCCTCGCCACCGACAAAGGGCGCCATAAGTTGATCAAGATGCTTCGGTATTATCTGCTGATCGACAAGGACGTGCCTGAAACCGTTGGCCATAACCCATTGGCGACCACCGCCTATATCGCCTTGTTCTGTATTTACTCGATCATGATCCTGACAGGTTTTTCGCTCTATGCCGAACATGCCCCCGGATCTTCGATGCACCGTGCGCTCGGTTTCATGTATGTCATGTTCAGCGATCAGGGGATGCGGCTGACCCACCATTTTTGCATGTGGCTGATCGTAGGTTTTGTCATAAATCATATCTACAGCGCCTGGTTGATGGATATCAAGGAGCATGGCAGCGAGATATCCAGTATGTTCTGCGGCTATAAGTTTACGGTGAGAAAAGAGGATTGACGATTGCATTTCGATGTTATGATGGAGGCGCGCATCGTGGCGCGCCTTTTTTTTGGAGCGGGGGAGGGGAGCCGTTATGAATTTACGTGGAGATATATCGCCGTCCATCCTGGTGCTCGGCATCGGAAATTTGGTGATGAGTGACGACGGGGCAGGCGTGCGGGTTGTCCAGGAACTCCAGAAACGGTATCTCTTCCCCCTCCATGTGAAGATCATGGATGGGGGTACCTTGGGGCTGGACCTCCTGCCCAGTTTGGAGGGGATTGAGCGGCTTTTGGTGGTGGATGCGGTCGAAACGGGAGGCAAACCGGGAACCATGGTGCAACTGTCGGGCGAGGAGTTGCCGATTGCACTTCAAACCAAGGTTTCTCCTCACCAGATGGGGCTCAAGGATCTTCTTGTCGTGGCAGAGTTGATGGGGTGCGCCCCCCGGGAGATGGTGTTGGTCGGCATCCAGCCAGCCTGCATCGAGATGGGTGATGAACTCTCGAAAAATGTTGCTGAACAACTTGAAGAAATGATTTCCAACGTACTTATAAAATTAAGAGAATGGAATGTTGAAGCCAATTTGATCTAGCCAAGCTTCTTTTTCATTTCCAGCACATTCCCTTCGTTGGTTTTTTTGTACTCCACGGAATCCATCAATGACCGGATGATGAAGATGCCGCGCCCCTTCTCGCCGAGCTGATCCGCTTCGAAGCAGGGATCGGGCACTGACGTGAGATCAAAGCCCTGGCCGCTGTCATAAACCTTGATGCAAATCTCTTTATCCGAAGCGCTGATGCGTATCTGGATATCCTTGTTGGGATCGGCGGCATTGGCGTGTTTGATGGCGTTTACCATGGCCTCGGTCAGCACCACATTGAGGTGGTGCGCCAAGGCCTCCCGGTCCCCCTTGAAACGATCCAATTCCCGCACCATGTTCTCACCGATCCTGCCGATCATGCTCAGGTAACGGGTCTGATTAGGTACAACGATCTCGATGTCGATGGTATTTTTCATGACAACCTCGCGTGTGAGAGAGCTGCATGTACGTAAATGAAGGTTGCGCTCAGTAGCTCTCGAGCGCATCGTCAACGGTCTGAAAGATATCGAATACCCGGTGCAGGCGGGTCAGCTCGAACATCGACTTTACCTGGCTTTGAAGTCCGGAGAGCTTGAGGCTTCCCTGGCGCGCGGCGGCATTCTTGAAGCCGGATACCAATACTCCCAAGCCGGAACTGTCGATAAAACGCACCTCCTTGAGGTCGATCAACAGGTCTTTCGTCCCGCTGTCGAACAGCCGGTTCAGTTCTGTCTTGAGTTCCTCGGAATTGTGGGCGTCAAGTCGCTCCTCCTTTACGTAGACGACCTTGACGGCCCCGTTTTCCTCGATTTTATATTGCATGGCGTAACTCCTTTCGTTCTGTGCCCCCCTGGCGCCAGGGCCGGGGAACGGTGGTGGATGTAGTGTTCCGTGCGGTTAGTTCGTACTCGTCATTAAGGCTCTTAAGGCCGTTGCCGTTGTTCTGCCTCCTTGATGCAGACCGTGCGACACCTGTGTCGCCGCGCCTCGGCAGCGGCCAAAAGAGCAAAGGAATTACTTCCCACGGCTAACCGCACGATACACTAAAGTATCTTGAGCACAACCAGCGAAATATCGTCCTGGAATGTCTCGGAAGCGGTGAAGTCGCCGACCGCCGCATAGAACGCGTCGATGATCTCCTTGGCCGGCAGGTGCCGCAGAGTGTGCAGGAGAGAGCATACCCGCTCATTTCCGTATAATTCGTCATTCCCGTTACGCGCTTCGGTCAACCCGTCCGTATAGAAGAGTAATACATCGCCCGCTTTGAGTTCAAAGCTGCGCTCCTCGAATACCACCGAGGTCTTGACGCCGAGGATCAATCCTTCCGCATCCAGTTCGATGCATGAATACTCACCATCGCGACTGATCATGGGCCGGTTGTGGCCGGCATTGGCGAAAGAGAGGCGACCGGTGGCGGAGTTGTATTTGGCGTAGAACATGGTGATGAAAAGTTCGGCGCGGGTCAGATCATCATAAAGCTGGCTGTTGAGGATCTGCAGGATGGCGCTGGCGCTGTGGGCCGAATTGACCTGGGCACGCAGCAGGGTGCGCACTTCTGCCATGATCAGGGCCGCACCGACACTGTGTCCCGAAACGTCGGCGATCAAGAGATCGATGGTGTGGTCGTCCCGCTTGAAAAAATCATAATAGTCGCCCCCCACATGCGCGGCCGAGATGCAGCGACCCGCCATGTCGATCCCGAAGGTTTCCGGAGCGGCGTCGGGCAGGAGCGATATCTGGATTTGCTGGGCGATTTCCATGTCCCGCATGACCCGGGCCTTTTCCAGAAGTGCCAGTTCCTTCCCGGTTCGTTCACGCTCCTTGGCCTCCATCTCCAGGACAATGGTGACCGCCTGGGCCAACTGACCTGCCAGGCTGCACAACAGGCTGATAAACTCTTCAGTGAATATACCGGTAATTGATTTGGAAAAAACCGATAGAACGCCTAGTGATGGTTCTCCCTCGCGGAAAATGGGGAGATACGCGCAGGAGACAATCCCCTCCGCCAGCGTCTGTTCAAAGTTGACGGTCATCCCGATTTGGCTGGTGTCGTTGACGAAGTGAGCTTTGCGGTCCAAAAGCGCCATGTCCCAATAAGGGGCGCTCTCCATGAACCAGTGGTTCCGGTTGAAGGGGCGCCGGTTGCTTCCCTGATAGCTTTTGACCGCGAGGGTGCCGTTGCCATCGCGCAGTTGGATGAAGGCCACATCCAGCTTGAATTCCTTGAGCAGCAGGTTGAGCAGGTCATCCATAATGATCTGGAGGTCAAGGGTACGGTTGATGATCTCGGATGCCTTCAGACGGACGTAGAGTGCTTCGCGGCTCTGGTCGAGGGAGGTGCGGACTGAGCTGAAGATGTCGTAGACCGATTCCATGCGCGACCCCATGTCGGAGAGGAAACTGTCCACAATGGCCCCGGCGGCGGCGGCCCCGACCGAACCGGCCAGGGTTTTCTCGGTGAAACGCTTGAGGTTTGGGAGTTCAAATTCGGAAACGTTACCTTCCGCATCAATCTCGCGATCCCCAAGGTGGTTGCTTATGGCGTGGTGTGCGTCCGCTTCTCCGATAAACTTGGCCATCAGGTTAACGAACTGGCTGATGGTAACCGGTTTGGAGAGGCGTTTGGTCTCGGTCGGATGGTCGGGGCGTTCGAGATTGTAAGTGCCGATGAAGCGGCGTACTTGTTCACGCTCAGGCTCGTCCTGGCGCAGCAGGATCGAACAGAAGATATATGCACTGATATTGAAAAGCATGCTCCAGAACAGGGAGTGGCTCCACAGGTCCATGTTGCTGAGGCCGAACAGTTCGGTCGGTTTGAGGAGCCCGATACCGAAAGGACCTTTCGTGAGCAAGTCCGTCTCAAGCCAGCCGGATTTGCCGAACGAGGGGAGCAGCAGGGTGTAGGCCCAGATCAGAAAGCCGAACAGGATGCCGGTAATGGCGCCGGCCTTGTTACCGCGCTTCCAGTAGAGGCCACCCAGCATTGCCGGCATGAATTGGCAGGCGGCCGAGAAGGAGATCAACCCCATATTCACCAACATGTAGGTATCGCCCACGATCCGGTAGTAGAAGTACCCGAGGAAGACCACCATGAAGATACCCAGCCGTTTCAGGTTGATCAGCAGATATGGGAACCAGGGTTGTGGGGTAAACCGGACAATGACCGGCATGAAGATGTTGTTGAGAAGCATGGTGGATATGGCTACCGACTCCACCATCACCATCCCGGCTGCGGCCGACAGCCCCCCCAGGAAGGCCAGCAGGGCAATGGTGCCGTGCCCGCTGAGAAGCGGGATGTTGATGACGAAAAAATCGGCGCCGCTGCTGCTGCCGGTAGTCAGGATGCCGCCCAGGGCAATCGGCATGACGAACAGGTTAATCAGAAAGAGATAGGCGGGAAAGAGCCACATGGCTTTGGTAATGTGCTTCTCGTCCGAGTTCTCGATAACCATGACGTGGAACTGGCGTGGCAGGAGCATGATGGCCGCCATGGACATGAAGAGCATGGTGAATGACGGTATGTAGCCCGGATCGTTGCGAGCACCGCCAAAGGTGAAAAGCTGTTTGAACAGTTCGGGCCGGGCGGCATGAAAACGGGTGAAGATATCGTTGAACCCATCGAACAGGTAGTAGGTGACGAAGATGCCCACGCCGAGCAAGCTGACCAGTTTGACCAGTGATTCAAAGGCCACGGCGGCGATCAACCCCTCATGGCGTTCGCTCGATACCAGTCTGCGGGCACCGAAAATAATACTGAAAATCGACAGGATCAGAGCGAGTAACAGACCGGTCGGCACCGTCAACTCCGATTCACCGTGGGGTATGTGGATACGGTTGCCCTGAGAGCCGCTGATCAGGTAGAAACTGGTGGAAACGGCTTTTATCTGCAGAGCGATGTAGGGCATGATGCCCAGGATGGAGATCAGGGTCACCAGGGCGCCCAGCCAAAGAGATTTGCCGTAGCGCAGGCTGATAAAATCGGCGATTGAGGTTATATTGTTTTCCTTGCTGATCTTAACGATGCGCCGCAAGAGAAAAAACCAGGAAAAAGCGGTGAGGGACGGCCCGACATAAATCATCAGAAAGTCCAGACCGGCGGTAGCCGCTTTGCCGACGCTGCCGTAAAAGGTCCACGACGTACAGTAGACTGCGATGGACAGGGAGTAGACGTAGGGGTTACTGATGATGCTCCGGCCGGTTTCCTTACGGTGGTGGGCGTACCAGGCGATCAGGAAGATCAGCGCGGTATAGATGGTTGATATGATGGCCGCGTGGGCGAAGCCGGAGTTCACGGTTGTTTGTTCTCCGGGGATTTATCGGTGGTGTGGCTGACAGCCAGGGTGAAAAGATATATTACGAAGATGGAAACCGCCCAGCCGAGATAAAAATAGAGAAACATGAGCGGGTAGCCCAGGATGGTGTCCGGCTTATTGAAGATATGCAGGAAGGGGAAGTTCATCATGATGAAGCCCATCACGAAGAAAATGACCCATGATTCCCGAAATTGGAGCCTGTGCAGGAGGCTGTGACGCAACCGATTCGTCATGGCATAAGCCTCGCGTAGATCTGACTGGCGAGAGTTCCAGGGGGAGTTGCGGTGGCAATATTCAGTACGGTACCCTCCGAATCATCCGGCGGTTGGAAGCTGTTTTGCTGCAATTCGAGAATTTCAAGGCGGCCGTCGGAAACACTCTCTCCGGACGATTCCCGTTTGAGCAGGCGGCGTCGCTGCTCCGTATCCGGGCAGGAACAGTGCAACACAACGAAGGGCAGGGACAGGCTTGCGGCCAGTTGGCCAAAGCGATGACGCTGCTCGCGGCTGATGAAACAGGCATCGATAATGACGGAACGTCCTGCGGCAAGTTCGGCTTCCGCCAGGCGTAGTAGTTCGGCATAGGTAGCCTCGCTTGCAGCGGCCGAGTAAAGTCCTGTTTCGAACGGCACATGCATGGCCGTATCCGGTGGCAGGGCCGCCATCTGTTTTCGGACCCTGTCCGAATTGTAGGTTGCGATACCGAGTTCAAAGGCAAGTTGTGCCGCCAGGGTGCTTTTGCCGCTTCCCGTCAGTCCGCAGGTGATGAATAGTGTGGTTTTCAGGCGTTGTCGTTCGAGATAACCGCGTGCCAGCCGGAAATAGGCGGCGGATCTGCCACCGGCGAGTTCCCGTTCCTGCGGATCGATGCCGCCGTCGTTCTGGCGGAAACTTTCCACTTTACCCCGCACAAATGCGCGGTAAAGCTTGTAAAAATCGATCACCTCGCAAAGGCCGGTATCACCCGAAGCGGCCAGATATTCATCGAGCACCGCTTCGGCCAAGTCGCGACGACGGTGGAAGTCCAGATCCATCAGGAGAAAAGCGATATCGGCGGCGGTGTCGCAGTAACGGAAGCGTTCGTTGAACTCAATGCAATCGAAGATATATATTTTGCCGTCGGTCAGGCAGATGTTCTCCAGGTGGATGTCTCCGTCGCACTCACGGATGAACCCGCCGGATATACGCTTTTCGAAAAGCTCAGAACGGTTTTTGACGAATGATGACACCCACTCCCGGATCACTTCCAACTCATCGGCAGAAAGAGGTGTCTGGTGGTCATCTGCGCTTTGATCGAGGTTTTCCTGCCAATTGGCCATGATCCGTTCCCGTTGGCCGTATTCGCTGATGGCGGGTGAGGTCGCGGCGGCGTGGTGGAATGCGGCGATGACCCTGGCCACGGCCCGCATATCGGCACTGGTCACCTCTCCATGCTCCACCAGGCGATCGAGCATCCGTTCGGCCGGAAGCCTCTTCATCTTGACGGCATAGTCGATGATCGGGCCGTCGCCGAAGAACGCTGCTCCGCCGGGGGACTCCCGGACCTCGACGACCCCCAGGTAGATGTCCGGGCAAAGACGACTGTTGAGTCGTACCTCCTCATGGCAATAAAAGCGGCGCCGATCGATGGTGGAGAAGTTGAGAAACCCGAAATCCACGGGCTTTTTGATCTTGTAGGCGGTATCGCCTGCCAGGAATATCCAGGAAACATGCGTCTGAATCAGTTCGACGGAACTGACCACCTCCGGGTAGGCGTCATGTTTCATTAATGATTTTAATATGTTACGATGCATATGGTGGTCTCTCTCAGATAAGAATACTACCATTAAAACGGCGCTTCCGCAAGCAACTGGGCGTTCTGATATTCATTTGACGGTGATTATGTTTCATGCTAGGTTTTACTACATTTTTCAACAACGAGGAACGCCGCTGTGAAGCTCAGTTTACCAATAATAGCGCTGTCCGCCATTCTGCTTTCATCCTGTGCGACAACCGGTTCCCATACGTCTGTCGATTCCGGGTTATCCCGCATGGCATACGGTAGCCAATCCCGAGCCCTGTACCTCTATTCGCGAGCCCGGTTGGCGGCCTATGACGGAGATTTCCCCACCGCCTTGTCCATACTGCGGGATGCCCTGGAGTTGGACCCGACTTCCGCCTTCCTCAACAACGCCGTTGCCGAGGTTAAGCTGAAGATTGGGCAGGCGCAGGAGGCCCTGGAATACTTCGATAAGGCTATCAAGCTTGACCCGTCTTACCGCGATCCCTATCTTCTGGCAGGTACGACCCTGTCTTCCATCGGCAAGGACCGGGAAGCGCTTGACTACCTGCGTAAAGCGGTTCAGCTTAATCCTTCCCGGGAAGACGCCTACCTGCATCTGGCCTTGGCCCTGTCGCGGCTCAACGAGTACGAGGAAACCGTTACTACTCTGAAGTCGTTGATCAAGATCAATCCTGATACCCTGCTGGGTTACTACTATCTCGGCCGGGCTTACAGCCAGATGAAGCTGTACCGGGAGGCGGTGGGTTATTTTCAAAAAGCCCTTGAACTGCGGCCCGAATTCGAACAGGCTGCCCTTGACATGGCTGCCTCGTACGAGGCGTTGGGAGACTATTCCAAGGCCATAGATATCTACAAAAACCTTGTGGACGATGATGACAGCAAGATCCCGGTCCTGCAGCGCCTGATTCAGCTTCTCATCCAGCAGCGTCGCTTCGAGGACGCACTTGAGCTCCTGAAGCGGGCGGCGGACACGGGACTCTCGGGCCCGGAAACGATGCGCAAGATAGGGTTGCTCCATCTTGAGCTGGAACAGTATGACGACGCTATCAAAGTATTCAACGACATGCTTGAGAAGGATTCGAGCGCTGATCAGATACGCTTCTACCTGGGGATGACCTATGAGGAGAAGGGGGATATAGACCGCGCCTACGCCGAATACGCTAAGATACCTCACGATTCGCCCGCCTATCTGGACGCCATAGGGCATATTGCCTTCATTCTCAAGGAAAAGGGCAAGACCGACCAAGCGGTGGAGATGCTCAAGGATGCCATTGATGCTAATCCGGGCCAGCTTGACCTGTATCTCAATCTTTCGACGCTCTACGAGTCGCTCGGCAGGACCGATGAAGCGCTCGCCCTCGTTCTCGGCGCCGAAAAGGAGTTCCCGAACGAAGCCCGCCTCTACTTCCGCATCGGTGTTCTTTATGACAAGCTGGGCAAGAGGCACGAATCCATTGAACAGATGAAGAAGGTGCTCGCCATCAATCCGAAGGATGCCCAGGCGCTTAATTTTCTGGGCTACACCTACGCCGAGATGGACATCAATCTTGATCAGGCCCTTGAATACGTCAAGCAGGCCGTCGCCATCCGCCCCAATGACGGTTTCTTCCTGGACAGCCTTGGCTGGGTCTACTACAAGATGAAAAGGTATAACGAGGCCGTGAAGTGCCTGGAAGACGCCAACCGCCTGGTGGAGGAGGATTCCACCATTGCCGAGCACTTGGGGGACGCCTATTATGCCAAAAGGGATTACCGCAAGGCGTTAAAACTCTACAAGCGGGCGTTGAAGATCGAGCCTGATCGCAAGGAATTGGCGGACAAACTGCGCAAGCTCAAAGGGGAGCCCGGGGATCGATGAACAGGCTGCGCCGCCTCAGGCTGCTGCTCCCGGCCCTGTTCCTTGCCGCAACTACCGCATGTACCCAATCGCCGGCACCGCCCCGGAGCGGCGCCCATGATGAAAAACCCGCCTATGGTGACGCCCTGGTGGAAGGAACCATTGGCGACGCCTCTACCCTGATCCCGCTCCTGGCGACCGATTCCTCATCCCATGCCGTGGCAGGGCAGATCTACAACGGTCTGGTCAAATACGACAAAGACCTGAACATCGTCCCCGATCTGGCACAGTCCTTCGATATTGCACCGGATGGGCTCACCATCACCTTTCATCTACGCAAGGGGGTGAAGTGGCACGACGGCGCGCCCTTTACCGCCCGGGATGTCCTTTACACCTACCGGGTCACCATCGACCCCAAAACCCCCACCGCCTATGCCGAGGATTTCAAACAGGTCAAAAGCATTACTGCGCCCGACGATTATACCGTTCGAGTGACCTATGGCACACCCTTTGCCCCGGCCCTGGCCTCGTGGGGGAACAGTATCCTGCCGGCGCACCTGCTTGAGGGCAAGGATATCACCAAGAGCCCCCTGGCTCGCGCGCCGGTTGGTACCGGGCCGTACCGCTTCAAGGAGTGGGTCGCCGGGCAGAAGATCGTGCTGGAATCCAACCACGACTATTTCGAGGGCAGACCCTGGATCGACCGCTACATCTACCGTATCATCCCCGATACCTCCACCATGTACATGGAGCTTAAGGCAGGCGCCATAGACATGATGGGACTGACGCCGGTGCAGTATGCCCGCCAGACCACCGGGGCCGACTTTACGTCGCGCTTCACTAAGTACCGCTATCCTTCATCCAGCTATGTCTATATGGGCTACAACCTCCGTCATCCGCTCTTTAAGGATAAGCGCATCCGCCAGGCCCTGACAGCGGCCATCGACAAGGACGAACTGATCCACGGCGTACTGTTCGGCATGGGCCGGAAAGCGGTGGGGCCGATTGCTCCGGGCCGCTGGGCCTACAATCCCAACGTCAAAGACATCGCTTACGATCCCAAACATGCGGCCGACCTTCTGGCCCAGGCCGGGTGGAAGGAGAAAAACAGCGATGGTATTCTGACGAAAGACGGCAAACCATTCAGCTTCACCATCCTGACCAACCAGGGAAACCAGCAACGGCTTTTGACAGCCCAGATCATTCAGCAACGGCTCAGGTATGTGGGGATCGATGTGAAGATCCGCATCGTTGAGTGGGCCACGTTCCTCAAGGAGTTCGTGGACAAGGGGAACTTCGAGGTGGTTATACTGGGGTGGACAACCAGCCCGGACCCGGACATGTACGATGTCTGGCATTCCAGTAAAACCAATCCGGGCGAACTGAATTTCATCGGGTACAAGAACACCGAGGTGGATCGCCTGCTGGTGGAGGGGCGCAGCACCTTTGACATGGAAAAACGCAAGAAGGCCTACTTCCGCATCCAGGAGATCATGGCCGACGAGCAACCCTATACCTTTCTCTATGTACCGGATGCCTTGCCGGTGGTCAGCTCCAGGATTCGCGGAGTGGAGCCGGCTCCGATCGGCATCGGCTACAACGAGATCCAATGGTACGTGCCCAAGGCCGAGCAGGTATACTAACAGGTTGTTGAAAAACAGCCATCTCGCCGCCGTCCTCAAAAGCCGCCTTGTGCGGCGTAGCGCTGCTACGCCTCCGCGGGGCTTTCTGCGGGTGCGACGATCTGACCATTTTTGAACAACCTGAGTTTTTCAACAATCTGCTAAAAGTGGCTCTGTGAGAGAATGATGTTATGACGACATACTTGGTAAAACGCATCCTGATGTTGATCCCGCTCATGGTCGGCATAACGCTGATCACTTTTTCGGTCGTCCATCTGGCGCCGGGAGAGCCGGTGGAGATGCAGATGGCCATGAACCCCAAGGTGGGCAAGGAGGCACGGGAGCGGCTGCGCAAATTTTACGGCCTGGACAAGCCGCTGCACGAGCAGTATTTTACCTGGGTCGGCAAGCTGGCACGGCTGGACCTGGGGCGCTCCTTTTCCTCGGACAACCGGCCGGTCAAGGACAAGATCACAGAGCGCCTGCCTATTACCCTTGCACTCAATATTATCGCCCTGGTGCTGGAATTCGGCTTGGCGGTCCCCATCGGCATCATTGCCGCCACCCACCGGGATACCTGGCTGGACAAGGGGATAACCATTTTCGTTTTCGTTGGTTTCGCCGTGCCGACCTTCTGGCTGGCGCTGCTTTTGATGTACCTGTTCGGCGTCAAGTTGAATTGGCTTCCCATCTCGGGCCTGCACACCCTGGGGAGTGACAGTTACGGTATGCTGCATTACCTCTGGGACATGGCCAGACATCTCTGCATGCCGATCATGGTTGCTTCCTTCGGCAGCCTGGCCGGGTTGTCACGCTATATGCGATCATCCATGCTGAATGTGATCGGCCAGGATTACATTACGACCGCACGGGCCAAAGGACTTTCGGAACGCGTGGTGATCTACAAACATGCCTTGCGCAATGCCCTGTTGCCGCTGATTACCCAGGCGGGCCTGGCGATTCCCGGATTGATCGGTGGAAGTGTTATCTTCGAGACCATCTACGCCATTCCCGGCATGGGACAGCTCTTCTACCAGGCGGTGATGGCCCGCGATTATCCGGTGGTTATGGGAATCGTGATCATTGGGGCTCTCTTGACCCTGATCGGGAACCTGGTCGCCGACGTCTGCTATGCTCTGGCCGACCCACGCATCAGGGAAGGAAGGGGGGCGCAGTGATCGGAGCGCATTCCTATTTCCGTGCCGTGTTCTGGCCGCGTTTGTCGCGCAACAGATTTGCCGTGGTCGGGGCGGTTGTGGTGTTGCTGATGCTGGCGGTCGCTCTTTTGGCCCCCCTGATTGTACGATTCGGCCCCAATGAGATCAACGCTTGGGAGGTGTTGTCACCCCCATCCCTGAAACACTGGTTCGGTACCGACGACCTGGGACGCGACGTCTTCAGCCGGATCGTTTACGGGGCGCGGATTTCTCTGCTGGTTGGCTTTGTAGCGGCGGGGATCGCCGTCTTGATTGGAACGGTCCTGGGGCTCGTGGCAGGGTTTTACGGAGGCTGGGTTGACAACATCCTCATGCGGGTCGTTGACATCATGTTCTGCTTTCCGACCTTTTTCCTGATTCTGGCGGTTATTACCTTTCTGCGTCCCTCCATCTGGTACATCATGACCGTTATCGGCCTGACCGGGTGGATGGGAGTGGCCCGGCTGGTAAGGGCCGAGACCCTTTCCATCCGCGAGATGGACTACATCATGGCCGCCCGTTGCATCGGCTGTTCCGACAAACGCATCATCTTCCGCCACATCCTGCCTAATGCCGTGTCTCCGGCTTTGGTGGCGGCCACCCTGGGCATCGCAGGCGCCATATTGACGGAGTCGGCCCTCTCGTTCCTGGGTATCGGTGTCCAGCCGCCCACCCCCAGTTGGGGCAACATCCTCACCTCAGGCAAGGATTATATCGAATTTGCCTGGTGGCTCTCCCTGTTTCCCGGCCTGGCCATCCTGGTGACCGTGCTGGCCTACAACCTGCTGGGAGAAGGGATCAGAGACGCTCTGGATCCCCGCGTCAAGCGCTGATTCTAAATACACACACCAACAAACTGTCGGTACGCCGACACTTGCCGTGGCATGGTGCCGGTGCAACGTACAGTGTCGGCCGCTACGCCATGGTGCATATGGCGATCAAGGCTTCCATGAAATTGGTGGTAGTCAAAAGCCCCACCAGATCGCCATTCTTGTCGGTCACACATAATCCGTAGAGTTTTTTATCGTGAACCAACTGGGCGGCCTGGCAAAGGGGCGCGTCGGGCAGGATGGTGTAGGGGGTGGGGTTCATGGCATCCTTGACCGTTGCCTTGGAAAGCACGTAATGCACCTCCCAGGTATCCAGAGGGGTTGACTTGCCGGGAGAATAGTCCTTGATCATGCGGTCGGTGATCAGGCCGCAGAACTTTCCTTTGCGGGTCACCGGCAGGCGGCGAATGTTCTTCTCTTTCAACAGGTGGATCGCTTCAATGATGGAGGCGTTTTCCTCGATGGTGATCGGGTCTGGGGTCATCCATTGTTCGACGGTCTGCATGACGGTTCCTTTCATGTTCCTCACCCGGCCCTTGATTCGTATCTCCTGCTGCTGATAGGAAGGTTTCGTTCCCGTTCTTGCCAGGAGCAGGGGAGGGGAAGGAAGGCTTTAGAGTCTACATACCCAGAAATGCTTTTTTGACATGCTCATTATTGAGCAAATCCGTGCCCGCACCGGTCAGGACGACGCGGCCGGTTTCCAGTACATAGGCACGGTGGGCGATCTTCAGGGATTGGAAAACGTTTTGCTCAACCAGCAGGATGGTGACCCCCTGCCGGTTGATCTCCTGGATAATTTCGAAGATGATCTTGACAAACAGCGGCGAAAGCCCCAGCGACGGCTCATCCAGCAGCAAGAGTTTCGGGTTTGCCATGAGGCCGCGGCCTATGGCCAGCATCTGCTGCTCACCGCCCGACATGGTGCCCCCCAACTGCTTTTCGCGCTCCTTCAGGCGGGGAAACATGCCGAACACCCGCTCCACGTTCGCCTCGCGATCTTTCCTGGCACTTGTGATGTAAGATCCCATGCGCAGATTTTCCAGAACCGTCATCTCGGGAAATATCTTCCGTCCCTCGGGAACCTGCACAATGCCGCGCTCCACCACCTGATGGGACTCGAGTTTTTCGAGATCCTCTCCCAAAAAGGTGATGTTGCCCGAGGTCGGTTTCACCAAGCGGGAGACATTCTTGAGGGTGGTGGATTTGCCGGCGCCGTTGGCGCCAACCACGGTGACGATTTCCCCCTCTTGAACCTCCAGGTCGATGTCCCAGAGGACCTTCAGGTCGCCGTAACTGAAATTAAGTTTATCGATGGTGAGCATGAAAATACCTCTTATGAAACGTTAGCCACACGGAGAAAACCGGAAAATCGTATTTCGTTTTGTTTTGACGTTCCCTGTGCCTCTGTGGCTTCGTGGCAAATGTCGATTATTATTCGCTGCCCAGATAAGCCGCCACCACGTCGGGATTGCTGACGATCTCCTGTGGAGCGCCTTCCGCAAGTTTTTCACCTGAGTTGAGCACGACGATCCGATCGGATATGCGCATGATGGCCTTCATGTCATGCTCGATCACCATTTGAGTGATTCCCCGTTTTTTGATGTCGAGGATCAGTTGAATGATTTCTTCACTTTCCGCAGGATTGAGACCACCCATGACTTCGTCCAGAAGCAACAGCCTGGGTTGCGTCGCCAATACCCGAGCCACCTCCAATTTTTTCCGCTCTCCGATGGGCAGTCCGCCCGCAAGAAAATTTGTCTTGTGCTCCAGCTTGACGATCTTGATCTGATCCAAGGCCATGTCACGGGCAACTTTGAGGGACCCGGTACGGCACAGTGCCCCGACCATGACATTGTCCACAACATTCATCTTGGCCAGCGGCCGGACCTTTTGCCAGGTTCGGGCCATGCCCAGCTTGCAGACTGCATCGGGGTGCAGGCCGTTCATACGTCGGCCGTCAAAGAGAATCTCTCCCTTGGAGGGAGGATAGTAGCCGGTAATGCAGTTGAAGAGGGTCGTTTTGCCGGCGCCGTTGGGACCTATCAGGCCCATGACCATGCCTGCCTCCATCTCGAAAGAGACATCCGAGTTGGCGGCAAGGCCCCCAAAAAATTTGCTGACGTGTTTGATTTCAAGAATGGCCATCAGGCTGTCTCCTTATGCTTCCTGGCAGTCAGCGACTTGAAGAATCCGAGTATGCCATCCGGCATGAAGAGTATGACGATCACCACCAGGATGCCGTAGATAAGGGTATGGGCATGGGCGAGGTTTTCCTTGAGAAAATTGCCGATGTTTGATTCTTCCGAAACGATGCCGGTCTTGAATATGGCTGAAGCGATCAGGTTGCTCCGCAACGCTTCTGAGAGAGGTACCAGGACAAGAGCGCCTATGACGGGGCCATAAATCGTGCCGATTCCGCCGATGATGCAGATGAGGACAATCTGCACCGAGATATCCAGGGCCAGGACTGTCGGCGGATCAACGAAACCGACGTAGATGGCATAGAAGCTACCTGCCAGTGAGGTAAGCATGGCCGATATTACCAAGGCGATGTTTTTATAGATGGTGAGGTTTATTCCGAGGGAGTTTGCCGCATCCTGGTCCTCGCGGATTGCCTGGAAGTAGTAGCCCAGTTTGGAATTCTGCACCAGCCAGGTAACAACAATGGTAAGCAGTGCCAGACAGAGTCCGATGTAGTAGAACGGCACTTTTGAAACGAAATCGGTAATCACGGTACCACCGATCGTAAAGGGCGGTAACCCGGCGGACAGGATTCCCTCCGCACCATTGGTGAAGCTCTGAAGGTTCATGGCGCACAGGCGCATGATCTCGGCGACAGCGATGGAAGCCAGAACAAAATATGGCCCGCGCAGCCGGAAGCAGATGGAACCGATAATCAGGGCTATCACCGCAACTGCTGCAAGGCCAACCCATACACCGTACCAGGGGGGAATCTGTTTGAATTGAAGCAGCATCATGGTCGCGTAGGCACCAGTTCCGAAGTAAGCAGCGTGTCCTACCGAATACTGCCCGGTGTAGCCCCCCAGGATGTTCCAGCTCTCACCCATGATAGTACTGAGAAAGAAGAGGATCATTATGTGGAGCGTATAGGGGCTCTCGACGAAACGCGGAAAAAGGAACAATGCAGCCAGCACGGCCAGAAATAGTGCGACCGAGATTGGCGAACGGCCTGAAGTGGTTGCAAGAATGGTTCTGATTGTCTTCATCGCTGTCGATCCCCGTTACATTCTGGATTTGCCCATAAGGCCGGACGGTTTGAAGAGTAGCACCAGCAGGAACAGGACGAAGACCACAACGTCCTTCCAGCCCGACGAGATGTATACCGCTCCGAGCGATTCTGCCACACCGATGATGATCCCTCCGAGCGTCGCGCCAACGATGCTCCCCATCCCTCCCAGGACGGTGATGACGAACGCCTTGAGGGTAAATGTGCTGCCTACTTGGGGAAAGATGTAGTATGTCGGTGAAATCAGCGCTCCGGCAGTGGCGGCCAGCGACGCGCCCAACCCGAAGGCAATGATCGACATGCGTTTGACGTTGATCCCCATCAACTGGGCAGCTTCCCGGTCCTGGGCAGTCGCCCGGATGGCCTGACCGGTATCGGTCTTCTTCAGGAACCAATAGAGGAACGCGGTAATGATAAAGGTGATGATAAATGAAATGGCCAAGGGAGATGATACGGAAATCCCCGCGCCCCGCTTGTCCGGCTTGATTTTGAACGCCGGGCGAAAAGATTGGTAGGTTGCTGCCAGCAAGGCGCGGATCTCGTCGGCGGACTTGCCTGAGACATCCGGCGGGGTGTTATTGTCGCCCGAATCAGTCTTGGCCTCGGCTGCGGCCGCGTACTTTTCCAGGGCTTGGCGATACAAGTCGTCAGCCGCGGCGCCATTTTTGAGTTTTGCCTGGGAGTACAGGATGAAAGCGGCCCCGTTGAGGCCATCGTAACTGTCGGATTGCACATCCAGAGCTGCTGCCATCTTACGGGATGCGTCGGCGAAGAGGGACTCCGCCTCCGCGCCTTTCTTCATCGCAGCCTGCCGTGCGAGAGTCGAGGCCCAGTTATACTTGACATCAAAATCGTCGGGGCTTGTCTTTTCCGCCTCCGCGAACTTCTCATAGGCCTGGACGAAAAGCCTGTCCGCCTCAGCCCCCCCCTTCAGGAACGCCTCGCCACCGAGGGCAACGCCCCAGTTATTCAGCGCACGGTACTGGTCCGGGCTTATTTTAGTCGCTTCGGCAAACTTTGAAGCGGCCTCGGTAAACAGGTCAGCGGCTTTGCTTTCGGTTGATGACTTGGCGTCCTTCAGGAGAGAGTTGCCGCGGTTGTACAATTCTTCATACTTGTCCGGGTTGATGATGGTGGTGAGCACCTGGAAGCTTGCTGAAGAGTATTTGGTCGTTAGTATTTTATAGTCGGAGGTGAACACGAGCATCATGGTATTGCTCATGATGAGGCCGAGTCCGATGGTCAGCAGTATCTGGTTTTGCGGCAGGGCATTCAGCACCCTGTTGATGAAGACCTTCTGCAAAAAACCGCCATATAGAAACATGACGGGGAGGACAATCAATACCGATACGAAGGGATCAATTCCCGCAAGGGTAAACAAATAGTAGGACAGATACATGCCAAGCATGAGAATATCGCCGTGTGCGAAATTGATTACACGCATCACGCCGAAAATTATAGTCAGGCCGATTCCTATCAGGGCATAGACGCCGCCGACGAGTACGCCGCTGAGCAATGATTGAAGAAATACGGTCATTGTAGGCAATCTCCGGGTTCTGGATAAAACAGCGCCATCGAGACAACGGTTGTGGTAGCTGCGGGGATGGCGACTACCATCCCCGCAGGCTTGCCTGTCATAAATACGGTGAGTGAGTCATTATTTCCATCTGGGGAAAGGGTACACCGGTTTGTGCGATGTAAACTGTGCAGGGTAGACGGTTTCGTGTTTTCCATTCTGGATCTGTTCGACCAGCATTTGATGCTTGTTCTGGTTGGTATAGCCACCGTAATCGGCAAACTTTACCTCGCCCATGACGCCGTTCCACTTGCCGGATTTGAGCCCTTCACGCAATTTTTCCCGGTTGCCGTTGGCCTTGGCAGCGGTCTCACCCATAATGATCATGGATTCATACGCGGTAGAGGCGTGGTAGGTCGGTTCCTTGCCGAAGCGCGCTTTGTAGCGTTTGCCGAATTCCTTGGCGCCGGGCCAGTTCACGTCGTCCGTCCATTGGGTGCTGGAAAAAACATTGTTGGAGATGGCCCGTTCCTTGGCAAATTGTGCCACGGCGAACCCGGCGCCGGCACCGAGGAAGGCCTTGGGCTGCAAGCCGATCTCGCGGGATTGGCGCATAAGCAGGATGGCATCGGCAACATAGGAAACCATGAAGACCAGGTCGGGATTATGGGCCTTGATCTTGGTCAAGGTCGAACGGTAGTCGGGAGACCCCTTGGAATATGCCTCCTCAAAGACGACCTTGATACCCTTCTGGGCTGCCACGGCTTTTGCGGCGCGGGCGGCCGATGTGCCGAAATCGGTATTCTCGTTGATAATGGCCATGGTTTTCTGCTTACCGAGGCTTGCCGCCATATCAATCAGTATTTCAGCATAGTCGGTGGTTGTGGCGCTGAGGCGGAAGAGCCATTTAAGATTTTGTTTGGTGATCTCGTCCTTTGAGGCGACAGGAATCAGGAGCGGCACTTTGTACTTCTCAGCGACCTTGGCGATAGCGTTGGCGCACGCCGAGGTGTAGGGACCGACCACGCCGACCACGTTGTCCCGCGTGGCGAGTTTCTCCATGGCGCTCATGGATATCTGCGGCTTGCCGGTGTCATCCTCTTTAACGAGTTCGACATCGATCCCCTTTTTCTTCAAATCTTCAAGGGCCAAGGTAACGCCGTTCGTCAGATTCTCCCCGATCGGGGCTTCGGGACCGGTGATGGAATTGATAAAACCAATTTTTACCTTAGCGGCATGGGCTGCCATCGGTAATGCCAGTATCAGGGCCAATGCTGTTACCTGAATCTTTCTGAACATGCTTAACCTCCTTGTTTGTTGTGATTGCCAGCCAGGTTGATAACTGTTTACCAAAATATGAAATGGTGTTCTATCCTACTGCAATCAAGGTGCCATAATCAAGGAATAAGATAATGTGCGGATATTGCTGCATTGAGTTGATAATTTACCATAAGCGGCCGGGTATGCAAGGGGGGCGGGTGGCGAAAAACAGCCAGGCATGTGGCGGAAATCGGCCAGTAAAATAGTCAGAGGCCGTATTTTTCCATCTTGTAACGCAGAGTGCCGCGCGGGATCATCAGGAGTGAGGCTGTTTGCAGTACGTTGCCCCCGGTCCTTTTCAGAGCCTGGCCGATGATGGCCTGTTCGTAAATCGCCAGGGCGTCCTCAAGCCCCATGCCGTGGGGGAGTATGTCAGCGGTTTCCATGTCTGCAATCTGAGGCGCCAGGGTGTCAGTCTGACTGGTCCGTATCTCCTGGGGGAGGTGTTCGGCCAGCAGGACCGGACCGGAGCGCATGATACTGATCCGTTCGATCACGTTCCTGAGTTCCCGAATGTTTCCCGGCCAGGCATACCGTTCCATCAAGCGGACCGCCTCGGATGACACCTCCAAAAAATTCCGCCCAAAGGCCCTGCTGAAACTATCCAGAAAATAGGCTGCAAGGGCTGGAATATCCTCGGTCCGCTCCCGTAGCGGCGGAATATGGATGGGAAACACATTGAGGCGGTAAAAGAGGTCTTCCCGGAAGGCTCCTTCCTTGATGCGCTTGTTCAGGTCGCGGTTAGTAGCGGCAATTACCCGCACGTCGATGGGGATATCCTTGATCCCGCCCACCCGCCGGATAGTGCGTTCTTGCAATACCCTCAGCAGTTTGGCCTGCATGGCCAGGTCCATCTCGCCGATCTCGTCCAGGAAAATGGTGCCCCGCTGGGCCTCTTCGAACAGGCCCGTTTTACGACTGGTAGCGTTAGTGAATGCTCCCCTCTCGTGGCCGAACAACTCACTCTCCAGGAGCGTCGCCGGGATGGAGGCGCAGTTGATGTCTATGAAGGCGGCCTCGCTACGGTCGGACAACTCATGGATGGCACGAGCCACCAACTCCTTGCCGGTGCCCGATTCGCCACTGATCAGAACGGTGGATGGCCTACGGGCTATCTCCCCAATCTGGGCGATCAACTCCTTGAAAAGCCGGCTTGTGCCGATCATGGGCGAACGGCCCGGTAGGGTGCCGCCGGCCCGCTTCAGGTTGCGCACTTCGCGTTTCAGTGTCTGTGTCTGTAGCGCCAGTTTGACGATAACCCGCAAGGCATCGGCTTTGAAAGGTTTTTTCATGTAATGGAACGCCCCGAGTTTCAGGGATTCCACCGCGCTCTCCACTGACCCGTAACCGGTTATTATGATCACCAGGAGGTCTGGATCAAGCTCCTTGAGAGCCTTGAGCACGTCTATACCGTTTTCAATCCCCAGATTGAGATCGAGCAGCGCCAGATCTATCTCATCCGAAGCGACGATTTCCAACGCCTCTTTTCCCGAAGCGGCGGCGCAGACCTGGAAACCCTCGTCCTCCAGAATGCGCTCCACGTTTTCACGAATAAAGTTTTCGTCATCTATTATCAGAATCTTTTCCATGTCAGTCCTTTTCTTGGTCAGGCTGTCATCAAGCTTCCACGGAGTCCTTGTTGCGTGGCAGTTCCAGGATAAAACGAGTTCCCGTGTCCCCGTCGCTTTCCACGCTGATGCGGCCATGGTGCTCCTCGACAATGATACGGTGGGTAATGGAGAGCCCCAGGCCGGTTCCCGCCCCTTTGCGGGTAAAGAACGGTTCGAAGATCAGGGGCAGGTCGTCGGAGGCGATGCCCGGCCCGTTGTCGGAGATAGTGACCAGTGCGTTTTTGTCATCGGAAGCGGTCGAGATGACGATGCGACCGCCGTCGGGCATGGCCTCCAGGGCGTTTTTGACGACATTGAGCAGAGCTTGCTTGATCTTCTCCGGGTCAAAGCGGAAAACCGGGACTGCCTGAATCTTCAGTTCGATGGCAACCTTACGACGTTCGCACTGCCGCCGTATCAACAGGAGCGAGTCATGCACTACCGCGTTCAGGTCGCCCTCCCTGAATTCGGCCCGGACCGGCGAGGAATAGTTCAATAGTGCGGTGATCAGGCGTTCAACACGTTCGATCTCGGCCACGGCTTTCTTGATCATCGCCTGGTCGCCTGAAACGGATGTTGCGCGGTCATGCAGGTCGTCCAGCAGCAGGGAGATACCGGTCAAAGGATTGCGCACCTCATGGGCGATACCGGCCGCCAACTTGCCCAAGGATGCCAGACGGTCGAGCCGCATCATCTCGTCCCGCAGCTTCTCCCGCTCGGTTTCGTTACGCATGGTGACGGTGAGACCCTGCTCTGTGTCGTTGCCGATAGGAAAAAAACCGACTTCGAAATAGGTTGTGTCGGCACCTTGGCCTATGGTGAGCGGCTCACGGCCGTAGCCGCTACGGGTCGTCAGGGCGTGGGCAATGCGCTGAGGCATGTCGGACCAGCCGCGGAATACTTCATTGAAGTGTGTGTTGACGGCGATGTCGTCCCCAAGAAAGTGGTGCCCCGTTCCGTTTATGGACGTGAGCAGGCCCTGGGGAGAAAAGGTGAGGATCGCACTGGAGATACTCTCCAGAATGTTCTCCTTGAAGTTGCGTTCGTCAAGGATTTCCAGGCGGGAGCGCCGCAGTTCGTCCAGGGTTGAATGCAGGCTGATCTTGCGTAATTCCAGTTCGTCTGCCATGAAGTTGAAGGCGCCGGCCAATTCGCCGATCTCGTCACCGGAGGTGACGTTTACCCGGTTGCGGGTGTCCCCCTCAGCCAGCTTGCGGGCTCCTTCGTTCAACTGCCTGAGCGGTTGAGTAATACCCCGCGCCAGCCCCCATGCCGCCAATCCGGCCAGCAGGGCGGCAATCATCAGGATGATGGCGCTCAGGGTACGGTGCTGGCCCAGTTGCCGGTCGATCATGCGGCTTCCCTTGCGGGCAAGGTCATGAAATTGATCGACCTGAAAGCCGATGGTTACCCCACCGAAGATGCCGTAACGACGGTAATCGCTGGTGTCATAACGGATCGGCGCAAACGCCATGATCTTCTTGGATCCCCCTACATTGGTTATGTCGACGGAACCGGCCTTTTGCCGCCTGACCTCCTCGGCCACCCGGGGATAGTTGGGATGGACAAAGCCGGCCCGATCAAGATTGAAGGGGATGCGCCCATTCTGAACATCGCCGGGCGCCGACTGTTCGCTGTAGGCCGGCAGTAGTCTGCCCCGGCGGTCCAGGCCGCGAATATCCCAGTATTTGGGATGCGTGATGATCCACCCTTCGTCGTCGAACAGGAAAGCATAATTTCCACTTTTGTAGGACGGGAAGATGGTGGAAAAATTCCGGCCCGGGTCGATATGTTGAGTGAATTCCATGAGATGTCGGTGGTCGAGGGAGATGACAACCATGCCGTCGAAACGTCCCGCCCGGTTGAAAAGCGGCGAACCGAAGCGGATCACACCCTGATAAGTTGCACCGCCGTAGGCAGTTTCCGGTTCATCCGCGCCAACAAGTTGTTCCTGGCGGGATACGTGAAATCCGGTCAGGTGGCTGACATACACATCACCCCGCTTCAGTACCTTGATACGCTGGAAATAGTCCTCTCCCTTGAATTCGGTATGTGCAGGCCGTGAAACGTCCATAAGACCTGATGCCGGTAAAAAGCCGCCGTCCCGGATGACAGTCCGCTCGTGACCGTATCTGTCGATAATGGCGATTGACCGGTAGAGAGGGATGAGTTCCCGTGTCTCGCGGGGGGCTTTGGCAGTGCCTCGTCGCTCCCAGACTTCGCCGCGGCGGTTGGCATAGAAGTTGAGCAGGGTCCGGCGATCAAGGTTGGAGCGCGCCAGAAATTGGAGATCGCTTTCGCACTGATGAAGAAAATCGGACACGCTGTCAGCGACCTGCTGAGCGCGCATCTGGAGCAACTCCGATGCCTGGGTATCGGCATCGGCGGCAATCTCCGTTGTCAGGCGAGAGTTGATCTTTTCCAGGTTTGAGAACAGGATCAGCGACGTGGCCAGGAGCGGCATCAGGGTCAAAAACAACGTGATGGCAAGGATCTTTTTGAAGAGGGTCATGCGCGGCATGTCGGCTCCAGTTACAGCAATCCTGATTGTGTTTGTCTGATTACAATGTTAACCTGAAGCGGTCAAGTATTCATTTACATGGTGGAGAGAGGTACTGGGATTATGAGATTCGCTGTTGTCCGGGTTTTGCCTTTTGTTATCCCTCTATTGACCGCAGCGCCGGCCCTGGCGGGAATGCAACTTTACCGCGGGACCATGGATGCCGTTACCGCGCCCAGCAAGGTCTGTGAAGGGGTTTTGGGAAAACATTC
Source organism: Geobacter sp. AOG2 (assembly GCF_019972295.1). Taxonomy (NCBI): domain Bacteria; kingdom Pseudomonadati; phylum Thermodesulfobacteriota; class Desulfuromonadia; order Geobacterales; family Geobacteraceae; genus Geobacter; species Geobacter sp. AOG2. The sequence goes on from NZ_BLJA01000001.1 coordinate 1,907,028, forward strand.
CACGACCCTGGTCATAGTGGAAGATAGCGCCCAGACGGATTTGAACGGCTACTTTGAGAGCGAGGGAATTGCCGTTGGAAAACTGTCCGGTTCGGACCTGTCTCATCTGAGGATCGGCTATCCCGGAGAAGAGGGGAGTAGCACCACCCTCTCACTTACCCGTTCCGGTACAACGCTTACAGGAGAACTGAACGGCAACACGACGGTCAACCACTGCACCTTTGACCTTGGCCGCATGACGTTGAACCTCGTCAAAGATGAAAAAGCCGCTCCCGCGGCTCTAAAACAGTTGAGCAACCAGTTTGAAGCCCAAGCTACGCTTTACCACGCCTTTTTCCTCACCCAGAGCGGCAATTACGAGGAGGCGTTGCCGCTCTTCGAGAAGGCTCTTAAACTGGCCGATTCGGTTTTCGGGCAGGGGTCCCCGCAACTGACCCACTACATCAGGGGCTTGGCAAACTGTTACACCAGGCTTGGCCGCGCCAAGGAATTTAACGCCCTCTACGACCAGCGGATCAACACCATCGCCGACCAATCCCTTAAAACTGCACTTACCAGGCTTCGCGTCAATGCGTTGCTACAAGAAGGGCGCGGGTTGCTTGCCCAGGCAGAATATGAATCGGCTCTGAAGACGCTGATGAAGGCCTACCAACTCAACCCCCAGAACAAGGACAGCATTCACACCGTCATGGCCGTGCATATCCGTAGCGGGCATTACAACGAGGCGGTAACCTTTCTTGAACAGGCTGCCGCCAAGCTCGAAGATGCGGAGGGCCGTAAAGAGATCAACGAAATTATAGCCTTGGTATATTTCAAAAAAGCATTGAAGGATGCCAAAAGCGATAAAGAGGCGGAGGCCGAAGCGTCGTTGCGCAAGTCGGTGGCCCTGGACCCGGAGAATGCCCTGTACCTTGTGACGTTGGCCCGGATGCGCCATAAGGCCGGACACTTCGACGAAGCGCAAAAGATGCTCAGCAAGGGACTGGAGCGGATCACTGACGAACCGTCGCGCCAGGAGATCCTTACGATGCAGGAAAAACTGCGCCAGACTGAAATGATCATCAAGAAGCTTCAGTAGGCGGGTGACAGATGGGATACCGTAATCTGCAGGAATGCGTCTCCGACCTGGAGCGCCGCGGCATGTTGCTGCGCATCGATGCGCAACTCGATCCTCGCCTCGAAATCGGGGCTGTCCAACGACGCGTCTACCAGGCCGGTGGGCCGGCGCTGCTCTTCACCAATCCGGTTAATTGCAACTTTCCCCTGCTGGGCAACCTGTTTGGCACCCTGGAGCGTACCCGTTTCATCTTCCGCGACAGTCTGGCCGATATCCGTCGCCTGGTTGACGCCAAGATCAACCCGTTTTCCCTGATCAAACACCCCCTGGATGCTCTGAAGGCACCCTTTGCCGCGTACCATCTCCTGCCCAAAACCGTCTCCCATGCGCCGGTGCTGGAATGCCGCACGAGCTTGTCCAATCTGCCCCAGATCGTATCCTGGCCCAAGGATGGTGGTGCCTTCATAACCCTCCCGCAGGTCTACACCGAGAGCTTGGCCAAGCCAGGCTTCGGAGCATCCAACCTGGGGATGTACCGGGTACAGATCTCCGGTAATACCTATGCCGCCGACCGGCAGGCAGGGCTGCATTACCAGATTCAGCGCGGTATCGGGGCGCACCACGCCGAGGCCATCGAACGGGGTGATTTACTGCGAGTCAACATCTTTGTGGGCGGTGCCCCTTCCATGACTGTGGCGGCGGTTATGCCGTTGCCGGAGGGAATGCCGGAGCTTTCCTTTGCCGGACTCCTGGGAGGCCACCGTATCCCCATGGCTCGCCTGCCGGGACATCTGCCGGTCTCGGCCGAGGCCGATTTTTGCATCTGTGGTGTCGTCGATCCAGCCAAAACCCTGCCGGAAGGCCCTTTCGGCGACCATCTCGGCTATTACAGCCTGACCCACGACTTCCCCTTCATCCAGGTTGAGGCGGTCTATCACCGCCGTGACGCCATCTGGCCCTTTACCACGGTCGGGCGGCCACCCCAGGAGGATACCAGTTTCGGCGCCTTTATTCACGAATTGACCGGTCCCCTGATCCCCACTGTGGTCAACGGCGTCAAGGAGGTGCATGCCGTGGACGCGGCGGGCGTGCATCCGCTGCTCCTGGCCGTGGCCAGCGAGCGATATGTCCCCTATGCGCCGGAGCGGCACCCCCAGGAGCTGCTGACCATCGCCAACGCCATCCTTGGCCAGGGCCAACTCTCCCTGGCCAAGTACCTGTTCATCGCGGCCCATGAGGACGCCCCCGGCCTGCATACTCACGATATCGTCGCCTTTTTCCGCCATGTGCTGGAGCGGGCCGACTGGCGTGCCGATCTTCATTTTCAGACCGCCTCTACTATCGATACCCTGGATTATAGCGGCACCGGGCTCAACGAAGGGTCCAAGGTGGTCATCGCCGCCGCCGGTCCAAAACGGCGCACCTTGGCAACCGAAGTGCCGGCCGGGCTGGAACTGCCGCCCGGTTTCGGTCCGGCGGCGGTCTGCCTGCCCGGTATTCTGGCGATTCAGGGACCGCGTTCGGGGCAGGGGAGGGGGGAGTGCGACCCGGCCATGGAGGAGTTCTGCCGCTTTTACGCCGAGCGGGAGTGTTTTGATGGTTTCCCTCTGATCGTGACCTGCGACGACAGCCCCTTTGCGGCGGCTGCCCTTAACAACTTCCTCTGGGTTACCTTTACCCGCTCCAACCCGGCTACTGACATCTATGGTATCGGTGTTTCGACGCGTGCAAAACACTGGGGTTGCCGTGGACCGTTGGTGATCGACGCCCGGGTAAAGCCATTCCATGCACCGGTGCTGGAAGATGATCCAGAAGTTAAACGAAAGGTTGAAGCATTAGGTGTTAATGGTGGTCCGTTAGAAGGTTTAATCTGATCATGTCTGCAGCCATAATCACCCATAGCCTCACCAAACGCTACGGCGACCTGACCGCCCTGGAAAACTTCGATCTGGAGGTGGCCCAAGGGGCTATCTTCGGCCTGCTGGGCCCGAACGGTGCCGGCAAGACTACCCTGATCCGCGTCCTGACCACGTTGATGCGCCAGACCTCGGGCGAGGCCTTTATCGAAGGCCTGGATACCCGCGGCAACGGGCGTGAGATCCGCCGCCTGATCGGGGTGGTGCCCCAGGAGAACAGCCTGGACCGTTACCTGACGGCACGGGAAAACCTGGAACTGCACGCCCGGCTGCACGGCATGGAGAGCAGGCACTACCGGAAACGTATCGATGAGTTGTTGGAGTTGATGGGGTTGGCCGCCCGACAGAAGGATTTTCCCGATACCTATTCGGGCGGCATGCAGCGTCGTTTGGTGGTGACCCGAGCGCTCTTGCACGAGCCGCGGGTGCTGTTCCTGGATGAACCGACCACCGGGCTCGACCCCCAATCGCGGCGGGCGGTGTGGGACTATGTCAAATCCATCGCCGGCAGCATGACCATCTTCTTGACTACCCATTATCTGGAAGAGGCCGAACAGCTCTGCGACAGGATCGCCATCATGGACCACGGCAGGCTGATCGCCCTGGGCAGCACCCAGGAACTGAAGGACCGTCTGGCCGGGGGGACCTTCTACCTGATAGAGTTCGGGGAGGACGCCGGGCGGTATGGGGCAATTCTTCGGGCAATGGCCTGTGTGCGGCAGATCGAGGTAAACGACCGGTCGGTCTGCGTGGGGCTCGAAAGCTGGGAATGCCTCGCCGAGGTGGTCACGGCTCTGAACGGCGCTCCGGTACGACGCATTGCCCTGCGGGAACAAACGCTGGAAGACGTGTTTCTCAGCCTGACCGGCGAGAAGGTGAGGGAATAGTGTTCAGAGGGGCCTTTGCCATCTGGCGCCGCGATATGCTGGTCCTGCGTCGCAGCATCCTGTCCGAACTGGTGGCGGTGGTGGCCTATCCCATGACCATCTACCTGGCGTTCGGCATCGGCATGAAGGGGTACATCGGCCTGGTGGACGGCGTGCCCTACAGCCTGTTTATCGCGCCGGGGCTGATCACCATGACCGCGGTCAACGCAGCCTACAGCGAGAGCACCTGGAGCCTCTGGTTCCACCGTAAGGTGCAGTTTACCATCGAATCCTACCGGGTGACCCCCATCTCGGTCTCCGAGATCGTGATCGCCAAGATCATGTCCGGCTTTTCCCACGGTTTGGTCAAGGGGTTGGCCGTAGGGCTGGTGATCTTCGCCATCACCCCGTTCCGTTTCTCGCCGCTTCACCTCCTGGCGTACCTGGCCTTCCTGATACCCGGCTCGGCCTTGTTCTCCTGCGCCGGCGTGATCTGCGGCACGGTCATGGACAAGCCCGAGACCATCGGCAAGGTCGAGGCGGTCTTCATCATGCCGCTGATCTTCATGTCCGGCCTGTTCTTCCCGCTCTCCTCCTATCCGGCCAACGTCATACCCTGGGTCCGGGCCCTGCCCACCACGGCCCTGTTTGAAGGAGCCCGCCAGGCCCTGGTGAGCGGCGTCTTTCCCGTGGGCTCCGCGCTTCAGGTGGCAATCACGGCGATGCTGACCTTTGGGGCCGGGGTGTGGATCTTCCGGCTGAAGATGTCGGAATAACCCGCCAAAAGGCTGTCCACGAAAAGCACGAAAGATACGAAAGAAACCAGGACACGAACAAAATCGGGATAACAGCGGTTTAAACTATCCGGGTTAAAGATTCACCCCGCCTTGTTCGTGTTTCTCGTGTCGTTCGTGGACTAAAAAGGTTTCAAGATTCTCTCCGTGCCTCTGTGAGCTTTGTGAGAGCCATGTGTCATAATGATACAATTTGAGACGTCCGGCAGTGGTCCGGGCGTCTTTTTTTATGTGATACCAGGAGGATGGGAAAAAGGGTGGGGAGTGTTAATTTAATTAACACTTTCAGGATAGTGTTAATTTTTTTAACATATTGATTTTGCGATTGAATTATGCGTTTGCAGGGAGTAGAAGGTGGTATAGAAAAACAGGCGTATTGGTTTTCTCATGAGTCGGTTTTTCAAAACGACATAAGAAGAGGAGGACGAAGATGAAGAGGTTTCTCATTTCTGCGGCAGTGCTGGTGGTGTTAGGTGTAGCGGCAACGGCAATGGCGACTCCCCCCCAGATTACTCCGGCCGCAAGCCTGAACCTTGGGTATGGGCAGGCGGGCTCCCGTGCCGCTGCTTCGGGTGCCTACGTGTACACAGCCGATGGTGGGCAATTGACGGTCTTCGATCTCACGAGCCCTACGGCGCCCGCAAAAGTGGCGGCACTGACCGGGGCTGGCGGCCTTGACCTGGCGACGTTAGGCCGTTACGTGTTCGTGGGCGGTCCGGACGCGCTCACTGTCGTTGACGTCTCAACCCCCACTGCGCCGGTCCTGGTGAATACTTTCTCCGGCCTGGGGGGGAACAAGATGTCCCTCTCTTCCTACTACCTGGTCACCGCCGCCGGTTCTGCCAGTAATGGCATTCCCAATCAATTGCGCATCGTCGATATCAGCATCCCCACGTCACCGACTCTGACGGCCTCGCTCAGCCTGACCGGGACTCCTACTGCCGTCGCCGTTTCCGGGAACTACGCCTTCGTCACCATGGAGAATTCACTTCTTGTCGTGGACATCTCCAATCCGGCCGCACCGCAGCAGTCAACCGTCCTTACCTTCCCCACCATGCCGAATGGCGACACAACGCGCGGTATCGCCGTTTCCGGGAACCTGGCCTATGTGACGGCCCACGGCGTTTTTTGCGATGACGAGGGCTGCACCCTGACGAACGGAACCCTGTATCTTGTCGACATCTCCCAACCGCTCTGTCCGAAGGTCGTGTCGTCCGTAGTGACCCTCAAGGCTGCGGAAGACATCGTCGTTTCCGGCCAGTTTGCCTATATTGTCGAGCAATCCGTCGATTTTTACCCCGGCCACACGAATTTCCTCGTTGTTAATGTAGCGAATTCGGCCGACCCCCAACTTGTCGGCTATTACCAGTCAAATGTCTTGAATGGTTATTCACAGGGGCTGACGGTTATCGGCAACTATGTCTTCGAGGCAATAACGACAGGGGCCAATGTGTTTAACGCTTTCGCGTCCGCGCCGCCTGTATGTACACCCTGATTATTGGAGAATGACGACGAAAAGCATTCGCCCTGTGGCGGGTGTTTCACAAGGCTGTCCACGAAAGGCACGAACTGCACGAAAGAAACCCGGACACGAACATAATCAGGGTAAGACCTGTCGGGTCAAAGGTTCCCCCGCCGTGTTCGTGTCCGTTCGTGTCATTCGTGGACCCAAAAGGTTTCAGGATTCTCTCCGTGCCTCTGTGAGCTTTGTGAGAGGCCGGTGATGATGTGTCATAATGATGCAATTCAAGGCGTCCGGCAGTGGTCCGGGCGTCTTTTTTTGTGTGATTACAGATGGATGGGGCTTTACAGTACGGCTTACCCGCTTCCCCCTCCATCCCCGCCCCGCAACATCTCGACCCTTCTCTGCAAGATAAAATCCGCCCGTTTCCCCGGCGCGATCCCCTCCAACCGTACCTCGTCGATTCCTAACTCCACGGTGGTCATGGCGGAAATCCGAACAGCACGTTCCCATTTCTCTTTTGAAAACAAGCCATCCGGCTTGTCCGCCATCGCCACTAGGGGCAGGATCTCCCCAATTCCAGCCTTCATGGCCTGCTGGGCCGTCCTCAGCCGGGTGGCTGTCCGCAGTTCCCCCCATCTGTTGAGCAGGCCGTGGAGCCTGCTGGTCCAGGCCAGGGCCGTGCGGTAATCGGATGGCAGCCGCAGGCGCTCGCACAGAGTGCGGGCCATAGCGACTCCCGCATCCTCGTGGCCGTGGTGTTTGGGGTAGAACTCCGGGTTGGTGACCAGCTTGCCGATGTCGTGGAAAAAGGCGCAGAACCGGGCCAGGGGGTCAGGGGTGCGCTGCGTCACCCGTTGCAGTACCTGGACGCTATGGCTGAACAGGTCCCCCTCGGGGTGATGCTGCAAGGGACCGGCCGGGATGGCGGGCATGGCAAAGAGTTCCGGCAGGTAGCCCCGCCCCACGTCGAACTGGAGCATGCGGCTGAAAAAGCGTTCCGGCTCTGCACATTCCAAGGATTTCAGCATCTCTCGCGAGAAGCGTTCCACCGGTACGGGGCTCAACAGCTGCCCCCATTCCTGCTCTCGGATCAACGCTTCGCTTTCGGGCGTCATCCGCCAGTCGTCGGCCTCGAACCGGAAGGCGCGGAACAGGCGCAGCGGATCGTCCCTGAACGAATTGGAAGAGCAGGTGGCCAGGAGCCGTTCTTCCAAATAGTGCCTCCCCCCCAGAGGGTCGATGACCTTGCCGTTCAGGGTCATGGCCATGGCGTTGACGACGAAATCGCGCCGGGCCAGGTCCGTGGCCAGGGCAGCGTCCACGTCGGGCAATTGTGTCACTTCAATGGAACCGAAGGCCCGATCATGCCGGAACCAGATCGTGGTCGTACTCCTGGGGTCCACCCGGCGGAAGCCGCAGGCGCGCAGTTCCGCTTCATCGAGGCAGGTGACCAGGTCGATGTCGGATTGCTCCCGTCCCAGCAGATGATCCCGCACACAGCCGCCCACCAGGAGGATGCGCCCGTGGCAGGAGGTGGGGAAAAGTTCTTTCAAAAATGCGACGGTCGTGTCCATGGTCATGTTATCCGAGCCTGATCAGGGCCGCCCCGGCCAGAATGAGCAGCGCCGAGACCAGGCGAATCCTGCCGAAGGACTCCCCCAGGAACAGGATGCCGATCACCACCCCCACCAGGATGCTGACCTGGCGGACCGGCACGGCATAGCTGACCGGCGACAGATTGAGGCCGTAGCGGAAGGTGAGGAACGAGGCCATGATGATCGGCCCGCTCCAGAGTACCAGCTTCCAGTGCTCGCGCAACTCCTGGCCAATATGGAGGCGATACTTGGGGCGCGCCAGGTTGAGGGTCATCATGGCCAGCATGGAGAGGACCAGGAAATAGGTGAAATAGAGGGGGGAATAGTTGGTGACCCCGGTTTTTTCGGCTATGGAGCCGATGGAGTAGATGAACCCGGCGGCCAGGGCGGACTGGACCGAGCTGCTGCGCAGATTGCGGAAGGGACGCACCAGCTCCAGCAGGGACAGGCGCTGCATCTGCACCGCAAAGGTCCCGAGGATCACCAGCAGGATGCCGCCGACGCCAACGAGGGACAGGTGTTCCTTCAGCAGGATCATGCCCCAGATCGGCACGTAGATCATGGAGGTCTGGGACAGGGGGTACACGACCGACAGGTCGCCGCCCCGGTACGCGCGGCCGTTCAGGAGGTGGTAGAGGACATAGCAGACGGCGCCGATGGCGATCATGAGCGCGGTTGCGGGGGCGGGCCAGCGGAACGGCTCGCCCGCCAGCGGCAGGCACAGGCTGAAGAGCAGGGTGGCGGCTATGAACATCCACCAGATGAAGACGGTCTTGTGGCGGCTGCGCTTCACCAGCAGGTTCCAGAGGGCATGCATGACCGCCGAGGTGACGATCAGGATAAAGGCGGGTGTGCTCATGGAGGTAGTATAGTTGAGGTTGGCTGCTCGGGAAAGAAAACTCTCTTATGCCGGATGATTTTCCATCCTGCGCTGCGTGACGCCGTAGAGGCCGGTCAGCAGGTTTTCTCCCGGTGAAGCGCTGAGTACCTCCTTCAGGCCGTCCTCGGCGTCAATCCGCTGGAACAAGGCCACGGTGCGTTGTACCACCTCCTTTGCCAGGTCATCGGGCGTTTCGGTCTTCTCTTCGCCCGTAACCGGGTGCCGCCAGGTGCCGGGCAATTCGCCGGGATCATCCTCGGACCGGGTCAGGGGATAGAACAGGTGGCGCGCGTGTTTGAACAGGGGAACCGGCAGGCAGGCCAGCAGACGGGCAGCCAGCTTCCAGAAGGTATTGCCGTACAGGGCCTGGATGCGGCAATGGAGCGTGAGAGCACGTTCCAGGGCCTGGCGCGGCAGTTGACCCTCGGGATCGAATAAAAGGGCGCTGGCAGTAACAAGCTCGGCCCGAATGGCGGGTGTCATGAGGCTATCCAGCCGTTGCGCGGGGAAATAGATGCCCTGGCGTGAGAAATGGCAATCCAGGGCGGTCTCCACATGGTAATGACGACCGATATCCCCCACGCCGCTGTGGGCATAGACAAAGGGGTGAAAAACGATGTCGGCCTCCATATGGGAGAGCACCCCCAGCAGGCAGGCCAGCATCTCCGCCGGAAGACCTGCCGCCCCATAGCTCTCTTCGATCCGGATGAGCGGCGCATAACTGTTGCCTGCGGTGTCGTGGAATTGATGGGCCAGCCTGAGGGCTGCCGGACCATGGGGGCCGAAGTAGAGATGCAGCAGGGTGTCGGGCAGGACCGCGCCGGCCAGGTACAGGGCCCGGTGTTCACGTATAAGGACAGAGAGGCGGCGCGTGTCCTCAAGCCCGGCCAGGGATTGTGCGGCCAGCATCCAGTGGGTCAGTTCCTTGGGCATGGTATGGTGTTCTCCAAAATGTCGACGGGAAAATCAGTAATCATTTTCCATTATTCGGGGCAGGAGTCAGTTCTTGTTCCATTCCCGAAAAGAATTCGTCAAGTTCCCTGATCCATTCATTTTTGATGCTTTCATCCACAAAACTGGCCTGGAAGCTGTTACGAGCCAGTTGATACGCTTCTCTTGCCCCAAGCTCCGGCAGTGCCGCGAACGTAGCGGTGTAGTTCCGGTTCAGATAGCCACCGAAATAGGCCGGATCGTCGGAATTAATGGTTACGGCAATGCCGGCAGCCAGCAATGTGCCGATGTTGTGAGCGGAAAGGCTCGAAAAGACACGGAGTTTTACGTTTGAAAGGGGGCATATGGTCAACGGTATCTGTTGCTGCGCCAGCCTTGCGACAAGTTGGGGATCATCCAGAGAATGCACACCATGGTCGATCCTTTCCGCGTGCAGTAGATCAAGGGCATGGCGTATGTATTCGGCTGGCCCTTCTTCACCTGCATGAGCCACAAGTCGCAGTCCCAACTCCCGGCAGCGGGCAAATACCCTGGCGAATTTCTCCGGCGGATTTCCGCGCTCACTGCTGTCAAGTCCGACCCCGATGAACTTGTCCCGGAACGGAAGAGCATCCTCCAGCGCAGCAAAAGCGTCATCTTCACTCAGGTGACGCAAAAAACAGGGTATCAATGAAGCGCTGAGTCCCAGTTCCTCACGGGCTTGACTGATTGCCCGATCCAACCCGTTGATCACCGTTTTAAATGGAATTCCTCTGGCCATATGTGTCTGCGGATCAAAGAAGATTTCCGCATGGAGGATATGTTCCGTTTTGGCGCGTTTCAGGTACGCCCAGGCCATATCGAAGAAATCTTCTTCATTTTGCAGCACACCGGCTCCGGCATAATAAATGTCCAGGAAACTCTGCAGATCGGTAAAGTCATAGGCTGCTCGCAGTTCCGGGATAGTGGCGTAGGGGAGGAGAATCCCGTTCCGCGTTGCCAGTTCAAAGAGCAGTTCCGGCTCCAGTGAGCCTTCAATGTGAATATGCAGTTCTGCTTTCGGCATGTTGCAGAGAATGTCATACAGGTCTTTGCGTGAAATTTTATCGAGATTCATGGCGTTGTCGTTACTCCCGATGTTTTTGAAATTGCAACGGGTTTTCGTTTTTTTCGAAGCGATTGCCAAAGGCTCGGGGAATATGCGGCTGGTCCGCCATCTTCCGTTACTGGTGAAAAGCCTTATGCTGCGGTTCCGGTAACACAGTAATAGAGCCCCTGGCCGGGATCATTCCTACTCATTACCTCTATCGCCGAGAAACCGGCGGCGGCAAGCATCTCCTCAACTTGGGACAGTTCGTACAGGGTAAACCCGTACACATGGCCGGGCCACTGCGCAAGGTCGGCCTTGGCGTTGAAACAGAGCGTAAGCCGGCCGCCAACTCCCAATACACGCAGGCACTCGGCCAAGGCAACCCTCGGATCATGCCAGAAATACAGCGTATTGACACTACAGAGTTTGCTGAATTCCCCATTACCATACGGAAGAGATTCAATATCTCCGTATCGAATTTCGGCCTTCCCCTCTTCAATGTAACGTCGAAGGCGTCCACTGACATGTTGTATCATCTCGCGCGATACGTCCACTCCGGCGATAGAGCTACACAAGTTATTCGCCAGAACCATTTCCAGGAGGCATCCACTGCCAAAGCCCACTTCAAGAAGCCGGTCGTGTGCGCCCAGAGCAAGTCCTTCAATCGTCAGCCTGTTCATCCCGGCATTAGCTTTTTCCAGCCATCGGGCAGTGAATAATCGTCCGAACAGGCCCGACGGTCTTGCCAGTTGTTTGGAAATGAATCTTTGAAACAACGTCAAATTCTCCAATAAAATTCAAATATTTAATAGCAGGTTATCAACAGGTTGACGTGATATGGTGTGTTCGCCATTTGTAGAGGAAACCACAAAATTTCTTATACAGGTGACTCAACCCCCAACGCAAACCGGCGCCCGGAAGATTCCGCGGCGCCGGTCGTGTTTCAGTTGTCCATCATGGAGAAGTAATCTCCGCTAGGCACACTCCGAGTACCCGCACACGCGGCAGACGCAGCAGCCCCCCTCGTGCTCGACGATGCCGCCGCAATCGGGACAGGCGCCTCGTTCCTGGGTGGCGGTTTCGGCGTTGATGTCATAGCCGTTGGCCACCATGTGAGCCTGGATGGCCTTGGCCACGGCGTCGGCGCAGGAGAGGATGCGATTGTCGCCGAAGCCGGAAGGGCAGTGGCAGGAGATCCCCAGGAGTTGCTTGATTACCTGACGTGCCTGGACGCCGCTACGCCATGCCAGGGATACCATGCGGCCGATGGCTTCGCTCTGGGACGCGGCGCAACCGCCGGCCTTGCCCATGGTGGTGAAGAGCTCGAATAGTCCGGAGTTGTCTTCGTTGATGGTTACATAGAGCGGTCCGCAGCCGGTTTGCATCTGGTGGGTCCAGCCCTTGAGCGCCTTGGGCCGGTCGCGCTTGATGGCTTTTTTCTCCTCTTCCACCGGCGTGGCGGCGACGGCAGCCTGCTGTTCCTCTTTCTTGCCGGTGGAGAGAACCTGCTCGTCGCGGGAACCGTCACGGTAGATGGTGACACCCTTGCAGCCGGTTTCGTAGGCCAGCATATAGGCTTTTTCAACATCGTCCATGGTAGCCGAATTAGGGAAATTGACCGTCTTGGAGACCGCATTGTCGGTGTAGAGCTGGAAGGCGGCCTGCATCTGGATATGGTCTTCGGGAGTGATGTCGTGGGCGGTAACGAATACTCGGCGCACGTCCTCCGGGACCTCGGGGATATCGTGTACTGTGCCGTGTTCGGCGATCTTCTTCATCAACGCCTCGGAATAGAAGCCACGCTCCTTGGCGATCTGTTCGAACATCGGGTTGACCTCAACCAGCACGTTCTTGTCCATGACGGTACGGATGTAGGAGACGGCAAAGAGCGGCTCCACGCCGGAGGAGGCGTTGGAGATGATCGAGATGGTGCCGGTGGGGGCAATTGTGGTGACCGTGGCATTGCGCATGGGCGGCGCACTCTTCTTGTCGAAGATCGAACCCTTGAAGTTGGGGAAGGAACCGCGTTGCTTGCCAAGTTCCTCGGATGCAAGGTGCCCTTCGTCGTTGATGAACTTCATCACCTTTTTGCCCAGTTTGATCGCCTCGTCGGAGTTGTAGGGAACCCCCAACAGGATCAGCATGTCGGCCCATCCCATGACCCCCAGGCCGACCTTGCGATTGGCGTGGGTCATGTCGTGGATCTGCTGCAGGGGATAGTTGTTGGCCTCGATAACGTTGTCCAGGAAGTGGACCGAGTCGTGTACCACGGTTTTCAGTTTCTTCCAGTCAACGGCGTTGTCCTTGACGAATTTCCCCAGGTTGATGGAGCCCAGATTACAGGACTCATAGGGGAGCAGCGGCTGTTCGCCGCAGGGGTTGGTGGACTCGATCTCGCCGATATGGGGAGTGGGGTTGTCGCGGTTGAGACGGTCCAGAAAGATAATGCCCGGCTCCCCGTTTTCCCAGGCCTGCACTACGATGCGATGAAAGACCTTGCGGGCGTTTTGTTTACCTATAACCTTCTTGTCACGGGGGTTGATAAGATCATACTCTTCGTCCCGTTCCACGGCCTGCATGAATTTCTCGGTCAAGCCGACGGAGATGTTGAAGTTGTTGAGGTGTCTCTGGTCGGCCTTACACATGATGAAATTCATGATGTCGGGGTGATCGACCCGCAGGATGCCCATGTTGGCGCCGCGCCGCGTACCGCCCTGCTTGATGGTTTCCGTGGCGATGTCGAACACCCGCATGAAGGAGAGCGGGCCGCTGGAGATGCCGGTGGTCGAGCTGACCACGTCGTTGGCCGGGCGCAGGCGCGAGAACGAAAAACCGGTACCGCCGCCGGATTTGTGGATCAGGGCGGTAAATTTAACCGCGTCGAAGATCTCTTCCATGGAGTCGCCCACCGGCAGGACGAAACAGGCCGAGAGCTGCCCCAGTTGGCGGCCGGCATTCATCAGGGTCGGGGAGTTGGGAAGAAATTCGAAGCTGGTCATCATGCGGTAAAACGTTTCGGCCAAGCCTTTGATATCGGCCTTCTTGTCGAACTGTTTATCGGGAGCAGCAATGGTTTCGGCCACCCGGCGAAACATATCGGCCGGGGTCTCCAGAACCTTGCCCTCGGTATCGCGCCTCAGGTAACGCTTTTCAAGGACGGTTGCGGCGTTTTTGGAAAGGTCGGGGATTGTGTCGTGTGCGGATTCCTTTTTCATGGATGGTTCTCCTTGTGGCGCAAAAAATTGAATTATATTGAGCAATTGGGCTGGTATGGTTTGTTTGAGTAAAACCACAATATTTGGTAGAACATGGGAAAATAAACCACAACATATATGACAAGTCAATATAATATTTACGGCAAACATAACGTGCTGAAATGAACAAAAAATTTACAGTATCGCCGCAGTATGATAGAACGTGCTCATTACCGAATGGAGCACCATGTGAAGAACCTTGCGTTCGCGAGCATCGGCTTTTGCCTCATCATCCTGTCGCTGGCCGGTTGTCAAAACACTTTTGTTACGCGTGAAGAAACCCCGCTCAACAAAAGCGTCATGTCTGCCCGGTTACACGGCATTATCCCGCTTGAACCGGCCCGTCCGCCGGCCTCCCATGCCTTTAATACCCCGGCAACTCCCTCTAGGGAAAGTTTCGATGGCCTTTCCGACCTCCGTTACGAACAGGCGACCCTTACCGAAGACGCGACCTGGCGCGGGACCGTACTGATCAAGGGGGCCGTGGTGGTTGCCCCCCAGGCTACACTCCGCATCGAACCGGGGACGACGGTACGCTTTGCCCGCATCGAGGGGAGTATCAAAAAGGCCCGGCTGGTGGTCTTGGGACGCATTCAGTGCATCGGCACGGCCGAGCGTCCGATCCGGTTTTCGTCGGATGCTCCTACACCGGTCAGAGGGGATTGGGGCGGCATTCTGCTGCTCTCCACCGAAAAGCGCAACCAGTTTGAGCATACTTCCGTCGAAGGAGCGGAAACAGGCATTGAAGCGCACTTCTCGGCCTTTACCGCCAAGTCGGTGCGAGTCACCCTCTCGAAGACAGGTGTGGTGCTGCGCGACAGCATTGTCAGTGCCGAGTCGTCGAGTTTTTCCGCCTGCGAAACGGGTATCGAAGTCCACGACGGCGAATTCGAGCTGCGCGACAGCAGCGTGAGTACGAACCGCTTGGGCATGTCCCTGTCTCGATCCTCAGTCGTTCTTACATCCACCAGTGTGACGGATAACGCTCGCTACGGCATTCTGGCCGAGGAATGCCGCCTCAGGATCAGTTCCGGCAGCATCTCCTCCAACGGCGCCGGGGCCGTGGTAACGGGCGGTGAAGGGCAGATCTTCATGACGCGCTTCATGCTCAACAAGGATACGGCCCTGCAACTCGGTTCCGCCCGCATGAAGGTCAACCGCTCCCTTTTCGCCGACAACGACCGCGACGCCCTGCGGATCGAGGATGGCCGGGCAACAGTCTGGGGATGCGCTTTCCGCGGTAACGGCGGCTTCAATCTCTACAACGCCGGGCGGGAAGTTGTGACTGCCGTTCAGAACTGGTGGGGCGGCGACGATGAAAAGAGCGTTTCATCCAAGGTCTTCGGCGGTTCACAGGAGCCGCGTTCCGGTACGGTGCAGGTATTCCCCTGGCTTTCCAGCCAGCCGCCCATTCTGCCTTGAAGCGAAACTACCCCATGTCCATCTATCTCGATAACGCGGCAACATCCCATCCAAAGCCGGAATCCATTTACCAGGCAGTCATGCACGCCATGCGGGAGATTGGCGCGTCACCGGGACGCGGGGGGCACCGGCGTTCCCTGGAGGCCGGCCGTTTGCTGCTTCAGGCGCGTGACGCCATCGCCGCCCTGTTTGCCATCCCCGATTCTTCACGGATCATCATGACCCATAGCACGACCGAGGCCCTCAACCTGGCGCTTCGTGGAGTTCTTACCCCCGGCGACCATGTGATCACCACCTCCATGGAGCATAATTCGCTGATGCGCCCCCTGGTTGCGCTGCGCGCCTTTGGGGTTGAGATGACCATCGTCAGGGCCGACGGCACGGGCATGGTGGACCCGGACGATGTCAGGCGCGCTCTGCGGCCCACTACCCGTATGATCGCCCTGGCGCATATCTCCAACGTATGCGGCACAATCCAGGCCATCGACAGCATGGGGGCAATCGCCCGTGAGGCCGGTGCGCTGTTCCTACTGGATGCAGCCCAATCGGCGGGCAGCGAACCGATCGATGTGATCAGGACCGGTATCGACCTTTTGGCCGCGCCGGGACACAAGGGGCTCTACGGCCCCCAGGGAACCGGGTTCCTCTATGTCTCGCCATCCGTCTCCCTGAAACCGCTTCTTCAGGGCGGGACCGGCACCAGTTCCTCTTCCGAGGAGCAACCCCTGATCCTGCCGGACGGTTTTGAAGCGGGGACTCATAACCTGCCAGGTATTGCCGGGCTCAGGGCAGGGGTCGAATTCGTCCTGGAGCAGGGCGTTGTCGCCATCGGGGACAAGGAACGCCGACTGGTGGCGTCAGCCACAGAACGTCTGGCCGAACTG
Organism: Geobacter sp. AOG2; assembly: GCF_019972295.1. Lineage (NCBI taxonomy): Bacteria > Pseudomonadati > Thermodesulfobacteriota > Desulfuromonadia > Geobacterales > Geobacteraceae > Geobacter > Geobacter sp. AOG2. The sequence continues at coordinate 1,923,181 of NZ_BLJA01000001.1, forward strand.
CCGCAGGTAACGCTTTATGGCCCCTCCGACCCGGCCCTGCGGGGAGGCGTACTTTCTTTTACCGTTGCGGGAGCCGACCCGGCAGCCCTGGCATTTATGCTGGACCACAACCATGATATTGCGGTGCGGGCCGGATTGCACTGCGCCCCCCGGGCGCACCGCACCCTGGGCAGTTTTCCCGGCGGCACCCTGCGTATGAGTCCGGGCTGGTTCTCCACGGGCGAAGAGATTGCTATTTTCTGCGATGCCGTTGTAGAATGCTGCCGTCTGTAAAAAGGCATGCAAATCTGCCACAGAGACACGGAGACGCAGAGAAGATCTTTGAGAATGAGTTTAAAATATTCAATTGAATGGTAGAGATAGGTGGCCGTTTTTTAAGTTTTGGATCAAGTTCAATGCAGTTCTCCGTGTCTCTGTGACTCCGTAGCAGATTGAAGTATTTGGTCTATTAATCACTCCCGACAGAAAGGCCTTCCGTGAAAAACTTCATCCTCGATACCAACGTACTGCTGCATGACCCCCAATCCCTGTTCAGATTCCAGGACAACAACATCATCATTCCCATAACCGTCATCGAAGAGGTCGACCGCTTCAAGAAAGACATGAACGAAACCGGCCGTAACGCCCGCCAGATCTCGCGTATCCTCGACACCATGCGGGAAAAGGGATCGCTGGCATCCGGCGTTACGCTCCCTGGCCAGGGAACCCTGCGGGTTGAGCTGTTCAGCGAAAACTATCTCAAACGGTTGCCGGTCGATCTGCGGGTAGACAGCGGCGACAACCGCATCCTGGCGGTAGCCCTGGATATGCGCGACCGCTTTCCCGACACCGAGCTCATCTTTGTTACCAAGGACACCAACCTGCGTATCAAGGCCGATGCCATCGGTTTGGCCGCCGAGGATTACGAATCGGATAAGATCGATATCCAGGATCTCTATTCCGGAACCCGCAGCATCGAGATGGCGCCCGATGCCGTGGACCGGTTCTACGGGCAGAACTGGCTGGAGGCGCCGGAAGGGCTCGCTCCCAACGAGTTCATCACCATCACGGACAACACCAACCCTTCCCATACCGCGATCTGCCGCTACGATGCGGACAGCGGGCACATCGTCCCGGTGCGGAAGGTCCCCAAGGAAGGTATCTGGAGCATCTTCGCCCGCAACCGCGAACAGTCCTTTGCCTTGGACGTTCTGATGGACGACTCCATCAAACTGGTGACCCTGGTGGGCAAGGCGGGCACCGGCAAGACGCTTCTGGCCATCGCCGCAGGCCTGCACAAGACAGCCGAAGAAAATGTGTACAACCGCCTTCTGGTTTCCCGGCCTGTGTTCCCCATGGGCAAGGATCTGGGATTTTTGCCGGGTGACATCGAGGAAAAACTGACCCCCTGGATGCAGCCGATCTTTGACAACGTGGAACTGCTCATCTCGGGGCACGAGTCGGAGAAGCGCCACAGCAAGGGGTACAAAGAGCTGATGGCCATGGGGCTTTTGGACATCGAACCGCTGACCTACATCCGCGGTCGTTCCATCCCCAATCAATATCTGATTGTGGATGAGGCCCAAAACCTGACCCCCCATGAGATCAAGACCATCGTTACCCGGGTGGGGGAGGGGACCAAGATCATACTGACCGGCGACCCCTACCAGATCGACAACCCCTACGTGGATTCGTCCAGCAACGGTCTGAGCTTCCTGGTGGAGAGGTTCAAGGGGGAGAAGATAGCCGCCCATGTGACCCTGACTAAAGGGGAACGCTCGGAGCTGGCGGAACTGGCGGCAAACCTGCTGTAGAACAAAATCCAAATAACAATCAAATTCCGCCACAGAGACACGGAGACACAGAGAAAAGCAAGGCAGTAAGGCAAACCATACGAATTTTGATGCCGGTTTGGCCGAATCTATTTGTGCCTTTCTCTGTGAACCTCTGTGAACCTCTGTGTCTCCGTGTCTCTGTGGCAGGTGTATAAAAGAGGTGTCGTATGACAAATGAACAAGCACGTGACAAAATCATTTTTGCCCTGGATGTCCACGGCTTGGCCGACATCGATCGCTGGTCGGCACAGTTGACGGGCCATGTGGGCATGTTCAAGGTCGGCAAGGAGCTTTTCACCTCCTGTGGTCCCGAGGCGGTCAGGACCGTGCAGCGCCATGGCGGGCAGGTATTTCTCGACCTCAAGTACCACGACATCCCCAACACCGTAGCCAAAGCCATGGTCGAAGCGGCCCGGCTCGGAGTACAGTTGGCCAATCTGCACGCCCTGGGTGGTGAAGAGATGATGGCGACGGCCGCCGCCGCGGTACGCAAAGAATTCGGCGATGAGCGGCCCCGGCTGTTGGCCGTAACCATCCTGACCTCGTCCACGGCTGAAACCCTGCGTCAGGTGGGGATCGAGCGCCCGGTGGAGGAGATGGCCGTCCGACTGGCCCGCCTTGCCAAGGATTCCGGCATGGACGGCGTGGTTGCCTCGCCCCTGGAGATCGAATCGATCCGAGCGGCCTGCGGCCGGGATTTCCTGATCGTTACCCCCGGCGTCCGGCCGTCGTTCGCCTCCCTGGACGACCAGAAGCGCGTCATGACCCCGGCCGAAGCGGTTACTGCCGGAGCCGATTATCTGGTAATCGGCCGCCCCATCGCCAAGGCCGCTGATCCGGTGGAGGCTTCCCGAATGATCGTGGATGAGATCGCAGGGGGGTGCCCATGAAGGGCGAGTTGGTTTTTGGCGTCAACCCGGTCAAGGAGGCGCTGCGCGCTACGCGTGGAGCCTTCGAGCTGTATGTGCAATCTTCCGCAACCGACCATCGTCTCGAGAAGATCCTCAAACTGGCCGAGGAACGGGGAGTCCCGGTCCATCGACGCGAGCGGGACGATCTTACCAAGCTGTGCGCTTCCAGTCATCACCAGGGCGTTGCGCTCATGGTGGAACCCTTCCGTTATGCCGACCTGGACGATCTCGTAACCCGCATCGATGAGGCGGGACACAGCGGTTTTCTGCTGGTGCTGGACGGCATCCAGGACCCCCATAACCTGGGGGCGCTGATCCGTACCGCAGCCTGTGCCGGTTGCGATGGCGTCATTATCCCCAAGGATCGCGCCGTCGGCGTCACTCCGACCGTGGAAAAGGCCTCAGCCGGTGCGGTGGAGACTATCCCGATTGCCCTCGTGACCAACGTGGCCCAGACCCTCCAACGCCTCAAGGATGGCGGCTACTGGGTCTACGGCCTGGCTGGCGAGGCTGGGCAGTCGCTTTACGATGTGGATTTCACCGGCAAGGTTGTCCTACTGGTCGGTAACGAGGGGGAGGGGATTCGCCCCTTGGTGCGCAAGCAGTGCGACGTGGTCCTGTCGATCCCCCTGCATGGCGGCGTATCCTCCCTGAACGCCTCGGTGGCTGGCGGGATCGCCCTGTTCGAGGCTGCCCGCCGGCGCGGCGTCTCGGCGTAACCGGGTCTTCGTGAGCGCGGACACCTCTGAAATACCTACGTCGGAACAACGTCTCAACCTCCTTAAAAATCGCGTAAAGCCGACCCTGTTGCTTGCCGTGGGACTGGGTGTGGCGGGCGGCTTCGTGCTGATCGCCCAGGCTCTGATCGTGGCCAGGCTGGTGCACCGGGTCATGATAGACGGCGCCGGTTACCGGGAGGTGTTGCCCCAACTGCTCTGGCTTCCCCCTTTAGTGCTGGCGAGGGCCGGGCTTTCATGGGTCTCGGAGCGGGTTGCCTTTGCGGCCTCTGCCACTATCCGTCAGGATGTGCGTAACGATCTCTTTCAGCGCCTGCTGGATGCCGGCCCCTTGCGGCTCAAGGGCGACCGTGCCGGCGAAGTGGCCACGGTGATCGTGGACGGTGTGGAAGCGCTGGAAGGGTACTACAGCCGTTACCTGCCACACCTGGCCGTGATGGCCATGGTACCGCTCTCCATACTGGCGGCGGTTGTTCCGTCCGACTGGATCTCGGCAGGGATCATGCTGTTCTCGGCTCCCTTCATCCCCTTTTTTACCATTCTGATCGGACGTGGCGCCGAACGGCTCAACCAGCGGCAGTGGCAAACACTGGCTCGCTTGGGAGGCTACTTTCTCGATCGGGTCAACGGCCTGGCTACCCTGCGCATGTTCAACGCCTCGCGGCGAGAAGCCGGGATGATCGCCCAAATCTCGGACGATTACCGCAAAGCCACCATGTCGGTACTCTACCTCGCTTTCCTCTCCGCCCTGGTCCTGGAGTTTTTCGCCACGGTCAGCGTGGCGTTGATGGCGGTGATCATCGGTTTTCGGCTCCTGAAGGGTGGTATGACCTTTCAGGACGGCTTCACCGTACTGCTCCTGGCGCCTGAATTCTATCTGCCGTTGCGTTTGATGGGTAACTACTACCATGCCCGCATGGAGGCCATCGGCGCGGCAGAACGCATCTTCAGTCTGCTGGACACCCCTCTTGCCCCTCGCCCCTCGGTACCACGTCCACTACCCCCCATCTCTTCGCTCAGGATCTGCCTCGAAGATGTCTACTTCCGTTACGTGTCAGACTCGGCCCCTGTGATCAACGGTGTCACGTTTAATCTGGCGCCGGGAGAGCGGGTTGCCCTGGTGGGGCCGAGCGGGGCCGGGAAGAGTACCCTGGCGGCGCTACTTTTGGGTTTTGCCGTGCCGGAACAGGGGCGGGTGCTGGTCAACGGCGCGGACCTGGCGCACTGCGATCCCGACCAATGGCGACGCCACGTGGCCTGGGTTCCCCAGCAGCCCCACCTCTTTCATGGCACCATTGGCGACAATATTCGTCTGGGGCGCCGGGACGCCACGGAGGCAGATGTTCTTCAGGCTGTTACACAGGCTCGTTGCGGGGAGTTTATCGGCCGCCTGCCTCAAGGATTGGATACGGTCATCGGCGAACAGGGGGCTGGCCTGTCCGGCGGACAGGCACGACGTATAGCCCTGGCGCGGGTGTTTCTCAAAGACGCCCCCCTGATCATCACCGATGAGCCGACTGCCGGGCTGGACGCTCATTCGGAGGCAATGGTACGGGAGGCGCTCAAGGAACTTGCCCGGGGCCGGACCGTGCTCTCCATCGCCCACCGCCTGATCACCCTGGAGGATGCCGACCGGATCGTTGTCATGAGTGGGGGAAAGATCGTCGAACAAGGAAATTATGAAGAGCTGAGGGTGGCGGGTGGCCTGTTCTCGCGGATGGCTGCCGCAGGGGAGGGGGCATGAGGGATCTCCTGCGTCTCCTGAAATTGGCGTGGCCCTATCGCGCCTGGCTTATGGCCGCTCTTGGGCTCTCCCTGATGACGCTTCTGGCAAATGTAGGGCTTCTGGCCCTCTCGGGATGGTTCATTGCTGCCATGGCCCTTGCCGGGATCAGCGGCATTCCCATCAATTATCACTATCCTGCGGCCGGTATTCGCGCCCTGGCGATCTGGCGGACCCTTGGGCGTTACGCCGAGCGGGTGGTCAGCCACCAGGCCTCGTTACGTATTCTGGCAGGGCTGCGGGTCTGGATCTACCGCCGCATCGAACCGCTGGCCCCGGCCCGGTTGGAGGGTTATGCCAGCGGCGATCTTCTCAGCCGCATCCGGGCCGACATCGACAGCCTGGACAATTTTTACCTGCGCTTGCTGGCGCCGGTTCTGACCGCGCTCTGCGGTAGCCTGATCTTCATCCTGTTCCTGTGGTATTTCAGCAGTGAGGTGGCCCTGGCGACCGCGGCGCTGCTGCTCGCGGCCGGCGGGTTCCTCCCCCTGGTGGTCCACCTGCTGGGCCGGAAACCGGGGGCGCGGGTGACCCGGACCTCAGCGGAACTGCGCACCGCCGTAGTGGACGGCCTGCGGGGAATGGAAGAGCTTTTGTCCTATGGTGGGGCGGAGCGTCAGAAAGAACGGGTGGAGGAGTTGAATCGGAATCTGCTGGCCGACCAGGCCCGTTTGGCCGGACTGGCGGGTATCTCCGCCGGTGGCGTGGGGCTCTGTTCCGGCCTTGCCCTCTGGCTGGCGTTGGTGATCTCGATCCCCCTGGTACGTGCCGGTTCCCTGACCGGGCCCCAGATGGTCATGCTGGCGCTCTTCTGCCAAGCTGCCTTTGAGGCGGTCCTGCCGTTGCCACCAGCTTTTCGACTGCTGGGGCAAACCTTGTCGGCGGCCCGGCGTATATTCTCCTTGGCAGATGAAACCCCCGCTGTCATGGAACCCCCTGAGTCGGCACCCCTGCCGGAGAATGCTATCCTCAGCCTGCGCGGAGTCGGTTTTTCCTATGGGAATGGTGCGGCAACCCTGGAAGATATCAACCTGGAGCTGTCGCCGGGCCGCAAGGTGGCCGTGGTGGGGGCCAGCGGCGTCGGCAAGAGCACCCTGTTGGCCCTGCTGCTCCGTTTCCGGGACTACGATAGCGGCTCCATAACCCTGGCGGGACGGGAGATCAGGGAGTATGACGGCGAGGACGTGCGGCGTCTGATGGCGGTGGCCAGTCAGCAACCTTTTATATTCAACGCCTCCCTGCGGGAAAACCTGTTGATTGCCCGGCCCGGGGCCGGTGAGGAGGAAATGATTGCGGCGGCCGATATGGCCGGTATTCATGACGAAATCGCCGCCCTTGCGCAAGGGTACGATACCCCGGCTGGCGAAGGGGGGGTGAAGCTTTCCGGCGGCCAGGTTCGCCGGCTGGCCATTGCCCGGGCAATCCTCAAGGACAGTCCGATCCTGCTTTTGGACGAACCGACGGAAGGGGTGGATGCTGCCGCAGCCCGTTCGTTGCTGGAGCGGGTGTTCGACTATGCCGAGGCTCGGGCGCTTTTGGTGATCACCCACAGCCGGATCGGCTTGGAGGCCATGGACGAGGTGCTGCTCATGGACGACGGATGCATCGCCGAGCGGGGCAGCCATGCCGAACTGCTGGCGCGCAGCCGGCGTTACCGGGACATGTGGGAGCTGGATGCCGGAGAACAGGTATGTACAATAGGGCCGTAGGGACACGGAGATAGAACTTTTTAGGGGCCGGTTTTTTCTTCACCATTCCGGTTATGAGAAAAAGGGAAAAATTCCGTATTGTTCTCTGTGTCTCTGTGACAGGGCGGTACGTTTATCAAGCCCATGATCAGGTATGTTCAATGGCGCTCGCGTCGAACATGCCGTTCCAGTTCATTTTTTCCGTTATCTTCCGAAAGTGGTAGCCATAGATGGCAAAGGTAATGGCCAAGGGGAACAGGCGCGGGCGTCTGAAAAGTGACCAGAAGAAGAGCTTCCAGAACTGGAACCGCTCTTTGCCGATTATCCCCAGCATGACGATGGATTTGAAGAACGCCCCGCAATAACCGGACTTCATATGGAAGCTCCCCCGTTTAAGAGGCCGGTACTCGCGGAGAAAGCCGGTTACCCGCCTATAGTAGTTCTTTGGGGCATAGATGCTGGTAAGAATGCTCCGATAGCCGTCAATAAGCGTCTCCACTTTCATGCGGGGGATAAAGTTGAGGGCAACGGCTGTGTTGTTGCCGGAGGTGTCGCCCAATAACCTGCCCTCCTTGAAGAGCCGCTGGTGGAGCTTGGTGCCGCGCAATGCCGTGAGCATTCCCACCATGGCCGTGGCGATACCGCTCTCCTGGATAAAGTGGATCTGCTTCTCGAAGATCGACAGGGGATCGCTGTCAAAGCCCACGATAAACCCGCCCTGGACCTGCAAGCCCGCATGCTGGATCTGCTTGACGCACTCAAGGAGGTTGCGGTTTTTGTTCTGGATCTTGCCGGTTTCACTCAGGCAGTCCTCATTCGGGGTTTCGATGCCGATAAATACCTCTTCAAACCCGGTCCGCACCATGAGGTCCATGAGTGCCTGGTCGTCCGCCAGGTCGATGGACACCTCGGTAAAAAAGGCAAAGGGATGCTTGTGTCGTTCCTGCCATGCAAGCACGGCAGGGAGGGTGTCCGTCTTCAGTTTGCGCCTGTCTCCGATGAAATTGTCATCCACAAAAAAGATACCTTCGCGCCATCCCCAGGCATAGAGAGCATCGAGTTCCCCGATCAGCTGCGCGGTGCTCTTGGTGCGCGGCCTGCGCCCGAACAGTTGGGTAATATCGCAGAACTCGCAATCGAACGGGCAGCCCCTGGAATACTGGATGTTCATGGCCGCATATTTTGAGGGGTCGATCAACTCCCAAAGCGGGATGGGAGTTTCCCGCATCTCCGCCCATTGGTCGGTGGTATAGCTATGGCGTGCCTGCCCGTGGTCCAGATCGTCAAGAAAACGAGGAAGGGTGACCTCGGCTTCACCCAACACCAGGTGGTCAGCCGAATCAAACTCGGCTGGGGCGGCGGTGAAGAGCGGCCCTCCCACGACGGTCCTGGCTCCCAGGCGGCGGCAAAGTGCCAGAACTTCACTGACGGAGTCCTTCTGGACCGTCATGGCGCTGATGAACACATAGTCCGCCCACAGAATCTGCTTGTCGGACAGTGGTTGCACATTCATATCCACCAGCTGCTTGTCCCACGCAGGGGGAAGCATGGCGGCCACGGTCAAAAGGCCCAAGGGCGGAAAGGCAGCCTTTTTGCCGATGAATTTGAGGGCGTGGCGGAAGCTCCAGAAGGTGTCGGGGTAGTGGGGGTATACGAGAAGAATGTTCATGCTGGTTGCCCTTGCGGCGGTCCGGGGGAGGGGGTTGCGGGGGGAAGGTTCACCTTTTTCAAGCATACCGCAGATATGACAGGTGGAATGTAAATCTATTGTAAAAGTCCCGGAACGGGGAGTATCAGATGGTTTTTCACCCGCTCACTGCGTTCGCTCAAGCTCACGGAGGCACGGAGAACAGCAAACTGGTTTCAGTTCTATGCCAGCAGGAGATCTCAGGGGGCAGTATACAAAACTCTTATACTTTTTGATTCAATCCGTAAGTGCATCACCAGCGGAGTTCCTCCGCCCGCGAGTGAGCAGCCCAGTGCCCGGCCTGATGGGTCAATTCAGCCCCTTGATCCAGAATTGCATGGGATGATCCCGCTCGACGCCGTCAATCTCGCACCACGTGAAGCTGGTGGTTACCCCGGAAAGCCGGGAAAATCCGGTACGGGTGAGGAATCTTGTGATGGGGATGTAGTTGCCCGGACGCAAGGGGTGGCTGTCGGGACGCTCGACCGTCGCGCAGGTGAGGCTGTCATAGGTGCCGAGAGCGCGGATATGGTTTTCCAGCCGGGCCAGCAGTTCCTGGCCCAGGCCGCGCTCACGATAGGCCGGGCGGAGGAGCAGTTCGCCGACGTAATAGATCCCGTTGAGCGGGAAGGGCGTGTCCGTAAAGGCGCCGCGCAGTTGGGCGTCCTCATGGACAAGCGGCATGCCGGTGGCGGCGCCGATGACGGCAGAACCGTCATCGGCGAGTATGATGCAGGCATCGGGTGCCTGGGTATACGCGCCCAGGTAGTCGAGCTCGTCCTCCCTGAACCCCTGGTACAGATAGGGATACTCCCGGAAAATGTCGAGGCGCAGCGTCGCCACATCGTTCAGGCTGTCCGCAATGGCGGCTCCGGTCAGCATCCGGACGTTAATCGATCCCGTGTCGTTCATATCCTGCCTCTTTGGTTGTATTCCGGGGATACGAAACACCTGGCATATATTTCCCTGCGCCAATTTACCACATCCCCCAGAAGAAAAACCACAGGGCTGCCCGACAAATTTCAAACTACCACCTGACATCACGGGTATTTTAAAATTTACAGGCGTGCCCCTCTTTATCTTTCCCCGGTGGCTGCATTCGTCAGGACCACTATCCCGGTGCAGGCTCCGTTACACGCCGCTACACGACGAACAGGCGTGATCGGAACGTTTGCCGGGCAGCAGCCGGTCTGCGGCGTACTCGGTAATATCGGTTCCGAAATGAACGTAGAAGTCCTCGGCACCGGCCAGGGGAATCCAATAGCTGTCGACTACCTGCCCGAGGAAGTCGTAATAGGCCACATTGCGCGCTGCGGCCTTGTCGCGTAGCGCGGTCTGGGCCTTGCACCCCGCGTGGTGCTTCCTCTCCCCCATGTCCACGCACTTGATGCCGGTGGGGTAGCCCCGTTCCTGCGCCATCCTGTTGGTCTCGATGATGGTGTGGTCCTTGTAGACCAGGATGACCGCTGCCGGGAAGTTGTCCCAGAACAGGTGAAAGTTCCGGCGGATCTCGTCGCTTACTTCAATAGTCATTTCGCTCCCCTTTTCAACTCCATGGTGTTTGACGCTCTGTGGCACTGAGTTATCCGTTTGGATCAACTTGCCACACGTTTGAATATATGCTATCAATGGATTTACAGGATGTCATATCTTATCGGATACAATTATTACTCGATTGGACAATTATGATCTGGAGCACGACCCTCAATATGGCCACGTCGTCGGAGTGGCACCAGCACGACATCATCGAGCTGATATTCTGCCGTTCCGGTTCGGGGCTGCTCGTGGTCGGGCGGCACGACATCGAGCTGACAGGCCGCCGGGCGGTCATTGTTGCACCGGGCGCACGGCACCGTTTCATCTTCCGTGGCGACGAGGCCGCCGAGCTGAAGTTCGTATGCATGACCAAAACCGACGCCACCATCAATCTCTCCGCCGCCCAGGCCGCCGTGCTCGGGCAGGCCGGGCCGGGCGGAGCAACATTCACCGACTACCCGGAACAGGATGACTGGCTCTGGCAGCTTGTGGACAGGATTCCGGACACGCTGGATGGGGGGGAGCAGGGAGACCCGGCCGTGGTGTGGGGTGTGATCGGCATGCTGGTCGCCTCCTACGTGCGCCGGGTGGAGGGGAAGCCGGACGAGCCCGGCGTCAGGCATTCGGACAAGATGCGGGGTGTCTGCGCGTGGATCGACGCCAATCCCGGCCAGGTGGGGAAGCTGGACGCCCTGGCCGCGCGGTTCGGAATGTCCCGGAGCCTGCTTACCCGCGAATTCCGCAAATATGCCGGCACGAGCATCGTCAATTACGTGAACTCACGGCGGCTGCAAAACGCGGGCACGGCCCTGATGGCGCCGGGGAAAAGCATTCTGGAGATATCCCTGGAGTACGGTTTTGCCAGCCTGGCCAATTTCTACAGGCAGTTCAAGGCGCTCTACGGGGTGACCCCTGCGGAGTTCCGCAGCCAGTTGGCGGATAAGGCCGGCTCACGGAAGGGGTAGAATTGAGGGGAGGGTGCTGCGCGCGGCTTTTTTCAAATTCTATCTATCACCCGCTCTACTCACGTTCGCTCAAGCTCGCAGAGGCCCGGAGAACATCCAAAACCGGATGCTTTGTTGGCAAACCGGAATTTTGTACTTCTTTCCGCTTTTCCGATTTCCTTTGCGCCTTTGTGAGCTCTGTGAGAGCAGCCTTTACGGTTTGGCCTGTTAGCCGCCATATATCTCATCAAACCTGCGGAAATACTCTTCCCGGCACCAGTTCTCCACATCCACCAACGCCTGAAACGCCTCTGCAAAATCAACCCGCCCAAGGGTGAAAACCCCGTGGCCGTAGACGATGGCCCGGCCCGGCTCCGCGATGACCGGCGGGACGCTTTTGGCTATCCCCCCGGCCCCGATCTCGCCCGCCACCACGGGGGTGCCGCCCATGACCCGCACCCTGGGGCAATCCTTCCAGCAGTCGGTTATGGAACAGTGTTCCTTCTCGTCGCAGAGCATGCTCATTACCACGGCGAAACGTGGATGGCCGTGCAGGATGGCCCGGCATTCTGCGGTTTCGAAGATACGGCGATGGGCCACCAGTTCGCTGGAGGCAGTGATGCCGACAGTGGAGCTGTTTTCGAAGGGGACCGGATCGATGCAGCCCGGCAGCTCGTCCAGGCTGGAGGCGGTCTGGGAGATATAGATAAGATCGCCGTTGGAATAGGAAATATTGCCGAAAAACGAATCGACCAGACCCCGCTCCACCGTGTAACGCCCCACCCGCGCCATCTCGTCGAGAATATCGGCTTTTTCCCACAGGGGCCCGTTTTTGAACTGCAAACCCGTGGCCGTGAGCGGTTGCAGCCACTGCCGGCGAAAATCGTCGAAAGCCTGGGCTTCGCCCGGCAGCTTGAAGCCCTCCTCCAGGACATCTTCCAGGTATTTGATGAAGGTGGAGTGAAAGACGGACGACCAGTTGATAAATGCCTGCTCGACGGTCAGGGCGCCGCTGGCTACGATGCCGATGCCCTCGACGATGATGCCTTTACGGTTGCCCAGCACATGTGCGATGGTCTCCGCGGGGTCGTCGCCGAGATCGCTATGGCGCAGGATCGGAATGTCGTGCAGAAAGGTGCGGGTCTCGGTATCGCGCGGCACGATTTCCCGCTCGCTGCTTTCTGTCCGATGCAACAGGAAATGAGCAAAGGGGAGGGCGGGCGCCGCGGCGCAGAGCGCCAGGCAGTTGAGTCGCCCGAGAACGGACGCAGCCAAACGGGACAGCGCGGCATCACCCGCGGCAATCACGATGTCGTCCTGGGCGGCAAAGGCGATCCGTTCCGGCAGCGCAGAACGATCGGCAACCAATTTGCGGCGGTATTTTTCTATCTGGTAATGCATCAGGGTATGGAGTCGGGAATATTGGTGAACAGGATGGAACCGTCGGCCAGGACCTCTTTGCGAAAATGGCTATTCCTGTGTTTTGACGATGCCAGGTGAACCTTTGGCAGGGGCGTGGTACTGCCGGGCATGAACACCGGCGTAATATTGACGCCCGCCTGCCATGCCTCGAAGTGGAGATGGGGACCCGTCGAACGGCCGGTGTTGCCGGACAGGGCAATGGGCGTCCCACCATCGACAGCCTGCCCCTGGGCAACCAGCAAACGACTGTTGTGACCGTAGAGGGTGATCATGCCGTTATCGTGTTCGATCAGCACCGTGTAGCCATATCCGGAACGCAGGCCGCTATAGACGACGACCCCCGGTGCCACAGGAGTAACGGGCGTCCCTTCGGGGACGGCAATGTCGATGCCGTTGTGATGACGCCATTTCCCGTCGATGGGGTCGATACGCATGCCCACGCCGGAGGTTATGGTGCCGCCTACCGAAGGCAGGTGCGGTTCAAAACTTGTCGGCGACGTCTCCCGTGGTTTGAACGATGCGTTGACGGTCTTTTCAACAACTTCATTCAGGGAGATCTCTCTGGTTTTTTCTTTTTTTGCCGTTTTTCTTTTTTTTGAAGATAGCGTACCATACTCTTTGATGATGACCTTGGCCTTCTTGTCCTGGGGCGCATCGGTGAACGATTCAACGCCGTCAACCGTGACAAAACGGTATATGTCGGCGCGGCAATCGTTGGGCAACGACGGAATGACGGCGCACATCCATAATATTACAAGGAGTTGCGCCCTTGGCGATGGAAATATGTCCTGTTTATGCATAATTGCGCTCATTAGTGCTTGTCGTCCGAAGGCATTTCTGTTAAAAAAAGTCCGGTCCTGTTTATACAGCAACCGCGCGGTTTCTGCAATTTAATCGATCCTTCCGGGGAATTATAAGTAATGTTCCAGTATTTTGACCAAATCATTAAGGGAACCGAACGTGAAGATTCCCTGGTAGTTATCCAAAATCTGAAGGAGATGATTGGGAAAAATTTCTCGTTTTTGAACTATTATAAAGAAATTCCGGTATCCTACGACGCCAAATTGGTCAACGTGGATAACGAAATGGCCGAATTCGAGGTGCACGAGTACCAGGCAAAGGTAATAGCCCTGGAGCACAAGGCGCTGATTCGCGCCCACGAAAAATTTTCCTTCCGCGAGGATATGGTCGGGGAAGCCTTTTATGTCAATGTCGCCCGGAAAAAGGTTATACTCTGTAATTTCGGCTACGCCAAGATCAAGTCGGATATGCGGCGTTTCGTCAGGGTCGTGCTCGATAAGCCCCTTGAAGCCGAATTGATCGTTGAAGACGACATACTTAAGGGAAGTATCAGGGACGTTTCCCTTGGCGGCGCATCCATAATTGTAGCCTCTCGGGAACAGCTTCCCCAGGGGCGCGAAATCAGCATGTTTTTGAAACTTCCGGACATTTCCAGCGGTTCGATACACGAGGTCGGGGTTACCGCAACGGTTATCAAGGTGACGGGCGACAACGCTCCGTATAATTGTTTCGTGGAGTTCTACCCGGAAAAACACTCCCAGCAACAGATATCCTACTACATCAACCAGCGCCAGGTTGAAATAATCAAAGAGCTTAAAGAGCAGACGCTGTAAACGTGGCTCGCTGCACTGCCTGTTTTGCTGGCATGTTTCGCAGTGGTGCCTTTTTTTTGTGCAGATATTCTGGTGAGAATCTCGTGCTCTTGCTGTTGTATATTTATATCTAATTTAAATTGTTATATTTTTCGTGTCATTGTTTTGGCAGAGTGTTTGCAATAATAATTAGGATGCATGCCGCAGCTTACCGCTTGCAATTTGACCGATAATTCATATAATCTCCCCCTGTCCAATTTTCAAGAAAGGGAGGGCCACGGTTTGAAAAAAGTCGAAGCTATCATAAAGCCATTCAAGCTTGACGAGGTCAAGGAAGCTTTGAATGAAATCGGTGTGCAGGGTATTACCGTCAGCGAGGTCAAAGGTTTTGGCCGTCAGAAGGGGCATACCGAACTGTATCGCGGCGCCGAATATGTCGTGGACTTTATCCCTAAAATCAAGCTTGAAATCATTGTGTCGGATGCGATTCTTTCCAGAGTCGTCGAGGCCATAGAGCAATCCGCCAAAACCGGCCGGATTGGTGATGGCAAGATATTCGTCACGCCGGTGGAAGCCGTCATCCGCATCAGGACCGGCGAAACAGGCGAAGACGCGCTGTAAGGCACCAAAGAGGTTTATTACATATCCCCCCGAAAGGAGAAACTGATGACCCCGAAACAAGTAGTAGAGTTTGCCAAAGAAAATGGCGCACTGATGGTAGATTTCAAATTTATGGATTTTGTTGGGATCTGGCAGCATTTTTCCACCCCGATCAGCGAGTTCGGCGAGGATATATTTGACGACGGCCTTGGTTTTGACGGTTCTTCCATCCGCGGCTGGCAGCCGATTCATGCCTCCGACATGATCATCATCCCCGACGCCACCACCGCCAAGATGGACCCGTTCACCGCTATTCCGACCCTTTCCCTGATCTGCAATATCTTTGATCCGATCACCAAGGAAGGCTACAGCCGCGACCCGCGCAACATCGCCAAAAAGGCCGAGGCATACCTCAAGTCCACCGGCATCGGCGACACGGCCTTCTTCGGCCCGGAAGCCGAATTCTTCATCTTTGACGACGTGCGCTACGACTCCTCCGCCAACCAGTCCTTCTATGCCGTTGACTCGGTTGAAGGCGCCTGGAACTCCGGCCGCGAAGAGTTCCCCAACCTGGGCTACAAGCCGCGCCACAAGGAAGGCTATTTCCCCGTTTCCCCGACCGACTCCCAGAACGACCTGCGTAACGAGATGGTCATGGAGATGCAGAAGGTCGGCATCCAGGTTGAGTGCCAGCACCACGAGGTAGCCACCGGCGGACAGGCCGAGATCGACATGCGTTTCGACGCTCTGGTCAAGATGGCCGACAAACTCCAGTGGTTCAAGTACATCATCAAGAACGTTGCCTACCGCAACGGCAAGACCGTTACCTTCATGCCCAAGCCGCTTTACGGCGACAACGGTTCCGGCATGCACTCCCACCAGTCCATCTGGAAGGACGGCGTCAACCTGTTTGCCGGTGACAAATACGGCGGGCTTTCCCAGATGGCACTGTACTACATCGGCGGCATCATCAAGCACGCCAAAGCACTGTGCGCCTTCACCAACCCTACCACCAACTCCTACAAGCGTCTGGTGCCGGGTTTCGAAGCTCCCGTGAACATGGCATACTCCAGCCGTAACCGTTCGGCCTCGCTCCGTATTCCCATGTTCTCCACCAACCCCAAGTCCAAGCGTGTTGAGTACCGCACGCCGGACCCGTCCTGCAACGGCTACCTGGCCTTCGCCGCCATGCTGATGGCCGGCCTCGACGGTATCGAAAACAAAATCGATCCGGGCCAGCCGCTGGACAAGGACATCTACGGTCTTTCCCCGGAAGAGCTCAAAGACATCCCGTCCGCTCCGGGCAGCCTGGAAGAGGCGCTCAAGTGCCTCGAAGATGACCACGAGTTCCTGCTCAAGGGCGACGTCTTCACCGCCGATGTCATCGAGAAATGGATCGAGTACAAGACCGAAGCCGAAGTCAACCCGGTCCGCATGCGTCCGGTACCGATGGAATTCCAGCTTTACTACGACATCTAAGCCGTACACGACGGTATGCAACACTAAAGAGGCGGGGTTATCCCCGCCTCTTTTCGTTCCTGCTCCAATTGACTTTCCCCGGCCAGTCTGTTAGAAAGACACACGGTTTATCAAGATTCAAAGGATGTTCATGGAAAATTTTCTCTTCAAGCTCTCCGTTATGCTCGTGCCGGGTATGCTGGCCATAGTCTGTCATGAGGTCTCGCACGGTTTCGTTGCCTGGCGCTTCGGCGACCCCACGGCGCGCATGCTCGGCAGGCTGACCCTTAACCCCTTCAAGCATATCGACATCGTCGGTACCCTGATGATCTTCTTCATCGGTATCGGCTGGGCCAAGCCGGTTCCGGTGACCTTCGAGAATCTACGCAATCCCAAACGGGACATGATCTGGGTGGCTGCCGCCGGACCCGTGACCAATCTCCTGCTGGCGACCATTTCCGCCTTTTTGCTGCGGGGGGTGGCCGTTATCGATAACTCAGCGGTCGCACCCGGCTCCCCCTTGTCCATGTTGGTCGAACCGGTTGCCTTGATGCTGGCCTTTTCGGTTTACATAAACCTGTTGCTGGCTATCTTCAATATGATCCCGGTACCGCCGCTCGACGGTGGCAGGGTGCTGGTCGGACTTTTGCCCCATCGACAGGCTGCAACCTGGTCTCGCATCGAACCGTACGGCATGGTGATCATCATTGTGCTGGTATTCTTCACTAATGTCTTTTCCTATGTCATCTCGCCGATTCTCAACGTGGGGGTTCACGTGCTGGCAGGACCGCAAAGCAACCTGGTGATGGGGGTCACGCAACTTATGATGCGCTAAATCCCTCGTTACCCTACCTTATCTTCCTGGAGCATTATAATGACGAAACAACGAGTAGTCAGCGGCATGCGGCCGACCGGAAAGCTGCACATCGGCCACTATCACGGTGTACTGGAAAACTGGGTCAAGATTCAGGACTCTTTTGACTGTTTCTTCTTTGTAGCGGATTGGCACTCACTGACCACGGAATACGACAATACCGCCGGTATTCGCAACAGCATTCATGAGATGGTGCTGGACTGGGTCGGGTTCGGCCTCGACCCGGCCAAGTGCGTCGTTTTCCGCCAGAGCCTGGTGCCCCACCACTCGGAGCTGAACCTGATCCTCTCCATGATCACGCCGGTCTCGTGGCTGGAGCGTTGCCCCACCTACAAGGAGATGCAGGAGAACCTGGAGACCAAGGACCTCTCCACCTTCGGGTTCCTGGGATATCCGGTGCTGATGGCGGCCGACATCATCCTCTACAAGGCTGCCCGTGTGCCGGTGGGGCAGGACCAGTTGCCGCACCTGGAGATCACCCGGGAGATAGCCCGGCGCTTCAATTACCTGTACGGCAACGTGTTCCCCGAGCCCGAGGGGCTTTTAACCGAGACCCCCAAGCTACTTGGCCTCGATGGCCGTAAGATGAGCAAATCCTACGGCAACTCCATTTATCTTTCCGACACGGCCGAGGAGACCACCAAGAAGGTCCTGTCCATGATGACCGACCCGGCCCGAATCCGACGGAGTGACCCCGGTGACCCTGATGTTTGCGTGGCCTTTAACCTTCACCGTATCTACGTGCCCCAGGAAAAACTGGACGAGATTATCCCTGCCTGTCGCAACGCCGCCATCGGCTGTGTGGAATGCAAGCGGATACTGGCTGAGTGCATGAATGAACGCCTGGCCCCCTGCCGGGCAAAACGGGCGGAATTGGCTACCCATCCGCAGTTTGTCAAGGATCTGCTACAGGATGGCAGCCGCCGGGCTTCGGAGATTTCCGATGCCGTCATGAGCGAAGTCCGCGACGCCCTGAAGATTTAACCGCGACGCGGGATTTGGGCAGGGTGCCGATGAATCAGGTTAGGGAAGAAAATCCGACTCTTCTTGACGAGTTCCGCGACGGATACAGCGTCCATCTGGACAAGTTCGACGGTCCGCTGGATTTGCTCTTGCACCTGATCCGCAAGAACGAGGTGGATATCTGCGACATTCCCATCGCAGACATCACCCGTCAGTACCTGGACTACATCAAGCTGATGAAGGTGCTCAATCTGGATGTGGCCGGTGATTTCCTGTTCATGGCCTCCACGCTGCTCCATATCAAATCCCGCATGCTGCTGCCGCCCGATGATCAGGAAGAGGGCGAGGAGGAAGAGGGCGACCCCCGGGCTGAATTGATCCGGCGCCTTTTGGAGTACCAGCAGTACAAAGAGGCCGGCATGGTGATCGGTGCCAGGGCGCTCCTGGGGCGAGAGGTTTTCGCACGGGCCTGTCCCGACCCGGCGTTGGCCAAGGCCCGCAGCGACGAGGGGCCGCTGGAGCTGTCGCTCTTTGAACTTGTGGATGCCTTCCGGGCTCTTCTGGCGCGCATTCCGGCGGAAAGTTTTCACGATGTCGCCCCCGGTGATTCCCTCAGTATTGCCGATTGTATCAATGAAATACTTTCCCTGCTTCAGGAACGTGATACACTTCAATTTGATGAGCTTGTCCGGGACGAGATGACCCGCGAACGGGTCATTGTCACCTTTCTGGCCCTCCTGGAATTATGCCGCCTCAAGCTGATTCGCATCTTCCAGAATGGGGAGTATGGTTCCATCTGGTTCGTCCCCGCTGTTGCCTCGGGACAAACGGATAGTGACGACGAAGCCGTTCAAACTGTCGTATAAAAGGAGGGTGCCATGCTGAAGGAGTTCAGGGAATTTGCGCTCAAGGGCAACGTTATCGACCTGGCGGTCGGCATCATCATCGGCGCAGCCTTTAATAAGGTTGTGCAATCACTGGTTAACGACATCATCATGCCACCGGTTGGGCTGCTGATTGGCAAGGTGGATTTTTCTTCCCTGTTCGTAAATCTTTCCGGGAAAACCTACGAGACGCTGGCGGAAGCCAAGAAGGCCGGGGCCGCGACCATCAATTACGGCCTATTCATCAACACTCTCGTGGATTTCACGATCATGGCCTTTGTAGTCTTTCTCATGGTCAAGCAGATCAACCGCTTGCGGCGCGAGGAAACACCTCCAGCCCCCACCACCAAGGATTGCCCCTTCTGTCTGTCCAAGATACCGCTGGCGGCGTCCCGTTGCCCGCAATGCACGTCAACACTTGACCTTGAATAGCAGGAAAATGGCTTTAACGTTTAACCTGGATATTTTTTTGCCACAGAGTCGCAACAGAGTCTAAGGCCGCATCATGAGGAAGGCTCTCTGATGTTAGCTTAGAATGCGGCTTTCTCGACGTCTCCCTGGTTCTGTAGCCCAACGCCCGTTTTAAGGTTTGACCATGTCTTTGCCTGCAATCATCGAAAGCATCATCTTTGCCGCCGATTCGGCCCTGTCCCTTGACCGGCTCTGCGAGATGCTGCCCGAGTACGAACGCACTGCCATCAAGGCCGCCTTAACCGGCCTGGTCGAATTCCACGAGGAGCGGGGAGGGGGATTCGGACTTGCCGAGGTGGCCGGTGGCTGGCAGTTCAGAACCAATCCGGTATTGCAGGAATACGTGGTCCGGCACGTGAAGACCAAGGCGGCCAAATTCTCCCAATCGGCTTTGGAGTCTCTGGCCATCATCGCCTACCGCCAGCCCATAACCCGCGCCGAGATAGAGCACCTGCGCGGTGTTGATTGCGGCGGCGTGCTCAAGTCGCTTCTGGAAAAGAAACTGGTCAAGATCCTGGGTAAAAAGGATATTCCCGGCCGGCCGCTGATCTATGGGACCTCTAAAGAATTTCTTGAGGTTTTTGGACTTAAAGATTTGAAAAGTTTACCTACTTTGCGTGAGATTCAGGCCCTTGGTGAGACGCCCCAGTTTGAACGTCAGGAGGAATTGCCCCTGGAACCGGACGCCGCACCTCCGGCTGACAGTTCGCTTCCCTTTGACGAACCGGAATGACAGATACCTGAACACGGCAGGAGGTGTGCCATGCAACGACAGGCAGCAGTTGCGGGACAGTTCTACCCCGGTACGCGGGAGCAGCTTCGAACCGCCTTGTCCGAACTGGTTCCGTCCGTTCCGGAAAAACGGCTAGCCCTGGGGATCGTCGCGCCCCATGCGGGCTACGTCTATTCCGGCGCCATTGCCGGCACGGTCTATGGCCGGATAGTCATACCCCCCACCGTGTTGATCATTGGCCCAAATCACCATGGGGCCGGCGCGGCGGCCGCCCTCTACCCGGAGGGGGAATGGCTGACTCCTCTCGGGCCGATCACCATTAATCCCCGCCTCACTGCACTGCTTCAGCAGTACGTCCCCTTTGTGGAGTTGGACAGCAGTGCCCACCGTTTCGAGCACTCCCTTGAGGTGCAAATTCCCTTTATTCAATATCTGCGCTCCGATGCAACCATCGCCGCACTTTGTCTCGGTCACGGTGATTTTGATGCAGTGCAGGAGATCGGCAAGGGGATTGCCGCAGCGATACGCAGCTATGGCGGGGAGGTTCTGATCGTGGCCAGTTCCGACATGACCCATTACGAGTCGGCCGACTCGGCCCGGCGTAAGGACGAGCAGGCTTTGGCAAGGATTTTGGCTTTTGATCCCGAGGGACTGCTGAAAATCTGCCGCAGTGAACGCATTACCATGTGCGGGGTTGTGCCGGCGGCGGTCATGCTGGTGGCGAGCCGGGAACTGGGGGCTGCACAGGCAGAACTCACTGCCTATGGGAACAGTGGCGGCATTACCGGCGATAATAGCCAGGTGGTGGGGTATGCGGCTGTTTCGGTGTGGTAATCAGGACGGTTGATTCGCGCCCAGGGAACGCCGTAAGCTGCTCGCGATCCTGCCACGCAGACGTATGGCCTTTTTCAGGTTGCCGCGAAGTATGGTATGCCGTAACTCGTGTTCGCTTGGCAGCAAATCGGGATCCGGTTTGAAGATGGATACGATGACCAGCAGGAATAGTGCGGCAATCTGCAGGTAAACCGCAACGATACCCTTGTGGAACAGTTGCAGATAATCGATATTCTGTGTTGTGTTGTCGCGAAGAATGTCCGAAAAGTGAGCCAGCTCCCTCATCCAGGGGTTGAGATAGGCTACCCCGACATAAATAGCGATCAGGGTCCCGATCCACTTGACCACAACCCAGCAATGTCTGAAAAACCCCCACTTGGATGTCAGGCACAGCAGCGCGCCACTTAGCAGCGACACGGCGGCACCCGGGCCTATAAGCATGTCGTCGATGATTGTTATGGCGGAATGAAAAGCAAAGAGTTCATCACCGTTGATGGTTCGGCGATCATTGTTCAGGATTATCAGGACTGCCGACACGCCGCCGACCCAGGCACATGAAGCAAAGGTGTGAAGGGTCTTTAGGAGAAGTTTCATCTTGTGGGCGAACAGGAGTTGCATCAATTCAGTGTGTTCCTTCCCTGGGATAACAATCTATGTGCCGTTCTACCTATATTGTGAGCAAGGAAGGTGCCCAGATTCAGCCACTACGGTTTACGGTATAACGACTTGTTTTGATTGTATTATTTTACGCCTTTCGGGTATTGTGTTTTCATTATGATGTGTCTTTTGTGGCTCACAAATGTTCTTGTTGCCAAGTGTAAGGGGTGTTTTGACGGAAGGATAGGCCGTAAATCCGGGGTATTAAGGTGTTTGTTTTGGTTTGTGTGACACTGATGACACATTGTGTTTTGATGTGGTTGCCAAGCTGTAACTCATTGACAGTGGCCAATTTGAAGTGTATACAGTATGCATTTTAACGAGTGAAACCTGTTTGCTAAGGCAAAACCGACCGCAGTATATATATCCCAAAGGAGGATGTCAGATGATCGAAGCCTATTTAGCCCATGAAAAGGAACGGGCGGCCCAGGGAATCCCCGCGTTGCCGCTCACGCCCGAGCAGACCGCCGAGCTGTGCAAATTGTTGGTCAAACCCCCCAAGGGCAAGGAAAAATTCCTGCTGGACCTGATCACCAACCGCGTTTCCCCAGGCGTTGACCCTGCTGCCAAAGTCAAGGCCGAATTCCTGGCCGAGATCGTCAGCGGCAAGAAAAAGTCCCCCCTGATCGACCAGGTAGCCGCCATCAAGTTGCTGGGCACCATGATCGGTGGTTATAACGTGGCTCCGCTGGTAGCGGCCCTGAAAGACAAGAAACTGGCCGACGCCGCCGCTACGGCACTCTCCCATATCACCCTGGTGTATGACGCCTTCGACGAGGTGGCAGCCCTGGCCAAGGCCAAAAATGCCGCAGCCGCCAAGGTGCTCAAATCCTGGGCCGACGCCGAGTGGTTCACCAGCCGCAAGGGCGTACCCGAGACCATCAAGGTCAAGGTCTACAAAGTGGACGGCGAGATCAACACCGACGACTTCTCACCGGCCGGTGACGCCTGGAGCCGCCCCGATATCCCGCTGCACGCCCTGGCCATGGGCAAGACCCGCTTCAAGGACGGACTTGCCACCATCGCCAAGTTCCGCAAGGAAGGCTATCAGGTCGCCTTCGTTGGCGACGTGGTCGGTACCGGTTCCTCCCGCAAGTCGGCCTGCAACAGTGTATTGTGGGCCATCGGTGAAGAGATCCCCTGCGTACCCAACAAGAAAACCGCCGGTGTGATCATCGGCGGCGTCATCGCCCCGATCTTCTTTAATACCGCCCAGGACTCCGGCGCCCTGCCGCTCAAGGCCGACGTGACCGGCATGAAGACCGGCGACGTGATCGTGATCGACACCAAGAAGGGGGTCATCACCGATGAGAAGGGTAAGAAGGTTCTCTCCAAACTGACCATAGCTCCCAACACCGTACCCGACGAATTCCGCGCTGGCGGCCGCATCCCGCTGATCATCGGTCGCGCCGTTACCGACAAGGCCCGTAAAGCCTTAGGCCTCAAGCCGACCACGGTATTCACCCTGCCGGTGAATCCCAAGCCCAAGGCCAAGCAGGCCTTCTCCCTGGCGCAGAAGATGGTCGGTGTCGCCTGCGGCGTCACCGGCATCCTGCCCGGCACCGCCTGCGAGCCCAAGATGACCACCGTCGGTTCCCAGGACACCACCGGGCCCATGACCGCCGACGAGTTGAAAGAACTGGCCTGCCTCAAGTTCCAGGCACCCATGTTCATGCAGTCCTTCTGCCACACCGCCGCTTACCCCAAGCCGGCCGACGTCAAGATGCACAAGAACCTGCCCGGCTTCATCTCCGAGCGTGGCGGCGTGGCCCTGCGTCCCGGCGACGGCGTCATTCACTCCTGGCTGAACCGCCTGTTGACGCCCGATACCGTCGGCACCGGCGGCGATTCCCATACCCGTTTCCCCATCGGTATCTCCTTCCCGGCCGGTTCCGGCCTGGTGGCCTTTGCCGGCGCCATGGGCTTCATGCCCCTGGACATGCCCGAATCGGTCCTGGTGCGTTTCAAAGGCAAATTCAACCCCGGCATCACCCTGCGTGACGCCGTGAACGCTATCCCCTACTGGGCTATCAAGCAAGGTCTTCTGACCGTGCCCAAGAAAAACAAGGTCAACATCTTCAACGGCCGCATCCTGGAGATGGAGGGTCTGCCCGACCTGACCGTGGAGCAGGCCTTCGAACTGACCGACGCTGCCGCCGAGCGTTCGGCCGCCGCAGGTTGCATTCAGCTCTCCGAGAAGTCGGTAGCCACCTACCTCAAGTCCAACGTGGCCCTGATGAAGAAGATGATCGCCGACGGCTATTCGGACAAGAAAACCCTGCAAAACCGCATCAAGGCGGTAGAGGCATGGCTCAAGAAGCCGAGCCTGTTGAAGGCCGACAAGGGTGCCGAATACGCAGCCGTGATCGAGATCAACCTGGCGGACATCAAGGAGCCGATCCTGGCCTGTCCGAACGATCCTGATGACGTCAAACTGCTCTCCCAGGTCAAGGGGACCAAGATCCAGGACGTGTTCCTCGGTTCCTGCATGACCAACATCGGCCACTTCCGCGCCGCCGCCGAGATCTGGCGCGGCAGCAAGTTCAACCCGGATGTCCGCACCTGGATCTGCCCGCCGACCCGCATGGACCAGGCCCAGCTTAAGGACGAAGCCTACTTCTCGGTGTACAGCGCCTTCGGCGCCCGTATCGAGATCGCCGGCTGCTCGCTCTGCATGGGCAACCAGGCCCGCGTACCCGACGGCGTCAACATGTTCTCCACCTCGACCCGCAACTTCGATGACCGTATCGGCAACGGCGCCAAGGTCTATCTCGGTTCCGCCGAGTTGGGCGCGGTAACGGCGCTCATGGGTAAGCTGCCCACGCCGGCCGAGTATATGAAGGTTTACAAGGAGAAGATTGAGCCGAACAAGGAGAAGATCTATAAGTATCTGCAGTTCGACGAGATGCCGGAATACAAGTAGATTTTGAGAGGAAATGCTTGAGGCTGAAAGGCTGATGGCATACTATGACCCCCCGTTCCGGCTTGCCGGGACGGGGGGTGTTGTTTCTTCCGGTGCCATGTAACCTTGGCGCCGGAGCAATTGAAACTCATTCCCCGCGCCGCCGGAGCCTCAGGACGAACAGGTAGGTGACAAGCAGAAAAGGGAAGGTAGAAAAGGACGCTCCCAGGTTGCCCGCAAAGAGTTGCCAGGTTCCAAAGGCGACTACGCCAAGGACAAAGGCAAGGAGAATGGTCACGCCGAGTTTATTCATGTGGTCCGCCGGTGCGGCGGCCGGATTGCCGTGCAGCCGCTTGTTGATGGAATGACACGCCGACTAGTGATAGCACACCATCGGCAGAAGCGCAAAGGGCTAAACGCGTGGCGAGCGTGACGTGCCGAACGCACTGTGCTATAAATGAACATCTAAACCTATGTCAGGAGATGTGCAGCAATGAAATTCAGCTATGAAACGGTTGGCACCTGTAGTAAACGGATCGATATTGAGATGGAAGCCGGCATTCTCGTGAGTGCCGATTTCGTCGGCGGCTGCTCCGGCAATACCCAGGCATTGACGGCCCTGGTCAAAGAGATGCCGGTGGCGGAAGTCGTGCGGCGTCTGAAGGGGATCGCCTGCCAGGGGGACACGTCGTGCCCCGACCAACTGGCCCGGGCCCTGGAAACATCCGCACATATGAAATAATGGCGGAAACGCTAACGCGTTGTTGGACTGTACAATAAGTTGGTGCGCAATAGTCATCCCCTTATACCCCTGCGATCAACGCCCCCTTTGCCCTTTTCTTCCTGGTGCCCCGTAAAATTGCTTGAAGCTGAAAAGCTGATGGCGTAATGTGCGTACCCCCCGCAACTTGACGGGTGAGGTTGATGTTTGACGGCGAGGAGTTTGTCAGTGCAGATCGTATTCGGTATCGATTTCGGCACCACCAATTCAGCACTTTCGGTCTACCGGAACGGTTCTGTTGAGGTGATTGCCGTGGACGGCAACGACCGTAGCGGGGAATTGATGCGTTCGGTGCTCTACTTTAACGAGGAACACGAGATTTATGCCGGGCAGGAGGCCATTCGCCAGTATGTGGGCGACGGGGCCAGCGGGCGCTTTATGCAGTCCATCAAGACCTTTCTGCCGAACACCAGTTTCGACAGCACCGAGGTATTCGGCAGACGCTATGCCATTGATGACCTGGTGGCGATCATCTTGAGGAAGATCAAGGCCCGGGGTGAGGCGCATGTGGGGTGCCCCGTGGAAAGCGTTGTCCTGGGACGGCCGGTGGTGTTTTCCGCAGATCCGGAGAAGGACGCCGTGGCCGAGCAACGTCTGGAAAAGGCTGCCCGCAAGGCCGGTTTCAAGAACATCTGGTTCCAGTTCGAACCGGTTGCTGCGGCGCTGGCCTTTGAAGAGACCTTGCGGGCCGGGCAGGAGCGGATCGTGTTCATCGGCGATTTCGGCGGCGGCACATCGGATTTTTCGGTGATCCGCGTCAAGGGGGGGGCCTTTGCCCGTTCCGACCGGCGTAGCGACGTGCTCTCCCTGGGGGGCGTCTACGTGGCCGGTGACAAGTTCGATTCCCAGATCATGTGGGACAAGGTGGCGCACCATTTCGGTCGTTATGCCCGCTACAAGACCATGGGTAAGGACGAGTGGGTGAGTGTCCCCAAGAGCATTGTCTATACCCTCTGCCAGTGGCATCGCATCCCGCTGTTGCGGTCGCGCAAGACCAGGGAACACATCCGGGTGATCAAGGCTACCACCGACGACCGCCGGGCCATTGAACACCTGGAAAATATCATCAGCGACAATTACGGTTTTTTCCTGTTCCAGGCCATTGAAAAGGCCAAATGCGAGCTTTCCGAACGGGAACATGCCATGATCAGCTTCCGAGAGCGCGATCTCTGTATCGGCGAGGAGATCGGCAAGGTGGAGTTTGAAGCGATCAATGCGGAAAATATCCGGCAGATTGCTGACTGCATCGACGAGGTCGTGGCACGGTCCGGGCTTACGCCGGCCCAGATGGATACGGTCTTTCTGACCGGAGGCACCTCGCGGATTCCCCGCATCCAGACGTTGTTTGCCGAGCGGTTCGGCCGGGGCAAATTGGACAACAGGGATGCCTTTACCAGCGTCGTTCATGGGTTGGGGTCCAGCGTGCCGCTCTTTGCCGGCTCCGTTGCAGCCCCCACAAAAAACGAAAGGGGCACATCATGGCAATGACGGTTGAAATCAAAGACAACAAGCTTTGTATCGAGATCGATCTGGAGAAACCGACCCGGTCGGCCTCGGGAAAAACCCTGGTGGTGGCCAGCACCCGCGGCAACGCCGTCACTACCGCCCACGTGGACGGCAAGCCGGTGACCATCGGCCTGAACGCATATATCAAGCCCTAAGACTTGTGGAATGGCACGTCTACATCATCCTCTGCTCCGACAACTCCCTCTACACCGGGGTCACTACGGATATGGAGCGGAGGTTCCGCCAGCACGCGGAGGGGAAGGGCGCCAAATATTTTCGGGGGCGGCAACCGCTACGAGTGGTCTATCTGGAACATAACCACAACCGTGCTTCCGCCACCAGCCGCGAGGCCCGGATCAAGGCCATGGATCGGACTGAAAAATTGGTCCTGATTTCCGGGCAGACCGCGATTACCCTGTAACGAAATGCTTGAGGCTGCATGCCTGATGTCGTAAAATAACCTTGCCCGTGCTTGTGCGGGCGTTTTTCCGTAGTCTATCTCAACCAGCAAAGGTGCTCATCCATGAATCGACAAAAACCCGAAATTCATCTCAAGGAATGGCAGCGGCAGGAAGCTGTCGCCGAAGGCATGTTGCCGGTCATCGGCCGGCTCTACCGCGAAAAAAATATCGTGCTGACCGTCTATGGCCGCTCATTGGTGCACGGTACGGTCATCGACCTGCTCAAGGCCCACCGCTTTGCCCGGCTCATCCTGGACGGTGAACTGACGGTACTGGACACCCAGCCGGTCCTTGAGGCTATTGCCAAACTCGACCTGGCCCCCGCCCGCATCGACCTCGGCAAGCTCACCGTGCGCTTTCTCGCTTCGGGTATGCCGGTGGACGCCTTTGTGGTCCAGGAACTTGCCTCCGTCAATACCGGCAGGACCTCGCTTCTGGCCGAGCCCCAGGACATCGTGCTCTACGGCTTCGGCCGCATCGGACGGCTGCTGGCCCGCATCCTGATCGACAAGGCCGGCAGCGGCGAGAAGCTGCGCCTGCGGGCGGCGGTGGTGCGCAAGGGGAGCAGCGACGATCTTGTCAAGCGCGCCAGCCTGTTGCGCCGCGATTCCATCCACGGCCAATTCAACGGCATTATCACCGTGGATGAGGAAGAGAACGCCATTATCGCCAACGGCAATATGATCCGCATCATCTATTCCGACGCGCCCGAGTCGGTGGACTACACCCAGTACGGCATCACCAACGCAATCCTGATCGACAATACCGGCAAGTGGCGCGACCGGGAAGGGTTGTCCCGCCATCTCAAGTCCCCCGGCATCGACAAGGTAATCCTCACTGCGCCGGGCAAAGGCGACATCCCCAACGTGGTGGCCGGGGTCAACAACGAACTGATCACCCCGCAGGAGCGCATCTTCTCCGCCGCCAGTTGCACCACCAACGCCATCGTGCCGGTGATGAAGGCCATTAACGACCGCTTCGGCATTGTGCATGGCCACATGGAGACCTGCCACTCCTACACCAACGACCAGAACCTGATCGACAACTACCACAAGGCCTCGCGTCGCGGACGCAGTGCCCCTCTGAACATGGTCATCACCGAGACCGGGGCCGCCAAGGCGGTCGCCAAGGTCATTCCCGAACTGGCCGGCAAACTGACCGGCAATGCCATCCGCGTACCGACCCCTAACGTCTCGCTGGCCATCCTCAACCTGGAGCTGAGTCAGAAGGTCACCGTGGAGGAGATCAACGACTACCTGCGCGGTATCTCGCTGGACTCGCCGTTGCAGAACCAGATAGACTACACCAATTCCCCGGAAGTGGTCTCCAGCGACCTTGTCGGCTCACGCCATGCCGGGGTGGTGGACTCTCTGGCCACCATCGCCGAGGGGCACCGATGCGTCCTCTATGTATGGTACGACAACGAGTTCGGCTACAGTTGCCAAGTGGTCCGCATGGTACAGAAGATGGCCGGCGTGGAGCTGCCGACACTGCCGTGCTGATTTGATTGATGTTGGCTTTGCAGGACAGACAAGGGGGTAGGCCGAAAATGGCCTGCCCCCTTGTGTTTAAAGGCGTTGTAAATGGGAAAGTATTCGCGTTTTCTTCGCAAGGCTTGAGATATACATTTATTGTGCTATCGTCTCTGATGTACACGTAAAACCTGACACGTCAGGCAATCAACCAGGAGGCACAACCTTATGAAAAAGACTATCGTAACAGCCACATTGTTCACGTTCGGAGCCCTTGCCTTCAGCGCACAGGCAGATATGGAGGGGGGAAAGATTAATGCCAAGGCGGAATTCGACAAGCACTGCGCCGTGTGCCACCCTGGGGGTGGAAATATCATCAATAAGGCCAAGCCACTGGGGAAGGAGGCTCTTGCAAAAAACGGCATCAAGAGCTGGAAGAACATTGTGGCAAAGATACGTAACCCCGGACCCGGCATGACCAAATTCGACAAAAAGGAAATGCCTGACAAGGAAGCAAAGGCCATTGCCGAATATGTTCTGAAAACCTTCAAGTAACGGAATCTGTACAGTTGAATGCTGAAAATACAGGGGAACGGTCACTCTGCTGCCGTTCCCCTGGTCGTGTAACATTGTTTTTGAGGAGACGTGAGACGTTGTTTAAGGGTTGACTAACTCCTCTGGCGCCGCTACCTTTGCGGCATGCCAAGCCAACAAGGGAAAGCCGCGCGCCCCGGGAACGGGACAACAACTCCAGTCGTCCCGTTCCATTACGGATGGGTGATCGTCGCCGTCGGTTTTCTCATCATTTTCGCCTGCATCGGCTTGGCACGCTATGCCTACACTATGTTGCTCCCTTCCATGCAGGCCGGATTGGGACTCTCCTACGACCGCATGGGTTTCATCGGTACCGGCAATTTCTGCGGGTATCTGCTGTCGGTGGTCTTGGCGCCCCGTCTCATCAGGCGCTTCGGGCCGCGGGTCATGATCTGCGCCGGGCTGATGCCGATCACCCTGGCGCTGCTGGCCATTGGCCGCTCCAGCGGTTTCATCGCACCGTTCGCACTCTACCTCCTGGCAGGCGTGGGAACCGGCTTTGCCAACATCCCGACCATGGTCTTGATTAACCATTGGTTCCGCAGCGACCGGCGCGGCACGGCCGCCGGGCTGATGATCGCGGGTAACGGAGCGGCAATCATGCTGGCCGGTTTTCTGATTCCCTATCTCAATCGCGTTTTCGGGGCCGAGGGGTGGCGGGCTGGGTGGCTGGTGCTGGGTTCTGTCGCCCTGGTGGTGAGTATTCTGGCTGGCTGGCTGGTACGCAGCCATCCCGCCGATGTCGGCCTGGAACCAATGGGCCGCAGTCTGCCCCCCTCTCCCGAGCAGCTTATTCCCCACGAGCGGCGCGGCGACGGAGCCCTGTTGGTACGCCTGGGTGTGCTTTACCTGGCCTTCGGCGCTACGTTCATGGTCTACGGCACCTTTATCGTCACCACCATGGTGCGGGAGTATGGCTTTAGCGAAGCCAAGGCAGGTCACTACTGGTCGTGGGCCGGTTTCTTCAGCTTCTTTTCCGGGGTGCTGTTCGGTGCCCTCTCCGACCGCATCGGCCGCCGCTACGGCTTGGCATTGGTCTTTGCCGTCCAGAGCGCCGCCTATCTCTTGGCCGGGCTCAAACCGGGCAGTGTGGGGCTGACGATCTCCATCGTCCTGTATGGGCTGGCGGTCTTCGCCATACCGGCCATCATGGCTGCCGCCGTGGGGGATTACCTGGGGCCGTCGCGCGCCGCAGGCGCTTTTGCCACCATCACCATCTTCTTCGCTGCGGGGCAGACCCTTGGCCCGGCCCTGGCCGGGATAATCGCCAAGGCCACCGGCGCCTTTGCCGGCGCCTACCTGCTGGCAGCCCTGATCACCGCAGCGGCCTCAATTCTGGCCCTTTTTCTTCCCCGACCCGTCCACGCCTGATCTCGACCCTATCGTTCAACACATCGCCCTCATCTTCCATCAGCGAGCGTTGTACCATGCTTCGTGCGTCCGGCGGGGGAGGGCGTGTACCCCACAGTATTATGCCATTGAAAGACCGCCGACCTTCGGGCATTCCACGGCGCATCTCTCACACCCGCCGGGACAAGGCTCGATGTGTACCAGGATATGGCTGTAGGGCAGGCATTTCTCAATGTCCGCCGTGATCTGGTGGGTAAGCGTATGTCCGGCTTCGACGGTCATCTGCTTCGGAACAACCAGATGCATGTCGATATGGCGGATATGACCGGATTTGCGGGTGCGCAGTTTGTGATATTCGATGAAACGGTTTGTGTAGCGTTTCATCGCATCATGGATCAGTGCCTCCTCGTCGTCGGGCAACTTGACGTCGAGGATATGGAAGAAAGCTGTTTTGGTGAGATCCCAGGCAGCCTTCATGATCATGAACGCCACAACTATGGCAACAATCGGGTCAAGCATGGCGATGCCGGTGAGCTTTATGGCTACCAGCCCACCAAGTACGCCGACAGAGGTGTACACATCCGTTCTCAGGTGCAGGGCATCGGCTTCCAGCGCCACCGAATCGGTCCTGGACGCGACGCTCAGCAGATGTCGGGAAACCAGGTAGTTTGCCAGGGCGGACAGTGCCATGACCGTCGCACCTATTCCCAGGCTCCCGATCTCCACCGTACCCGTTTGCAGCTTGTGCACCGCCTCCCGGATAATATAGAAAGCCGCACCGAAGATCAGGGCGGCCTCGATGGTCCCGGCAACGTTCTCGATCTTGCCGTGGCCGAAACGGTGAACATCGTCGGCAGGTTTGCCCGACTCCCTGACCGAGAACCAGGCGATAAGGGCGGCCACCAGGTCGATGGCTGAATGCACCGCTTCGGAGAGAACGCTGACCGACTGCATCATAACGCCGACTGCCAGCTTCAGTATGATCAGTATCGTATTGGAGGCTATGGACAGGGTCGCGGCTTTGTTTTTCGCAGCCAGGACTTCGGGTGATTGGATCATTGCGGTGCTCCGGCGGTCATCATGATTTTTTCATCACGGTTTTGGTTGATTACTGTTTTTCCGGTTGTTGGCGGCGCGCTCGATCTTTTCCCGCACACGGTGCAATAGCCTGCGGGCCCAGGCAAACTCGGTGGCGAGGATACCCAGCGCGGCCGGAATAACGACGATGGCCGGACCAGGCAGAACGATCATGGCAATACCGATGATGAGGACCGTCATGCCGATAACCGCCACAACCACCCGCCTCAGTTTTTTGAGTGACCAATTATACATGGTGATTCAATCCGCTGTCTGCATCATGGTGTACGGGGCGTTATTCGGCTGGTCAGTTGGTCGGGGGCAAAGAAATGTCGCCTGCTTCCCTATATGCCGGGACAGAGAGCGTGAGGCATGCAATCGGCAACAGGAGATACAAGATAATGAATGTGAGGGAGACTGTTTTCATATCAGGTCGTGAGAACACCAGGATTGCACCACCTTACCGCATGGTCGGCTCTGTTGTCAAGATAGGGGGGCGCATCAATTGACCCCGCCGCCGCAGGGTATATACTATACAACAACGTCAAGAATCGGCGTAATTAAGGAGGATGCCATGTTGAGACTTATCATGGTTGCAGCGGCCCTCAGTTGTTGGGCGGCCTCTGCCGAGGCTGCCGTCAAGACCAAGGTCATTGAGTATAAACAAGGAGATGCCGTGCTGGAGGGGTATCTGGCATGGGACGACGCCAAGACCGGCAAGCGCCCTGGGGTGCTGGTGGTGCATGAATGGACCGGGCTTGGCCCCTATGTGAAGAAGCGGGCCGAGATGCTGGCAAAACTGGGGTATGTTGCCTTTGCGGCCGACATCTACGGCAAAGGGGTGCGCCCCGCAACGCCTGCCGATGCCGCCAGGGTGGCTGCCATCTATAAAGATGACCGACCTTTGATGCGCGCCCGTGCCAGGGCTGGGCTGGAAGTCTTGAAAGGGCAGAAGTTTGTTGACCGGCATCGCCTTGCCGCCATCGGGTATTGTTTTGGCGGCACTACCGTGCTGGAGTTGGCCCGCGATGGCGCCGACCTGAAAGGCGTCGTCAGCTTTCACGGCGGTCTTGCTACGCCCAAGCCGGAGGATGCGAAGAACATCAAGGCAAAAGTCCTGGCGCTACAGGGCGCCGACGACCCCTTTGTGAAAGCGGATGAGAGAGCCGCCTTCAAGCAGGAGTTGAGTGCCGCCAAGGTGGATTGGCAGTTCATAACCTACGCCAATGCGGTGCACAGTTTCACCAACCCGGATGCCGGAAACGACAACAGTAAAGGTGCCGCCTACAACGAGAAAGCAGATAAGCGTTCCTGGGAGGCGATGAAGCAGTTTTTCGCGGAAATTTTCACGCAGGCTCCGGCGCGATGATTTGCCATACTGCCGAATAATCAAGGAAAGAGGTGGGTATTCTTTTTAGCAGGAGGTGAGAGGTTATGGAAACCATGAAAGCCGTGCGCATTCACGCATATGGCGGACCGGAGGTGCTCGTGCATGAAGATGCGCCACGTCCGCAGCCGGGAAAGGACGAAATCCTGGTCCGCGTCCACGCCGCCGCGGTCAACCCCGTGGATTGGAAGATCCGCGAGGGGTACCTCAAGGACATGCTCGACAGTCGCCTGCCATTGATCATGGGCTGGGATGTGTCCGGCACGGTGGAGGCGGTAGGTCCGGAGGTGATTCGCTTCCAAGTGGGGGACGAGGTGTTCAGCCGGCCTGATCTCGCGCGGGACGGAGCATATGCCGAATTCATCGTGATCAGGGAAACTGAGGCGGCCTTCAAACCAAAAACCATCGACCACCTGCACGCGGCTGCCATTCCCCTTGCCGGTCTGACGGCGAGCAAGTCACTTTTTTCCGCAGCTCATCTCTCTGCCGGGCAGACGATACTCATCCACGGGGCGGCCGGAGGGGTGGGAACCTATGCCGTGCAGTTGGCGAAATGGAAGGGCGCCCATGTCATTGCCACCGCCTCCGAACGCAATCACGATTACCTGCTTGACCTGGGTGCCGACGAGGTCATTGCGTATCAGAATGTGCGCTTTGAGGACCGGGTGCGGGATGTTGACGTGGTATTCGACACCATAGGCGGCGAGACCCAGGCGCGCTCCTGGAAGGTAGTGAAGCCGGGAGGCGTCATGGTTTCCATTGTCAGCCCCCCTTCCCAGGAGGAAGCGGTGGCACATGGCGTGCGCCCCGAGTTTGTATTCATTCAGCCCGATGCGGCGGAGTTGGCGGAGATCGCCAAGCTTGTGGATTCGGGAAAGATCAGGGTCATGGTGGAGTCGGTGCTGCCGCTTGCCGAAGCCCGCCGCGCTCAGGAGCTTAGCCGGAACGGCCACGCTCGGGGCAAGATCGTTCTCAAGGTTCTGTAACCCCTACTCTTAATATCATCCTATGGCACGGTCAAACCGCCCTCGGCAAAAAGGTCGGTTTGACCGTGTTACCGCCCGCCTCGATGTCATAACACCCCATTTACCTATACATTGACATTATCGTAAAAATTAATGATATTTATGGAACATAGAAAGACATACCTCGAAAACGGTACGGGTGGGGGCTATGGGCAACGTCGCTGGCAGGCTGATAACCGGTTTCTTCAGGATGATACTCGTGGTGGCCTGTGCCGTGACAGCTGTTGCAAGTCAGTCCCACGCCATGGAAATCATCCGAATGAATGGCTCGGGGGGGCCGCTCGGCATGGCCAGATTACTGGCGGATGCCTACACCGAACAACATCGCGAGGTCCATGTCGAAACAGGAAAAGCCCTGGGTAGTGCCGGCGCCGTTCAGGCCCTTCTCGCCGGTGTGCTTGATGTCGTTGTGAGCAGCAAGCCTCTTACCCCTGAACAAGGCGCAAAAGGTCTTCAGTTCCACAGGTTCGGCAAAACACCACTTCTGGCGGTGACCGAAAAGTCAGTCCCCAAAAAGAATATCACCACCAGGGAACTGGAAGATATCTATGCCGGCAGGTTGCGACAATGGCCTAACGGAGAGCGGATCAGAGTGGTGCTGCGCCCTTGGGAGGATGTTGACAGCCGGATTCTGCGGGGGCTGTCTCCCGGCGTAAACGAAGCCCTCAACAAAAGCCGGTCGCTGGCAGGGGTTATGTATGCCGCGACCGATCCGGAGTCGGATGAAACCGTCTCAAGGACGCCAGGCGCAATCGGGACCTCGGCACTGGTTTCGATCATTTCCGGCAAACAGCCGCTTAACATCCTGAAGCTTAATGGAGTCAAGGGCTCCCTGCAATCGCTCTCACGCGGGAACTATCCGCTCGTCAAACAGATCAATTTCATTACTGCCGCCCATCCGTCGCCTGCTGTCCAAAAATTTCTGGCTTTTGTCTATTCTCGGCAGGGACGCGTCATTGCCGGAAAAACCGGAGTACTGGTTGTTGCCGGCCCAAAAGACGGGCCGTGAGACAGAAAACCCGTACTATACGCCGTACCACTGCCCTGTTCGCCGGGACCATGGCCGTCATCATTGCGTTCCTGATACCGGCGGGCTATTTCGCCATTTCCTATGAATATCTGCGTGGCAGCATGGAGACGCAGGCCGACATGAATGCCCGCGCGGCCACAGATATGGTGATGGCGAATCCCGGCATGTGGATGTTCGAACAAACCAGGCTTGCCGAGTTGCTTCAACGGCGCACCGCTGCCGGGGTAATCGAGATACGGCGTATCATTGATCCGAAGGGCAAGGTCATTGCGGAAAACGCGGACACCTTGTCTTCGCCGGTTATCTCGCTGCGAAGGAATATCTTCGACGCAGGCGCGGTTGTGGCACAGTTCGAGATTACTCGTTCATTGAGTCATCTACTGGCAAAGACGGCTCTGGTAAGTGTCGCTTCGACGTTTTTGGGTGCACTCATCTTTCTTGCTTTCCGCATACTCCCTTACCGGGCGCTCGTGCAAACGCAAAGTTTTCTTGACGTGAGAGAGCAACAGTTGGCTGAGACCAATGAACACCTCCGTTACGAATTTGATGAGCGCATTCACGCTGAAAATCTGCTCTTCAAGATGTCGGCAATCATCCAACAAAGCCCATCTTCGGTCGTTATCATGGATACGGACGGTATTATCGAGTTTGCCAACCCCAAGTTCATTGAGATGATGGACTGTTCCGAGGATGACGTAATTGGCAAGAAATTGTATGAATTAAAGACAAACGCCGGACCGGGCAATAATTTTCAGAATATTTGGGAAACAGTGGTATCCGGTAACGTCTGGCAGGGTGAATTATTCAGCACGCATTGCAACAAAGGCTTTGTTTGGGAATATGCCACCATCTTTCCCATCAGCGTTCAGAGCCGGGCTACCACCAATTACATCGCTATTTTTGAGGATATAAACGACAGAAAATCGCTTGAAGAACAGTTGCGCCATTCCCAGAAAATGGATGCGATGGGACAGATTGCCGGCGGCGTTGCCCACGATTTCAGCAACCTGCTGACGGTAATCATTGGCTATGCAACCATGCTCAAGGACAACCTGCAGGACCGGGATGCGGCCCTGTACAGACTGGACAGCATCCTTTCCGCGGCAAACCGGGGTGTACAACTGACGGGCTCCCTGCTCGCATTCGGTAGAAAACAGATTTTAAACCCGCGGCTGGTCGACCTGGCCGGCATCATCAAAAATATGGAAGAATTTTTGCGCCAGATAATCGGCGAAGATATCATGCTCGAAACGGAATATGGTGCCGGGAAATATTATGTCCGCGCGGACAGCAGTAACGTCGAGCAAGTGATCATGAATCTGGTGTCCAACGCCCGCGATGCCATGCCCAATGGCGGTCGCATTACTATCAAGTTGTCGAAAGAGGAACTGGATGGCAACTTCGTCGCAACCCATGGTTACGGCCTGCCAGGAACCCACGCTCTTTTCTCCGTTACCGACACCGGTCCTGGAATCGAGAAGCAAATTCTGACCAAGATATTCGAGCCGTTTTTTACCTCCAAGGAAATCGGCAAGGGGACTGGCCTGGGGCTGTCGATCGTGCATGGCATTATCAAACAACACAACGGATTTATCACCGTGCAGAGCAAGGAAGGTGAGGGAACTGTCTTCTCTGTATTTTTGCCGATTGCACAGGATATGTGCCTCGCGGAAGATGAAGAGCAGGGCGTTTGTACCCTTCCTGCGGACAATCCGCCGGGTTCCGAGGCTGTCCTGGTGGCTGAAGACGACGCCTTGGTAAGGGCTCTGGTCTCAAGCATACTGACCGAGAGTGGTTATGCCGTCATTTCGGCCAATGATGGCGAGGATGCCGTAGCCAAGTTTGGAATGCATTCCGAAAGGATCGGCTTGCTGCTCATGGATGTGGTTATGCCGAAGATGGGCGGTTGGAACGCGTACCAAAAAATCAAGGAAAAACAACCGGATATCAAGATTATTTTTATCAGTGGCTACTCGGATAACGATATCCTTCGGAGCGGATTACCGGAGGATGGGGTACATTTTTTGCAAAAGCCGTTGACACGGAATGTGTTGCTGTCCAGAGTCCGCGAAGTTCTTGATGGGGAAAACGGATAGTTCCAAAGGGGGAAAGCATGTGGGGATTTGCCAGGAAGTGCGTATTTTGTTCCGACGCAATACATCACCGCGTGCTGATGGAGCTGGGAACCGTCTTTGCCGTTGAGGATCTTTATCCGGTGACTCAAGGTCACTTGCTCGTCGTGCCCTATCGCCACACCCTGGACTATTTCAGCATGACCGACGAAGAACGCTCCGACGCGCAACGGTTGCTGATTGCGCTCAGGGAGCAGATCATGCGCTACGATTCTACGGTGCAAGGTTTCAACATAGGCATAAACTGTGGCCCTGTCGCCGGTCAATCCATACTGCACGCCCATATCCACCTGATCCCGCGTCGCGAAGGAATCGAACTTGGCAACAAGCATTTTGATTATCTCGAGACGAGGCGAACATGACTTAGGTAACAACCGTATCCGATATCTGTCCCATACATACATTTATTCATATTTAGCATATACTTACATAAAGGTAAATTTATTTTAATGCACTGGAATTGTTATTGAATATTGTTTGATTTGTGTGTAAACATTACCAAAATCACAACTATAGAGAGATAACGCTATGCAAGCACTTCAGGAGTACTATTACCGCCTCTCCATCAAGATGCGAATTGCACTGCTCTGTTTCTGCTACAGCATCTGTATGATCGCATTGACCATTTTGGCCCGTACCGATTCAGGGGCGGTTCGATGGGGTTCGTTGGGGCTTTTCATAATCCTGGGCGCTTTTTTCGGCATGCTGAACATCATGGGGATCGGAAGTTCGATCAACCGGGTGATCGCGCACCTTCAGACCATGGCCAACGGCGACCTGTCCCAGAATATCGTCGCCAAGCGTAACAATGAAATCAGCCTTATAATCAAAACAATAGCCGAGTTACAGCAAAACATGCGTTCGATGATCTCTGCCATCCAGTCAACATCTGAAGGTCTGACCAAGGCCGCCGGCGATCTGCGCCAGACCTCCGAAGGCATGGCGGCCGGCGCCGAACAGGCGGTGGAACAGTCGGCTTCAGTCGTGCACGCCGTCGAAGATCTCACGTCGGTCAGCTCCGATATTGCCCGGAATTGCCAGCTAATGTCCAGTAAGGCGACGGAGACGAAGGAATCCACGATGGATGGCGAACGGACCATTGACGCCATGTCCCGGATGATGGTTGAGATCGGCACGCTGGTCAGCGATACGACCCTGGCGGTCGAGTCGCTGGGTAATAATTCCCATCAGATCGGCGAGATCGTGGGAACCATCGAGGATATTGCAGATCAGACCAACCTGCTGGCGTTGAACGCAGCCATTGAAGCGGCTCGTGCCGGTGAGCAGGGGCGCGGGTTCGCCGTCGTGGCGGACGAGGTAAGAAGCCTTGCGGTGCGCACAACAACAGCGACACAGCAAATCCATAAGATCATAGCAGTTCTGCAGAGCGACGTGAAAAACGTCGTCGAGTCCATGGGACAGAGTTCGCGGAGCGTCAAAAACGGTGAGCAGGGAGTCCAGCTCTCCAGTCAGGCAATAACGGACATCAAGTCTCACATTGAAATTTTGACCGACAGTGTTGCCCAGATTGCAACCGCAATCGAGGAACAGTCAGCCACCACTGCCGGCGTCAGAAATAATATACGTGCGATCAGCGATGTCATCGACAACGTTTCCCGTGGCACCAGGGAAACGGATCAGGCAGCCTCCGGCCTAACGGATTCGGCTGTCGATCTGCGGGCAATGGCGAGCAAATTCCGCGTGTAACAGGTCTTTAAAGCCACCACGGGCTGATCCACCAGGGTGTGGTCTCCTCGTTTCCTCTGTCCCCGTACCTTTCTTGCCTCCCTTCATTCGGATTCATACAGCTTTTCACTCCCTGTGAGCGTTGCCGGCCGGCAGCGTTCATAAACCCTAAGCCATAACTCGCTTGTCTCACTGAGCATTCTCCTGTTCACGACGTTTTAGCGGTCGCCTTCTCAGCGCTGTGGTCGGGGAGAGGGCTATCAATCTACAAGTGGGTTTCCTTGTTCACCTGGATTTTATCTTTCGTCAAGCAAATCGGTAACCAGAATATGAGGATCTGTGTTTGCTTTTACCAATCAATAGTTTATGTTTAAAATAAAATAAAATGGTGTTATTATAATTTCAGGATATTTAAAAAACACAAGGAGGTGTTACGTATGCTGATATTTCTGATGTGTCTAGCGGGTTTAATGGTTGCGGTATTGGGGGTGCAGATTTATCGGTATTACGCCACGCACCACTGAAATAGGAGTCAATGATAACGGAGTTATAAAAAATTGCTTTTACTTTTACGAGAAAAGCCCACCGGAAAATTCGGAGGGCTTTTCTCGTAAAAGTGGGCACATGTGCCGATGAGTCAGACGATTTCCTGTAATTCCTCAATCAAGCCTTTAAGAAAATCATAACCTTTCTGCCAGAAATCCTCGGCTGTGATGTCGATCCCAGCCAGACGGGCTGTGTCTGCCGGCGACAAAGCTCCGCCCGATTCCAGCAGGCGGCGATAGCCCGGCTTAAAGCCTTCACCTTCTTCACGGTATTTCTGGAACAACGCCAGAACCAGCAGTTCGGCAAAGGTGTAGGAATAACAGTAAAAGCGGCTGTGAATAAAATGGCTGATATAGCTCCACCCCCAACGGTAGGCCGGGATCGGTTCCACGGCATCTCCGAACAGTTTGCCATTCTCCTCCAGCCAGATCCCGGCAATGCGGTCATTGGACAGCAATCCGGCCTGCCGCTCGTTGTGCAGGCGCAGTTCGAAACGGGTCAGCACGGTTTGACGGAAAGTGGTGGCGATGATGTCCTCGATCTTGGCGCACAACAATGATTTGCGCACCGCCGGATCGGTTTCGTTTTCAAGCAACATGCGGGTCAGCAGCATTTCGCCGAAAACCGACGCGGTTTCGGCCAACGGCAGCGGGGCGTGGTAGTTGAGCATGTTCTGCTTCTGGGCCAGGACAAAGTGCAGACCGTGGCCCGCCTCATGGGCGATGGTGGCCAGATCGCGCAGGGTGCCGGTATAGTTGAGTAACAGAAACGGTGGGATCTGCGGCGAAACCCCCATGGCAAAGGCGCCTCCCGATTTGCCGGCGCGCGGCAGCACGTCCACGCGGCGCTCATCGAAGAAGGCCCCGACTATACGGCCGAAATCCGGGTCGTATTGGCTGTAGGATGAGACTACCAGGTCCCGGGCCTCGTCAAAGCCATACTGCTTCTCCGACTCGGCCACCGGGGCGTACATGTCGCAGTTGCGGATCTTGTCCATGCCGAGCATCTTGGCCTTGAGGCGGAAATAATCCTGGGCAAGGCCGTAGTTGGCCTCGGTCACGTGCATCAGATGCTCCACCGCCTCATCCGGGATCTCGTTGCCGATGTTGGTGGGCTGGATCGGCGTTGCATAGCCACGCAGCTCCATCTCCTGGCCATGGTCGAGAGCCATGTTGTTGAATACCGAATTGAAGACGATGCCGTGCTCGGCGTGGCGTTCCAGGAAGGTGGTCTGGGCTCGGAAACGGACGTCGGCCGACGGGTGGTGCAGCAACGAGAGCAATTCCTCTCCGGTGAAATCCCGTTCCTCGCCGTCCAGCTCCATACGGTAGCTGAAGGATGCCGACAATTCGTCGAACAGTTTGGTGAAGGCGTTCACACCGGTCAGGTCCTTGCGGGTCAGGAGCCGCTCCTCGTTTTCCTTGAGGCTGTAGGGACGGAATTTGCGGATGCCGGCCAGGAAATGAACGTACGGCGCCGCTTCCGGCAGGTTGCAGAGCGCTTCAAAGCTCCGGTCGTCCAGGTGCATCAACTCCAGGTCAAAGAACAACAGTTGCTGGGACAGACCGCTACCAAGCTCGGAACAGCGCTGTGCCAGGGCGCGGTTGGCTTCGTCGGCCGAATCCGCGGCAAACAGCAGGTGTGCATAGCAGAACGGTTTGGCCATACGCACCTGCAAGGCCTCGTATTCCTGCACGGCGGACAGGATGGCGGCGCTGTCCAGGCCTGCCAGCTTCTCGAAGTAACGTTCGCGGAACGTAGCGGCCAAGCTGCCGAAGGAGGCCAGGTCGGCCTCAAGCTCGGGCGAATCCGGTGAAGGGTAGAGCAGGGCGGTGTTCCAAGTCAGATCGGTTTGGGACATGAATGATTATCTCCGTTGTTTGATGGGAATAGGACACACTTTCCGCGCGTGTCGGAAGAAGAGTACTACGAGGCGGATGAAGCGTCAAGGCGGGCCGGCGTTCCACGGGTTGTCAGGCCGCGCGGTTACTGTCTGGATTTTTCAATTGCCTGCTCGCGCTCTGCTTTGTACTGGTCATAGGTCATGCTGTTTGCCTTGTCGAGGCATCTCTGGGTATCAGCCGGGTTCAGGTTTTTGTAGCATTCCTGCCGTTGCTGCTCCTGGAATCCCGCGTACCATGACCGATAGGTGCATCCTGGAGCAACCAGACAAAGACAGACGATCATCAATCGCATAAGAGTTCTTTTAGGCATGCAATTTTCCTCGTTCGTATTCCCGGAATCGGGTGCTATATATTGCCATAATGGGCAAGCAGGCGCCAGGGTTTTCCCTGTCGCTGTTCTGTGCGGCAAACCGACCGCACAGAACATCAGGGCGATTTGCTGGTCGAGAGCGTGATCGCCCCATACCAGGCAGTGGCTTCGCCGCCTGTGTTGTCCGTATCGGTCATGACGGCAATGGCGCCGATCTCGTGAGGTTCGTCTCCGAACAGAC
Source organism: Geobacter sp. AOG2 (assembly GCF_019972295.1). NCBI lineage: Bacteria > Pseudomonadati > Thermodesulfobacteriota > Desulfuromonadia > Geobacterales > Geobacteraceae > Geobacter > Geobacter sp. AOG2. The sequence continues at coordinate 1,965,194 of NZ_BLJA01000001.1, forward strand.
GGCGGTAGTCGGCCAGGATGTCCCGTTCCTCGGTCAGCCATTGTCCGGCCCGTTCCGAGCCCGATTCCACGGCCAGCATCATGGCATGGGAGGTGAAGGCATTGGGAATGGCGCCTCCCTTGGGCAGGCGGTTGGCCCAGATATAGTTGATAGCCCTGGTCTGCCAGAAAAAACGGCCCGGAAAGACCACATACACCCGCGCCGCATAATCGTCCCCGGCCTTGGTCGTTTCATCGCCGTTTTTCACAATGTCGGCAATCTTCCACGACCAGCGCAGGTAGCGAAAGCTTTGGGGATCGAGCTTCATCTTCTTGAACAGTCCCGATGCCGTACCTTTGCTGAAGGCCCTGACAACGGTCCGGCCATCGTCCCGCACCAGCGAATAGTCAGTGGACCCCTTGAAGGTCTTGGTTTCCCAACCGCGCAACCCTTCAGAGGAAAAGGCGCTGACACGATACTCGTTTGCCTGGGCGGTGGCGCAGAATCCAACCAGTATCAACAACAGAATTCTTCCCGCCATTTTTGTTTCTCCCTGATGTCACAGAGATCACAACACCAATTTTGCTATGGGCTGGAAAATTGCAATGTCAACAACACGGTGCATGTTTATACTACAATAAATTTGCCTGAAAAATTGCACAACAATACAAAATGTTTCTATTGAGAGGCAGTTAAAGTATATAAGTATGTCTGGGCAAGCTGTAGTCATAACACACTGGTGTGGTTGAGATCGCGCCAGCGGCCGCGATGTTGTTCCCCACACAAACTGAATATCGAACGAGGATCGTATGTACCCTGAATCGGATGATTTAAACGACTATCTGGTTTCCGACACGATTATTGATTGGGAAACTCCGGCTGTCCGGCGGAAGGCTCTGGAACTTACGCAGTCACTGTCGGATGAGGTTGCCAAGGCCCGTTGTCTGTACGAATGGGTGAGAGATACCATTTCCCATACCAATGATGCCGGCCTGGACATTGTGACCTGCACGGCGAGCGAGGTGCTCCATCACGGCACCGGGATCTGTTTTGCCAAAAGCCACCTCCTGGCCGCCTTGCTCCGGGCGGTCAATATCCCGGCCGGTTTCTGCTACCAGGTTTTGCGGCTGGACCCGCCTGTGGATAATGAACCGGTCCTCCACGGTTTTAATGCCGTCTACCTCGCTACTCTCGATAAATGGATTCGGGTCGATAGCCGGGGCAACACCAAGGGGATCAACGCCCAATTCAGCATCGAACAAGAGCAACTTGCCTTTGCCATGGACCCCGAGGCCGATGAATTCATCTACGAGGCTATTTTTGCGGCTCCGGTGGACAGTGTGGTCGCCACGCTGAAAAGGTACACGACCATGAACGAACTGTGGCCGGATCTGCCCCAATGCCTGTGATTGCCTTGAAGGATGGGGGACGGTGAAAAAAACTCCGCACATTACCAGAGAGATCGGCAGATATCTTCTGACCGACCGGATACGGGAAGTGGTTAACTTTTGGGTAACCCCGCAATCCGAGGGTTCGGACCCGCCGCCGGCACAGAAACCGGCGTCTGAGGACCAGAACATAATCAAACTGCCGGATCGGGAAACATGGTCCATTCAGCCATGCGACCTGCAAACCGCCATTGCCGACCGCCGGAGCCATCGCCGATTTACGGCAGAGTCCCTGACATTGGATGAACTTTCCTTCCTCCTGTGGGCCACCCAGGGCGTCCGGACGGTAATCCACGAAGCGGCTGTCCTGCGCACCGTTCCTTCCGCCGGCTGTCGCCACCCTTTTGAAACCTATCTCGCCGTGTTGAGGGTCGAAGGTCTCGATATCGGTATCTACCGATACCTGCCGCTGGATCATTCGATTATTTTCGAAAAAGAAATCGATAACCTGTCGGCCCATCTGACGGCAGCCGCCCGAGGACAGAGCTTTGCCGGACAGGCAGCCGTCACGTTCATCTGGACAGCCATCCCCTCCCGGACCGAATGGCGTTATGCAGAAGCATCCTACAAGGTAATTGCCCTGGATGCCGGGCATGTCTGCCAGAACCTCTACCTGGCATGCGAAGCTATCGGAGCCGGCACCTGCGCCATAGCTGCGTACAACCAGGCCTTGGCCGATGGTTTGCTGGGGGTGGATGGGGACGAAGAATTCGCAATCTATTTGGCCCCGGTTGGGAAGATTATTGCTTGAGTATTCGCATGATGTACCGTTGTTAGCTGGTTATTGTGATTATATAAATGATGGTTTACTTTTTAACATTCTGGAATAACGTTGAAATTTGTGCGCTTGTCATGTAGAAAACAATAATGATCCAGTAAACCAGCAGATTGCACCGCCAAAGGAACGACAATGTCAATTATTGAACTGAAATCATTGGCAAAAAAGTTCGGGCTGATCTTAATAAGCTGCTGGACCGGCATCATCTGTTTGTTAGTGATTCTGAGCCTGCATTACCGACATCAAGAGACTTTGAAGGCGGCGGAGAATGAAGCCAGGGACTACTTCTACCTCAACCTGTTTTACCGGGCCTGGGGAGCAAAAATGGGTGGTGTCTACGTCCCGGCAGACAAAGTCGTACCTAATCCTTATCTCAGCATTCCGGACCGCGACATAACCGCCAACAACGGAAAACAACTTACTCTCGTCAATCCCGCCTACATGACCAGGATGGTCTTCGAGTCCATCATTGCCAGTTCACCCGATCCTGTTATAAATAAAATCACCAGCCTCAAACCGCTCAACCCGGTCAACGCCCCCGATGAATGGGAACGCAAGAGCCTCGAAGTATTTGAGCGACGTGAAAGCAAGGAACGCTCCGAGGTGATCGATATTTTCGGAAAGCCCTATTTGCGCCTGATTTCGGCGTTTGTGGTTGAAGAGCCTTGTCTGAAATGCCATGCCCAGCAAGGATACCGCCTGGGGGATATCCGTGGAGGGATCAACATATCGGTGCCGCTTGCCAAACACTACGGATTGGAAAAGACCTTCAACCAAAAAATTATTGGCGGCTATCTTTTCCTCTGGATGCTCGGCACCTCAGGCATAGCAATGACCTCACGCCGGCGTTGGAATTTCGATATAAGATTGCAAAACAGCGAGAGAAAGTTCCGCACCGTATGCGATTGGACTCAGGATTGGGAGTATTGGATCGGCCCGGACGATATAATGCGCTACATTTCTCCCTCCTGTGTTGATATTACCGGGTATACACAGGCCGAATTTACCGGCGACCCGGATCTGCTCAAAAAAATTGTCCACCCGGATCATTCGGCTACTTTTTGCAAGCATCACAAGGAGGCCATAGGCGGGCAGCAGCGTCACAATGATATCATCGAATTTAAAATCATTACCAAACAAGGCCAGGTACGCTGGATCCAGCATCGCTGCCGCCCGGTATTCGATGGGGCGGTGCCCCTGGGGCGGCGCGTTTCGAATCGGGACATAACCGATCAAAAGGCCGGCGAAGAGAAAATCAGCCGTTTGTCGGCCATAGTTGAATCATCCGACGATGCAATCATCTCGAAAACGATGGACGGAGTTGTCACAACGTGGAATCAAGGGGCAGAAAAACTGTTCGGCTATTCCGAACAGGAAATGATCGGCTCATCGTTACTTGCCCTTTTCCCACCGGATCGTGAGCACGAAGAACAGGACATTCTGGCCGCCGCCTCACGCGGAGAGAGCGTCAAGCATTTCGAAACGGTCCGCATTTGCAAAGATGGCAGGGCCATCGACGTTTCGGCAACGATTTCGCCGATAAAGGATCAGCAGGGGACCATCATTGGCGTTTCAAAAATAGCGCGGGATATAACCGCGCGTAAAAAGGCCGATGAGGAACGCCTGCTGTTTGAACGTCAGATGATGCAAACCCAGAAACTGGAAAGCCTTGGGGTATTGGCCGGAGGCATTGCCCATGATTTCAATAATATTCTCATGTCCATCATCGGCAATGCCGATCTGGCTCTGACGCGTATCAACAAGGAATCTCCGGCTACGGATAATCTGCGTCATGTCCTGGACGCCTCGTCCCGTGCCGCCGATCTGGTGCGGCAGATGCTCGCCTATTCGGGCAGAGGTCAGTTCATCATCGAAAGCATCGACCTCAATGCACTGGTTCAAGAGATGACCCATATGCTTGAGGTATCCATTTCCAAGAGTGCAGTGCTCAGATTCAATCTGCGCCGGCCATTGCCGTCCGTTACAGCCGACGCTACCCAGATTCGCCAAGTCATTATGAACCTCGTCATCAATGCCTCCGAGGCAATCGGCGACCGAAGCGGCATTATCGCCATAACCACCGGCTGCATGAATTGCGACCAGCGCTATCTCAGGCAGATATGTCTCGACAAACAAATCCCCGAGGGCCTGTACGTCTTTCTCGAAATAGCCGACACCGGATGCGGAATGGACGAAAAAACAGTGGGCAGGATTTTCGATCCATTCTTCACGACCAAGTTTACCGGCAGGGGATTGGGTATGGCTGCGGTACAAGGAATTATTCGCGGCCACCACGGGGCTGTCAAGATTTATAGCGAAGTTGGAAAAGGCACGACATTTAAGGTGTTTCTTCCCGCCACCACGATGCCGGGAGAGTTGTTTGATACCACCCCCGGCGCGTGCAGCACGTGGCGGGGATCGGGTACCGTGCTTTTGGTGGATGATGAGGAATCGGTGCTTGGAATCGGCAGCGAAATGTTGCGGGAGTTGGGGTTCGATGTCATCACCGCCCTCGATGGGCGGCAGGGTGTGGATCTCTTTATCGAGAACGTGGAAAAGATAACCTGCGTCATTCTCGACCTTACGATGCCGCACCTGGATGGCGAACAGACGTTCCGGGAATTGCGACAACTGCGATCGGATGTTAGAGTTATCATGTCAAGCGGCTATAACGAGCAGGAGGTGACGCAGAAGTTCCTCGGCAAGGGTTTGGCCGGCTTCATTCAAAAACCTTACAGGCTGTTGACGTTGAGAGAAACACTTCGCCGGGTACTTGGAGTTTCTTGACCGGTCATCAATTTTTAGGAAAGCTCGTTTATGATGGAGCAGGTTTTGCAACCCAAAAAAGCACGCATCCTTATCGTTGACGACGATCCGAATGTCCTTTCCGTCCTCGATGAGACCATGAACCAGTATGGCTGTGATGCCGTTAAGGCCTTCACGGGGGGTGAGGCATTGGCCTTGGCGGAAATCGCCCCCCCGGACCTTATCCTCCTTGATATCGGTATGCCGGAAATGGACGGATATCAGGTGTGCAAGCGGTTAAAGATTAACTCCAGACTCAAGGACATACCGGTGATTTTCATGAGCGGTCTTGATTCGACGGAGGTAAAGGTCAGGGCATTCCAGGCCGGGGGCGTCGACTATGTGACCAAGCCTTTCCAGTTCTCCGAATTGCAGGCCAGGGTAGGGACACACCTTAATCTCTGCTCGCTTCGCTATAAGCTGGAATTCCACAAAATGGTTGAGGAAAAGGTCAAAGAGGTCTCGGAAGCCCAGCAGGCAACCATTTTCGCCCTTGCAAAACTGGCAGAGCACAGGGATGGCGATACGGGCGCACATCTGGAGCGTGTCAGGGAATATTGCCGTCTGCTTGCGGAACAACTCCTTCAGGACTCATCTTATTCATCCCATATCTCGCAGGAGTTCGTGCAATGTATCCAGTATGCATCTCCGCTTCATGATATCGGCAAGGTGGCCATACCGGACAGCATCCTTTTGAAGCCCGGCAAGTTGACCGTCGAAGAATTCGAAGTGATGAAAACCCACACGGTTGTCGGTGCCGAGAACTTACAGGTTGTATATAACAAGTATGCGGAAAACATTTTCATCGGAATGGGAATCGAGATAGCCTTATACCACCACGAACGGTGGGATGGGAACGGGTACCCGGATGGCCTGATCGGAAAAAACATACCACTTTCCGCGCGCATAACGGCGCTGGCTGATTTCTACGATGCGCTTCGCTCAGACCGATGCTATCGTACCGGTTTCAGCCATGATCACGTCAAAACGATGGTCGTGGATGGTGACGGCACGCACTTCGACCCGGAGATTGTAAAGGCCTTTCTCGTGTTGGAAGATGAGTTCAGACTGATTATGGATAGACAATAACTTTAAATTTATCATGAATAAAGGGGATGCAGTTGACGCCAGCCCAAGAACTACTGACAGGTAATATCCGATTGCCCTCACCTCCTGCAATCGCGATCAAAATCCTTGAAACCGTGCGTAAGGAAAATTTTTCCTTTGAGGACCTTGCCCGGGTTATCGAATCTGACCCTGCGTTGGCTGCTCGAGTACTCAAAACCGCCAATTCCTCCTATTACAGCCAAAACCAAAAAATAAGCAGCATCGAAAAATCTCTGGCCATACTCGGCACGCATGCGGTGAAAAATATCGCCCTGTCATTCGTTATTTGTTCCGAGTTGATGTGTGAGCCCTATGAAATATTCGATGCGACGGTATTTTGGCGACGGGCTCTGTCATCGGCGGTCGCAGCCGAGATGATACTCAAGCTGACGGGCCAACAGTGTGCGGATATTTTTGTCATAGCCTTGCTTCAGGATATCGGCATTATGGTAATGCATGGTTGTCGGCCACGCGATTACCAGCTCGTATTCAATTATAGAAAAGGCAGTTCGCTGCCTTTGCCTGAAGTCGAAAGACTGATCTTTGGCTGCGATCATCAGGATGTGGGGGCTGAACTCCTGAAAAGCTGGCAACTGCCGGAGGAGATCTACGAATCGATACGTCATCACCATCAGGATAATCTGGTCCCGGAAAAATATCGCCTCCAGGCGGATATACTGAGTATCGCAAACGACCTGTCATCCTTTTACAGTGGGAAGCAGGATGTTAACAGGATCAGGCATCTCAAAAGCGTTCTCGATTCGAAATTCAGTATTAACGGGAGCGCAGTGGATGATTTAATTGAATCTGTCGGCACCCAGACATTGGCGGTGTTGTCCTCATTCGACATTGCCCCGGGGAAACTCCGCCCGTTTTCTCTCATATTGCAGGAAGCGAATGAAGGGCTCAGCCAACTGTACGACTCATACGCGTTACAAATTATTGAGCTCAAACAGGCTAAGGAAAGGCTTGAGGAGCAGGCACATGAACTCAGCAGTGCGAACAAAAAACTTCAGGAACTCGCCTCTCGGGACAGTTTAACGGGGATCTTCAATTACCGCATATTCCAGGAAGCAATGGATCGCGAGATGCTGAGGTCCCAAAGGTACGGTCATGAGTTTTCGTTGATCGTTTTTGATGTGGACAACCTCAAAAAAATTAACGATGAGCATGGACACTCTGCTGGAGACCAAATACTTATCGAAATATGTAAGGCGGTCGGCAAGACGATACGGGCAGTCGATGTTTTTGTCAGATGGGGTGGTGATGAATTCGCCATAATCATGCCGGAGACAGGTGGTGCACGAGCTCTTGTCGTTGCCGAGCACCTGAAGGATTGCGTGGAAGCGTTGATTGTTCAGATGGACAACGAAATCATTAAAACCAAAATCAGTATTGGTTTAACCAGTTGCGACCTTTCCAAATTACCCATGGATAAAAGAAAAATTATTCATTTATCCGACACAGCGTTATTGAAGGCAAAGGAAAGCGGCAAAAACAAAATTTGTGCTTTATTTTCGGATGGTCTGCAAAGCTGACATAAAAACGGCCAGATCAATAATTACATAAGGGCGATTTCCCATGACCTTGAAACAACTCGAAGTGTTCGTTGCCGTTGCCGAAACCCGCAGCTTTTCCCGTGGTGCCGACAAGACCTGTATCACCCAGTCCACGGCCAGCCAGCATGTCCAGGGTTTGGAGGAGGAACTGGGCATCAGGCTCTTTGACCGGGGCAGGGGGGGCGCCCTTCTGACCGAGGCCGGAAAACTGCTTGTGGGACGCGCCCGGAAGATCCTTGCCGAATGCGACGAATCCCGCTCTGCGGTACGACGTTTCGTCGGCATGGAGGATGTGGTGCTGCGCGTCGGCGCGAGTAATACGCCCGGGACCTGCCTGATCCCTGCGCTGCTTGACCAGTTCCATAAACAATACCCCAAGGTACGGCTTGAAGTGTTGCAGGGGGACAGTACGTCGGTTATGAAGCAACTGATTGACGAGGAGGTCGAACTGGGGTTCATCGGAGGACGTTTCAATGATGAACGGCTCTTTTTCGAAGCCTTGGGAGAAGACACCATTGTTTGTGCCGTCTCGTCCGATATCGCCGCAACGGGTAAACAGAGCCTCAGTCAGGCCGAACTATGCAAGGTGCCGATGATTGTCCGCGAACAGGGTTCGGGAACCCAAAAAGCTGTTTACGAGGCCTTTGCCGGCACCTGGATCAACAAAGATTCTCTACGTATCGTTGCGGTGCTCGGGAGCAGCGAAGCGATCAAACGAGCTCTTCTGAACGGAACGGGCTACGCCTTTATTTCAAGCATGGTGATCTCGGAAGAGCTGAATCATGGACAGCTGTCAACAGTCAGAATCCCGGGACTGAATATCTCCCGGAAATTCTATGCCGCCCGCCGTGACGGCAGGGAACTCTCGCCGGCCGCCGCCGCCTTCTGGGACCTCATGCTTTCCCGCTGGAAAACCACTCATTGAAACAATCGATGGCAACCCTGAAATGCTTCGTTTTAACCCATTTGACACATGGTGGGAATTCATTACACTGCACGTGGTGTAAAGAATTCACGTCAGGAGGGGCGAATGGAAAAGAATGACGGCATCAGCAGGGAAGACTTTCTGAAGGGCGTGGGAGCAGGGCTGGGAGCGGTGACCTTGGGCGGCATCATGGGTGGGCAGGCGTTTGCCGCGCAGGGGGAATCAAAAAAATATATCGTGGTGATCACCAATGGTGGAAATAATCCCAACCGGGCGATCCTGGGGCTGCTGATGGCTTTGACGGCACAGGACAAAGGGTTTGGCGCGGTTCACGTCTGGATGACTCTGGAAGGGGCGGAACTGGCCGACAAAAACAAGGCTGACCGAATCGATTCGCCGATCTTTAAAAAATTCGGCAATGCCGCAGAACTGATCAAAAAACTTAAGGACAAGGGCGCCACCTTCGGTGTCTGCCCGCCTTGTGCCGAATATGCAGGTGCAATCGGCAGCGAAAAATATGATTTTGTCGAAAAACAGGGGGCCGATTGGTTGATGAAGAATATCGCCGATGCCGTGGTCGCCTGGATGTAGTCGGAGCCGGGGGCGACCCGCCCGTTTGGGAGGCGCCCCCGGTGATGTCGGCTACTCGGCCTTGACGAACTGTCCCTTTTCTCCGCACTTCTCGCATTTTTGTGGTTTGCAACGCCCTTCCTTGGTAAATCCGCACGCACATTTCCAGGTTGCCATTGTGATATCACCTCCTGTTTCTGTTGTGGTATGATTTCCCCAACCCGTGTGAATTGAAAAACAACGGACAGGTGCTACAGTTGTAAAATAATAGCCCGGTATTTGCGAGGAAAAAATGAGCGAACTGGCCTTCCTGTTATTACTGTTCGGTTTGCCCGCCGCCATCGGATTTTATATGGCGCGGAGACGCGGCAAGAACCCCTTGCTGTGGGGATTGTTATCGGGAATATTCCCCTTCTTTCTGGTGATTCTCAGGATGCAGCACAAACCGTTGGATAATAAGAACGCCCCCCCGCAATAAGACCCTTTACTCCATTGGCCTCTTTTCAACTATTTTGGCATTTCATCCCGTTACTCTCCGTCTGATGGCTACAATTGCAGAGTCGCGCTCCACTCTAAGTGCGTTAAATAACGTACACATTCTCGAGAAAATATGATTACACTTCTTGTAATATTAATATGTTATTAATATTGTATATTTTTAGTGTGCGTCATATGACCACGAAAATAGGAATATACCCCTCTTTTCCCGGAGCCGGTCTGGAAGAGGGAATAACCGAAACACCATTATCGTGCCTGCTCAACTTGCAACTATTTGAATTATATCGTTTTTTATGTATATTATTTTTTTCGAACGATAGCCCCGGTTTAGGGCAGGATTTTGCAATATAAAAATAACAGAGGTTGGGCGGTACCAATTTACAAAAAGGGAGACTCGCCATGATGTCGATGTTGACGGCGCTTATGATGACATTGCTAACAATGGTTACCTTTTGCATGATCCCCCGCATCGGTTTTGACTGGTTGCGGTTCAAGGAATATGCGAAGGAGGACGATCGGGAGAACCTGCTCATGCTCCAAAGGCAAGAGAATGGGTGGGTTATCAGACACTTGGTCTGTGCCCTTTTTGCCGTTGCCTTGGTCGTGGCCATGAAAACCTGCCCAAATCTTGGACAACCCGAGCGTCTGGCCGCTGTTACCGCCCTCTATGCGGTGATCTCCTTCTGTTTTGCGCTGGTGGAATCAATTCTGTCGCAAAGGATTTTTCAATGTGCCATGGCCCGCATGGAGCCGATTAGGCAACATAATGATGAATAGACCATAATCTTTTTGACAAACGAACCATCACGACGGCCTCCGGGGACTCTACCCTGGGGGCCGTCGTTGTTCAAGGTGCTGCATAGTCAAGCTGCAACGGTCGGTTCCGGGCAACCGATTTGGTAATGATTTTTCATTGAATCGCCTGAATTCCGGCTGCAAATATGCCCCCTGCCGGTTTACTCCCGCCGATTTGCTGGTAAAATACTTCTCAGTATATTTTTCATGAATGTTCAGATCCCCTCATTTTGTCGTTGAGCGCTCTTCCGGGACAACGACCTATTCAAACATCAGAAAGGAATAAACGCATGAAAAAACACCTTGGTTCATTCTTCATCATGATAAGCATCGCACTGGCCGCAAGTTCCGCAATGAGCACGGAGCATCAGCATGGTGAGCATCAGCAAGCACTTACCGCGGATTCAAACGCCCCGGCCGATGTCAAACTACACGGTGATTGCGCTTATTGCGGCATGAATAGAGGAAAGTTCGCACACTCCAGAATGCTGATAACCTACGCCGATGGAAAATCGACCGCTACCTGCAGTATTCATTGTGCCGCCATCGACCTTAAAAACAGCAAGGGAGCGGCAATCAAGTCCGTCCAGGTCGGCGATTTCAACACAAAGGTATTGATAGATGCCGAAAAGGCTTTTTGGGTAATAGGCGGCGACCGCCGGGGTGTGATGACGAAAACCCCCAAATGGGCTTTTGCCGAAAAAACGGCTGCCGAGGCATTTATCAAAGATCATGGGGGCAAACTGGCCACCTACCATGAAGCGTTGAGTCTTGCGGAAAAGGATGGGGGAAAATGACCCCTGAAACCGGTTTTTCCGAATTTATTGAGTTACCTATTGTTTTATGTCGATTTTTGAATGATTATAACGTTAACGTTATTCGTGCCCGGAGGTGCCAAACATGCCACGACCTACCCTGATATCCTCGTTTGCCCTGTCGGTGCTGTTGCTGATTTTGACGCTGCAACCAGCCGTCGCTGAGACAAAATATCAGCGTACCATAGAAAATTATACTATCCCGGATGTGGTCCTGGTAAACCAGAGCGGTGCCAAGGTACGTTTCAGGGAATTGATGCAATCGAACAAGCCGGTTATCGTCGATTTTATCTTCGGCACCTGTACCACCATATGCCCAATCCTCTCCGTGAGTTTCGCCAATCTTCAGCAGAAGCTCGGCCCGGACTCCCGGAAGGTTCAACTGGTGTCCATATCCATCGACCCCGAGCACGATTCCCCGAAGGTTATGAAGGAGTATCTGAAACGATACCGGGCCAAGCCGGGATGGGATTTTCTCACCGGAAGCCGGGCGGATATCGACAAGGTCATGTATGCGTTCAACGCGTACATACCAAACAAGATGTCGCACTTTCCACTGACCCTTATTCGCTTGAACAAAGAGGGTAATAAATGGGTCAGAATTTTCGGATTGATGGGCAGTTCCGAGTTTATGGACGAGTGCCGGAAAGTGGGGATACAATGAAAGATACTGACCGATATCGGCGGTTTGGCGGCTTAGCCGTTGCGCTTCTGTTCGGTACGTTTTTTTCATTGTTCACGGTGGTGCCGGGTTCGTTTGGCGAGACCGCCAAACCGGCGCTTTCGAACCAGGAAAGGTTACACCTGGGAGAACAGATGTATCGTGAGGGGCTTTTGCCGTCAGGCGAGCCGATGCGCGCCTATGTCAAGGGAGACCTCCCCGTTCCGGGCACAGCCTTTACCTGCGTAAGTTGTCACCTGCGGAGCGGGCTCGGCTCTGTGGAAGGCGGCGTTTTCACGCCACCGACGAACGGCGATAAGCTCTTCCAGCCGTTCCAGCTTCTCTTTAAGGGCCTCGAACAGAAATATTTTCCCTTGCCCCCCCGACGGCCGGCATACAACGACGAAACTCTGGCCGAGGTTATCCGGAGCGGAGCAACCCCCACCGGGAAAGCGCTGAACGATGTCATGCCCCGGTATCTTCTTGACGATGGGGATATGGCGCTCCTGATCTATTATCTTAAGGAATTGTCGGCTCACTATTCTCCGGGTGTTACCACTACGGCGCTTCACTTTGCCACGGTTATTACGGATGAGGTGAGCCCTGAAGACCGTAACGCCATGCTGGCCCCTCTGGAACTGTATATCTCTATCAAAAACAACCAGGCCAAGGCTTACAAGACGCAGGGAAACAGGTCCCGCCAGATGGCGGAAAACATGCTCGTTTCCAAAGAGTTGGCAACCAGAAACCTTACGCTGTCCCGATGGGTGTTGAAAGGTCCGCCCGATACGTGGCGGAAACAGCTTGAGGACTATAATCGCAAGGAGCCGGTGTTTGCCCTGTTGGGTGGTATCTCCTACGGCGATTGGAAGCCCATTCACGATTTCAGCGAGCAGAACCACATCCCGTGCCTTTTCCCCATGACCAATCTCCCGGTGATTTCCGAAACCGACTGGTATACCCTGTATCCGTCGAAGGGGTATTATCAAGAGGGCGAGACGGCCGCCCGCTACCTTCATGCCGGTGGCGCCTTGCCAAAGGGCGCATCGGTTGTGCAGATCGTGCGTGATTCTCCCGAGGGGCGGGCACTGGCGGCGGGATTCCGGCAAACGTGGCTCGATTCAGGGCATCCTGCGCCGAAAACGGTCACACTGAAGGCAGGGCAGGCGATCAACGGAAATGTCCTGCGTCAGGCCGTGACGAAAAAAAAGCCACGTGTCATTATGGTATGGGATGGGGGCGAGGCCGTGCCGGCATTGCAGGCCTTTGCAGCTTCCGGGAGCAGGCCGGCATTGCTGTTCGTTTCAGCGCGCTACCTGGGAAAGAACCTGTGGACCTTACCCGACCAGATTCGCCCGTTCACCTATATAACATACCCTTATACCTTTTCCCTGAATGTTACCTACTCGTCCATGGGCAGTGCAACGCTTCAGGATGATCAGCAAAAGACCCTGAGTCAGGCGAACATTTTGATAAAAAATAAAGCGCAGGAGATGGCGAGCCTGGGCGATACCCTCACCCAAATCCTGACAATGGCGTTGATGGACTTGAAGGGGAATTACTATCGCGACAACCTTCTCGATGTCATCGGCATGATTGCGGATCAGCCCTCATCGGTTTTCGGGCGCCTCAGTTTCGGTCCCGGTCAGCGTTACGCGTCGAAGGGATGCAACATTGTCAAACTCACCAAAGGCCTCACGCCGGAACTGGTCAAGCAAAGCGACTGGGTGATCCATTGACCGTGAGCCATGAAAAGGATGGTTCCATGCTGAAACAGTTACGTTGTTTGATACCCGCTCTGCTGTTGGTTTTGTTCGTCTCTCTCCCGTCTCTTCCCACCGGCCCCGCGCTGGCCCCGGCCGCGCAGGAGAAATGCCCGGTTTGCGGCATGTTCGTCTCCAAGTATCCCGACTGGGTCGCGACCATACAGTTCAATGACGGTACCCATGCTACTTTTGACGGCCCGAAAGACCTTTTCACCTATTACCTGAACCTCAAAAAATATAATCCGGGTAAATCCCAGAGCGCCGTCACCGCTATTCGGGTCAAGGATTATTACTCGCTGACGGTTATCGACGGCCGAACCGCGTATTACGTGGTCGGAAGCGATGTATATGGTCCCATGGGCAAGGAACTTGTGCCGTTCTCCAAGCTCACTGACGCCCGCGGCTTCATGAACGATCACCAGGGGAAAAGGGTCGTGCGCTTGAACGAGATCACCCCGGCCATCCTGAAATCGTTGGAATAATCCGTCCAAGGATACTCATTGTGCGCAAATCCGACCAGTTTCTCTTTTTCACGGCATTCAACGTGGCGTTATTTGTCCTGATGCTGCTCCACAGCCATCATGGGCAGGCGGCGGCGCACGTCGAACGCCAGGAACGCATCAAGTTGGTCAGAGAGCTGATGCTCACGGACTTGTGCCTGTTCACAGAAGCTCGCTACACGCGCCACCCCTCCATGGCGGATCTTCATAGCCCCTTCCAGGACCACCCGCTCAGCCTGGAACATTTCCCGTCAGGTTCGTTTCTCTCACCACCGACACCGTATGCGAGGTAGCATGAATTCTCCCCTGAACCGACACCGGAATATCATCGACTTTGCCCTATCTTCCCTGCTGCGCCGCAAAATGAAGAATTTTTCCCTGTTGGCGGTTTACACGTTGATCGTTTTCGTGATTGCCTCGTTGCTCTTTTTTGTCCACGCCCTGAAGCGCGAGGCGGCGCTCCTGCTCGCCGACGCACCGGATATGGTGGTCCAACGCCTGATGGCGGGCAGACATGACCTGATCCCGGTGGACTACGCCGAGAAGATCCGCTCCATACCTGGTGTGCGTGCGGTAACCCCGCGTTTGTGGGGATATTATTATGATCCGGTTTTTGGGGCAAACTATACTCTTACGGTGCCTCCAAAGCCCCTTGTCGAGCCGGGAAACATACTGGTCGGCGCGGAGGTTTCACGCAATCAACGCGTAAGGGTAGGGGAGATGGTCGCATTCCGTACCTCTGACCACATCCCCCTGCTGCTTACGGTGAAAGGCATCTATCCCTCTGCGTCCAACCTGGTGGCCGCAGACCTGATTGTCATGTCGTCCGAGGATTTTCAGACGATGTTCAATCTTCCGAAAGACCGCGCCACCGATCTTGCCGTCACCGTCGCCAATCCCCGGGAACTAACCACGGTAGCCGCAAAGATCGTCGAGGCGTTCCCCGATGCCCGCCCCATTCTGAAGAGTGAGATGTTGCGTACCTATGACTCCATCTTCGACTGGCGCGGCGGGATGATGGTAGTTATCCTTTCCGCGGCAGTGCTCTCATTTGTCATATTCGCCTGGGACAAGGCAACGGGTCTTTCCGCTGAAGAGAGGCGGGAGATCGGTATCCTCAAATCCATCGGTTGGGAAACGGCCGATGTTCTCTATCTCAAGTTCTGGGAAGGTATCGTGATCTCGCTGAGCGCTTTTCTGTTGGGAGGGCTTCTGGCCTACGGCCATGTATTCTTTTTCTCCGCATCGCTATTCGAACATGCACTCAAGGGGTGGGCCGTGCTCTATCCGCGATTCAAACTGGTGCCGACGGTCGATAGTTATCATCTGGCAGTGCTGTTTTTTTTAACGGTCCTTCCCTATACCACGGCAACCATCGTCCCTGCCTGGCTGGCTGCCACGGCTGACCCTGACGCCGCCATGAGGTCGTGACCGTGATCGAATTATCCCATGTAACCAAAAGTTTTAACGTCGGTAAAAGCAACCAGTTTACCGCGGTCGAGGACGTCAGCCTGGCCATTGAGCCGGGGCAGCTTACCATCTTCAAGGGTCCGAGCGGTTCCGGCAAAACCACGCTCCTGTCGCTGATCGGCTGCATGAGCCGCCCGAGTTCGGGCCGCATCCGGCTGCGCGGCGTGCGGACGGCGTTTCTGACTGCGGAAGACAGCGATGGGGGATTTGACATCTCCAGCCTCCCCGAACGGTTTCTGACCGAGATCCGGCGCACGACCTTCGGATTCATCTTTCAGCAATTCAATCTGATACGAGGGATCTCCGTCCTGGAAAACGTCATGCTCCCCGCCTACCCAACCGCTGAAAGCCACGCCGTGTTCCAGGCACGGGCCCGTGAGTTGCTGCAGCTCTTCGATATCTCGCGCCACGCCTCATCCCGGGTGGAATGGCTGTCGGGAGGAGAACTCCAGCGGGTCGCCATTGCCAGGGCGCTGATCAACGATCCGGCGGTGATCATTGCCGATGAACCGACCGCGCATCTGGACAGCAAGCTCTCCCGCGAATTCATGGAGATTATCGCCATCTTCAAGGCCCAGGGCAAAACCGTGCTGATCGCCAGCCACGATCCGATAGCATACGATTCCCACCTGGCCGACCGTGTCGTGGAGATGCGGGACGGGCGTACAACCGCAGGCGGGACGGAACCATGATGCAGCACCCCGCCATACAGGCGCTATTGACCTCGTCGTTGTTGATTGCCGGTATGCTGCTGTATGCTGCCTGGTACGGGGTGAAAATTCTCCGTTCCTGGGACCTGCACAGCGGCAGCGAACTCCAGTTGCAACTCGAACGGCGGACGTACCTGATTTCGTCGATCTTAGGCTATGTCCTTGCGTTTCAGGTACTTTCGCTGTTTCTGTTCATCTTTACCGCCGATTCTCTCCACAGCCAGTTCACCGGCGCCATGTGTGCGGCCGGCAGTCTCAACGCAAACGGTTTCGGCTATCCGACGTTTTTCCTCAAGATCGCCACCTGCATCCTGGCCGGTGTGTGGCTCATCATCAATCATGTGGATACCCGCGGGTATGACTACCCTCTCATCAGGTTGAAATACGGCATTCTCGTGGCCATACTGGCTCCATTGGTGCTTATCGAGGCATTTTTACAGTTCAAATATTTCCAGGGGCTGCACGCTGATGTGATCACATCTTGTTGCGGAAGCCTGTTCAGTGTGGACAGGCGGAGTATTGGCGGAGATATTGCCGCGTTGCCGGCCGGCCCTATGGAGTGGGTCTTTTACTCTGCCGTGGCGGCCACCTTTGTCAGCGGCATTATCTTCTGTCTGAAAGGCCGCGGCGGCTATTTTTTTTCGGTCGCAAGCAGTCTTATGTTCATCATTTCGACTCTGTCGCTGGTTTCCTTCGTCTGCCTCTATATCTATGAGCTGCCATCCCATCATTGCCCCTTTTGCATTCTTCAGAAGGAATACGGTTATGTGGGGTATGTTCTCTATGTGAGCCTCTTTTGCGGCGGGGTGGCAGGATTGGGTACGGGGGCGCTGATGCCGTTTCGTAACCACGTAAGCCTTTCGCGCATTATCCCGGCGGTCCAGCATAAGCTCTCCCTGTTTGCGCTGGCGTCATACCTGCTTTATTGCCTGATTGTTTCCTATTACCTGATATTTTCATCGCTGCGGCTCTTCCCGTAATCCTTGCCGTCCCAGCCCGGACTGACGGGGTTTTAGTATTGCTAAAAAGGCCTCTTTACAGTATGGTTACGGGATTGAAACATGCAAAAATAAATTTGACTCAACGTGGAGGGCGGCAATGTTTAGCGAACCGGGCAAAACCAAATTCCAGATCGATCTGCGCGCACATTTACGCGAACAGAATATTAGTGACAATTTGGTCCATCTTATCTGCGAGATCGCCGAAGCAAGCAAATACGTCATCAATGCCGTGCGCACCGGTGACCTGGGTGTTGCAGGGACCTCGAACCTCTACGGCGAAGAACAGTTGGCCCTGGATGTGCTCTCCGATCGCATCATGCGTAAGCGCCTGGTTCATTCCGGCGTGGTGTGCAACATCGCTTCCGAGGAGATGGAAGAGATCTATCAGGTCACCAGCAATCCCCAGGGCATGTTTTCGGTGGCATACGATCCCCTGGACGGCTCGTCATTGGTGGACGTGAATCTGGCGGTGGGAACCATTGTCGGCATCTACCAGGGGTGTGAGTTGCTCCAGCCTGGGCGTAAAATGGTCGGCGCCATGTATATCCTCTACGGACCGCGGGTTTCACTGGTCTACTCCATCGGCAAGGGTGTCTACGAATTCACCATGAACCAATTGATGGAGTTTACCTTGACCAGGGAGAACGTCCGGATGAAACCGAGCGGGGACATCTATGCCCCAGGGGGCTTGCGCAAGAAATACACGGAGGAAAACGCCCGTTTTATCCGCCACCTGGAGGATAATGGTTCGAAACTGCGCTATTCAGGCGGCTTTGTGCCGGACATCAACCAAATACTGATGAAAGGTAAGGGGATATTCATGTACCCGGCCCTCACGGATACTCCCAACGGCAAACTGCGCCTTCTGTTCGAACTCAATCCCATGGCGTATCTCATCGAGCAGGCCGGAGGAGCCGCCACCAACGGAAAGATGCCCATCCTGGACATCATGCCGGAAGGCCTGGACCAGCGTGCTCCGGTTTACATCGGATGCCGTGAGGATGTGGACAAGGCCGGTGAATTCCTGAACGGTTATTCTGCATAGGGGGTAGGTCGTGCCGGGCAAAGACGACATCGAGGAAAAGGGAACCGAAACGCCGGTACAAAGGCTTTGCAACGAAATCCAGTTGTTCGACCTGTGCGACCTGGAGCGGTGCAATTACAAGAACGGTCGTTTCTGCACCAACGGAGAACTACTGGTTCGGTTCGATCGTATCTCGGAAAAGGACGACACGCATACGTACCTGCCGGAAGGACCTGAAGAAGGGGAGGATACGGATGAAGACGCCTTCGGAGATGCCTTGGACGACCGGGACGATGACGACCGGGACGACTGGGACGACGACTGAACGGGCGAGCTTGACCATCATATACGGCACAGAGGGGGAATGGTTTATACCATCCCCTTTTTTTTATGCGGGGTCACCGCATCAGGTAAACTTCTTACCGGCGCATTCCTCCCATTGGCTGCGGGACAGGGAGAGGAAGAGGTCGGCGATGTCGGGGTCGAACTGGCTGCCGCGGAAAGCGCGTACCTCGCTGATGACGGCATCGAAGGGGAGCGCCTTGCGGTAGGGGCGGTCCGAAGTCATGGCGTCCAGGGTATCCACTGCGGCAAATATCCGGGAGCCAATGGGAATCTGCTCGCCTTTCAGCCCCTTGGGATAGCCTCTGCCGTCATAGCGTTCGTGATGGGTGAGGATAATCTCGGCAGGCCCTTTCAGAAACCCTATCTCGGACAGGATGGCATATCCCACCTGGGGGTGGCGGCGCATCTCGATCCATTCGGCCTCATCAAGGGCGCCCGGCTTGAGCAGGATATTGTCCGATATCCCGATCTTGCCGATATCGTGCAGAAGAGCTCCCTTGGCCAATTGTTCCAGATCATTCCCGTTGATGCCCAGCTTTGCGGCCATCAGCGAGGTATAATTCATCACGCGTTCCGAGTGGGAACCGACCTCTTTTTCACGGGCATCCAAGGCCTTTACCAGGGCGGTCAGGGTATGGTCATAGGCCTTGTGCAATTCATTCATGGTGCGGCGAATCTGTTCGGTCTGTTCCATTACCTTGAATTCAAGGCTTATCTGGTAATTTTTTTTGTCGATTGCCAAGGTGCGTTTTTCGATGAGATTCTTGACCGTCAGAAAAACGCGATTGATGCTGAAAGGCTTGGATATGTAATCGTCCGCGCCGAGGTGGATGCACTCAAGGGCGGTATTCATGTCGGAGAGCCCGGTGACCATCAGGACCGCAATGTCCGGATCAATTTTTTTGATATCCCTCAGCAGGTCTACGCCGCTTCGGCCGGGCATCATGATGTCAGAAATAACCATATCGACGGTATGCTCGCTCAGGATGCCGAACGCCTCATCCACATTAGACGCCAGGTGGCAGATATACCCTTCCTGGAGTAACGCCGAAGCGAGCAGCTCTCTAATCATTTCCTCGTCATCAACGATCAGGATGTGTTCATTCATGAAAGGTCTCCGTTTGTGAAGCGCCTGGGAGTGGTTCCGATGCACCCGTTGACGATCTGAGTCAGCTCGACCGGGTTATACGGCTTCATTAGAAGGTTCTGCACCTCTTGTGGAAAATCGGTAATGCCGTGCTGTTCGTCCGCGTAACCGGACATGAAAACGATCTTCAAATCCGGATGTGAAGCCCGCATGATCTTTGCCATTTCGGGGCCCGTCATCACTGGCATGACGACGTCCGAGAGGAGCAGGTCGATCCTGTTGCCGTGATGCTTGAATAGTTCCAGTGCATCCAGGGGGGTTGAAGCGGTCAATACGCTGAATCCGCAGGATTTGAGGGTAATTGCGGACAGATCGAGTACCGACTGATCATCTTCCACGATCAGGATAAGACCGGTTACGGCCTGACCGGCCACATGTGCCTTGATGTCACCGGTCACGGCCTGTTCGTTATCGGGATATTGAGGCAGATAGATGCGGAATTCCGTCCCCACACCGACCTCGCTTAAGACCTGAATATGCCCGCTGCCCTGTTTGACGATGCCATAAACCGTCGCAAGCCCCAATCCCGTACCGGAACCCTGCACCTTGGTGGTAAAAAACGGTTCAAATATCCTGTTGATTATCTCACGAGGTATCCCCATGCCGTTGTCTCTGACCGAGATGACGATGAAATTCTCCGGCGGCACCTCGCTCTGCTGACGGATAAAGTCGTCATCCGGGGAGCAGTTGTTGGTCGCGATGGTGATGGCGCCCCCTCCCTCAAGGGCATCTCGGGCATTGATGACGAGATTCATGATGATTTGCTCAATCTGCCCCGCATCAGCCTTGATCAAGCCGATATCGTTCGAAAGATTTGTGTTGAGCGAGATGTTCTCTCCGATCAATCGGCAGAGAATCTTGTGGAGGCTGGTTATGAACGAGTTGACGTTAAGCTGTTGCGGAGAGATGAGCTGGCGGCGGCAGAAGGTCATCAGTTGCTGGATCAGGCTCGTGGCCCGTTCCCCGGCGTTGAGTATCTGCTCGACTTCTTTATTCATCTGCGAGTCCGGATCAAGCTTTTGGAGCAACAGCGTGCTATAGCCGTTGATCACGGTTAACAGGTTGTTGAAGTCATGGGCGATTCCCCCCGCCAATTGCCCGATGGCCTCCATTTTTTGGGCTTGGCGAAGTTGTTCCATGGCGGTTTTACGTTCGAGTTCCGCTCGGGCGATACCGATGGCCATGGCGCAGGTCTGTGCGTAATGTTCAAGTTCCACCACATCTTCTTTGAGATAGTCGCTGCTCTTGTTGGCAAGACAGAGCATGCCGACCGTTGTGGTGGCGATTTTAAGCGGGATTCCCATGAAACGGGTCAGAAGGGGAGAGCAGATCGGACAGGGACAGGAAATCCATTGGTGGTGCGCCGAAGAATCCATGACAACGCTGGCGCCAGTGTCCACCGCTGCAAAAAAGATCGAAGGGTGCCGCTTCATTTCATAACTTCCATGACGCCGGATTTCGTATTGAATAGTGCGAAAACAATCTTCTTCGGAAATCGGGTCGAAAGATGCCAGCGAAAGGGCCTGAATGGAGGCGGAACCGGTGGGAAGTAACTCGTAAAACATGCCGAAAGGCGAATTGGTAACGGTCATGGAGGCGTCGAGCAGGACGGCAGCCATCTGACTGATGCTTCCTGACTCGATAAAACGCAGATTGGCCGCCGTAATGGCTTCGGCTAAGGTAAGGCGCCGGCGTTGGTTATTCTCGGCGACCCGGTAGTAACGCCTCGATTCGGCAGCGGCCAGTAACATCGACTTTTTTGAATGGGACTGATCAGGGATCATGGATCCTCAAATCTTTTTCTTTTCCACTTTTCCACTAATTTAAATATTTATCATCCAATCGTTAAGTTTTCAAGTGGCTCACATAATATTGTATCTCGTACACTATTCTGTTATCGTTTTTGTCAATGATCTCAACAATTATTTTTGGGCGGCCTCCCCGAAGGGAAAAATGATGCATAACTGCCGGCAACACCCCACGTCGTCTGCAAGCCTCCCATGTTCCGCCGCCATCCGCTCCTGATACCCTTCTGGTCGATGGCCGTCGGGCTCTGTCTGGCGGATGGCTATTCCGTCGCGGTTCCGGTTGGGGTACTTGCCGCTGTTTTCAGTTGTCTTGTGCTCAGTAGCCTGATCAAAAGCAGTATTCCGTTCCTCCTCTGTTCAGCAACCTTCTTTTTCGTGCTGGGCCTCTATTTCCTGGGAGCCTACCTGCATCCGGTGGTACCGGCATACGACATACGGAATTTTGCTACTCGCGACCCGATCATTGTCGAAGGGATCGTGCAGTCGCGGCCGGTGGCCGCCGCCCAGGGCTGCAGTTTCGTGTTGCGGGTCGAGGGAGTTGTCAGGGAAGGCTCCCCCGTCCCGGCGTGTGGCAGGTTGATGGTATATCTCGCCACGGGCGACACCCCCCTGACACGCGGCGACCGGGTCCGTTGCATGGCCAGGATCACCGTGCCCCATCGGCTTGGGATCCCGAGCGAATTCGATTACACGCGTTACCTGGCCTACCAGGGGGTGACGGCCACGGGGAGGGTTGCCGCACCGGACGGGATGGTCCTGCTCCGCGGTGCTGCCGAGGATTCGCTGTTGCGGCGCTTTGACCTCGTTTCCCGCCGTCTTGGCGATTTTATCCGGACGACGGTACCGGACCGGGAGCTGTCGTCGGTTCTAACCGCCCTTCTGATCGGCGACCAGAAACGTATCCCGGCCCCTCTGAATGACGCCTACACACGGGCCGGTGTAAACCATATCCTCTCCATTTCCGGGTTTCATGTGGGCATCATCGCCTGGTTCATCGTCGCGGTTGCCCTGTACCTGGCGACCCGTTCCGAATTTCTGGGCCTTCGTTTCAACTTGCGACGCACGGCGCTTTTGATGGCCGTGCCCGCCATGCTGGCCTATCTCTTTCTGACCGGCGCCGCGCCGGCCACAGCCCGTTCGGTCATCATGCTGGCCGCCTTTGTCCTGGCACTCCACGCCGAACGCGAGACAGACCCGCTCAATGCGTTACTGCTGGCCGCCTTTGTGCTGGTTGTCGTCAGCCCTCCCAGCCTGTTCGATCTTTCCTTTCAATTGTCCTTCCTGGCCCTGTGGGGCATAGTTGTCGCCGTCCCATTATTTATGGAGGGCACCAGGAGAGTGCCAAAAAACTGGCAGCGCAACCTCATACAGTTCGTAGCCGTATCCTGCGCCGCGGCGTGCGCCACCATCGTGCCGGTCCTGTTCTATTTCGGTCAAACCTCGCTTAACGGCATCATCTCCAACCTTCTGATCGTCCCGATTCTTGGCTATGGAGCGGTTCTGACCGGTTTTACCGCGCTCCCGTTGGTTTATCTTGCCCCCCCTGCGGCCCGGGTGCTGTTATGGTGCGCCGGGCAACTCACCGCGCTCTCCAACTGGCTGGTGGCCTTGTTTGCAAAGCTTCCGCTATTCTCCGTCCACACTATTACCAGCCTGGACATGCTCTGTTTTCTCTGTTTCATGGTGTTTGCCACCTTTTTGCGGCGCTCTCGGGGCACGTACGCGCTGTGTGTCCTGCCGCCCCTGGTGGCTGTTATAACCCATCTGAGCGCGCCGGCAGCGGCCGATGGACGTCTGCACGTCACCATGCTCAGTGTGGGGCAGGGGGAGTCGCTGCTGGTTCGTTTTCCCGATGGCGGGACCATGCTCGTGGATGGAGGAGGGTATCTACATGACAACGGCCGTGATTTTGGCCGGCAGGTCCTGGGGCCGGCCCTGTGGAAGCTGGGTGTACACAGGATTGACCGCTTGGTGCTGACCCACAGCCATCCCGACCATATCGGCGGGATGGCGTTCCTTGCCCGCACCTTTCCGGTGGGCGAATTCTGGGAACCGGCCCAGGGGGGCACCGGCGAACAATACGAACAACTACGGGCTGCACTGGCTGAGCGGCACGTCCCGAGGCGCCCTCTGGCCGCCGGCGACGAATTAACCTTTGCCAACGGCGTCAAGTTGGCCGTACTCTCCCCTCCGAGGGAGACCGTCCCCCGACCGCCGGTTACCGATGAGGCGGAGGAGAACGAAAAGTCGTTGGTGTTCCGGCTCAGTTTCGGCTCATTCAGTATGCTTTTCACCGCCGACGCCGGTTTTCCCACTGAAGAGCGCATACTGGCAGGTAACGCCGAGCTGACGTCCACGGTGCTCAAAGCGGGCCACCACGGCAGCCGCTACTCCACGTCGGAGAGGCTTCTCGGCAGGGTTTCTCCCGCGCTGGCCCTGATCTCGGCAGGCCGGGGCAACAACTTCGGGCTGCCGGCGCGGCAGACCCTTGAACGGCTGCGAGGGCGCGGCATCCGCACGTGGCGCACGGATCTGGACGGCACCATCGATCTGACCAGCGACGGTGTTTCCTGGAATGTAGCAACCCCCTATCGTCCCGACTGATTCCGCGCATCATGAATTGACATATCTTGCTTAAATGCGGTAAAGAGATTAGGTATAATTATTTTTAACGCATCCACGGGCCCACTTCATGGAAAGAATCCTTATTATAGAAGATGATCGTTTTTTTCGGGATGCCTTTTCCGACTTGTTGAGAAAGGAAGGGTATGAAGTGGAGTGCGCGTCCGGCGGCGGCGAAGGTTTGGAGATGCTTGCCGGAAACCACTACGATCTGGTGATTACCGACCTGATCATGCCCGAGATCGACGGTATGGAGGTTTTGTCCCGCGTCAAAGGGGCAAATCCCGATATCGACGTCATCATGGTGACCGGCAACACCAACCTGGAATCAGCCATTTTTGCCCTCAAACACGGTGCGCGGGATTATCTGCTCAAACCGGTCAACCCGGATGAATTCCGTCATTCCGTTGCCTTGTGCGTACAACAGCGCAGGCTTTTGAATGAAAACGTAGAACTCAAGAAGATGGTCAGCCTGTTTCAGGTCAGCCAGACCATAGCCAGCTGTCTCGAACTGGAGCGGATTTATCATCTCATGGTCGAGGCGGTGGCTCGCGAGCTGGGTGTCGGGCGCTATCTCGGTTTCTTCCAGGCCGACAGTAAACTTGAGTTAAAAGAGGTGCGCGGGCTTACCACCGATAGCGCTGAATATTACCGCAAGATCGTTATGTCGGTATTACCCGAAGAAATGCCGGCAAGCCACCGGATCGACACGCTTATGCTTCCTGACGAGGCTACGGGCGCACTCGAAGAGGTCTGCCTGATATACGTCTGCAACAGGGGAATGTTTCACGGAGTGATGCTATTGTTCAGCGAACCGGTCGGCCGGTTGCCCGATATCCAGCTTGAACGGAAAAACATCCTCTTTTTGCTGGAACAGTCTTCACAAGCCTTCGAGAATGCGGAAACCTATTCCCGCGCCAAGGACATGCTCTTTATCGACGACCTGAGCGGCCTGTTCAACCACCGCTATCTGGAGGTCGCACTCAATCATGAGTTGAAGCGGGCCGAACGCTATTCCTCGCATCTCGCCGTCCTGTTTCTCGATATCGACTTCTTCAAAAACGTCAACGATACCTATGGCCACCTGGTGGGAAGCCGGGTTTTGCGGGAAACGGGTTCTCTGGTGCAGAAAACGGTGCGCGAAATCGACGTGGTGATCCGTTATGGCGGCGACGAGTTCACGGTCATCCTGGTGGAAACGGGATGTGATGCCGCCCATATGGTGGCCGAACGTATTCGTAAAAGGGTCGAGTCCCATGTATTCATGGCGTCTGAGGGTTACAATATTCGTCTGACCTGCAGCATCGGCTATGCCTGTTGCCCCGATGACACCCTGTCCAAGTATGAGCTTCTGGAAATGGCCGACAAGGCCATGTACTCCGGAAAATCCAGCGGAAAGAACTGTGTCAGCCATTTTGCACTCTCCCCCTGACCCATTCCCATCTAGTTTCTATCTTATCAACCTGAGGAACCCCCATGTCCATTACGGCAATTAAAGGATTCAACGACATCCTTCCGGCAGAATCGGATCGGTGGCAGTATATAGAACAGGCAGCCCGCCGCGTTTTCGAGCTGAACGGCTTTTCCGAAATCCGCGTGCCGATCATGGAAAAAACCGAGCTGTTTTGCCGCTCCATCGGCGACGCCACGGATATCGTCGAGAAGGAAATGTATACCTTTACCGACAAGGGAGACAACAGCGTTACCCTGCGTCCCGAGGGAACGGCCAGTGTCATGCGGGCCTTCATCGAACACAAGCTGTATGCCCAGGACCCCGTGGCCAAGCTCTACTACCTGGGTCCCATGTTCCGCTATGAACGCCCGCAGAAAGGGCGCTACCGCCAGTTTCACCAGATCGGCGCAGAGATCACCGGCGTCACCGCTCCCCTGGCCGATGCCCAGGTGCTGAACATGCTGGTGCAATTCTTTCGGGAGATCGGACTGGACGAACCTTCCCTGCAGATAAACTCCCTGGGGTGTCCCGAGTGCCGTCCCGCATACCGCGCGGCGCTTGTGGCATTCCTGGAGAAACGTCTGGACAGCCTCTGCGAGGACTGCAAGCGGCGCTTCACCACCAACCCGTTACGCATCCTGGACTGCAAGGTGCCGGGGTGTATCGAGGCTACCGTTGGCGCGCCTTCCATGCTGGATCATCTCTGTGGGGGGTGTTCCGAGCACTTCGCCGGAGTCAAGGGTTACCTGGACTCCACCGCCACCCCGTACAGCATCAACCCCCGCATGGTGCGCGGCCTGGATTACTATACCCGCACCACCTTCGAGCTGGTAACCGGGCTTCTGGGCTCCCAATCGGCCGTGGCGGCCGGAGGGCGCTACGATGGCCTGATATCGCAACTGGGGGGGCCGGCCATTCCAGGTATCGGCTTTGCCATCGGATTCGAACGCGTGGCGTTGCTTCTGGGTGACAAGGACTTCTCCCGTCAGCCGGACCTGTTCATCGCCACCATGGGGTCAGGGGAACGTGATTTTGCCTTCCGGCTGATGCATGAACTGTTGGGCCTGGGGGTGCGGGTGGAGTTGGAGTACGAGGGCAAGAGCCTGAAGAGCCAGATGCGCCGCGCCGACAAATTGGGCGCACGGTACAGTGTCGTCATCGGAGAGAACGAGGTCGCCTCGGGCAGGGCTGCCTTTAAGCGGATGAGGGACGGGGAGCAGATTGAGGTCCCCCTCAAAAGCGAAGACATCATGAATATGCTGACCAATTTAACCTAGCCCCCCGCCCGGACGCCGCCTAACAGGTTTTCGAAAATCGTCGCGAGGAGGTCGTTATGCAAGGCGCAAGCGAGGGAGGATGCGAGGCGTACCCCTTGGTACGTTGAGCTTCCGAGCGAGCGGCAACGCCGCAGAACGGCCCCGCAGCAGATTTTCAGTCGTCCTTCTTGATCCGCACCACCTGACTTACTCCGGGCATGGCCTCGATCTCGTGATCGTCCAACGTGTCCGTATTGCCGATGACGCCGATGATCGTACGGTTGGCGCCGGTTGATTGATGAATGTCGAAATCGTGGGTGATGAGATATTCCTTTATCTGGTCAAGCGTCTCTTCTGCTGCATGTTTTTTCATAATAATCAACATATTGAACAAACTCCTCTCATCTGATACATGAAGTGTTTCCGATCTGTCTCCGCGTCCGAGGCGAAGCGGTTATGCCTCTTCTTCTGCGTGCGACATGATGCGTTCCAGACGGCGCGATTCGTCCACAACCCTCTCGAATAACCTTACGATGGCCCCATCGTCCAGCGGGCCGGGGTTCTCAGTCTTCATGCGGGCAAAGATGCGCTTTTCGCGGGCCGGGTCAAAGACCGGCAGGCTCAGCCCCTTTTTGAGGTGCCCGATCTCCAGGGCGAGGCGGGCGCGCTCGTTGAAGATGCGTAACAGTACGTCGTCCAGCAGGTCTATCCTGATGCGAATTTCATTAATGTCCAATGAATCCCCCCCAACTGGTCACGCATCCAGTTTTTACGGCAGTTAATTACGAACAAGATTTAACGGGTTGTTGAAAACCAGGTTGTTCAAAAATAGTCAGATCGTCGCACCAGCAGAAGGCCCTGCGGAGTCGTAGCAGCGCTACACCGCACAAAAGGGCTTTCGAGGACGGCGGCGAGATGGCTGTTTTTCAACAACCTCCTAAAATTGCTTCTTGATGAATGAATCCTTTTTGCCGCCCATATCGTCCCGCTCCGGGTAGTCGATATTGTAATGCAGGCCGCGGGATTCCTTGCGCATCTGGGCACAGGTCACAATCAGTTCGGCCACGGTCGCGATGTTGCGCAACTCGATCAGGTCCGACGTGACGATGAAGTTCCAGTAATACTCCTCGATTTCGTCCTGAATCAGCCGGATACGCCGCATGGCCCGTTCAAGTCGCTTGTCGGAGCGGACAATGCCGACATAGTTCCACATGCTGCGTCGGATCTCGTCCCAGTTCTGGGATACCACCACCATCTCATCGCTGTTTGTGGCGGTGCCCGAATCCCATACCGGCAATTCTGGATGCCCGTTGGTCAGTTTTTTTACCGCCTGTATGGCGTGGCGATAGGCCTTGCCGGCATAGACCGCCGCTTCCAGCAGTGAATTGCTGGCAAGACGGTTGGCGCCGTGCAGCCCGGTGAAAGCGGCCTCGCCGATGGCGTACAGGCCGGGGATATCGGTCTCCGCGTCGGTGTTGACCGCCACGCCGCCGCACAGGTAGTGGGCCGCGGGTACGACCGGCAGACCTTCCTTGGTCATGTCCAGCCCGAACTCCATGCAGGTCTGGTAGATGTTGGGGAACCGGCTGCGCACGAAATCAGCCGGTTCGTGGGTGATATCCAGAAAAACGCAGTCATCGCCGCTGGTCTTCATCTCGTTGTCGATGGCGCGGGCCACGATGTCCCGCGGGGCGAGGTCCTTGAGTTTGTGGTATTTCTCCATAAAAGCCGTGCCGTCCCGGCGCCTCAGGATGGCTCCTTCGCCGCGCACCGCCTCGGAGATCAGGAACGACTTGGCCAGGGGATGGAAGAGGGTAGTGGGGTGGAACTGCATGAACTCCATGTTGGCGATGGTTGCTCCGGCCCGGTAGGCCATGGCGACGCCGTCGCCCGACGCCACATCCGGGTTGCAGGTGTACAGGTAGACCTTGCCGGCTCCGCCGCTGGCCAACAGGGTGATCTTGGACGAAAAGGTCTTTACCTCGCCGGCATTGATATCCAGGGCATAGGCGCCCAGGCAGCGATTCTGTTCCAGGGGACGGCGCTCGATCTTGGCCTGGGTGATCAGGTCAATGGCGATGTGGTGTTCGAACACCTGGACGTTGGGGTGCTGGCGGACGGCCTCCACCAGGGCGCGTTCGATTTCCCGGCCGGTGATGTCCTCTGCGTGCAGAATTCGGCGGGCGCTGTGCCCCCCTTCACGGGTCAGATCGTAGTCGTCGCTGCCGCTGCCGGTGGTGAATTTGACCCCCCATTCGATCAGGTTGCGAATGGTCTGGGGACCTTCTTCCACCACCATGCGGACCACATCCTCGTGGCAGATGCCGGCCCCGGCCACCAGAGTGTCATCCACATGGGCGTCAAAGGAGTCTTCTGCGGAGAAGACCGAGGCGATGCCGCCTTGGGCATACTTGGTGGCGGATTCTGATATATCACGCTTGGTTACGAGGGCAACGCTGCCGTGATCGGCGGCCTGGAGTGCAAAGGAGAGTCCGGCAATACCGCTGCCGATGACGAGAAAGTCACTTTCGATGAGCATAACGCACAGTCCCTTCTGGTTTTGTATACACGAAAGTTTTGAATTATTCTCCTGTGGGGTGATTTTGTCAAGCGGAGAGGGGATAAACGAAGAAAATGGAAAAAAGCCGGCCTGGTTGAACGGGGTCGCTTCATTCGTGCTTTAGAGTTTTTTGTTTATTGCGTAAGAATCTCTGGAAGTCTCTCGGTTTGAAAATGAGGCGATTTCTTCAGGAGTCCCAATGTAAGATGCTCCCCCTGCTTTCATGGCAGGGGGAGCATCTTAGTCAATTCCAGCTGAAGTTCGAATCAAAAATGATTTCAATGATTGAAGTCTCCTTCGTCTTTTTGGGAACGGGCCCCCAGCCTTTTGGGAATACCTCCCAGAAATGCAATGACGGTAATGCCTGCAATCAAAAGGATGAAAGTGGACGGTTCGGGTGTCGCTGTAATAGTGTCGTTGGGCTTAGTCCCGGAACTATAAGCACCGAAACCACCATTACCACCATTACCACCACCGCCGCCAAAAAAAGTAAGCGTATAGCTGGTTGGAAAAGACTCTAAAGATTTATCGATGGGTGGTGGAAGTAGATTAGATACTGGGTCGACCGGTGTCCCTTCAACAGGACCGGCAATCCGGCGGGGAGGTCCATCAACCCGCTCCGAAGGTCCGGGATTTGCTTTGCCGGGAGGTGGGGCGGCAATATAGTCATTGCAACAAAAAGTTCGGACCATGCGGGTCCCATCGGTTATGTACCCATCGCCCTTCGGTAATCTGACCGGCCTGGACGTCCTCCTGATCATCTCGTCTTTTCTGTAAGAGACATATGTCCAGATTTCATTGTCCTGTTTTCCCAGATGAGCTGTTTGCCAGTTGAATCCCTCAAAATGACGCGCCAGTACCGGATCATTCTCAACCGTACTACGGAAATCCTTTACTGAGCGAATACTGTTTTTAGCGCACAATCCATAGTATTTCCCAGATATCTCACTATCGGCTTCAGTTGGTTCCTGCAGCTTTTCTACGGGAACTTGTACGGATGTTTTGTGAGCATCCCCCCCGTGTACCTCTTTATCTTTAACAAAAGAATGAATAAAAATACCGGATGCAATTAAAACAAAAACTATAATAGACCACCTTATATAACGAGTGGCCGCCATTAATGGTTTATGATTGTTTTTCGTTGACATGAATCTCATCGCCTTTAAGGCATCCGCCGGGTTTATATTGTTTTTCGATGAATACCAAGTGACAGGTGAAGCCCCAGATGATTTAATTGCTTGCCAAAGTCATCGTTGTATTGACCGGTCCCGCTGGATCTGATTCGGTTCCAAGCCAAATTATTGCATAATTTTTATAAACTCCTACACCTAATGCGGACAATTTACTTCCGG
The DNA here is from genome assembly GCF_019972295.1 of Geobacter sp. AOG2. Lineage (NCBI taxonomy): Bacteria > Pseudomonadati > Thermodesulfobacteriota > Desulfuromonadia > Geobacterales > Geobacteraceae > Geobacter > Geobacter sp. AOG2. Next base: position 1,996,148 of record NZ_BLJA01000001.1, read on the forward strand.
CCCATTGGTCCTTTTCCAGCAAAATCGCATTATGACTTGGGCTGTTTTTCCACGCTTCCAGTACTCTTTTTGGGTTTATTTCTTTGTCGGAGGTGGAATACGCGTTCTCATACCCATCTCCCGTATAGGTAAAGTTAGTGATTTCCCGAGGTTTATCCCACATGAACTCGGCATATTTATTGTCTTTTGTGTAACAGACCTCTTGCCAATTTCCCTTGCCCGACCAACTATGCAGCGAACAGCCCAATCCGCGGTTATCGTGTCCCTGTGCGGGAGTATTGGAGTAAAGGTCAATAGCATGGACTCTCGCCACTTTAGTCAAAGAACGAGAGCTGTTGATAGGCGGTAAGCCGTTTTCCCGCCTGTAATTATTGATCAGATCCCATAATTCAAGCTCTTTTGGGGAAAAATGGGAAAACTGACTGGATTCATGAAGCACGCTTTGAATAATATTTTGGGGGCTGACATTTGATTCTGTATTCCCCGCATGGCTTGATTTCACGGAAGCCATTGAAATAATAGCTGCCAATGATGCTGTGATCAGCATTTTTTGCAGCTTGATTCCGTGTGCGACACAAGATGAAGATGCGTATCCCTCATCAATTAATATTTCACCAAGTTTTTTATGTGACGTTTTCTGTTTATGTAAAGCGTATTCCAGGTCGGCCTTTGAAATTTGACCTGTTTCCACCAATAAATCGCCAAGACGTAAAGGTGAATCGGTTGCTTTGCCTTGGTTGGATTGGAAGCTTAAGATTGACTTCACTTGCAGTTCCGTCAATATTCCTAAACGAATAAAAATATCGCCGATTTTTTCACCCGAATACTTCTGCTCCGCTAACACAAAATCCAGTTGATCTTGCGTTATGTGACCGGATTGGACTAATAAATTGCCCAATAGTTGGCGTTCACCCGCAGCAATTTTACCCGCATTATTGATATTTGATAGTATTTTATGTAAGGTCGATGGGGCGTTACTACCAGATGATTTCATGAGGCCGACCCCGACTAAAACCTGACTCAGCAGATTTTTAGCACTCTCCTGCACATTCAGAGCAAAATCTGATTTCCTTTGGGGTCGATATGTTCCGTTAACAGGAAAATGGTCTTCCGGTATTTTTATTTGAGATCCCATGTTAAGCCTCGTTTTACAGAGGTAACCGTCTTGAGTTGGTCTCTGAAATCATGGTATTTGCAGCCGCACAAATTTATGGTGATATGGCGTTATCAAATTTTATATTGTTTTTTATAGAATTACAATAATATTGACGCATATGGGTTTGAATTATCAGGATTTGATAAAAAACAATTGGCGGGCTGTTTCCGTTCAAACAGCTGTTATTGCTGGTTAATAATGCATTTTATGCAGAAAATTACGTCGTTGCCGAGGGAGGCCATACGCGGACAAGTTGGTTTAACTAAAATTTTTTTGTGTATATGGATCCTGAACCCGTCGTTCCAAAGCCCCGTCCTCTGTACGCCATACGTGATATAGCGGATGAAGCTTTGATCGGAGGCAACACGGGGAAATCCAACAATTGAGGGGGTAATAAGCAGGTTGCTGCCTTATTGGCATCTGCTTAATTTCCCCCATGTACCACCAACGCCCCATCCTTGAGTTCCACGCGCAACTCACTCCCCTCCGCCACATTTCCGGCAATAATGGCCCGTGCCACGCGGGTCTCCAACTCCCGTTGCAAATAACGTTTAAGCGGACGGGCGCCGTAGACCGGATCGTAACCGGCCTGGGCGATGAAGCGTTTTGCTTCGTCGGATATTTCAAGATTTATGTGGCGATCTTTCAGCCGTTCCTTTAACTGCTCTGTCAGCAGGTCGGCGATACGCACCACCTCGTCCAGGTGCAGCGGCTTGAAGAGCACGATATCATCCACCCGGTTCAGGAATTCGGGCCGGAAACTGGCGCGTAATTCGTTCATGACCGCTTTGCGGGCGTCCTCCCGGATATCTCCATCCGGGGTGATCCCCTCCAGCAGATGGGGGGCGCCGATGTTGGAGGTCATGATGATGACTGTGTTCTTGAAGCTGACCGTGCGGCCGTGGCTGTCGGTAACCCGGCCGTCGTCCAGAATCTGGAGCAGGATGTTGAACACATCGGGATGGGCCTTCTCGATCTCGTCGAAGAGAAGGACACTGTAGGGCTTGCGCCGCACCGCCTCGCTCAACTGCCCTCCCTCCTCATAGCCCACATAACCGGGAGGTGCGCCGATCAGGCGCGACACGGCAAACTTCTCCATGTATTCCGACATGTCGATTCGAACCATATTGTCTTCCGAGTCGAACAGGGCCGCGGCCAGGGTGCGGGCAAGCTCGGTCTTGCCGACCCCGGTTGGTCCCAGGAAGATGAACGAACCGATGGGCCGCCGCGGGTCCTTGATGCCGGAACGGGCGCGCAGCACGGCATCCGTCACCAGCCGGACCGCCTCGTCCTGTCCCACCACCCGCTGATGCAGAATATCCTCCAGGCGCAGCAGTTTGTCCCGTTCCCCCTCCACCAGCCTCGTCACTGGAATGCCGGTCCAGTGGGCCACGATCTCGGCGATCTCGTCCTCGGTGACCTCTTCCCGCAAGAGCTTCTGACCCCCCTGTTTTTCGTTCAGGGCCGCCTCCTCGTTCTTCAGTGCGGTCTCCAGGCCCGGCAGCTCGGAGTATTTGAGCTTGGAGGCCTGTTCCAGGTTGTAGGAACGCTCGGCCTGCTCGATGTCGCGGCGGGTCTTCTCGATCTGCTCCCTGAGCCCCTGGACGCGCTGGATGGCCACTTTTTCCGTATCGTAGCGGGCCCGCATGGCAGTGGCCTTCTCCCGGTCCGAAGCCAGATCCTTACGGAGCGCCTCCAGCCGTTCCCGGCTGGCCGGGTCCTTCTCCTTCTTCAGAGCTTGTTCCTCAATCTCCAGTTGCATGACCCGCCGGGATATGGCGTCCAACTCGGATGGAAGCGAATCGATCTCGGTACGCAACATGGCGCAGGCCTCGTCCACCAGGTCGATTGCCTTGTCCGGCAGGAACCGCTCGGTGATGTAGCGGTTGGAGAGGGTGGCGGCCGCCACCAGGGCGTTATCCTGGATCTTGACGCCGTGGTGCACCTCGAATCGTTCCCTGAGTCCCCGCAGGATGGAAACCGTGTCCTCCACCGAGGGCTGTTCCACTAAAACCGGCTGGAAGCGGCGCTCCAGTGCGGCATCCTTCTCGATATGCTGGCGGTACTCGTCGAGGGTCGTGGCGCCGATGCAGTGCAGCTCGCCCCTGGCCAGCATCGGTTTCAGCATGTTGCCGGCGTCCATGGCGCCTTCGGCCTTGCCGGCTCCCACGATGGTGTGCAGTTCGTCGATAAAGAGGATGATGCGTCCCTCGGCTTCCTTGACCTCGTTCAGGACCGCCTTGAGACGCTCCTCGAACTCGCCGCGGTATTTGGCACCGGCCACCAGGGAACCCATATCCAGGGCAAAGACGGTCTTGTCCTTGAGTCCTTCAGGCACGTCGCCCCGCACGATACGCTGGGCCAGACCCTCCACGATGGCGGTTTTGCCGACCCCCGGCTCGCCGATCAGCACCGGGTTGTTCTTGGTCTTGCGCGACAGGATGCGGATCACCCGGCGGATGTCCTCGTCCCGGCCGATGACCGGATCGAGCTTGTCGGTCCTGGCCATCTTGACCAGATCACGGCCGTACTTCTCCAGGGCCTCGTAACTGGCCTCCGGGTTGGCGGAGGTTACCCGCTGGTTGCCCCGCACGTCGGTCAGGGTCTTGAGGAATTTTTCCCGGTCTATGCCGGCCTGCTTGAGTATCCGGCCTGAGGGGAATTTGTCCCCTTCGCCCAGTAGTGCCATGAACAGGTGCTCCACCGACACATACTCGTCCTTGAGCCGCTTGGCCTCGTGCTCGCCGGCCACCAGGAGGCGCGACAGCCGCTGGGAGACGTAGATCTTGCCCGGCTCGGCTCCGGGGCCCGAGACATGCGGGCGCCGGTCCAGTTCCGCCTCGACCTCGTTCCTGATCATTTCCGGCCGGATATCCATCCTGGTCAACAGGCGCGGCACCAAGCCATCCTGCTGCTCCAGCAATGCCCAGAGCAGATGTTCGCCATCCACCTCCACATGGCCGCAGGTTACGGCCTTGTTCTGAGCCTCTGCAAAAGCCTCCTGGGATTTTTGCGTCAGACGGTTGAAGTCCATAATTCTTTCCTTCTGGATGAAATATGATGTTATCGCTCTACACTATGTTAGGTAAGCACGACAGCGGGGAATGTCAAGAAGGGAGGGGGGATTATCGGGAGCGGCGCGCGTCAACCATGCGCTTGAGTATGTTCAGAAAATTCCGCGCCAGCAAGGGGTGGAAATCGCTCCCGGACGAGTCCAGTATCCGTTTGACGATGATTCGCAGGTCCATTGGTTTGCGGTAGGGGCGCGGTGTCCGCATGGCGTCGAAGAAGTCGGAAATCATGGTGATCTGGCTGCACAGGTTGAGGCGCCATCCCTCGGGTGCCCGGGGGTAGCCGGAAAGATCGTATTTCATGTGGTGCTCGTAAGCGGTCACCACAGCCAGCCGGGGAACGCCGGGAATCTCCAGAAGGTGGCGGGCGCCCCGCACCGGGTGCTCCTTCATAAGGTCAAACTCACGAGGCGTCAGTTTGCTCTTTTTGATGAGGATCTCTTCGGGAATGAAGAGCTTGCCGATATCGTGCAACATGGCGGCGATGCCGATGTCGTGCAGCATCTGCCCTTCAATGCCAAGCGACGCGGCCTGGGCCAGGTTGAGGATACAGACATTGGCGGAATGGGTGAAGGCATACTCCTCGTCGCTGTGCATGGTTGCCCCAACCAGTCGGGATTCTCCCTCCTGCTGTAAGGCGGCGATAAAGCCGGAAACGATATCGGAGATACCGGCAACCTTCATCTTCTGCTTTCGTTTGAGCGCCTCATAGATCTCCGTAAAGCGGACCAACTCTTCAGCAGGCATCTCCCGCAAGGACATCCGGCGCGGGTGCGGAGCGCCGTCACCACTGGAGATGGGGGAATCGACGGAATATTCGTTGCCGCTTTCCTCCCGGAGTTCCACGCGACCGAGCCGGATATGCTCGCTGGGACCGAGCGTGGCTTTTTCGCTTTCCTGGATGGCCAGCCCGGCAATGAGAGCAATAACCTCTTCCCGGTCAAGCCCCTCCATGAACTTCACGTAGCCGATGCCCCTGGATGTGAGTACCTCGGCAAAACGGTTCAGGGAGAGACTGTTGGAGGGAGGTTCGCCGTTGATGATCAGCTCACTCTCGATAACCGTCAATGATATCTGCCGCGAGACGGCGAGAGCGGCGCCGATACCTTTATAGGCCGCCTCGGCCAGGCGGGCCACCTGGGGGTGCCCCATGGAGTAAAGTGCGGCATTTGCCGTTGCCGAGAGCAACGACCGGATGGATTCCTGTATGATGAAGTTTTCACTGCCCATGTGACTTCATCCTCACTGCACGCAACGATTCTTCTGCCTGTTGCGCCAGTTCGTCATTGCCCCTGGCAATCTTTTCCAGGATCGGCACGGCGCTTTTCGCGGGATATCCTTCAAGGGAACGGACGATCTCCAGCTTGAGCCGGTTCAACGCCTTGGCGCGGATCAGGTTCATGGAACCCAGTATCTTGAGCAGTTCGGGCAGCGCCTCCTCCCGCCCGATCTCTTTCAGGGACTGGATGGCGGTACTTTTCAGCTCCACATCCAACGGCGAGAGGCCGCTTTTGGTGACAATTGCCAGAAGCTTTTTGAAGACATCGGTGGATTGGCTCTTCTCGGCCATGCCGATGGCCGCCAGCCGGACTTCCTTGTCGCTGTTTTCCAAATCCCGCAGGATCTGGCGTTCAGCAATCGGATCGTTATAGGAAAGCAGCGTGCGCAAGGCATCCTGCCGGACCTTGGCATTCCTGTTCATGACCAGTGGCCTGATGTGAGGGATGATCTCAGGGTCGTCCAGCGAGCGCAGCATGATGAGAAGGTTGCGCAGATAATACCACGGCTGGTCGTCAAGGCGCGCCAGGATCGGTTCCTTGGCGGCCGGGCCGAATTCAAGGAGGCAATCCATCATGAAGCGGCGCAAAGACATGCTTTCTTCCACGGCCAGACTGTCCAGGAGCGGCTCGATGAACGGGGTCCCGATCGTCTCGACCAACAGACGGATATCGTCAAAGCGGCTCTTGCCCCAGGTGGTCAGGCCGTTCAAAATCTCATCCAGGAAATCGCGGCGGCTGAACCGCTCCCAAAGGAGATCACGGAAGAGGGGAGGGAGGGGAGGGGTGGTCGTCTGTTCAATGATGCCCAGCAGTTGGTGGTAGTCGCCGGTCTGGAGCAGGTAGCCGCACATATCCCCCAGGTTCCGGGCCAGGTTTTCCGTTTCCGTCGGATCGTCCCCGGTTATTGCCAGGCGCAGGATTATCTCGCCCACATGGCTTTCCAGCCAGCCGGGCTGCATGGTTTCCCGCAAAAGCTCCAATTCCTGCCGGGACGGCGGAGGGGGATGGCGTTTTGCCGCAGGTGGGCTCTCTTCTGCAGCCTGTTCCTCCGCGGCATGTTCGCTGAACATCATACGCAGTTTTTCCTGCGCATCCGCACCGGCCAATTGGGCCAAGGTCACCGAGCCGTGCGTTCCCCTGGCCGTTTGCTGGGGAAAACCCCGCAAGATCGCCACGATGGCGGGCGGAACATTGATGTTGTTATTGTCTATATCATCCAGTATGCCCTCGATCACATGGTGCGGCATGTGGCCGATGATCTCTTCGAACGCCGTGTTATTACTCAGTTCGTCGGTAGTGAAGGTCTTGGATAACAACCTGCTGCGAAGTCCGGGATCCAGGTTCGCCACAAAGGTTGCAATCTGGCTGCCGGGAGTCTGCCGGTTGCCGCCGTCTGCCAGGTCGCTCTCCTCATGATCAAGTAGATCGGCAAAAACGTCAATGTACTCATTCTCTTCACCGGCGGATGATTCGCGGTAACGGCGGTTGAAGGCCTGGGCCAACTGCTTGGGACCGATGCCTGAGTCGTCGCCGGTCCCAGCCCACAGGGAGCCATCCAGCACCCCCCGGGCAAAACGTTCCCAGAGCCCTGCGCCGGATGGTTCCGTCTTCGCGGAACCGGCCGGCACGTCGTCTTCGGTGGTGCTGAACAGGTCATACCGGATGGCGCGGATCCCAATGGCACCGATGCGTGACTGTTCCCAGACTTTTTCGATCCCCCCCTGGTCGTTGACCTCCTCACGTTTGAGTCCCAGGATCAGGTTGAAGCTCCTGAGCTCTTCGACGGTCAGATATTTCCGCAGAACCAGCGCGCCGATGCCGTGCTCGAAAAGTACGCCGGCAAAATCGCGAAAAACGAGATTAGCTTCGTCGAGGGAAGCGTTTTCCACCAGCAGGGCATTTTTTGTGGTGGCAATGATAATTTCGTCATGCGCCTCCATAAGCCTTGCATAAAGCGCGATAACCTTGTTCAGGGAGGCATCGATGACGGGATGTCCGGCAGGATACGCCTTGAAATGACGGCGCGAAATATTGAGCTCGATGATCAGGGACGCCAGTAGCCTGGTATCGATAGCGCCGGTCGGTATGTCCAAGGGTTGCTTGTTCATGGGGCCATGGAAAAGATGTTATTGAAATGTTGAGGATTTTGAGGACTATACTCCAAAGGAATTAATAATTGAATCATATTTTAATGTTTGTCAAAATATTGATTTTATTTGCAAACTTCAGTTGTATGTGTTTTATTGCAGAAACCACGCTTCAGGAGGCAATCATGCTGAAGGCACGGAGTTGCGGGGTTTTACTCCATCCATCATCGCTTCCAGGACACGACGGCATCGGCACGTTGGGAGACCATGCGCGAAGGTTTGTTGATCTCTTGTCTGCCATGGGGATGCGCCACTGGCAACTGCTTCCCCTGACCCCGCCCGCCTGCGGCAACTCGCCTTATTCCGCCTTGTCGGCCTTTGCCGGCAACCCGCTTTTGATAGACCTCCACCAGCTTGCCGAAGAAGGCGACCTGCCGCTTGAGGTGTATGGAGGCCGTTTTTCCGAAGAGCGGGTTGACTATGGCGCTGTCTCCGATCTGAAATCCAACCTGCTTCACCAAGCTGCCGCAACCTTCCTTACCGTCGAAAAAGGCTCTCGGAGAGAAGAGTTCTGGCATTTTTGCAACACGACGCCCTGGCTTCACGATTTTGCGCTCTTCATGGCGCTCAAACAGCATTACAAGGGAAAGAGCTGGCAGAAATGGCCTCGGGAAGCGGCGCTCTTAACGGAGGAAACCTACGAAAAGGCCTCGGTCAAACTGGGGCCCGAGATCGGAGCGCAGAAATATCTGCAGTGGCAGTTTTCCCGTCAATGGCAATCTCTGCGGGACTATGCCGCCAGCCGTGGGATTTCGTTCATCGGCGATATCCCGATCTTTGTGGCCTATGACTCGGCCGATGTCTGGCGTAACCGCGACCTCTTTCTGTTGGACGACCAGGGCAAGCCAACCGCCGTGGCCGGCGTTCCGCCCGATTATTTCAGCAAGACCGGTCAGTTGTGGGGAAATCCGCTCTACAATTGGAAAAGGTTGGAGGATCAGGGGTTTACCTGGTGGACCGAACGCTTCCGCCAGGCTTTCACGCTGTTCGACTGCGTCCGCATCGATCACTTCCGCGGTTTTGAGGCGGCCTGGCAGGTACCGGCCAATGAGCCGACCGCAGAACGGGGGCGGTGGGAGGTTGCGCCGGGAGGCCGCTTGTTCGAGGCCGTCCGTTCCGCCCTTGGGGACCTGCCGATCATCGCCGAAGATCTGGGGGTCATCACCCCTGAGGTGGAGGCCCTGCGCGACCGGTTCGGCTTTCCCGGCATGAAGATCCTGCAGTTTGCCTTTGATTCCGGCCCGGACAATCCCTACCTGCCCCACAATCACGTCAGAAACTGCGTGGTCTATACCGGCACGCACGACAACGACACCACGCTGGGCTGGTATACCGGTCAGGATGAACACCGCCGCAGTCTGGTGCGGAATTACATCGGATCGAACGGGCGCGATATTGTTGCCGATGTCATCCGGACCGCCCTGATGTCCGTTGCTCACACGGTTGTCATACCGTTTCAGGATATCCTGGCCCTGCCCGGCACAGCCCGCATGAACCTTCCGGGTACGGCGTTTGGAAATTGGGAGTGGCGTTTTTCCTGGGATATGGTCCATCGGGGACTGGCCGGCGAGATGAACGACCGGCTGGAACGCTACGGCAGGCGCCACGGGTAAGCGCAGGACGCGTATTTGTTCTTGAACTATTCATTCTTATTTGGGATTATGTAAAACTATGCAACGGGACCGGATCATCAGCAACAAGAAGGTTGCTCTCGCGGTACTGGCGGGCCTGTGGATCGCATGGGGCGCGACCGGGGCCGTCCATGCCGATATCTACCGCTATGAAGATTCGGAAGGAATCGTCCACTTTACCGATGCGCCGACGGACAAGCGCTTCAAGATTTTCATGCGCGACCTCAAAAAAGACCGGCAATTGCGTACGCGATTGAAATTCGCCGCCTCGGTCAACCCCGCGGAATACGACCAGATCATCAAGACCTGTTCGGACAAGTACGGGGTCAGCCAGTGTCTGATCAAGGCGGTCATCCATGCCGAGTCCGGTTACAATCCCAACGCCGTTTCCCGGAAGGGGGCCAGCGGACTGATGCAACTCATGCCGGGCACCGCACGATCGCTCAAGGTCAGCAACAGCTTCGATCCCAAGGACAATGTTGAGGGAGGGGTGAAATACCTCCGCTTTCTGTTGGATACGTTCCGCGGCGACGTTTCCCTGGCTGTGGCCGCCTATAATGCCGGGCTCAACAAGGTAGCCAAATTCGGGGGCATTCCTCCGTACGCAGAGACCCGCACCTATGTCAACCGGGTATTATCCTACATGCAATCCTATCAGGCCAACTGAACCCATGACGACGCCCAATTCCCATCCCATTCTCAATCTGCCCAATATGCTGACCATGCTGCGGATCGCCGCCATACCGCTCATGGCGTTCCTGCTCCTTTCGCCTACACAGTCGGCAGGCTTCTGGGCGGCGGCGGTTTTTGCCCTGGCGTCCATCACCGACTGGCTCGACGGTTACCTGGCGCGGCGCATGGGGATTGTTACGGTTTTCGGCAAGTTTCTCGATCCGATCGCCGACAAGCTGATCGTGATGGCAGCCTTGATCATGATCCTCCCCTTTGGGAGGGTCCCTGCATGGATGGTGCTGGTGGTTCTGGGTCGTGAGATTATTATTACCGGGCTACGGGGGATTGCGTCGAGCGAGGGGATCGTCATTCCAGCCAGCGATCTGGGCAAATTCAAGACGATCTTCCAGATTGTCGCCATTCTGGGGTTGATACTGCATTACGATTACAACTGGCTATTTGGGATCGACAATCCGCTGGTGCATGTCAACATGCATAATGTGGGGATGTTTTATCTCTGGATCGCAACCCTGTTGACCATCTGGTCGGGTGTGGATTATCTGGTAAAGTTCGTCAAGGTGATAGTACGCTGACGTAAATCAATTGGACTTGCCCAAGGGGATTTCAAACCTTTCCCCTTCATAGTTGAACCTGATCCGATCCTTCCCGATATTTTCAACCTTTACCCCATCGACAACCGCTCCCGCATATACCGTAGTTCCGTTGACCACGGCAAGACTGTCGGCACTGCCGATATGGTAGGCGATGCCGTCCACCCTGAGGGTGGGTATGTGTTTGGCCGGCGCTGCCTGAACCGGTGTGGGCACGGCAGCCGGCTTCGGCGGCGCCACGGCCGGTGTAGCGGGGCGGGCATGCCTGCGGGGCTTTACATGCGGCGCGGGGCGGCGCAACGGCTCGACCTGCATGCTCGGAGCGTTGCCGTCTTCTGCGGGAATCTGTATTCGAGACCTCTCACCCGGTGCCGGGGGATTCTGCATCGCCTGGGGCGGCGGGGCGCCGGTACGGTTGCCGGACGGATGAGCCCCGCGTTTCACATACAGGTACGTGAACGCAGAACCGCATACGAAAAACAGCACCGCCAACAGCGCAACATTGCGATAGGGAAAGCGGGACGGGCCTGAGCCACGCAGGATCTCGGTATCGATCCTGAGGGCATCCGGCGTATGGGCCGTTTTTTCCGCTTCCAGTTTTTTAAGAGCCTTGAGAATGGAACTCATCTGTTCACCGCATCAATTCCCGGTAAGGGATGGAATCCTGGCGCTCCTGTCGTACGATACAAGCGCAGCCAAGGTCTGTTCGCCCACCATGTCATCCTCGGCAATGCCGCGAGAACGCTGGAACTCCCGCACAGCCGCCTCGGTTGCGCCGCCGTAGATTCCGTCGAAGGGACCGTGGTACGGTCCGGCCTGCCTGAGGAGTCGTTGCAGGGTGCCGATCTCGTTCCGCCGTTCTCCGGGTGTGATGGTGACCGGAATACGGCCGACGTTTTTCCAAACCAGGTAGAAGGTTCCGTTTACCAGCGAAGCCAACTCCTTTTTATCAAGGACGCTTTTGCCGAACAGGGCGGGGGAAACCGTCGCGGAATCGTCTCGGACCGCCGTCACGGCAAGGCAGTAGGGACCCAGATCGCCCGATACCCTGGTAACCGCCAGGAAGGGGAGATTAAAACGGATGGCTTCGTCCAGCGTTCCTTTAAAGAGGGTCAGGCGCAAGCCGCCCTTGGCGGCAAGGCGCGCGAAGGTGTCCGGTGTCGTCAGACGGACGCCGGCCGTGGCGTAGGACGGTGCCCCCCATCGACCCATGAGGGCGTTCAGGGCATGCAGATGGGTGCTGGCCTGGTCGTAGGAAAGGAGTTCCTGTTCCACCGCGGAGAGCTGCCGGCTATTCGATGCGGATGACGGCGCAGCCTTGACGGACGAGTCGCTTGTTTTGACAGAAGTTTTTGCTTTAGACGGCTCCGCTGTCACGCCGGCGGGAGAGCGGACGGCCTGCATGAAACGGTCGGGATGCCAGCGCATGACCATGAATGCGAGAAACACCACCGCAACGGCAACGGCGATCATGGCAACAGCATGTTTCAGCGCAAACCGGTTCCGCGGCAGATTGAGGATCTCCCTGATGGCCCGGCTGATGATGCCGGCGCCGATATCGCGGCGCTCGTCGCCGTAGGCGATCAGGAGCGCCCGGTCACAGAGGATGTTGATCATGCGGGGAACGCCGCGGGTATAGAGGTAGATGTATTTAATGGCGTACCGGTTGAAGGAGACGGCACCGCTTTCGCCGGCCACCTCCATGCGATGGCGGACATAGGCGCGGGTTTCTTCCATGCTGATCGGGCTGAGCCGGTAGCGAACGGCGATCCGCTGATTGATCTGGCGCAGTTCCGGTTTGGACAGGAGGTGCTCCAGTTCCGGTTGTCCGGCAAGGATAATCTGGATCAGTTTGTCATCCTCGGTTTCCAGATTCGAGATGAGGCGAATCTGCTCCAAAGTCGCCGGATCGAGGTTCTGAGCCTCGTCGATAACCAGGACAACGGTCCTGCCGTTGGTGTTCTCCTCCAGCAGAAAGCGGTTCAGGACCGCCAGGAGTTCATTGGCATAGTGGCTGCTGGCGTCGATACCGAACTCGTTGTTGATGCTGCGCAGCAACTCCACCCCGGTCAAGCTGGGGTTGAAGATCAGAGCGGTACGATAGTTCTTGTCCTGAAGCTGCCCCAGAAGGGTGCGCAATACCGTGGTCTTGCCGGTGCCTACCTCCCCGATCAGTTCAATAAAGCCGTAATGGCTGTTGATACCGTACAGGAGATGGGCGAACGCTTCCTTATGGTGCTTGCTGAGGAAAATGAAACGGGGATTGGGCGTAAGGGTAAATGGTTTTTCTTTGAATCCAAAATATTTCGTGTACATGGATACCGCCGTCACTGCGCAACCGATGATTTTAATCTGTTGTATATTTCACATAATATGGTTATTTTCAAGAGAATTCGGTCATGCAGACGGATTGCCGTCCCCCACGAATCGACTCGACCTCAATCGGAAAGTATAAATTCATGAAATACATCAACCATTCAAGTATAACTATTGATAAATTAAATATAAACAAGGAAATAATGCCTGCCATCCAGTCAGTGGCGGCCCGCTACCCATTCCTGGTGTCCTCGTCCTACGCCGGTCTCATCCGGGAGCCGGACGATGCGATCTGGCGACAGTGTATTCCCGATGTTCGGGAGCTTGAAGATGACGGCCAGCTTCCCGACCCGCTTGCCGAGGTTTCGCTCAGCCCGGTCCCCGGATTGATCCATCGCTATCCCGACCGGGCCGTACTGCTCGTATCGAACCGCTGCCCGGTATATTGCCGTTTCTGCATGCGAAAACGTCTCGTGGGGTGCAGCGATCCCTCCCTTGGCCGCGAGAGGCTGGACCAAGCCCTGGCCTACATTGGCGCGACCCCGGCCATACGCGATATAACGCTTTCCGGCGGCGACCCGCTCATGCTCGACGATGCCTCGCTTCACCACATCCTTACCCGTCTGCGCGCCATCAGCCATGTCACCGTGATCCGCATCGGCACCCGCATTCCGGTCACCCTGCCGGAGCGTGTGACGCCGGAACTCTGCACCATGCTGAAACACTTCCATCCGCTCTACGTCAACACCCATTTCAATCACCCAGCCGAGATCACCGCGGCTTCCGCCGGGGCCTGCCGCCTGCTGGCCGACGCCGGCATACCTCTGGGCAACCAGACCGTGCTTCTGAAGGGGGTAAACGACGACATCGCCACCATGCGTGAACTGATGTCGGGGCTTCTGGAGATCAGGGTCCGGCCATACTACCTTCACCAGATGGACCTGGTAAGAGGAACCGCTCATTTTCGTACTCCCCTGGCCAGCGGCCTCGAGATCATCAAGGCGCTACGGGGCCACATCTCGGGTTTGGCGGTTCCTCACTTTGTGATCGATCTGCCGGGGGGAAAGGGAAAGGTACCGGTATTACCCGATACGCCGGAACGGAGTGGAGACCTGGTGTTTTTGACCACCTACCAGGGCGAGCGGGTTGCCTACCGGGACATTACAACTCCTCCGGCGTAAAGGCGATGACGTCGTCGATCCTTTCCGCGTCGGCACAGAGCATGACCAGCCGGTCGATGCCCAGGGCGATACCGGCCGAAGGCGGCAGGTTTTCCAGGTCGGCCAGAAACGGCTCCGGAAGGGGGAGGGGAGGGAGTCCTGTACGGAAGCGCCGGTCATTGGCTTCCATGAAGCGTGCCCGTTGTTCATAGGGATCATTCAGCTCGCTGAAACCGTTGGCAAGCTCCAGGCCGCCGGCATACAATTCGAACCTCTCGCCGACCGTCGGGTCGCCGGGCTTGAGGCGGGCCAGTGCGGCCAGCGCGGCCGGATAATCCATCAAGATGGCCGGCGTATCCTGCGGCAAGGCCGGTTCTATGGCAGTGACCATGATTTCGTCGAAGGTGCCGTCTTGCAGTGCTGCCTCCACCGTGGTCCCGCCGAAACGCGCAAACGCTTCGCGGACCGTTATCCGTCGTATGCCGGTACCGAAACCGATCTCACTTCCCTGGTAGGTTAACGTTGTTCCCCCGCATACCGTCCGTACCACCTGTTCCAGTAACCCCCGGCAGTCTTCCATGAGATCAAAGTAATCACTATCGGCCCGGTACCATTCCAACATGGTGAATTCCGGCACATGCCGCCTGCCTCGTTCGTTGTCCCGCCAACAGCGGCAAATCTGGAAGACCTTCTCGTACCCCCGGCACAAAAGCCGCTTCATGCAGAGTTCCGGCGAGGTATGGAGGTAACCGGCACCTGCCTGACAGGGCTCGATATACTCTTCGGGGGCATTGGCCGGGATCCGGTACGGCGTTTCAACCTCCAGGAACCCGCGAGAAACGAAAAACTCCCTGACTGTCTGTAGTACCTTGGCGCGCAGGTGAAGATTTGCACGACGAAAAGATGACATGAATTATCCCTCTATTGACAAAATCTGGCACAACAGCAGACTATCATAGTCTGCCCAGCAAGCTCAATCGATCATGTCTGACACAGTAAACTACCATCGGATGTACAAATTTGGGGTTGAACCTGTTAAAGGGCAACAAAAAAGCCCGCTTGCCGCGGGCTTTTTTGTTGCTTAGCTAAAACTTTGGACAGCGATTTTACCCTTTGACACGGGTTGAATACTCGCCGGTACGGGTGTCGATGGTGATCAGCTCACCTTCTTCGATGAACGGCGGCACCCTGAGGACGTAGCCGGTTTCCACCGTGGCCGGTTTGGAATCGTTGCCGCTGGTGTCGCCCTTGGCCCATGTCTCCGTTTGGATGACCCGCAGGTTGACGAAATTGGGAAGCGCTACGCCGATGGCCTTTTCACCGAAGAGCATGACGTCAACCTTGAGGTTTTCCAGCATGAAGTTCTTGGCATCGCCCATGGCATCTTCTTCCATGACGACCTGTTCGTAAGTCTGCTGGTCCATGAAGGTATAGTGGGTGCCCTCTTTATAGAGGTATTCCATCTGGCGCTCTTCCAGGCTGGCCGGCTCGAAGGTCTCGCCGGAACGATAGGTACGGTCGAGGATGGTCCCATTGATCATGTTGCGCATCTTGGTGCGATAGAGAGCTTGGCCTTTACCCGGCTTGGTAAAGTCGAAGGCGATGACGAGGTAAGGGTCGCCGTCAAGAGTGATTTTCAGCCCTTTTTTCAGATCTGCTACTGTGTACATTCGTTCCTCACTGATTGATTGGATTGGATATCGGGATACGACAAAGCCCATCTTGATGACGGGCTATCGTACCAGCCGGATCGTACGGGATTCTATTTGGCGCGATAGGTAATCCGGCCACGGCTCAGGTCGTAGGGGGACAGCTCTACGGTCACCTTGTCGCCGGGAAGAATTTTAATGAAGTATTTTCGCATCTTACCGGAAATATGGGCAAGAACCACATGTTCGTTTTCCAGCTTGACACGGAACATGGCATTGGGCAGTGGCTCGATAACTGTTCCTTCTACTTCAATCGCTTCTTCTTTGCTCATACCGAAGGGGGCTCCTCATTGCATTGGTTGTGAAACTTTCTTACATTACTGATAGTAACGCAAAATTGCAAGTTTAATTACGCAGATCGCTCAACTAAAACGGGTTTGTGAAGCCGGCCGCTCACCCTGTCCCGGATCATGGCGGCCCTATCGCAATATTGCGGGCCCCAGTTCATGTTACTCCTCTTGTGCCTGCGGCGGTCCGTCCAGAGTGTCCACGCCGAATCCAACTTCGCGAATAATCCCCATGCGCACATAAATAGGGCGGATTTTTTCCCGGATTTTGGGGAGGTTCCGGGCAAACATCACTGCACCGGCCAGACAAAAACCGGCCCCGATCAACAGGGTATACCGGACGCCGATGACGTCGGCCAAGGCCCCGGCGCCGAGGCTTCCAAACGGAGCCATGCCCATGAATGACATGGTGAAAAAACTCATGACCCGGCCTCTCTTGTCTTCCTCCAGTATGGTTTGCAGGATCGTATTACATGATGCCACCAGGGTTATGGACCCAAACCCTGTAATGGCGAGGGCGGCCAGGGAGATGGGCAGGTAACTCGAAATGGCGAATAATGCGATACCGGCGGCAAAGAGGATGACGGACAGAACGATTATCCGGCCGAGGCCCACCACATTCCTGCGGGAAGCAAGGTACAGGGTGCCTACCAGCGCCCCGCTGCCGGCGGCGGTCATGAGAAAGCCGAAGGTATGGGCGCCGCCGTGGAGGATCTGCTTTGCGAAGACCGGTACAAGAACGACGTACGGCATCCCCATAAGGCTTACAAAGGCTATGAGTAACAAGATGCTTCGTATCGGACCGAAACCGAAAGCATAGCCAAAGCCTTCGCGCAGTTCGTGCAGGATGCGCCGCTGCTGCAGTCGGGGAGGGCGGGGCTCGATACGCATGGCTGCGAGCGCCATGATGACCGCCAGGTAACTGATGCCGTTGACAATGAAACAGACACCTTCACCCGCCGTTGCGACCAGCACCCCGGCAACGGATGGCCCAATGAGGCGTGCGCCGTTCACCATGGATGAATTGAGGGCAATGGCGTTGCCAAGGTCCTCGCGATGTTCGACAAGGTCCACGACAAAGGACTGTCGTATGGGGATTTCGAATGCCGTAATGATGCCGAGAAGCAGGCTGAGCAGGACAATCAGCCAGATCTGGATGAAACCGGTCAGGACGGCAGTAGCCAGAAAGGCGGCCTGGAGCATGGCCAGTGTCTGATTGATAATAAGCAGGTGACGGCGATCCCATCGGTCGGCCAGAACGCCGGCGAACGGTGCTATGAGGAAGGTGGGGATCTGACTGGTAAAACCGACAACGCCGAGGAGAAGGGCCGAACCGGTCAAGCGATAGACGAGCCAGCTCATGGCAACCTGCTGCATCCAGGTTCCGACCAGGGATACCCCTTGACCGGCAACGAAAAGTCGGTAATTCCTGGAGCGCAAAGCCCTTAACAGGCCATGTTCGCGATAACGTGCACCCACGATCAGCAGAAGACCATACGGTGAAAGACGGTCCAGAAGTCGTCGCAGTCGTGTCCGTAGGCGGTAAGCGCCTTATTTTTTAAAAATCTTCTCAATAGTATAAACTTCATCAACCACAGAGGAAGCCAGTTTGCCATATTCATCAGGTTTCTTTGCAGACTCGAGGCGCTTCATGATCTCTGCGAATCTTTTTACTTCCTTTATCCCGCCGTAGGCCGTGACCAGGGGGATCAACTGTTGCCACGACAAGTGCAACTTGGTAACCGTGTCGGAAAGGTCGGTGACGCCCTCGGTCTCTGACTGGACCTCCAACTTACGGCCGTAATAGCCGATTACCGCCACATTTATCGGTATGGGAGAATTGTGTGCTTCGGCCAGACGGGCACCCAACATCATCACCTTGTTTGCCGATTTCATGGCAATTAGCCTGTCTTGTGAAACTATGGCTCGCTCAAGATCCGAAACGACTCCGATAAGATTTTTATAGTAGGGCATGTCCTTTTCACTGGTCATACCAGGAAGTATCTGTTCTGTCTTGACGATTGAATTGATCTTTTTGTCGAGATGTTTCCAGCGATTTACTTTCGCTTTTTCATAGATATCCTCTGCATTATCGATCAACTGTTCCAGCTCGTTCAAATTTGCATTGGAAGAGACCACCGAGGCTTGAGGCAATGCTTTGGGTTGGCCGGCAATGCAAATCTGTACGTGGTTGATCAGCACAAACAACAGAAAAATTGCAGCGACTCTGAAGGCGTTCTTGATATGAGCTAAGTTTCTTTTATCCATAATGTTTTTGATTGAAAATGACATCCGGGCAGGAGCTTTCGGATCAGCGGGTTAGTCCGGTATCTGGTTCGTGGCTTTCATTATTACGCCTAATCTCAGTATTTTTCAAGGGGCAGAAATCCTCTGGAGACTAGGTACTGTTGACAACCATAAATGTCCCATAAGTTATATTATGTAAAGTACGATAAGAACGATTATCTGCAAAGAATTCCCGTGACCGATTTTTGAAAATCCAGGGGCTAAATAAAAAGCGTTGTTGAATTCCAATACCCCTTTTTGAGTGGCTTTCAAATTCGCCCTACAAACCGTTTTTGCGAATTGGCCCTGGTAAAGATATGCCCCAATTTCGGGCCGTGTTAAATTGTACCCCTATCACGACAGGATGCACCTCCAAATTTATGATAAAATTCCGACCGCGCGTACTGCTTTGAGTTTCAAGATCTCCACTCCCCCTTATTAGTTCCTTGTTCCCGCAAACCTAGCGCAAGAATCTCCACGGCAAGGTTCAGGTTGGTCTCCGGATTCAACCCCGGCCCGAGTAAACGTGCCTGACCGGCCCGGTTCAGGAGCCGGTCGTCATAAACGGCTCCAGGGCATAACCGGCGCAGTTCGCCTGTCAGATGGGTAAAGTTCAACTCTCGCGACAACTTCATGGCATCGCCAAAGCCATCGAAGGACATGCCGTTCTGGCTGAAGATGACCGGCGACCGCCGGCCGACAGCATAAAGATGAAGGAACTTGCTGCGTTCCTCGGACGATACTTCCTCTTGGTGCTCGACCTTCGAGGTCATCGGCAGGCCCCCGGAAAGAATGGTCTTGCTAATGCTGAGCTTGCGCTCGGTGACGGTTTTTGTCTCGGAGACCCCGACGATGCTCGTACACGGCAGGAGCAGGTCAATCTCTTCGTAGGGAATCTCATCTTGTGGTCCGTTGCTCGCCTCAATGCGTAGCGCCCATTTTTTAAATTCAAAACGGCGGACGACGAAATGGCCGACTCCGTTGCGGACCCCCGTGGCGTCGAAGATCAGCGTGGTGAACCCGCTCTGATTCAGCTTCTTGGCCAGATCGGCGGCTCGTTGCGGATCGGCGAAACTGGCCACAACTGCAGGTCCGCCGCCAAGCATCCGTGGCCGTGCTTCATAGGCCGTTATTCCGAGAGCCCCGGCGAGTGCTTGGGCCAATTCGGCAGACTCCTCTTTCCAGCGACAAATGGCAACGACATGCATGAATTTCTCCTAAAAAAACAGCTACATCAGCCCCGAATCACTATTAATGGTTTCATCACGGAAGCGTGCATGCCCGTTTCATTATACAACATGGTTGGAGATGCCACGTGTCGGTGTTCCGATGCCCAGTGCGACATACAGCCGATGACGAAGCCACCCAGGGCGATATGCAGCACGAAAAAAGCGCATGCAGTCGCCCAACGCCGGTTGTAAATGCCGAAAACGACGGCTGTGAACACGATAACCACGGTAGCGATAATTAATTTCATGACAGACATTCCCTCCTTCCAAGCTGCGGCAGCGTGGATGTAGCATCTAGGTTAGCTACGAAATATATCCTTTGTTAGAGGAAAAAAATCATATAGGTATTAAACGCACAAAATCGGAAAAGGTTACACCCCATGAAAACAGATAGATTTATTTTGGCGCCTATTCTAATTAATTGTTCGCTCTTGATTCATAACATGATATAATATAAAGGAATAAAGTTATTTTAGAAAGAAGACCACGCCGCACGATGAGGGCAACACACAATAAGTCGTTGAGAAAGGATCACATACGTCAACCGGATGTTGTGACAGATATGACGTGAAAAGCTTATGAGTGAAAAACAGCGAAGTGACAACAGGGTCGCACTCTTAACAAAGTGTCAGTTGGATATAAAGGGCAGAACGTATAACTGCCTGGTGGACAATATCTCCACGACGGGCGCAGCCATTGAAATGACCGTTGCCGATCATGATGATATTCAAGTGGGTGAAACGGCTACGCTAAATGTCTTATTGTTGTCCCCGGTAACGTATCGGTGCAAGGTCGTGCGAATAAGCTCCGATCAGATCGGAGTGCAATTCGTCGATTAAGAGATCAGAGGGCTCCATTGCCGACAAGGTAATCAGCCAACGCCCTGTCCTTGACAAGGATATGATTCACCAGCCAATCCCTCAGGAACACCACTATCTGAACATTATACAACGATTCACCCGACCGAAGTTTTGATTGCAATTCATCGATTTGATAGAAAAAATAATTGTGATCTTTCTCATGGCTCAGGAGCGATGGAAAGTCGTTTTCATGCATAAGATGTTCTTCCGTGCCAAAGTGATACTTTGCGTAATCAAAAAGCTCGCCCAGAATCAATTCGATGATGTGCTTGTCATTCAACTGTATGGCGTTATAAGACTTATTGAGAAGGCCCACCAAATGCCGGTGATGTTCATCGAGAACGTTCACTTTAAGACTAAGGCTGTTGTCCCATTTAATCAAAGTCATGTTTATCCGACCATCCGAATCTGGTTGCGGGTTATAATCCCACAGTGTTTCAGCCCTCTTTTGGGCTGGCTTTTGGCTTTGCCAACAGATAAAAGGTCACTTTTCCCAGGAGAAGTGGCCTTTCCCTTTTGCAGCATCAGGACGTGGGGAGGAGGATTATCGGCTACGTGAGAAAAAAAACAGGATGAGACCGAATATCAATCCAGATAGAATAATGATGTTTGCCATGGTATGCATGGCAAGGAGATTACCATTAAATTTGTAAGCAATCAAACAGAACCTCCAACCATCAACAATTAGTTGGTTATTCCTGTATGGTTATCGTTTTTTTCGTTGGCAAATGCGACGTCAATATGCTGGTATGATGTTCATATTCAACAGGAGGCTGAAATGACGAAACAGTCGAAAGACAGGGAGACCGTTCCGCCCAAACGGATTGCACTGGTCGCCCACGACAACAAAAAACGGGACCTCATCGAATGGTCCCTTTTTAACCGGAATCTGCTTGCCCAGCACAAACTGTACGCCACGGGGACCACGGGAACATTGCTTGAAGACGCACTCAAACTTCCCATTGTCAAACTTCAAAGCGGCCCCCTTGGCGGAGACCAGCAGATCGGCGCCAAGATTGCCGAAGGGGAAATCGATTTTATCATTTTCTTCTGGGATCCGCTCGAACCCCAGCCCCATGACCCGGATGTGAAGGCGCTCCTGCGAATTGCCGTAGTCTGGAACATTCCGGTGGCATGCAACCGTACCACTGCCGACTTCGTGATCTCGTCGCCGCTCATGTCTTCCGGCTATCAGCGGACCGTTCCTGATTTCGCGGAATACCGCAACCGCTTTCGCAAATCACAGGACACGTGAGCAAGGGGGGCTCTCTCCCCCCCTCCCCTCTTGTTTTTGCACATGCCAAACGGGCCGTGTCTTTGCAGACATGGCCCGTTTGGCAAGTATCGCCGGTTTCAGCCCATCACCACTGTCTCTTGTCGATGACGCGGTTGGCCTTTCCCTCATTTCGCGGAATACTGTTGGGCTCCACCAGCTTGACGGTGACGCCGACTCCCAGCACGGAGTCTATCTTCTTCTCCACCATCTCCAGGAAGGCCCGCTGTTTTTTCATTTCGTCAAAGAAGATATGTTCGGTGACCTCGATGCAGACCTCCAGAACATCCATGGCCCCCTTGCGGTCAACCACCAGCCGGTAATGGGGTTCGCACCCCTCGATGGCCACCAGCACCTCTTCGATCTGCGACGGAAAGACGTTGACCCCCTTGATGATCAGCATATCGTCGGAGCGCCCCATGGTTTTCTTCATCCTCACCATGGTCCGTCCGCATTCGCAAACGTCATAGTCAAGGCTGGTAATGTCCCGCGTCCGGTAGCGGACCATGGGAAAGGCTTCCTTGCTGATGGTCGTCAGCACCAGTTCGCCGACGCTTCCCGGCGGCAGCACCTGGCAGGTATCGGGATCGATGATCTCCGGGATAAAGGCGTCCTCGAAGATGTGCATGCCGCATTTGTAGCCGCATTCTCCTGCTACGCCGGGGCCGATGACCTCGGACAGGCCGTAATTGTCCGTGGCGCTGAGGCAGAGACGCGACTCGATCTCTCGCCGCATGGCCTCCGACCAGGGCTCCCCGCCGAACAGGCCCACCTTGAGGGACAAGGTTTTCGGGTCGATCCCCATCTTTTCCATACGGTCGGCCAGGGTGACGGCATAGCTCGGCGTACAGACCAGCACGGTACTTTTGTAGTCCTGCATGATCATGATCTGCTTTTCCGTGTTGCCGCCGCTCATGGGGATCACGGCCGCACCGATGGTTTCCGAACCGTAGTGCAGGCCAAAGGCGCCGGTGAACAGGCCGTAGCCGAAAGCGATCTGCACCACGTCGTCGTGGGTGACGCCCGCTGCGGTCATGAAGCGGGCCACCAGGTTCGACCAGGTCTTGAGGTCGTTCTTGGTATACCCCACCACCGTCGGTTTTCCGGTGGTGCCTGATGACGAATGGATGCGAACCACTTCCCTGAGCGGTACGGCGAACATCCCATACGGATAATTGAGGCGCAGGTCCTCCTTGGTGGTAAAGGGAAGTTTTGCCAGGTCGGACAGAGAGGTGATGTCCTCGGGAACAATACCCAGTTCGTTGAACTTCGTGCGGTAACAGGTTACGTTCTTGTAGGCGCGGTTGAGGGTCGCCTGAAGCCGTTCAAGCTGGAGCTGCCCAATCTCGTCTCGGGGCATGCATTCATGCTGGGGGTCCCATATGGAGTTCTGCATCACAACCTCATAACACGGTGATTGTCCTGAATCCGCAACGCCTTCATGTCTCCGTTTGTCCGGAAGGCCTCAGCCTTTGCCTTTGAGAAGATGCCGGCAACCAGTCGAAGGCCCTACAGAGTGAGTGACGTGCTGCGACACAGGCGGCGTGCGGGCACCGGCTCTTCCGGCCACTGCGGCATTCCGGCATCACGGATTCAGGATTATATATAATCTTCTCAGGCCAGTGCCTCGTCAACGAGTTGACGGATCTTTGCTATGGCCTCTTCCACCGGCAACAGGAGCACTTCACCGGTCTTGCGGATCTTGACCTCGACCTTGCCTTCGGCCAGTCCCTTGCTGCCGACCACGATGCGCAGCGGGATACCGATCAGGTCGTTGTCCTTGAACTTGACTCCCGGCCGTTCGTCGCGATCATCGAACAGCGTCTCCACCCCTTGCTGCTCCAGTTTGAGATAGATCTCTTCGGCCGCAGCCATGACGCCGCTATCCTTGGCGTTCAAGGCCACCACCGAGCAATGGAACGGGGCCAGCGGCAGCGGGAAGATGATGCCGTTTTCATCATGGTTCTGTTCGATGGCCGCAGCAACCGTACGGCCGATGCCGATGCCGTAACACCCCATGAAGATCACCTGCTCTTTGCCATCGGCGTCCAGATAGGTGGCATTGAGGGCGGTGGAGTATTTGGTGCCCAGCTTGAAGACGTGTCCAACCTCGATGCCGCGCCACATTTCCAGTTTTCCCTCCTGGCAGCGGGGACAGCCATCGCCGGCCACGACGGTGCGGATATCGGCAAAGCGCTCGACCGAGAAATCACGTCCCAGGTTGGCGTTGATGAAGTGCATATCCTTTTCGTTGGCGCCCATGACGACATCGGCCATGCCTTCGAGTACCAGGTCGGCGATGACCGGGATCTTCTCCTTGAGTCCGATGGGACCGAGGAAGCCGATGGGCGAACCGGTGATACGCAGGATTGCCTCCTCGGAGGCCATCTCGATCTCGTCCCAGCCCAGGCTGTTCTTGAGTTTGATCTCGTTCAGTTCATGGTCCCCGCGCAGCAGCGCCATGACGAAGTCGCCGCTGCCCGAGGCGTACACCAGGGTCTTGACCGTCTTGTCGGCCGACAACTTCAGGAACGCCGCAACATCGGCAATGGTTTTCATGTCCGGTGTCGGAACCTTCTCCAGCGGCAGCAAATCAGTGGCCGGAACCGGGTGCAGCGGCCGCGACTCGGCCTTTTCCACGTTGGCCGCATAGCGGCAGGAGTCGCAGGAGACGATGGCATCCTCGCCTGAGTCCGCCAGCACCATGAACTCGTGGGAGAATGATCCGCCAATGGTGCCCGAGTCCGCCTCAACGGCGCGGAAGTTCAGTCCGCACCGTTCAAAGATACGTACATAGGCCTGGTACATGCGTTCGTAGGAATCGTCCGCAGCGCTGCTGTCCACGTCGAAGGAGTAGGCATCCTTCATGATGAATTCCCGGCCGCGCATCAGGCCGAAACGGGGACGGATCTCATCACGGAACTTGGTCTGGATCTGATAGAAATTGATCGGCATCTGCCGGTAACTCTTGATCTCGCGGCGGATCATGTCGGTAATGACCTCTTCATGGGTCGGCCCCATGCAAAACTCACCGTCCTTGCGATCCTTGAAGCGCAGCAGTTCCTTGCCGTAAAAGGTCCAACGACCCGATTCCTGCCAGAGCTCCGCAGGTTGGACACTCGGCATGAGCATCTCGATAGCCCCGGCCCGGTTCATTTCCTCGCGGACAATATTCTCGAATTTGCGGATGGACCGTAACCCCATGGGCAGATAATTATAGATACCGGCCGCCAGCTTCCGGATCATGCCGGCGCGAAGCATCAACTGGTGGGAAATCACCTCGGCATCGGAAGGGGTTTCTTTTACGGTGGGAATAAAATAACGGGAATAAAGCATTGTCACCTCAGGGGATGTTATAGTCGAGCAGGTTGTTTTTTTCGAGCAGTGCCTTGAGCATCTCCTGCCGAAACGGCTTTACGATATAATCGTCGCAGTCGCTGTCCAGCAAAGCGTTTTCCATGTCTTTGGAACAATTGCTCGCAGAAATCACGAAGATCGTCGTGTGCATATAGCCGTGAATAGGGAGCGACTGCTCCCGGTCGCGGATCTTCCTGATCAGTTCATGACCATTGAGCCCCGGCATGGTAATATCGGTGCAGATCAGGTCGTAGGGCTCATTTTCCAGAATGGCCTGTTCGAAAAGCCCATAACCTGTCGCGCCGTCTTCCGCGGTATCGCAGCGGGCAAACTCGGAAAAGAAATTCTCCAGAACCTTGCGGCTCAGAGCGTCGTCCTCAATAACGAGATAGCGTTTCCCCATGGCAGTGGTTTCTCCGGCTGGGTTGTACGAAGTTTAGAGTTTTTCGATCTCTTCGAGCAGGGCGTCGGCCAATTTGTCTTCCGGCACCTTGCGGACGATCTCGCCGTTGCGGAACAAAAGACCCTCCCCTTTGCCGCCGGCAATACCCACATCCGCCTCGCGGGCCTCTCCGGGGCCGTTGACGGCACAGCCCATGACCGCAACCGTAATCCGCTTGTCCACTCCCTGAAGACGGCGTTCAACCTCT
The DNA here is from genome assembly GCF_019972295.1 of Geobacter sp. AOG2. Classification (NCBI taxonomy): domain Bacteria; kingdom Pseudomonadati; phylum Thermodesulfobacteriota; class Desulfuromonadia; order Geobacterales; family Geobacteraceae; genus Geobacter; species Geobacter sp. AOG2. The sequence continues at coordinate 2,021,843 of NZ_BLJA01000001.1, forward strand.
TCGGCGACCTTGATCAGGTTGATCTGGCATCGGCCGCAGGTGGGACAGGAGACAAAGTTGACGCCGCGTTGGCGCAACCCGAGACTCTTCAGGATCTCGTACCCTACCCTGACCTCGTCCAGCGGATCTCCGGTCAGGGAAACCCGCATGGTATCGCCTATGCCGTCGGCCAGGAGGATACCGAGGCCGACCGATGACTTGACCGTCCCGGAAAAGATGGTTCCGGCCTCGGTGATGCCGATGTGCAGAGGATAGTCGACCCGTTCCGAGAGCAGCCGATAGGCGGAAACCGTCTTCATCACATCCGAAGCCTTGAGGGATATCTTGATCTCCTGATACCCCAATTCCTCCAGGATGCGTACATGGCCCAGGGCGGATTCAACCATGGCCTCGGCCGTGGGGTGCCCGAAACGCTCCAGCAACTCCTTTTCGAGCGACCCGGCATTGACGCCGATCCGGATAGGCACTTGGCGTTCCGCCGCCGCCTTGACCACCTCGCCCACCTTCCACTTGTCGCCGATATTGCCCGGATTGAGCCGCAGCCCGTCTATGCCCCCCTCCAGCACCTGCAAGGCCAGCTTGTAGTCGAAATGGATGTCGGCGATCACCGGAATGGGACTTTCGCGTTTGATCGCTCCCAGGGCCACGGCCGCATCCATGTCCGGCACGGCGCAGCGAATGATCTCGCAACCGCCGGCGGCCAATCCGGCAATCTGGGCAAGGGTGGCGGAAACGTCCCGCGTATCGGTGGAACACATGGATTGGACCGCGCAAGGGGCGTCGCCCCCAACGAGAACCGATCCGACCCGTATCTGTCTGGTTAGCTTTTTCATAACTTGGCATACTAGCCAAAGAGCGGGAACAAAGTCAAGGAAGACGAGAGGATCAGACGTCACTGCCACCATATTCATCGGGTAGGAGGCGGGATTACTCCCGCCGTCCTCCCACACCACCGTGCGTACGGTTCCGTACACGGCGGTTCACGTTAGTGCTGAAAGCTGTGAAACCGGGTGAGGAGTGAGAGTAGTCCCAGTTTCGTCAAGTAGGATGTATCAAAGGCTTGGTTCATATATGCGAGGCTCCTGAATTCCACCAGGGGCCTCATTTTGCACCCGTCGTCGATTTGGTAGACCAGCGTCAAGAACTTGGAGCCTTTATTCCTCCGGCAGATTTCGGCGATGCCTATCCGGAACAGATCATAGAAGCTACATCGACATTCTTGATCGCTTCCAGCTATTTCAGGCAAGGATTTGAATGTCAGGTATTGGTTGCACATAACAGCGGTGGGCGTACAGGCGACAATAAAAAAGCGTGCTTGACCATAATCGGCCAAGCACGCTTTTTTATTGCAACGATAGTTCCGGAGTTCTCTCTCTTCACGACCCTACCGGGCTACTTCAGGGTGAAAATTGACACGATCGCACCCTCATACGTCCCGATGCCAAGATCGGTCCTGGTGGCGCCGGTCCAGGAACACGGACGAGTTACCGTGCCGTTGTCATAGAATCCATAGGCGGTCGCCGTGCCGCCGGATACGGTAATCACCTCGGCGGCGGCCTCATGCGTACCATCATTGGCCAGATCCGTCTTGGTGGTTCCCGTCCAGAAACAGGGAATGCTTGTGGTGCCGTTATAATAGCTTCCCGAGGTATAGACCGTACCGCCCGATACGGCAATCGAGGCTGCAGAGGCCTCATTGGTGCCGTCGCCGGGCAGGTCGGTTTTTGTTGTGCCGGCCCAATAGCAGGGAACCCTTTTCGTGCCGTCGTAATAGCTTCCGGCGGTGTAAACCGTGCCGCCTGAAACGGTTATTGCAGTTACAAGAGCACTCGTACCCGTGCCGACCGGCAGGTCGGTCTTTGTCGTGCCAGCCCAGTAGCACGAGATGTTTGTTGTCCCATTATAATAAAAGCCGGCAGTGTAAACCGTGCCGTTGGCAACATAAATTGCAGAGGCATCGGCGCGATGTGTGCCGTCGCCCGCCAAGTCGGTCCGGGTTGTGCCGGTCCAGTAGCAGGGGATGTCTTTGGTCCCATCGTTATAATAGCCGCTCGTGTAAACCGTGCCGTTGGCGACAAAAATCCCTGTGGCGACGGCTGTGTGTGTACCGTCCCCCGCCAGGTCTATCTTTGTCGTCCCGACCCAGTAGCAGGGGATGGTTACCCCTGCGTCGTTTTTATACACCCCAGCCGTGTAAACCGTGCCGTTGACCTTTTGTGCGGCAAGCGCCATGCTGGAGTGGGTCCCATCGCCCAGATCGGTTCTGGTCGTCCCGACCCAGTAGCAGGCGACGTCCGTGGTGCCGTTACTATTGTAACCAGCCGCAACAGTCTCGCTTACCGAAGCGGTACTGCCGCCACCATCATTGCCGCACCCGGCAATAATAAAAACAACGAGAGCAAGCAGAAAACTTTTCAAATTCAGCATACAGACTCCTTCCTCATTTTTAGCTGCTCTTCTCGGGAAGAGGAGATGAGGTATCTGTAACCTGTCAAAACAAACATTTCAACAATAATTTCATTATATTTAAAATATTTCGACATCATTGAACCATAAGCCGAGAAAGATTCGCTTCCAGGGACGGTCAACAGCACTTTTATCCTGGTTGACCGTGAGTTTCAGGCGCGTTTCAAAGAAGTTTGTGATGGACTCCATAACTCGTTCCGCTGAACGCCGGGTTCTGACATAGATGTTGCAACGGTTCCCACCATCAGGGGCCGTAGAGGACTTGCACCTCCAAGTCTTGATCCAGTCACCACAACTGAATCAATGGGGCTTACGCCCCACGCGCCCTACCGGGCGCACAACAAAAAGACCCGCCGGTTGCCCGACGGGTCCTGACCCCAAAAGTGGCGGAATCTTTCCTACTTCAACCGGTTGGCGTAGAGCGGGAACCGCTTCATCATGGTATTGACCTGCACCTTGATGGCGGCTAGTTTCTCATCGTTGCCGATATTGGCCACGGCATCGGCAATAAAATCAGCGACTTGAATCATTTCCGTCTCTTTCAGGCCATGGGACGTGGCGGCCGGCGTGCCGACCCGGATACCGGAGGTGACAAACGGAGAGCGGGTTTCAAAGGGGACGGTATTCTTGTTGACCGTGATGCCCGCCTTGTCCAGGGCCTCCTCGGCCGCTTTGCCGGTGATCTCGGTGCCGGAGAAATCGACCAGCATCAGATGGTTGTCGGTGCCTCCGCTGGTCAGCTTGAAGCCCTTTTTCATCAAAGCCTCAGCCAACGCCTTGGCATTGTTCACGATCTGTTGCTGATACGCCTTGAACTCCGGCTGGAGCGCCTCCTTGAAGGCCACCGCCTTGGCGGCGATGACGTGCATCAGGGGGCCGCCCTGGATGCCGGGGAATATCTGGGAATTGAGACCCTTGGCCAGTTCCTCGCGGCAGAGGATCATACCGCCGCGCGGGCCGCGCAAGGTCTTGTGAGTGGTGGTGGTCACGTATTCCGCATAGGGAACCGGGCTGGGATGCACCCCTGCCGCCACCAGGCCGGCAAAATGGGCCATGTCGACCATGACCACCGCCCCGACCTTATCGGCAATGGCGCGAAACGCGGGAAAATCGATGATACGCGGGTAGGCGCTGGCGCCTACGACGATCATCTTCGGTTTGTGTTGTTCGGCCAGGCGTTCCACTTCGGCGTAATCGATGGTCTGGGTCTCGGGGGAAACGCCATAGGGCACGATGTTGAACAGCTTGCCGGAGAAGTTCACCGGGCTGCCGTGGGTCAGGTGGCCGCCATGGGAGAGGTTCATGCCCAGGACGGTATCTCCGGGCTTACAAGCGGCAAAATAGACCGCCATATTGGCCTGGGAGCCGGAGTGGGGCTGAACATTGGCATGCTCGGCGCCGAACAGCTCCTTGGCACGCTCGATCGCCAGGTTCTCGACCACATCCACCTGCTCGCAGCCGCCGTAGTATCGTTTGCCCGGATAGCCTTCGGCATATTTGTTGGTGAGGATGCTGCCCTGGGCCTCAAGCACCGCCTCGGAGACAAAGTTTTCCGAAGCGATCAGCTCCAGATTATTCTCCTGGCGTTCGGTTTCGTGGCGAATGGCTTCGGCGACCTGGGGGTCAAATTGGTCGAGAATCGACATGGGGCGTCTACTCCTTTAGGGTATGGATTCAGACAACAGGGGGTGAAAAACAGGGAGCGGGACTTGATGAAAACAAGTCCCGCTACCGTTATATAGCTATAATGCACCCGGCAGGTGCTTAACTGCAACGATATTTTTGTTCCAGTTGGGCGATCTTGTCCAGCCGTTTCTGATGCCGTCCCCCTTCAAAGGAGGCCTCCAGCCAGGCGGTCACCAATTCCTGAGCCGTGGTTTCGTCGATCACCCTGCCACCCAGCACCAGAACATTGGCGTTGTTGTGCTCCTTGGACATACGGGCCATAAAGACATCGGTCACCAGAGCGGCGCGAATACCGGGCACCTTGTTGGCGGCAATGGAAATGCCGATGCCGGTTCCGCAGACCAGAATGCCTGCATCCGCCTCGCCGTGGGCAACCAGGAGCGCCACCCGCTCGGCAAAATCGGGGTAATCCACCGAATCTTCCGAGTTGGTGCCTGCATCGGCCACCTCAATGTCCCGGCCCTGCAGAAAAGGAATCAAAGACTGTTTCAGGCCGAAGCCGCCATGGTCACTTCCTAACGCGATTTTCATGTCAGACCTTCTTGAAGAGCAGCGAGGCATTGGTGCCGCCAAAGCCGAAGTTGTTGCTCATGGCGTATTCGATCTTGGCCTCGCATGCGGTATTCGGGGTGTAATCGAGATCGCACTCAGGGTCCGGTTCCTCGTAGTTGATGGTCGGCGGGACCACACCCTTTTCCATGGCCATGCAGCTGAAAACCGCCTCGATTCCTCCGGCAGCGCCCAGGAGGTGGCCCGTCATGGACTTGGTCGAGGAAATCTTCACCGTGTGGGCATAGTTGCCGAAAACGGTCTTGATGGCCATGGTTTCATACAGGTCGTTCATGGGCGTCGAGGTTCCGTGGGCATTGATATAGCCCACCTGTTCGGGATTGACCCCGGCATTGGTGAGGGCCATCTTCATGCAGCGCGCCGCCCCTTCGCCACCCGGCGCCGGTGCGGTCAGATGGTAGGCGTCACCGGTCAAGCCATAGCCGACGACTTCCGCGTAGATCTTGGCGCCGCGTTTTTTGGCAGCCTCGTACTCCTCCAGGATCACGATTCCGGCGCCTTCTCCCATGATAAAACCGTCGCGATTCTTCTCAAAGGGGCGCGAAGCGGCCTGGGGATCGTCGTTACGGTCGGAGAGCGCCTTCATGACGGCGAAGCCGCCGATACCGAGCGGTGTTACCGTTGACTCGGTTCCCCCGGCGATCATGGCGTCGGCGTCGCCCCGCTTGATGATGTGGTAGGCATCTCCGATGGAATGGGTGGCGGTGGCGCATGCCGAAACGGACGAGATATTGGGTCCTTTGGCACCGTACTTTATGGAGATGTGGCCGGGCGCCAGATTAATGATCAGCATCGGGATAAAGAAGGGTGAAATCTTCTTGTAGCCGCCCTCGAGAAGTGCCGTATGGTACTTTTCGATGGTCGGCAGTCCGCCGAGGCCGGCCCCAACGAGCACACCGACCCGCTCGGCGTTCTCCTCCGTGATGGCCAGGCCCGAATCCTCCATGGCAAACTGAGAAGCGGCCAGTGCGTACTGAATAAAGAGATCCATCTTTTTGATCTCTTTTTTATCAATGAAGTCCTCGGGATTAAAGTCCTTAACCTCGCCGGCAATGCGTACCGGCATGGCCGAGGCGTCAAAACGGGTAATGTGACCGATGCCGGACCTGCCATTTACAAGGGCATCCCAGTTTTTGGCATTCCCGCATCCCAAAGGAGAAACGACCCCAACGCCGGTAATTACAACTCTTCTCATGATTGTGTACTCCTGGTAGATTAGTGACCCGGATAAACAAAAAGAGGGGAGCGTATCCCCTCCCCTGTTCCGTAATCTGCCTCGCGAATTAGCTGTGCTCGGTGATGTACTCGATGGCATCCTGAACAGACTGGATCTTTTCGGCATCCTCGTCGGGAATCTCGATATCGAATTCCTCTTCAAGGGCCATGACCAGTTCAACGGTGTCCAGCGAATCGGCACCAAGATCATCCATGAAGGATGCCTCGGGAACCACTTGAGCCTCTTCCACACCCAATTGTTCCGCAACTATTTCCTTTACTCGCTTTGCAATGTCAGACATCTTTCACCTCCGTGTTGTAGTAACCCGTAACAGGTCGTCGTCGATTTGAGCTACAGCTTCTTAACAATGAACGAATCAAAAGTCAAAGATTTATTTGATTCCGGATTAGCAGGTTGTTGAAAAGCCCCAGGTTGTTCAAAAATAGTCAGATCGTCGCACCCGCAGAATGACCTGAGGAGGCGTAGCAGCGCTACGCCGCACGAAAGGGCTTTCGAGGATGAAGGCCTGATGGCTGTTTTTCAACAACCTCCTGGAATCGTTACATATACATCCCGCCGTTGACGGAAAGAACGTGCCCGGTGATGTAACCCGAAGCCTCGCCGGCAAGGAACACTACCGCATTGGCAATATCGTCGGCGCTGCCCAAGCGTTCCAGGGGAATCTGGGCGGTCAACTCGGCACGCACCTTGTCCGAGAGGGCATCGGTCATGGCGGTGGCGATAAAGCCGGGGGCAACGGCATTGACCGTGATGCTGCGTTTGGCAAGTTCACGTGCATTGGACTTGGTCAGCCCGATCAGGCCGGCCTTACTTGCACAGTAGTTCGCCTGGCCCGCATTTCCCATCTGGCCGACGACGGAAGCGATGTTGATGATCCGGCCGTAACGCTGCTTGGTCATCACCTTGGAAGCGGCACGGGTGCACAGGAATGCGCCTTTCAGGTTGACCGTGAGCACGGCGTCCCAGTCCTCGTCCTTCATCCGCACGAGAAGACCGTCACGGGTAATGCCGGCGTTGTTCACCAGAATGTCGACCCGCCCGAAGGCCTCCATGGCGGCCTCGATCATCCGCTCCGCGTCCTGGGGGACCGTTACGTTTCCCACAACCCCCAGAGCTTTCCCGCCGGCGGCCTTCAGTTCGGCGACGACGGCATCGGTTGCAGCCTGATCCATATCAACGGCAACGATTGTGGCCCCCTGGGCTGCCAGGGCCAGGGCGATACTCCGGCCTATGCCACGGGATGCACCCGTGATAACGGCTACTCTATCTTTTGGCATTATCTACTCCTTTCTTCTTTCAGCAACTCATGCCGCTGAAGTGAGAATAGTACTCAACGTTATTTGTCGGCAAAAGTCGCTTTCAGATCCGCTTCGGCGACCAGTTTGCCGGCTACCAGCACCTTGCCGGAAAAAGTCCAGATGCCGCGTTTGCAGCCGACCGCCTCAAGTTCAAGGCGAAGCTGGTCTCCGGGAACGACCGGCTTACGGAAGCGGGCATTGTCTATACCTACAAAATAGGTGACCTTCGAGCGAACACTTTCGTCGGACGAGACATAGGCCAGGATTGCAGCCACCTGGGCCATGGCCTCGATGATCAGAACCCCCGGCATGACCGGGTGTCCGGGAAAGTGCCCGGGAAAGAACGGTTCGTTGACCGTAACGTTCTTTATGCCGACGATGCGTTTGCCTGTTTCCAGTTCAACTATGCGATCCACCAACAAAAACGGATACCGATGCGGCAGGATCTTCATGATTTCGTTGATATCGAGCATAGTCTCCCCCTGGTTTGATTGCGGTTACGCGGTGAACGCCTTCAGGCCGGCAATATCCTCGATATTTGCGATTTCCACTTCCTTTGTGATTCGTTTGACCAGGCCCGACAGGACCTTCCCGGGACCGATCTCGACGAATTTCTCCACACCCTGCCCCACCATGGCGTTCACCGACTGTTCCCACAGGACCGGGGCGCATACCTGGGCCACCAACAGTTCTTTGACACGGCCATTGTCGCTATTCGGCACAGCATCGGCGTTGGCGACCACCGGGAGCTTCATCGGGTTGGTCGCCACCTTATCCAGCACCCCGGCGAGCCGTTCGGCGGCCGGTTTCATGAGGGCGCAATGGAACGGGGCACTGACCGGCAGCAACATGGCCTTCCTGAAGCCGCGGCCTTTGGCGATTTCTATGGCGCGGGTCACAGCGGCGCTATGTCCGGCGATAACGATCTGGCCGGGCGAATTGAAATTGGCCGGGGCGACAATCTCTCCCTGGGCCGCCTCGCGGCAGATATCCTCAAGCATCTCTTTCTCAATACCCAACATGGCAGCCATGGTGCCGGTGCCGACCGGCACCGCTTCCTGCATGAAGGTGCCGCGCGCCCGGACGGTCCTGACGGCATCGGCAAAGCCAAGGGCGCCCGAACAGACCAGGGCCGAATACTCGCCGAGGGAATGCCCGGCCAGGTAGTCGGCCTTGAGGCCGGTTTCCTGCTCGACCACCCGCAGAACGGCGATGCTTGCGGTCAGGATGGCCGGCTGGGTCGTGGCGGTGAGCTTCAATTCGTCTTCACTGCCTGCAAAACAGGTGGCGGACAGCTTCACGCCAAGCGCATCATCGGCCTCTTCAAACACCTGCCGGGCAACCGGAAAGGCATCGGCCAGTTCCTTGCCCATACCCGGATACTGGGAACCCTGGCCAGGGAATATGAAAGCGGTTTTACCCATGAGAACACCTTTCAATAAATTGATAGTCGTTTGGATTCCCTCTACGAACAGAAACCGGAAGGTGCAACCTACCAGCGGACCAGGGCGGAACCGTACGTAAACCCGCCGCCGAAGGCATCCATCAGTATGATGTCGCCTGCCTTGATGACGCCGGAACGGTTCGCCTCGTCCAGGGCGATCGGGATTGAAGCGGCCGACGTATTGCCGTAGTTGTGCAGGTTCACGAACACCTTGTCTTCGGAAAGCCCCAAACGTTTGGCGGTGGCGTCGATGATGCGGCGATTTGCCTGATGCGGGATGAAGAGCGATATATCGGAAGGCGACATGCCGTTAGCGCCAAGGGCTGCGGTTGCGGCTTCTTCCATGGCCCGAACGGCGTGCTTGAACACGTCGTTGCCTTCCATCCTGATGTAATAGAGACGTTCGTCGATGGTGCGCGGACTGGAAGCGGGATTCCTGCTCCCGGCGCCGGGCAGGTAGAGCTGGTCCCAGTGAGAGCCGTCGCTGAACAGGTGTGTGGAAAGGATGCCGTTTTCTCCCTCGACGGCCTCTATGACCGCCGCACCGGCACCGTCCCCGAAGAGGATGCAGGTATTGCGGTCCGTCCAGTCAACCACGCGCGACAAGACCTCGGCACCTATGACCAGGGCCTTTTTTGCCACGCCGGCACGGATATAGGTTGTGGCGATGGAGAGGCCGTACAGAAAACCGGAACAGGCGGCCGAGAGATCGAACGCCGCCGCTTTATGTGCTCCGAGTTCTTTTTGTATGATGCATGCGGTGGCCGGAAAAGGAAAATCAGGGGTCACGGTGCCGAGGATGATCAAATCCAGCTCGTCGGCGCCGGTTCCGGACATGGCAAGGGCGCGGCGAGCGGCTTCAACGGCGAAGGTCGAGGTATATTCCCCTTCCGAGGCGATCCGGCGCGCTTTAATGCCGGTTCGGGTGGTAATCCACTCATCGTTGGTTTCAACCATCTGTTCCAGATCGCGGTTGGTTATGATCTTGTCCGGCAGGGCCGAACCGGTTCCGATTATCCTGGCTCTCGACATGGCACACTCCTTCATGCGATTGCCTGCGTTTTCTGGTTGTCGCGGGCCGCATTGACCATGCTGTTTTCCGACAGCTTCTCGGCCACCCGTTCGGTGACGCCGCTTTTGGCATAATCGTGAGCAAAACGGATGGCGTTTTTGATGGCTTTCACGTTGGAGCCGCCATGACAGATCATGCCCACACCGTTGATGCCCAAAAGAGGTGCGCCGCCATATTCGGCGTAGTCGACTATCTTTTTGAATCGATGGAAAGCGCCGCGCACAAAGAGATAGCCGAGTTTCGACACCCAACTCTTAACGATCTCTTCCTTCAACATCATACCCGCCGCCTCAGCCAGCCCTTCGGACAGCTTGAGCACCACATTCCCCACGAAACCGTCGCAGACGATCACCTCCACGGTTCCCTTGAAAAGATCGCGCCCTTCCACATAGCCGGCGTAGTTGAGTGACGTCTCCCGCAGGATGGCATTGGTTTCACGGGTAAGCTCGTTGCCTTTGGAGTCCTCCTCGCCGTTTGACAAAAGACCGACGGCGGGGTTGGTGATCCCCATGGCATAATGAGCATAGACCTCGCCCATGATGGCAAACTGGGCAAGATGTTGCGGCTTGCAGTCGACGTTGCCCCCCACATCCAGCACCAGGGTCTGTCCCTTGAGGGTCGGGAATATCTGGGCAATGGCGGGACGTTCTATGCCGTTGATACGCTTGAGCACGAACATGCCGGCGGCCATGGTGGCGCCGGAGTTTCCGGCACTGACTGCGGCGCAGGCCTTCCCCTCCTTGACCAGCTCAAACGCCAGCCGTACGGAAGAATTTTTCTTCTTGCGCACCGCATCCGAGGCCGAGTCGTGCATCCCGACGACCTCGCTGGCATGGAAGATGTCTATGTCGAGACCGTTATTGGCCTGATGCCGGGACAATTCGGCCTCAAGTCTGGCACGGTCCCCCACCAGCGTGATCGCTATGCCAAATTCACGACAGGCGGCAACGGCTCCCGCAACTTCCACGGCCGGGGCATTATCCCCCCCCATTGCGTCAACGGCAACTCTCATCATTCCCGGTAGTAACACGGACGACAGACGGTTACTGCGCCGAGGAGAGATCGATGACTTCTTTACCCTTGTACGTGCCGCAGGTCGGGCAGGCGCGATGGGGAAGCTTGGGAGACTTGCACTGGGGGCAGGACGAAACCGACTGGGTTGTCAGGAAATCGTGAGCCCTTCTCATATTTTTCCGGGATTTGGAGGTTTTCTTCTTGGGTACTGCCATGTCGATTCTCCTTTTTTCGGTGGCACGGCAAAGCCGGCACCTTGATAATTATCGGGAAACCTTGAAATCCTTCAAGGCGCTGAACTTGAAATTCACTTCGTCGCGCCCGCAGGAACAGTCGCCCTGGTTCAGGTCCTTCCCGCACGTCGGGCACAACCCCTTACATGCCTCACTGCACAACGGCTTAAACGGAACCTCCATGGCGACCTGTTCTTCGATCTCATGGGTAAGGTCGATCTCGTCACCGCTGTAGGTGGCCGAGACAAGATCCTGCTCATTCAGCTCGACCTCATCCTCGTCCCTTTCCAGGCCCGGCGCGCCTTTGCGGAAAAAGATCGTGAAGTTCGCACCGATCTGTTTTTCATACAATGCAAGACAACGGGAACAGGTCAGCGTCACCGGTACGGCGACGGCGCCCGCAACCCGCACATGATCATATTCCCGCACCGCACTGATCTGACCTTTGACCGGACCGCTGAAGACGCAGGAACCGTCGGCCTGCATCCCCGAAAGCACCGGAAAGGCGTCAGCCGACTCATCTATTTGTATGGTAAGCGCTTTTTCCTGAAGATGGTCAACACTTATCTTCATGTATCAATCCGTATCCGTCGTCAAACGACAGCGCTTAAAAGTGAAAGCTAGTTAGTATATGTAATGCGGTCGGTTTGTCAAGATAATTACAAAAAAATCCAAGTCATGATGCGCATATTCCGGCCAGAACGCGTTTCATAAGGCCAGGAGGCGGCATCATCCCGGTCCAGATACGAAAGGCCAACTCCCCCTGGGCCGCCAGCATCCCGAGTCCATTTGCGTGGCGCAGCCCCACGTGATGGGCCTCCCGGAGCAACGGCGTAACCGGCGGCGCGTAGACCATATCGTAGACGGCCGCGCTACGGTCAAGCGCCCCGAGGTCGAGGCCGGCAATGGCCTCGTTGTTCATGCCGAGTGATGTGGTATTCACCACCAGATCGGCATCAGGAAGGAAAGAGGTCAACGGCGCGCCGTATTCGACCACCGTCAGAATGGTATCGGGGTAGCGACCCGCCACGGCTGCAACCAGGTCTTCGGCCCTTTTCCTGCTGCGATTGGCGATAATGATCCGCCGGGCGCCGGCCCGGCATATGGCGGCAACGGCCCCGCGGGCGGCGCCGCCGGCCCCGATGACCACGACCGTGCTGTTTTCGGGTGCAAAGGCAAATTCATCGGCCAGGGATCTTACCAGGCCGTCGCCGTCGGTATTGTAGCCGATCAGGCGGCCGTGCTCATTGCTGATGACATTGACGGCGCCTGCCGCCGCAGCGCTTTCGTCAAGTTCGTCCAGATACGGTATGACGGCGGTCTTGTGGGGGATGGTCACATTCACCCCCCTGAGCCCCAGCGCGCGCAGGCCGGCAACAGCTTCACCCAGGTGCTCCGGATGAACGTCGAACGGAACAAAGACGCCGTTACAGCCGCTTGCCTTAAGGGCGGCATTTTGCATGGCAGGGGAAAGGGAGTGGCGCACGGGATGGCCGATGATCCCGAAAACCATACTTGATCCGCTCAGAGAGGAAAGCATGCCGTTATCTCGCGAGGCCATAGCGCACGAGTACCTGTTGAACGTTGGGCTTCATTTCGGGTGAGATCTGCTCCGCCATGACCAGCATCCGCATCCCCTCGTTGGAACGGCCGATACTGAGCAGGAATTCGCCGGTTTCAAGATAGCTGTTGGCGTAGATCAGGATCGCCTTGCCGGTATCCAGGTCAAGGAAGGATATCTTCTCCAGGATTCCCCGGTTATTATAGTTCTCCCATACCGAGATATCGGGTAGCCCCACCGGTTCGGAACTGCGGCGGATGCGATAGACGAGTCCCTTTTGAACCGGAATATACTCATTGAACGTGACCGAATAGCGGGTCGAAAAGTCTATGAACACCGGCCGCTGATCGATCTTTTCGGCAATGGCTATGCGCAGGCAGTTCTCAGGGTCCAGCGATTGGGTATCCACCCTTCTCAGGTTGGAATTACGGAATACCCGCGGCATGGAATCAAGGTACCAGTCGAATACCAAATGTGGTGTATGGGGCAGGTCCACATCCTCGCGCATCCGCTCGACACCTTGCAGGTACCAGAGCGGGAAGGCGCCGCTGTCGCCCCAGGTGAACATTATCGCATTCTGGGGCAGGGATCGCAGGGAATTGGTGGCATAATCGTAGGCAATATAGTTGTTGTGCTGATCATTCTCGTAATAGTTCACGGCGCACAGGGAAACCGGGAGTACGAAGAACATGACCCCTGCCAGGAGATACACCCGCAGGTCATAGTGCCCGGGAAGCTGCGCCTTGCGCAACGCAAACCCGAGCAGATGGAACAGGCCGACGCCGATCAGCACGGCGGTCAGGAGATAGAGTGGAGTAAAAAACTCCTCGGTCAGAAAAATGGTTTCATAAGGGGTGTTCAGATAACCTGCGATGACGGCGAGAAATGTAACAACGCCCACCCCATAGACTATGACCACCTCCCTCTGCCGTCGCCAGAGACATACCAGGGCAAATACGGCCAGCACCCCGCCCAGCCAGGTAAATTCGTGAGGGATGTTGAAAGCCTTGATCTGTGCCCACCACAAGGCCGCGTCCCGCGGGTGGGGCTCGGACGGGTAGCCCTTGCGCAGAAAATGCCACATGAACTGCCCGTAGGTCTTGGGATCGCCCCAGTTGAGCAACGGATTTTGGGTTGCCCGCAACGGCAGATACAGGTGTACGGAAAAACCGAACAGGGCAAAGGCGGTTGCCAGGATCAACTCCTTGATCCGCAGGATCATACGCCAGTCGGTCAGCATGATCAGCAAGAACCAGGACGGCAGGAGCAGAACGACCGACTGGTGGGCCGCCATACTCATGCCGGCCAGAAAGGTACAGGCGTAGATATAGGCCGGCTGCTCATTGCCGTTTTTGAAATGCTCTCGCCATTTCAAAAGCAGGAGAAAGATAATCGCCGTGATAAAGGCCAGTATCGGATAGGGTTTATCGTGATTTGACTGGAGCCAGAGCCGCGGGGTGACACCAAAGGCGAGCGCCGCGGCCAACCCCGCCGCCTTGACGGCAAAGCCGGCTAAACGTTCATCTTCCGCAATCCGCACCTCCTTGAGGAGGTGGATCGTCAGAAGATACACGCTCATGCAGGCCAGGGATGAAGAAAAGGCCGTGGCCATATTGATGCGAAAGGCGATATTGCCGAACGGCAGCCAGGTAAACGGTTTCGCGTACATGAGAAACAGGGGATAGCCCGGCGAGTGGGCCGATCCCAGGGAATATGTGGCGGTCAGGAATTCGCCGCTGTCGAAAAAGGTCACCGAGGGGGCCAGGGTCGCCATATAGACGGCAAAGGGGATGGTGAATGCAAGGATCAGGTATGGGTCCACGCCCTCTGGGAGAATGTGTTTCCAAAAACCGAATGAGATTTTCTTCTTCATGCAGCCTCACCAGCCTTTCGAACCGAGTTAAGCGAAATACCACCGCTCCAGAGATGGTAGAAACCGGCGATGATAACCGGGAAGAAAGCCGTACCGTGAATGATCAGGGCGATGCTGACCGAGGTGTTGTCGGCAATGCCGAAGGCGGAAAGTCCTTTGAAACAGGCGTAGTGGTAGGTGCCGATAAAGCCGGGCGAGGCCGGAACCATGACGGCAAATACCAAAAGAACCAGAATGAACATGGACGCGGTAATGGGAAGGTGAATACCGAACCCTCGGAGCGCCATATCCACCGGAAGCACCGCAAACGTCCAGATCAAAAGAGACGACACCAGCATGGCCAGGATATGCCCACTCCGACTGGACAGCCTGATTCCGGTGATAAACGAGCCCAACAGCGGAATAACACGTTCGCTCACCCTTTGGGGAAACGGTTTCAGTACCCAGGACACCAAACCAAGGGTCCTCATGGTCTGCCGTTTCAGCAGGTACAGGAATACAAGCACACCGCAGTAGAGCAGGAACATTACCAGGCCGCCGGCTCTCAGCGCCGTTTCGGCGTCGGCCATGTCACCGGGCAGGCGCAGGGTGAACAGGGTTGCCAGCAGGATCAGAAGTACCGTAAATCCGTCGAACAACCGGTCGATCACCAGGGACGCGAAGACCGCCGGAGTTTCCAATCCCTCGCGCCGGGCCAGCACATACGCCCGCACGAACTCGCCCAGCCGGGCCGGCAGAAGGTTGTTGGCCATATATCCGATGATGGTTGCCGGATAGAGCGAAGCCAGCGAGATGACCTTTTCGGAGATCAGCAGATAATGCCAGCGTACCGCCCGCAAGAAATAGCTGATAAAGGTGAACACGACTGCCAGGGCGATATAGCGGTAATCCACCATTTCCAGAGCGGCGGCCAGTTGGTGAAAATCAATTTTCCTGAAAAGAAGCGTCATGAAAAAGACGCTGATGCCGATCCCAAGCCAGAATTTCAGGTCAAAAGTATGCTTCTTCACATCATTCTCCGATCCGTACCGGGGAGAGTAAAGGCTTGATCAGGCTGCTATCGGCCGAGTCCAGGACCGTTCTGGTCGTGGCCACATCTTGTTGAATAGCTTTGATGAGCGCAGCGGCGTCCGGGAATTTCGCTTCCCCCCGCAGGCGTTGCACGAAACAGATGGCAATCTCGCGGTCGTAGAGTTTGCCGGAAAAATCCAGCAGAAAGACCTCGATGGTGCGCCCGCCACCTTCAAAGGTCGGGTTGTTGCCGATGTTGCAGGCACCCTTGAGAATGCGGCCATCCACGGAAACCATGACCGCGTAAACGCCATCGGGAGGCACCAGTTCGTTACGGGTCGAGATGTTCGCAGTGGGGAATCCCAGGGTAAGGCCGATCTCCCGCCCGTGCACGACCGTGCCGGAGATGACGTGATACCTCCCCAGGATGCCGCTGGCGGCCGGCATGTCTCCGCTGTTGATGAGGCGACGCGCCAGGCTGCTGCTGAAAACGACCTCCCCCTCCCCGATCGGGCTTATATCCTCCAGGGTAAAGCCGCATGCACTCCCCAGGCGCTCCAAAGTAGCCTGGTTCCCTTGGCGATCCTTCCCAAAGGCATAATCGTGGCCGATAATGATATGGTTCATCCCCAGAAATCCTACGAGGATATCGCGTACAAACGCCTCAGCCGGCATTCGGGAGAATTCGGGCGTGAATTCGATCACCGCCAGGCAGTCAACTCCTGTTTCGGCAATGAGGAGTTTTTTCTGGGCGAATGTGGTGATCAGTGGTGGAGCGGCATCGGGCGCCAGCACCGCCAGCGGGTGCGGATCAAAGGTTACCACAACCGAGGGGAGTCCGCGCTGGGCGCTCGCAACCTTCACCTGTCGAAACAGTTCGGCATGTCCTCGATGGACTCCGTCGAAATTACCGATAGTTATGACGGAATTATCAAAGTTATGCTTGAAAACATCAGAACCAGTCAGTAGACGCATGCAGCAAACATCCCATTTCCTGTTAAGAAATAAAAACTACCCGATCAACGCCAGTTCCAGCCGCTGTCCCCAACGCCGCAACAGCTCATCCTTGAGGGATGCGTGGCCCGCAGCCGACAACTCGGGGTCACGCTCCAGCAGGCCGAACGCCGCTTGCCGTGCCTGCTCCAGAAGGCTGCCGTCCCGCAGGATATTGGCCACCCGGAAATCGGGCATGCCCGACTGGCGAATACCGAGAAAATCGCCGGGACCGCGAATTTCCAGGTCGGCTTCGGCAATGCGAAAACCGTCGGTCGTAGACTCCATGACCTTGAGCCGCCTCTCGCCATCCTCGGAGAGCTTGCCGGCGGTCAACAGGATACAGCGCGACCTGGCACTGCCCCGTCCCACCCGACCCCGCAATTGATGGAGCTGGGAGAGGCCGAAACGCTCGGCATGTTCGATGACCATTACCGTGGCATTGGGGACATCTATTCCCACCTCGATAACCGTGGTGGACACCAGAATATCCAGGTCGCGGGCCTTGAAGGACCCCATCACGGTTTCCTTCTCGTCCGGCGCCATACGGCCGTGCAGCAGTCCGATGCGCAAATCGGGGAATACGTCCCGGCTCAGAAGCTCGGCCATCTGGCTGGCGGCCTTGAGGTCCGACTTCTCGGTTTCCTCCACCAGCGGATAGATGACGTAGGCCTGCCGCCCCTGACGTACTTCATCGCGGATCGCGGCGTATACCTGCGACCGCCGGGATTCGAAGGCTATTCGGGTTTCCACGGGCGTACGTCCCGGCGGAAGCTCGTCGATAACCGACAAGGAAAGGTCGCCGAACAGGGTCATGGCAAGGGTCCGGGGGATCGGGGTGGCGGTCATCACCAGGATATCGGGGTTGCACCCTTTTTTTCTGAGGACACCCCGCTGTAGAACGCCGAAGCGATGCTGTTCGTCTATGATGCCCAGTCCCAAGCGGGCAAACTCGACCTTTTCCTGAATCACGGCATGGGTGCCGATAACAATCTGGGCGCTGCCGTTGGCTACGCGCGCCAGAACTTCGGACTTGGCCTTGCCTTTCATGCCCGCGGTGATCAACACGGTTTCAATGCCCAGTTCGGTGCAAAAACGGTGGATAGTGTGCCAGTGTTGTTCGGCCAGGATTTCGGTGGGGGCCATGATGGCCACCTGATAGCCGTTTTCCACCGCAACCAGTGCCGCCATCAGCGCCACCAGCGTCTTGCCGCTCCCCACGTCTCCCTGCACCAGCCTGTGCATGGGATGAGGCGCCATCATATCCGTCTTGATCTCGGACAAAACCCGGCGCTGGGCGCCGGTCAACTCGAAGGGGAGCAACCGGGCCAATTGTTTCGTGTAGCGATGGGTCACCTGGAAGGCAATACCCTCTTCCAACGCAACCCCTCTTTTTTTGAGTGCCAGCCCCAACTCCCAGAAAAAAAACTCGTCAAAGGCGATGGCCCGGTGGGCCGGGGTACGCCCCTGATTGAGGTCGTCCAGACCGGCTTCCGGCGGCGGCAGGTGCAGATCCCGCACGGATTGCCGCAGGCCGGGCAGCGACAGTGGCTCCAAAATGGCCGCGGGCACCAATTCCTGAAGCGAGCCCAGGAAGCCGTCCACCACCTCTTTCATCACCTTGCGCATGACCTTCTGGCCCAGCCCCTCGGTCAGCGGGTAGACCGGCACGATCCGCCCGAAGTTGACCGGGTCTGCCGCAAGCACATCCTGAACGCGTTTCCCCTCCTCCAGCCACTCCACGTCCGGGTGGTGCACCTCGCGCTGGTAGCCGAACTGAGATACCTCGCCGGTGAAGATGCCGCTCCGGCCCGGTTTCCAGACCCGCTTCATGAAGGTCGGGTTGGCGTTGAACCACTTGAAAGCGATGGTACCGCTGTCGTCCGCAACCAGAGCCTCGAAGAACCGCCTCCCCCCCTTGGTGGCCGTGATATCCGCCGAAAGCACCTTGCCGGAAAAGACCGCGCTGGTGCCCGGTTTCAAACGGACGATGGGGGTCAACTCGCGGCGATCCTCATAACGGTGCGGCAGCAGGTACAGGGCGTCCTCGACGCACATCACCCCCCGCTTTTCCAAAAGCTCCGAGAGCTTCGGCCCGACCCCCTTGATGAATTGCATGCGGGTCTGGAGGTTTTTGCGGGCAATGGCCTCCTTGAGCGCCGCGCCGTCTTCCTGCGGGTGAACCGGTCCTGCCGCAGCCCCGCTTTCCTTTTCCCGGGGAGGGAGGGGAACGGATTCCCGTGACGCACGAAGCACCAGCATGCCTTTCTCCCCCATCTCCACGGAAACAGCGTCACCCGGCCCGACACCAAGATGATTACGGAGTTCGGGGGGAATGATCAGGGCGTTTTCGGCTGAAAGGGTCAGCTTTGGCACGGAAAGGCTCTCGATACCGATACGGTTTGCGCTCCGCCGGAACGGCGGGCGGTTTTATCAAAGGCACGGGATGATGAATGGCCTGGGCCATGAGACGGCAATTTTTCCGATATTCGCAGTCAGAGATAATGTGCTCTTTATACACCATAGCAGCGCCAAAATCCACCTCAAACGGGTAATGGCGGAGACTTATGGGCAGGGACTTTCCCGACCTTCGCGGGGAGGTTCTCCGATTGACCGGATGGCTATTCCCACCCTCCTACGTCGGCGAAAGCGTAAAGGCCTTCAAAGGCGTATGGACGGCTCCCTGCGACGTCAGGAGACTCTTGAAGAGGATGAACCTCCGCACGTCAACCGACGGAAGACACATCTTCCCGTGGTCGCCCAGAAAGGCCTCCACCTCGCGGGGAACGGGAAGCTTGAGGCGTGCCAGGGTTATGTGAGGGGAGAAGGGGCGCTCCTCCAGAGGGATGCCGCAGGCCAGCACCGTTTCGCGAACCAGGGAGGCCAGTCTGTTCAAGCGCGGTTCCGGTTCCAGCCCGACCCACAGCACCCGGGGCCGGCTACGATCGGGGAAGCAACCGGCGCCGCTGAACCGGAGGCTGAATCCGGGTGACTGGATCGCGGCCAACGACCCGGTCAGCCGTTCAATCGTGACTTCGTCGACCTCGCCGAGGAACGCAAGGGTCAGATGGATCTGTTCCATCGGCACCCAACGGCTTCCGGGGATGTGGGCACGTATCTTTTCAAGGTGCCGTTTTATGGTGTCGGGAAGCTCGATGGCGATAAAGAGGCGCATGGCGACCCCTTCCGTAAAGCTACTCTTTTTTTATTATATACCACTTCCTGCGCAAAACGTAAAAAGCCCCCAAGGAAGGGATTCCCTGGGGGCTTGAGGTAACGGATGGCCCGCTACGGGATCAGGCGGCAATGGCTGCGTTGAGATCCTTCACCAGCGCATCGGCGTCGATACCGTGGGCATTGGCCCCCTGTTCAAGGCTTTCATTCTGGGCGCCCATGCAGCCGATGCATCCCAGGTTGTACTTCTGCAGCACCGAAACCACCTCGGGGTGCATGCGCATAACTTCAAAAAATGTCATATTCTTGGTGATCGTATCCGCCATGATTGTCTCTCCTTGCAGAAAGGGTATTTATTCGTATTTGATGTCGATGATCTCGTATTCCTTGGTCCCCGACGGGACCGTCACCTTGACGGTATCGTCCAGCTTGTGGCCGATCAACGCCTTACCGACGGGGGACGTACACGAGATCTTGCTCAGCTTGATATCCGCCTCATCCTCGCCGACGATCTTGTAGCTCACCTCCTCCTCGGAGGCTGTGTCGTACAGGGTTACGGTAGAACCGAAGACCACCTTGTCCGGCTTCATGCCGGAAAGATCCACAACGTAGGCGCGGGCCAGCTTGCCGTTCAATTCCTGAATGCGTCCTTCAATAAAGGCCTGGCGATTTTTGGCGGCATCGTACTCGGCATTTTCCGAAAGATCGCCATGACTGCGCGCCTCGGCGATATCCTGAATAACCTTGGGGCGCTCCTCGCGGATCAGGCGTTTCAACTCCTCTTGCAGAGCCTCAAAACTTTCTTTTGTCAATGGGATGGAATGGGACATCTACTCATAAGCTCCTGAACACAAAATTGATACAAAACCGGCAATGTATGATAACAGCGGCACTCTACCCGGTGGCGCTAACCGTTCAAATATTCCTGCAGGGTCCGGACCGTCAGATCCTGCCCCTTCAGGGTGAGGATGCCGTCTACTGCGGCCCTGGCACCGGCCACCGTGGTGTAATAGGCAATGCCGTGCATCAGCGACTCCCGCCGGATGGAGAAGGAATCTGCCACCGCCTGGGCGCCTTGGGTCGTATTGACCACGAAGCTGATCTCGCCGTTTTTAATGGCATCGACCACATGGGGGCGCCCTTCCATGACCTTGTTGATCCGTCGGACCGGGATCCCCTTTTCCTCCAGAAACGCGGCAGTACCGCCGGTTGCCAAGATGCCGAAACCATTTTTATACAACTTTTCCGCCGTGCTTACAACATGTTTCTTGTCCACGTCACGAACACTGATGAAGGCGTTGCCGGACATGGGCATCTTCACGTTGGCCCCCAGCTGCGACTTGGCAAAGGCCTCGGCAAAGGTGTCGCCGATGCCCATCACCTCGCCGGTGGATTTCATCTCGGGGCCGAGAATCGTATCCACACCGGGGAATTTGACAAAGGGGAAGACCGCCTCTTTCACCGATATATGTTTCGGCACGATGTCGCCGGAGACCCCCAATTCCTTGAGGCTTTTACCGGCCATGATCCGGGCCGCAACCTTGGCCAGGGGGCGGCCGGTAGCCTTGGAGACGAAAGGAGCGGTGCGGGAGGCCCGCGGATTGACCTCCAGGATGTAGATCTCGCCGTTCCTGACGGCATACTGCACGTTCATAAGCCCTTTGACGTTCAGTTCCAGGGCCATCAGAACGGTCTGGCGGCGAATTTCGGCCACGGTTTCGGCTGAAATGGAGTACGGCGGCAGCGAACAGGCCGAATCGCCCGAGTGGATGCCCGCCTCCTCGATATGTTCCATGATGCCGCCCATCACCACCTCGCTGCCGTCGCAAAGGGCATCCACGTCGATCTCGATGGCCTCGTCCAGGAACTTGTCGATCAGGATGGGGTGTTCAGGGGAAGCCTGAACGGCGGTGGTCATGTAGCGCAGCAGGTTTTCCACGTTATAGACGATCTCCATGGCCCGCCCGCCCAGCACGTAGGATGGCCGTACCACGACCGGATATCCGATGCGGTTGGCCACCTTCTCGGCCTCTTCGAAAGAGCGGGCCGTGCCGTTCTCCGGCTGGCGCAACCCCAATTTGTGGAGCATCTCCTGGAACCGCTCCCGGTCCTCGGCCCGGTCGATGGCATCCGGGGAGGTTCCGATGATCGGCACACCGGCCTTCTCCAGCGCCACAGCCAGCTTGAGGGGCGTCTGGCCGCCGAACTGCACGATCACGCCCGTCGGTTTTTCCTTGGCCACGATCTCCAGCACGTCTTCCAGGGTCAGCGGTTCGAAGTAGAGGCGGTCGGAGGTATCGTAATCGGTGGAAACCGTTTCCGGGTTGCAGTTGACCATGATGGTCTCGTAACCGTCCTCGGCCAGGGCAAAGACCCCGTGCACGCAACAGTAGTCGAACTCGATCCCCTGGCCGATGCGGTTGGGGCCGCCTCCCAGGATCATGATCTTTTTGCGGTCGGTCGGTTCGGCCTCGCACTCCTCCTCGTAGGTCGAGTACAGGTACGGGGTATAGGCCACAAACTCGGCAGCGCAGGTGTCCACCCGCTTGTACACCGGACGGACCCCAAGGGACCAGCGCAGGGCACGCAATTCGTCCTCGCCCATCTTCCAGAGTTGCGCCAGAAACCTGTCCGCAAAACCCATCTGCTTGGCTTCGCGGATGATCTGTTTCAGCTCTTCCCTACCCTCGCTTTTCGGCTCGACCTTCTTGAGCCGGCTCTCCATCTCGATGATCTGGCGGATATTATGCAGAAACCAGGGGTCGATGGCGGTGTTCTTGTGAATCTCGGCCACGGTCATGCCGCTGCGCAGGGCGTCGGCCACGTACCAGAGCCGTTCCCAATTGGGGGCGCGCAACTTCTCCACCAGGAGTTGTTGTTCCTCGGCAGTCAGGGCCCGGCGGGTTTCGGCGCCCAGATCGAACAGGCGCGACTCGAAACCGGAGGAACCGATCTCCAGGGAGCGCAGGGCCTTTTGGAACGACTCCTTGAAGGTGCGGCCGATGGCCATTACCTCACCCACCGATTTCATCTGGGTGGTCAGGATGGCATCGGCTGCCGGAAATTTCTCAAAGGTAAAGCGGGGTATCTTGGTGACCACATAATCGATGGTCGGTTCGAAACAGGCCGGCGTCTCGCGGGTGATGTCGTTGGTGATCTCGTCCAGGGTATATCCCACGGCCAGCTTGGCCGCGATCTTGGCAATGGGAAAGCCGGTGGCCTTGGAGGCCAGGGCCGACGACCGGGAAACCCGCGGGTTCATCTCGATCACCACCAGGCGGCCGTTTTGGGGGTTAATGCCGAACTGGATGTTGGAGCCGCCCGTATCAACGCCGATCTCGCGGATGATCTTGAGGGACGCATCCCGCAGGATCTGGTATTCCTTGTCGGTCAGGGTCTGGGCCGGGGCAACCGTGATGGAGTCGCCGGTGTGGACCCCCATGGGGTCGAAGTTCTCGATGGAGCAGATGATCACCACGTTGTCGGCCGTGTCGCGCATTACCTCCAGTTCGTATTCCTTCCAGCCGATGACCGACTCCTCCACCAGGATCTCATCGGTCGGCGATGCGTCGATACCGGCCAGGGCCATCCTTTCGTACTCTTCCATGTTGTAGGCGATCCCGCCGCCGGTGCCGCCCAGAGTGAACGACGGCCGGATGATCGCCGGAAACCCGACCGACTTGACGACCTCCATGGCTTCCCGGTAGTTGTGGGCCAGGCCGGAAGACGGAACGGTCAAACCGATCTTCTCCATTGCCTGTTTAAATAGAGTGCGGTCCTCGGCCTTCTTGATGGCCGGCAGCTTGGCGCCGATCAACTCCACGCCGAATTTGTCCAGGACCCCTGCTTCGGCCACCGCCACGGCGGTATTCAGCGCCGTCTGGCCGCCCAGGGTAGGCAGCACGGCATCCGGCCGCTCCCGTTCGATGATCTTGGCCAGGATTTCGGGGGTTACCGGCTCGATGTAGGTCCGGTCGGCAAAATCCGGATCGGTCATAATGGTGGCCGGGTTGCTGTTCAACAGCACCACCTCGAACCCCTCCTCCTTCAGCGCCTTGCAGGCCTGGGTGCCGGAGTAATCGAATTCGCAGGCCTGGCCGATGACGATCGGGCCGGCTCCGATGATGAGGATCTTCTTGATGTCGGTACGTTTCGGCATATATGCATGACTCCTTCTTGTGATTAGCGGAATATAAAAAAAACTGCTCCGGCAAGGCAAAAACCGGCCCAGAGATAGTTCCAGGTCAGGGTGGTGCCCATGTACAGTACGGCAAAGGGTACAAAGACCGACAGGGTGATGACCTCCTGCATGATCTTCAACTGCGCCAGGGAAAAACGGCCGTAACCCATGCGGTTGGCCGGCACCTGAATCAGATATTCAAAGAACGCGATCCCCCACGAAACCGCCACGGCGATCAGCCAGTGCCGGGTCCGCAGGTTCTTGAGGTGGGCATACCAGGCAAAGGTCATGAAGATGTTGGATAGTACCAGCAGCCCTACCGTTCTCATCCGGTCATATCCGTCCGCGCAAGGGTTATGATGGCCAGGAATCTCTTCAGCGACTGGACATGTTCCTGATCGAAAGACATCATCGCCCTGAAAATCTTTTGAATGGAACCATCGGTAAACCTGACGACACTCTCCACATGCAGGTCGGCCAGCGATTCCTCCATCTCGATGGCCCGAACCAGGGCGGTTTCCAGATCGGGGGGCTGCTGCCGGACATGGGACAGGAGCGCACCCAGCTTGTGGCATACCCGTTCAGCTCTATCGGTATCGACCGCTAGGGCAAAATCGGCTTTCCGGTAGAGCCTGTCGGCGAGTTCAAACTGCCGGAGGTGATTTTCCTCTTCAATCGCCGTCTTGTGCCACAACTGGGCCGCGTCGGGATTCTCGTGAAAAAGCTCGCTGTAGTAATGATAGAGTTCCGCAGTTTGGGCTTCGATCTTTGCGCAGATCTCAAAGATATGACAATCGCCCGAATGCTTGCCTGTGCTCTCCATAGCCTCATAGACTCCTTCGCTCAATCCTGCACCCAGCCGTTCTCCAGGTCGAAATCCTCCAGCGCCTGCACCGCCTCGGCGTACTCGTCGTCGGTGATCTTCCTGCCCAGCGACGGCATATCCACGGCCAAATGGGCCGGGAAATACTGGCGCATCAGCGAAATGTGGGTTTCCGTCCCAAGGTTTTCGGCAATCCACGACAGGGTTTCCCGCGTTCCCGCCAACCCGTCCGGCAGGACAAGATGGCGGATAATCAGGCCTTTTACCGCAAGACCTTCATCATCCAGTTCAAGATGTCCCACCTGTCTGAGCATCTCCCTGACAGCGGGCCGGTTATGATCCCGGTAGCCCGGAGCCGAGGAGAAACGCTCTGCTGTCTCGTTGACGACATACTTCATATCCGGCAGAAAGACATCCACCACTCCGTCCAGGAGCGCCAGGGCATCCACCTTCTCGTAGCCGCTGGAATTCCATACCAGGGGAAGGCGGAACCCCTGGGGGATGGCCAGGTACAGCGCGGCCAGGATCTGGGGCAGATAGTGGGTCGGGGTGACGAAATTGATGTTGTGCACCCCCTGCCGCTGGAGCCTGAGCATCCTGTCGGCCAGGACCTTTGTTGTTATCGTCTCGCCGTTACCCATCTGGCTGATGGGGAAATTCTGACAAAAACGGCACTTCAAGCTGCATCCGGTCAGGAAGATCGTACCGGAACCCCGCTCGCCGGAGATGGGCGGTTCCTCGCCGTGGTGGACATTGGCCGAGGCGATCGCCGGGTGCGCCCCGGCGCCGCAGACCCCGCGTTCCCCCCGGAGGCGGTTCACGCCGCAGTCGTGGGGACAGAGGTCGCAGGCAGCCAGCCGGGCGTAGGCCGTGCGCACACGCTTCAACAACTCGCCGGATTGATATAACGTCAGATAATTCAAAGTGCTTTCTTCGTTACGATTGCCGCTTTTACGCCAGCTCTGCGTAAGTCTTCAGGAGGCTCTTGTGCGGCGTAGCGCTGCTACGCCTCCGCGGCCTCCCTCGACAGCCTTGATCTGACGCAAAATCGACAACCGACTGGTAAAGGCAAACTAAATGCAGAGCGGCCGGCCGGCGCAAAAGCGGCAACCGTGCCGTACGTGCTTAGCGATACTTCTCCATCATTTCTACGAACCTTCCGAATAAATAGTGAGAATCATGGGGGCCGGGCGATGCCTCGGGGTGATGCTGCACCGAGAAGATCGGCAGGTCACAGTGACGAATGCCTTCCACGGTCTGGTCGTTCAGATTTTCGTGTCCCAGACAGGCAACCGTGCCCAGTGAGTCCAGATCAACGGCAAAACCGTGGTTCTGGGCCGTGATCTCGACCTTGCGGGTCGCCATGTCCATGACCGGCAGATTGGAACCGTGGTTGCCGAAGGGGAGTTTCATGGTCTTGCCGCCCAGGGCCAAGCCCAACAACTGGTGTCCGAGGCAGATGCCGAAGATCGGCTTTTTGCCGACGAGTTTACGGAGGTTCCCGATCACCCCGGTCAGTGGTTCCGGGTCGCCCGGGCCGTTGCTGAGGAAGATGCCGTCCGGGTTCATGGCCAGCACCTCTTCCGCCGGGAACGCGGCAGGCACGACGGTCACGTCGCAACCGGCATCCACGAGGCAGCGCAGGATGTTGTACTTAATGCCAAAATCGTAGGCCACCACCTTGTATTTCAGGCTGGCGGGGTCAACCGCGGCATATCCCTTCTGCAGGTCCCAGAGCCCCTCGGTCCAGTGGTACGGCTTGTCGCAACTGACGCCGCTGGCCAGGTCCAGACCGGCCATGCTGGGGACGGCCCGCGCCTTCGCCACAAGGCTCTCCCGGTCGAAATCGACCGTGGAGATGATCCCGTTCTGTGACCCCTTGTCCCGCAAATGCCTGGTCAAGGCACGGGTATCGAGCCCCTGAATGCCCACCACGCTGTTTTCCTTGAGATAGGCGTCCAGGCTCATGGTGGCGCGCCAGTTGGAATAGCAGTCCATATATTCCTTGACGATGAAGCCGGAGAGGAAAAGGCCGCGACTCTCGATATCCTCCGGGTTGATGCCGGTATTGCCGATCTGCGGGTAGGTCATGGTGACCATCTGGCCCTTATAGGAGGGGTCGGTCAGGACCTCCTGATAGCCGCACATGGAGGTGTTGAAGACCACCTCACCCGTGGCTTCTCCGCCGGCTCCGAATGACGTACCCTCGAAAATGCGCCCGTCGGCGAGCGCAAGGACTGCTTTCATACGTTATGACTCCTTTTGATGAGACTCAATGACTTCTATTCTGGCGTTACCGGGGAAAGGCTACCACGCCACCCAGAATGGTGCAGGTCGCCGCCCCTTTCATCCGCCAGCCGGCGAAGGGGGTGTTCCGCGACTTGCTGGCCAGTTTTTCCGGCTCCACCGTCCACTCGGCGGTTGGGTCGATGACGGTCAGGTCGGCCACACTGCCGATCTTAAGGCTTCCACGTGAAATGCCAATTATTTTTGAAGGGTTAATAGACATTTTTTCAACCAGTTGATTAAGGGTGAGCGTCCCTTCCTCTACCAGTTTCAGTGAGAGCGGCAACGATGTCTCCAGGCCGATGATGCCGTTTGCGGCCACATTGAACTCCACATCCTTCTCATCCAGATGGTGCGGGGCATGGTCGGTGGCAATACAGTCGATGGTGCCGTCCCTGAGTCCCTCCTTGATGGCCGCCACGTCATCCGCCTCGCGCAGCGGCGGGTTCATCTTGGCGTTGGTGTCGTAACCGCGGACCGCATCATCGGTCAGGGTGAAGTAATGGGGCGCTGTCTCGCAGGTGACCTTGACACCGCGGGCCTTGGCTTCGCGAATGAGGCGCACCGACCCCCTGGTGGAGACATGGGCGATATGGAGCGGCGAATTGGTGTACTCGGCCAGCATCACGTCCCGGGCCGTGGCGATATCCTCGGCAACCCTGGGAATCCCCTTCAGGCCCAGTTCCGTGGAGGTAAAGCCTTCGTTCATGACCCCCTCCCCCACCAGTGCCAGGTCCTCGGCATGAGAGATGACCAGGATGCCGATGCCGCGGGCATATTCAAGGGCGCGGCGCATGAGTTCGGCGTTGGCCACCGGCCTGCCGTCGTCGGAAACCGCCACGCATCCGGCCTCTTTCAGCTCGCCCATCTCGGCCATGCGCTCGCCGCCCATGCCGTAGGTGATGCAACCGACCGGAAAGACGTTGCAAAATCCTTCTGATTTCGCCTTATTGATGATGTAGCCGGCCACGGCCTTGTTGTCGATGACCGGCTTGGTATTGGGCATACAGGCGATGGAGGTGAAGCCGCCCGCAGCAGCAGCCCTGGTGCCGCTGACGATATCTTCCTTGTATTCCAGCCCAGGGTCGCGCAGGTGCACATGCATGTCCACCAGCCCCGGCACCACGTATTTCCCGGCGGCATCTACGGTCGCCACACCGGCCGGCGCCTTCAGGCTCTTGCCGATCTCTTTCACCAGCCCGGCTTCAACCAGCACATCCGCCACATCGTCGAACCCCTGGGAAGGATCGATCACCCGGCCGTTCTTGATCAAAAGATTCATATGGTCACCCCTAACCGTTAGGTATTTTTATATGTTTCCTTGAAGCAGTCGATTTTTCGTCAGGTCAAGGCTGTCGAGGGAGGCCGCGGAGGCGTAGCAGCGCTACGCCGCACAAGGACCTCCTGAAGACTTACGCCGACCTGGCGGAAAAGCGGCTGCTTCATCTTACTCCAACTCGCCGCCGCACACGTGATAGAGCATGGCCATCCTCACCGCCACGCCGTTCTCCACCTGCTTAAGGACGTGGGACTGACCGCCGTCCACCACGTAGGAGGACATCTCCACGCCGCGGTTGATGGGGCCGGGGTGCATTACCACGGCGCCCGGCTTGGCCAGCTTGAGGTTTTCCGGGTTGAGCCCGAAGTAGCGGGAGTATTCGCGGGTATTGGGCATCAGGGTCTTGCCCTGGCGCTCCTGCTGGATGCGCAGCATCATGACCACATCGGCATCCTGGATGGCTTCCTTCATGGTGGCGCACACCGTGACGTTGCCCAGTCTTTCGACCGCCGGCGGCATCATGGTCGGCGGCCCGGCCAGGTAGACGTGGGACCCCATCTTGGTCAACCCCTGGATATCGGAGCGGGCCACCCGGCTATGGGTGATGTCCCCCACGATGGCCACCTTGAGGCCGTCCAGCCGTCCATACCGGTCCTTGATGGTCAACAGGTCCAAAAGCCCCTGCGACGGATGCTCGTGGGCTCCGTCGCCGGCGTTGACGACCGAACAGCTCACCTTTTGGGCCAGATGGTAGTGGGCTCCGGAAACCGCATGGCGCATGACGATGATGTCAGGCTTCATGGCCAAAAGATTCAGAGCGGTGTCTGCCAGGGTCTCCCCCTTGGTGGCCGAGCTGGTGGAGGGGGAGATGTTGACGGTGTCGGCGGATAGCCGCTTGGCGGCAATCTCGAAGGACGTCCGTGTGCGGGTGGATGCCTCGTAGAACAGGTTGATGATGGTCTTGCCGCGCAACGTGGGAACCTTCTTGATGTCGCGGCTGTTGATCTCCCGCATGTTTTCAGCCGTCGCCAGGAGCAGCTCGATATCTTCCCCGGTCAGATCCCTGAGCGCAATGATATTCCTGTGTTTGAACTCTGCCATGCCCCCTCCTCCCCTAAGAGGGTTGTTGAAAAACAGCCATCTCGCCGCCGTCCTCGAATGCCCTTTCGTGCGGCGTAGCGCTGCTACGCCTCCTCAGGGCACTCTGCGGGTGCGACGATCCGACTATTTTTGAACAACCTGAGTTTTTCGACAACCCCACTATTTTTCGAGAACAACTTCAACCGGTAGATTCTGCCCGTTGAATATGACCTGGACATTTTCCTTCAGACTGGTAGGTACGTTGCGCCCCACAAAATCGGCCCGGATCGGCAGCTCGCGATGCCCCCGGTCGATCAGCACCGCCAGTTGGATGCATTCCGGCCTGCCGTGGTCCATCAGCGCGTCCATGGCGGCCCGGATGGTGCGGCCGGTAAAGAGCACATCGTCAACCAGGACGACCTTTTTCCCCTGCAGGGAAAAGCCGATCTCCGTCTTGCCCACCGGCAGGTGGGGGGCATGGCTCTTGATGTCGTCCCGGTAAAGGGTGATGTCGACCGCCCCCACCGGGACCTCGGCACCCTCGATCACCGCGATGGACTTGGCAAGCTCCCCGGCCAGAAACGCCCCGCCCGAGCGGATACCGATCAGGACCACATCCCGCACCCCTTTGTTGCGTTCCAGTATCTCATGGGAGATACGGATCAACGCCCGCTTGATTCCGCTTTCGTCCAGCAGTACCGTCAAACTTTCGGTCATGGTCGGCCACCTTTACCTTTCCGTGAGACACAAAAAAAGAGCCTCACCGCGCATGCAGCAAGGCCCTTCCATATATGATTCGCGTCAGTCATCTGTGTAACCCTTGCCAACCTCTCGGGCTGGATTAAAAGGTAGTCGATATGTCGTTGGATGAGACTAGCACTCTCCACTGCCAAGGTCAAGCTAATTGATCGCCAAAGCGGCAATCCCTTTCACTGGAGGGGATCAGGCGCCGGGCTTCTTTTTTACCTCAAGCGGCTCGTCCAGCACCACAAGGTAACCGTCAGGGTCGAAGCACCACATCTCCTTGATGCCATACGGCTTGATCTCAAGGGGATACAGGATCTCCAGCCCCTCCTCCGCGATGGCCTCGCTGATCTCCTCGATATCCGTGACCCGGAAATGCAGCGTCATGCCGATACCGCGCGGAAACATGCTGAAACGGGGTTCAAGCATCGGGTGGGACCTGATGACGTCATCCTCCTCCACGAAGATCAGGGCCATGCCGTCCATATCCAGCACCAGGTAATCCGGAGCCCCTTGGGAGGTAAGGGAGCGCTGCATCGGCAACTCCAGGATGCCGGCGTAAAAGGCCTCGGTCACCGCCAGTTGCGACACCGCCAGTTGCATGGAGTGCCGCGCCCGGTGGATCTTCATTCAATGCCCTTGAAGAGCATTCCGGCATAGCCGGAAAGACGCGCGAGGCCGTTCGTGTAGATCAGGACGCCGACCAGCACCAGGAAAAGGCCGGTGCAGATCTCGAACACCCGGATAAACTTTTTGAAACGGTTGAAAACCGTCAGGAATTGATGCATGGCCAGGGCGGAAAGAAAGAACGGGATTCCCAATCCCAAGGAATACAGCAGCAGCAGGATAATACCCTGCATGATGCTCCCCTCGGTAGCGGCCACCATCAGGATCGATGCCAGGATCGGGCCGATGCAGGGGGTCCATCCGGCAGCAAAGGCGATGCCCACCAGAAAACTTCCCACATAGCCCGCCGGCTTTTGGTGAAGCTGGACCCTTTTCTCGCCCATCAGAAAATGCAGGGGGACCAGGCCGCTTACATGGATGCCGAACAGGACGATCAACACGCCGCCGACCTTGCGCACCACCCCGATATGTTCCTGGAGAAACGAGCCGAGATAGGTAGCCGAGGCCCCCAGCAGCACGAAGACCACGGTAAAGGCCGCAATGAAGGCCAGCGAATGCAGCATGGCCTTCCGGCGCACGATGTGGGACGGATGTTCAGCCTGAAGATCGGCAAAGGAGATACCGGTGATATAGGTGATATAGGAAGGGATCAGCGGCAGGACGCAGGGGGAGAGAAAGGAAAGCAATCCTGCGATAAATGCGCCTACATACGTAACATGCTGGGAATGCACGGCAAAACTCCTATTTCATCAGCCCTTCCAGGTACGATAGAACATCGGGAGAATCCCACGCCATCGGGCCGATGACCCTTTTGAGCAGGATACCGTTCTTGTCGATGACAAAGGTTTCAGGCACGCCGGTTATGCCATAGGCCTTGGCGGCGCGGTTATCCGGGTCGGTGTAGGCCGGAAGGCTGAATCCGCTGGTCTTGAAGAACGCCTCGATGGCCGGCTGACCACCCTCGTCGATGGAAACCGCCACCATTTGAAACGGCTTGCCGGCCATGGCGCTGTTGAGCTTCATCATGGAAGGGATCTCCTCACGGCAAGGGGGGCACCAGGTGGCCCAGAAGTTGAGGATCACCACCTTCCCCTTCAGGTCGGAAAGGTTCAGAGGCTTGCCGGCCAGGGAGTTTACCGTTATGGCCGGGGCCGGATTATTTTCCTGAAGCGGCCCCTGATTCTTCGCTTCTTCCTTTTTGGTGCATGCCGTCAATGCCACTACGGCACCCAAAATAACAAGACACAGAAACCGTTTCATTTTTCCTCCAGAAGATTTCCCGTTAGTTGAGTAGATTCGGGAATGGATCAGCGGTTGCGGGTAACCACGTAGTCGGCAAGCTCCAAAAGGGCGTCCTTGACCGGCGAGGCATCGAACCGGTCGAGACGCCCCCGGCTTGCGGCGATGTAGCGCCGGGCAGCTTCCACGGTATACTCGATGCCGCCATACTGCTTGACCAGGCCCGAGACCTCGCGAAACTCATCCAGCGACATCTCGTCTTTTTCCACAACCGCTTCAATAACGGAGCGCTCCCGGGCGGTACAATGGCGCAGGGTGTGGATCAGCGGCAGGGTAATCTTGCCTTCCTCCAGATCATGGCCGATGCTTTTGCCGAACTCCTCCTCCGTGGCGGTGTAGTCCAGGAGGTCATCCATTAACTGGAAGGCGATTCCCAACTCCATGCCGAAATCGGCCAGCGCCTTCTGCCGGTCGGCCGGAACAGCTCCCAGGATGGCCCCAGCCTCGCAGGCCGCCGACATGAGGATGGCGGTCTTGGCCCGCACAACGCCGATGTAACGCTCTTCCGTCAGGTCGAGCTCACCGGTGCAGAGCAGTTGCATTACCTCCCCCTCTGCGATGACCGTCGTGGCGCCGGAAAGCACCCCAAGAATATCGAGGCTGCCGACGCCGACCATCAGGGAGAATGATTTTGAGAAGAGAAAGTCGCCGACCAGCACCGAGGCCTCGTTGCCCCACAAGGTGTTGGCCGAGGCGATGCCCCGGCGCAGGGTGGCGCTGTCAACCACATCGTCGTGCAACAATGTGGCGGTATGGATGAATTCGATGACGCTCGCCAGCGGAACCGCCTTGTCCCCCCGGTAGCCGCACAGTTTGGCGGCGAGCAGCAACAGGGCGGGGCGGACGCGTTTGCCGCCGCTGGAAAGCACGTATTCCCCCACCTTGCGGATCAGGGGTACGTCGGATTCCAGGTCTTTGCGGAATTGCTGTTCGACGAGCTTGAGTTCGTCGCCAATGATGTTCAGGGCGGCCTGCATCAGGTGATTTCCTTGAAATGAAGTTTCGCCATAGTAAAGGAATGAAAAACGGTTTGTCAAAGCATTTCTGGCCGTTGCGCCGTGCAGAAAAATTCATGTTTCCATTGCCAGACGCCACGTCACGGTATAAGGTATGAAATTGGCAGTAATCAGATATTTTCGAGCAACACGAGGATCTACGTAATGCGATTTGACGAGTTATCAATCCCTGAAGAGGTACGGCAAGGCATCCGGGAAGCCGGTTTTACCGAGTGTACCCCGATTCAGGAGCAAACCCTCCCCCTCTCCCTGAGCGGCAAGGATGTGGCCGGCCAGGCCCAGACCGGTACCGGCAAGACCGCCGCTTTTCTGATCACCCTGTTTACCCGTCTCCTGGAGAACAAAGGGAGCAAGCAGCAGCCCCGCGCCCTGATCCTGGCTCCCACGCGGGAATTGGTGGTCCAGATCGAGGCCGACGCGCAACTGCTGGGCCGGAATTGCGGCTTGGTCACCCAGGCGATCTACGGCGGGGTGGACTACATGAAACAGCGAAGCGCCCTGCGGGAGGGCGCCGATATTGTGGTCGGCACCCCGGGCCGGCTGATCGACTATCTCAAGCAGAAGGTCTACTCCCTCAAGGGAATCGAGATGCTGGTGATCGACGAGGCAGACCGGATGTTCGACATGGGTTTTATAGCCGACCTGCGTTTCATCCTGCGGCGGCTCCCCCCCTACGACCAGCGCCAGAACCTGATGTTCTCGGCCACCCTCAGCCAGCGGGTCATGGAACTGGCCTATGAATTCATGAACATGCCGGAAAAGCTCTCGGTCACCCCGGAAAAGATGACCGCGGAGCGGGTCGAGCAGGTGCTGTTCCACGTCTCCCGCAAGGAGAAGTTTCCTCTGTTGCTGGGCCTGTTGCGCCGCGACGGGATGGAGCGCACCATGATCTTCATCAATACCAAGCGTGAGGCCGAATATCTGTTCGACCGGTTAAACGCCAACGGCTTTCCCTGCCGCGTCATCTCGGGCGATGTGGAACAACGCAAACGCATGCGCATCCTGGATGATTTCAAGCAGGGCAAACTCCCGATCCTGATCGCCACCGACGTGGCCTCGCGCGGCCTGCACATCGAGGGGGTTTCCCACGTCATCAACTATGACCTGCCCCAGGACAGCGAGGATTACGTCCATCGCATCGGCCGCACCGCACGGGCCGGTTCCGAGGGCAAGGCCATCTCGCTGGCCGATGAGGACGGCGCTTTTTTCCTGGAGGCCATCGAGGAGTACATCAAGGACAAGATCCCCACCGAGTGGGCCGAGGACGACCTGTTCGTCCATGACTACGTGCGGACTCCGCGGCCCAAACGCAAGCCCGAGGCAAAACCTGCGGGCGGCCGGGGGCGGAGCGGCGACCGGCCGGCCCGCTCCGGCAGCGGCGGACGCGTGAAACCGAAACCTGCGGCAGCGGCGGCCCCTTCGGCTCCTGCACCCGCGGCGGAGGGCGCAACCGGCGAAACACCGGCTGCAAAAAAACGCCGCCGCAGACGCCGCAAGCCGGGTGAAAAAACGGAACCGGGAAGCAGTCTCCCCCAGGGGGAATAGCCCCCTCTCCTCCCACGAACCGCAAAGCCCGCCGGAATCACCATCCGGCGGGCTTTTTCGATCCATCCGCATCAACCAGCTAAAAGCTGTGGGAACTCTTCATGAGCATGCTGACCCCCAGATAGGTGAACAGCATCACAAACACGCCCGCAATCCCCAGCCATGCGGTTGCCCGGTCCCATGCAGGCCCTTTCAGCCTGACGTGCAGCACCAGCGCATAATACAACCACAGGATGGATGTCCAGAGCTCCTTGGGGGTCCAGAGCCAGTAGGTCCCCCAGGCGTAATACCCCCAGATCCCCCCCGCTATCATGGAAGCCGAAAAAAACGACCATCCGGTCAGGACGGCCTTGAACTGGACCTCCAGCCAGGACCGTTGGCGGCAAACCAGAAATCCGGCGCAGAGCAGGCCTCCGACCATGAACAGCCCGTAAGCGAAGAACGCCAGGACCACGTGCAGTTCGAACCAGCGCGTGTCGAGAACCTGGGGCAGCGGCATGTTCAAAGGGGGAAATATCAAGGCAAACAGGGTAAACAGGCCGCTCAACAGGCCGGCTATAACCGGAAACCATCGTGCGGAGCGCATCATCCCCGAAAGGGAGGTGACCAGCGACATGAGCGCCAACGAGGCCGAGAAGAACACTATGGTGTCATGGGGCCCGATCAGCGGCAGATGCCCGACTGCCATGCCGCGCAACGCCAGATAGG
The DNA here is from genome assembly GCF_019972295.1 of Geobacter sp. AOG2. Taxonomy (NCBI): domain Bacteria; kingdom Pseudomonadati; phylum Thermodesulfobacteriota; class Desulfuromonadia; order Geobacterales; family Geobacteraceae; genus Geobacter; species Geobacter sp. AOG2. The sequence continues at coordinate 2,057,062 of NZ_BLJA01000001.1, forward strand.
CAACCTCCGTAGCAATGCCAAGGGCGAATATCGCCCGCTGCCATGAACCAAAAAGGAAACAAACGACCGATATGACAAGCAGCCATTTCATTGCCGGACGCTAGAGCTTTACCACGGAGGTGATCCGGCGGTCGGCCAGAAAGCGCACCAGCAGAAACAGGGGGATGCACCACAGTGCCGACATAAGGACGATATTCACCACTTCGATGACGTAGCCGCTGAGGGAATGGGGTATGGGTTCCAACACCCAGGCGACGAATCCCCCGATGAAATAGACCGGCACGAACAGGATCGCGGCCCAGAGCAGTTGCGACAGCAACTTGATCGACTGCGCGCTCCGTTTCATAAACAGAGCCCCCGCAGCGAGAAGCGCAAAGCCGTACAGCGTCTTGACCCAGGCCAGGGCGCCGTAGTGCAGGAAAACATACCAGGCCGACACCGGTTCGTCCCGCTGGGCCGACAATTGCGCCTGGAGGTCGCCGCCATGATACTCCATCAGCCCCCAGAGTCCCAGGCCCACGATGATTACGGCCGCCAGTAAAACGCCCCACCCGACGAGATTGACCGGGTGCAGCATCTCCACAAAATCGGCGACCGCGGTCGTTTCCTGCTCCGGCGGTGGGGGTGCTGCATCGTGGGAATACTTTCGGGCAAGCAGTTCCTGGTCCCGGAGGTGCTGGGCCTCTTCCCGCTGCCGCTCCACGAACGCCTTGACCATGACCCCGCATTTGGGGCAGGTGGAGAAGGATTCATCCCCAAAGGTGCTGTAGTTGCAGGACGGGCAGGTATCCACCAGGTATGCGTTGCTGCCGGCACGGGGCTTCTGGACGGTGAAGCCGTGATTGCAACGGGGACAACTCAGGAAACGCCCCTGTTCGGAGATCTCATGGTCGGGAATGGTGCCGCTGGCATTGCAGTTGGGGCAGACAATCTTCATAGATCGCTCGTCTAAGAGGTTGTTGAAAAACAGCCATCTCGCCGCCGTCCTCGAAAGCCCTTTTGTGCGGCGTAGCGCTGCTACGCCTCCGCAAGGCTTTCTGCGGGTGCGACGATTTGACTATTTTTGAACAACCTGAGTTTTAACAGCCTGCTAAAAAATATTTATTGATCGCTGCATAGTACCACAAATCAATTTTCATGGAAGCCTTCAGACACATCGGCTTCTCCGCGGATCACTCCCAGGAATGCAGCGCCATAACGGGCCAGCTTATGTTTCCCAACCCCGCTGATACGCGCCAGACCGTCATCATCCAAGGGCCGGTAGGCAGCCATCTCCATCAGGGTGGCATCCCCGAACACAACGAAGGGCGGCACCTGCTGTTCATCGGCCAGACGCTTTCGCAGGGCACGCAACTGCTCGAAAAGCTCCCGGTCGTAATCCAGCTCTCCCCTGCCCCGTTTCGGTTCCTTCTTTTCCGCCATCACCCTGACCCGCGGCCGGGCCAGCACCACCCGCTCCTCGCCCCGCAGGACCGGCTTTGAGCGGGGTGTCAACCGCAGCACCGAGTAATTGCCCACATCCTGCTCCAGATACCCCAGATGAAGCAATTGGCGTATGAGCGCCCCCCAAACATCCTGGGACAGTTCCTTGCCGATACCGTAGGTGGACAGCCGGTCATGTCCCAGGTTCAGGATGCGCTGGCTGTGGGAACCGCGCAGCACCTCGATGACATGCCCCATACCGAAGCGTTGTCCGACCCGGTAGACGCAGGAGAGGGCCTTCTGCGCATCCTCGGTGGCGTCAAAACGCTCCGGCGGGCTGTGGCAGATATCGCAGTTACCGCAATCATCCTCCAGATGTTCGCCGAAATACCCCAGGAGCACCCGCCTGCGGCAGGTAAGCGCCTCGGCGAAACCGACCATGGCATTCAGCTTGTGTAGTTCGATCCGGTTCTGTTCCTGGTTGCCGCCATTTTCGATCAAGGCCCGGGAGATGGCAATGTCGCCGTAACCGAACAGGAGCAGCGCCTCGGCCGGCAGCCCATCCCTGCCGGCCCGGCCGGTTTCCTGGTAGTAGCTTTCGATATTCCTGGGCAGATCATAGTGCACCACAAAGCGCACGTTGGGTTTGTCGATCCCCATGCCGAAGGCCACCGTTGCCACGACCACCCGCAGGTCGTCCTTGAGAAAGGCCTCCTGGGTCTGTTGGCGGTCCCTGTCGGAAAGACCGGCGTGATAGGGCGCGGCCTTGACGCCTGCCTCGGCCAGGCGCCGGGCCAACTCCTCCACCCGCTTGCGGGAAAGGGCATACACGATCCCGGCTTCAGCGGGGCGCCCTTTGAGAAAAGCGCTCAACTGCTGGAACGGTTTCTGCTTTTCCAGGACCGTGTACCGAATGTTCGGACGGTCGAAGCCGGCCACGTGGCAGACCGCCTCCGTCAGCCCCAGACGTTCGATGATGTCGTTGCGCGTCTGGGGATCGGCGGTGGCGGTCAGGGCGATCAGCGGTATGCCGGGAAAGAGGCTCCGCAATCGGCCGAGCTGCACGTATTCCGGCCGGAAATCATGCCCCCACTGGGAGACGCAATGGGCCTCGTCAATGGCGAAGAGTGCGATCTCCAGATCCTTCAGACGCTCCAGAAAGGCGGTGCTCATCAACCGTTCCGGCGAGACGTACAAAAGGTCCAACTGAGCGCCGTGAAGTTGTGCCAGCACCCGCCGCGCTTCCGCTTCCTTCAGGGAAGAGTTGTAGAGGGCGGCGGAGACTCCGTTGGCCGTCAGGGCGTCCACCTGGTCCTTCATCAGCGAGATGAGCGGCGAGACCACGATACCCACGCCGGCCCGGTGCAGGGCCGGCACCTGGTAGCAAAGCGACTTGCCGCCGCCGGTCGGCATAAGGACAAAGGCATCCTCGCCGCCAATGACGGCGGAGATGATTTCCTGCTGGTGGGGACGGAACGAGGTATAGCCGAAAACATTCTTGAGGGTTTCGTGCAGGGAGGCGGTCACTGCGGCGCCGGGAACAACGGATCGGAACGAGGGGCCAATCACGTTACCACCATGCCGCCGGAAACCACGAACTTCACGGCCTCCTCAACGGTCATGCCGCTGTCGAACACCTCGTCCTCCCGGAAAAAAAGGGCGAATCCGGAGGTAGGGTTGGGCATGGTCGGCACATAGACCACCACCAACGGTACCCCGTCGCGCTCCACCTCGGCCGTGACGAACCCGATCGCGCGCACGCCGGGGCGAGGCCACTCCACAAAGACGGCACGGCGATAGGAGGTCTTACCCTCCTTAAACACCTTGATAAGCTGTTTGCTGGACGAGTAGATCGATTTGACGAGGGGGATGCGCGACAGCAAACTGTCCCCCAGCTTGAGAAATTGGTTCCCCAGGACGTTGGTGGCCAGGATGCCGGTGAGATAGATAACAACCGCGCCGGTGATCATGCCAAGGCCCGGAATATGGAGTTCCTGATGGGTGATGAAGCCGAAGAGGGAGTCCAGATAACTGCCCAGGATGCCGTCGGCGAAATTGAACAAAAAGGTCAGGATGAAGATCGTGATCCCGACCGGGATCACTACGAACAGGCCGGTGAAAAATTTTTCCTTCAGATGGTCGATAACCAGTTTCATAGCGTCCTCACAATGATGATGCGCCGAGAATACCCTTTGCATCCATAAAGTCAATAGCCGAGGCGCATGCGGGCCTATAAGGGAGAGATCCCCAAAAAACGGCCTGTCGGTAAAGGCAGGCCGTCAGGTTATTTCATCCAGTTCGCAGCCGGTTCTAACCGATCTGAACCCCTTTGATCGTTTCGCCATCCTCCTCCTGGGCTTTCGTGAGGCAGCGGTCCGCATTCTCGATAAGCACGTCAGCCGTCATCCCCAGCTTCTGCTGGCTGGCGGTAAAGCCCGCTACCCCGAAACTGGCGCTTATGCGGACCTCTTTGTCGTGTATCCTGATGCCCAAAGAAGCGATTCTGAGCCGTAGACGCTTGGCCACGATCATGCCTCCGGCCATATCCGTTTCCGCCAATACCACCATGAACGAATCCTCGCCGTAACGTGCCAGCCAGTCCACGTCCTTGCGGATCGATTCTCCCAGGCAATCGGCGCACTGCTTGAGCACCACATCACCGGAGTAGTGTCCGTGGGCCACGATAATATCCCTGAATTGGGTGATGCTTACAAGGATCACGGAGAGCGAACGTTCGTAGCGATACGCCCTCTTTATCTCCTGGAGGATATGTTCGTCCATGTACCGGCGGTTGAACACACCGGTAACCGGGTCGATGAGAGAGAGGTTTTTGATCTCTTCGATGTAACGTTGTTGAGATATCTCCAGCTCAAGTATCCGCTTGGCCGTCTTCAGGCGGGAAACCAGCTCGGCCTGGTGGGCGGGCTTGATCAGATATTCATCCGCGCCCGCCTCAAGACCGGCAATGATATCGTTTTTGGAATCCTGGGAGGTGAGCAGGATGATGTAGGTATAACGGCCGGAATCGTCGCTCCGTATGGCACGGCACAGTTCAAGGCCGTTCATCTCGGGCATCACCCAATCGGTCATGACGATCGGATAATACCCTTTCCTGAAGACGTCGAGCCCTTCCTTGCCGTTTTCTGCGGCTACCACCTCATATCCCGCCGCCTTAAGGCCCGCTTCGAGAATGGTCCGTTGCAGGCGGTTGTCATCCACCACAAGTATGGGATAGTTTTTTGTCGGATTCCGTTGGATCTCTTCCATTGGTGAATCTCCCGCTGAATTGCTGCTATGGCTTCGGCACGAGATACTGGCCGTTGATCACATTGATCGGCGCCCCGCCAAGATATGATGCGATATTGGCGGTAACGATATTCATGAGACGCCGCCGGGCGGCCAGCGAGGCCCAGGCGATATGGGGCGTAAAGATGCAATTGGGGGCGGTAAGAAGGGGGTTGTCGGGAGACATCGGCTCATGGGCGACCACATCCAGCCCCGCCCCGGCAATCCGGCCGTTCCGTAACGCCTGGGCCAGATCGGCCTCGTTAACCAACCCGCCTCGCGCCACGTTGATCAGAAAGGCGTTGGGCTTCATCATCTCCAGCAGCCGGGCGTTGACGAAACCGGTATTTTCGCTGGTCTGGGGACAGTTGAGGCTTACCACGTCGGCCGTCGAAAACAGCTCTTCCAGGCCGACAAAACGAACCGGGGTCGGTCCCGGTTCCTGGGGGATGCGTGGGGCATAGGCGATAACCCGCATACCAAATGCCGTGCCGATACGGGCTACGGCACGGCCGATGGTGCCATAGCCCACAATACCCAGTGTCAGGCCGTCCAGTTCGGTGATCGGCGCCTTCCAGAAGGAATGATCGGGGCAACGGCTCCATTCGCCGGCCTTGACGGCTGCATCGTGCACCCCCACCTGCACGGCCAGTTCCAACAGCAGGGCAAAGGTGGTCTGGGCCACCGATTCGGTGGAATAGGCCGGGACATTCGAGACCGGAATGCCGAGTTGGCCGGCTGCGGCCACGTCGATATTGTTATACCCCGTCGCTAACAGCGAAATATATCTGAGCTTTGGCAAGGCGTTCAAGATGGCGGCGGTCAGCTTGACCTTGCTGGTCAGGATGATCTCCGCCTCGGCGGCACGTTCCACGGTAAGTTCGGGCGGGGTTCGGTCATAGATCGCGCATGCCCCCAGGTTTTCGACCGGGACCCAGGGGTTGTCGCCAGGATTGATGGTATAGCCGTCAAGGATAACGATACGGGCGGGTGCGGACATGGAGGGGCGCTCCTTCTCAAGAAACTGCTATTTTAGCAACAAGCCGATACGGGAGGGTATCAAGCCATTCATTACGTGTCAACGTCGATCATGACGGTCATGTCGCCTTCATCGGCCGCCACGCGGCCCCACGAACGAACCATTGCCGCAAAACCGTCAGCGGCCAAGGGCCGGCTGAAGTAGAATCCCTGGACCATCTCGCAGTTGTGCGCCGCAAGAAAATCCAATTGATCCTCGGTCTCCACCCCTTCGGCCACCACCGTCATGTTGAGATTGTGCGCCATAAGAATAATCGTTCTTACGATGGTGGCGTCGTCGGGATTGACAAGAATGTCGTCCACAAAGGATTTGTCTATCTTCACGACATCGATGGGAAACTGTTTCAGATACCCCAGCGATGAATAGCCTGTTCCGAAATCGTCCAGGGAAAGACCGAGACCCATGCCCTTGAGCGCATGAAGCTTGGCAATCGCCTCGCTGACATTGTCCATAAGATAGCTTTCGGTGAGTTCGAGCTCAAGAACGCTGGCTTCAAGCCCGGTCTCGGCAAGAATGGCGCCGATCCGCTCCACCAGATCCTGTTGCTTGAATTGACGCGCCGAGATGTTGACCGCCATCGTCATCGGCGGCAGTCCCTCAGCCTGCCATTTCTTGTGCTGCTCACAGACCGTGCGCAATACCCACTCGCCGATCATGATGATCAGGCCGCTCTCTTCCGCCAAAGGGATAAACGTGTTCGGAGGGATCAACCCCCGATCGGGATGGTTCCATCGTAACAGCGCCTCCATGCCTTGTATCCGCCGGGTGGACAAATCAACCTTGGGTTGATAGTGGATGACGAACTCCCCTCGCTCAAGGGCACGCCGGAGTCCCACCTCGAGTTCCATGCGGTCCACAACCCTGGTGTTCATCTCAGTCGTAAAAAACTGAAACCCGGCCCGGCCTTTGTCCTTGACATGGTACATTGCGGTATCGGCTTTGGTAAGCAGGGCCGCCGCGCTGTCGTCATCGTTGGGATAAAGTGCAAGCCCAATGCTTGGCGACACGAAAAATTCCTTATCATCAACGATAAAGGGATTTGTAAAGTGATTCAGGATATGTTCTGCCACCAGGACCACGTTTTCAATCCTGTCGATGCGCGTGAGGACAACCACGAATTCATCGCCGCCAAGACGGGCAATGGTATCACCGCTTCTGACAACGGATTTCAACCGCTGGGCAACGCTTTTCAGAAGATGGTCACCGATCGCATGGCCATAGGTGTCGTTGATGATCTTGAAATTATCCAGGTCCAGGAGGAGAACCGCTACGATATGCCCTTCGCGCCGAGCCGCCGCCAGGGCTTGTTCCAGGCGGTCGAGGAGCAGATAGCGGTTGGGGATACCGGTCAGAAGGTCGTGATTCGCCTGAAAAAACAGCGTTTCCTCGAACTGTTTCCGCTCCGTGATATCCTTGACCATGACGCATACGGCTTCTTTCCCGTCATACGGAATCAGGCCTGCGCTCAGTTCGGCATCAAGAGCGGAACCGTCCTTACGGCGGAGGCGGTACTCCCGTTTTTGCTGCAAGAGCCTTTCTATCAGGGTATCGGTTATGGCTGCATCCCCAAAAGCAAGTTGCCCCAGATACAAACCGGTCAACTCTTCGGCGGCATATCCCAGATAATTCTGAATCGCTCCGTTGGATTCCAGGACTGTCCCGTCCGCCCTGTTAGTGACGATGATCCCTTCACTGGCCCCTTCAATAACCCGGCTGTAGCGCTGCTCCAGCTCTTCGCCTTGCCGTTGCGATACGGCGAGTTTTTTCAGCAAAAAATATACAACAAGGGCAAACCCCAGAAGAAGCCCCAAAAAACAGAGCAAAAAATATCCTACGGCCCGCATCCCTTTCCCGTAGATAGTTCGCGGGTTGGACACCTTCACAATGAAGGCGTCTGCGCCGTAAATATCCCTTACCATGGCATACCCGTCAATGATACGGAATCCGTTCGCCACGACCACGCGGGGGGGGTCCCCGCCAAGCATGACTCCGTCCTTGGTCACGGCACTCATCATGCCGCTGGGCAGTATACTGAGCGAGAGACGGGCCATATGCGCCAGGCGGGAAACTTCGGTAGTACTCAGATAGCGCCCCAGGATCAAGGTGCCTCGGACCGGCCCCACGTATTCACTGGTGAGCACCGGTCGCGATGCAATTATCATCGGGCCTTCCGGCAGGTTTACGATTCCTTTTACCGAGCTGTCGGGTGTCGTATGGCTGAGCAGGCGGTCTGCCGAGGAGATGTGCCGGGAGAATCCGGCGGAAATTGGCACAAAACGGCTGTTTTCAAGATCAATAGCCTTGCCGAAGACCACATCGCCTGCGCCGTTGAGATACATTACCAGGTTAAGACGGAGTTTTAGAAACGTGGGGAGGGTCAGATTCGATTTTTCAAAAGCCTGGTTGCCGTCGCGCACGTAACGGTAGGCATCGTCCCACGCCGAATAGTCACCACAGATTATGTCGATGTTCCTGGCCTCATCGTTGATCAGGTTGACCGCACGCCCTACGTTTTCCGTAACGTCCAACTCCTCGATCCTTACAAAGCTGTCGAGCAGGAATATCTTCGTAACATAGAAAAGCAACAGAAACATACCCGCCAAAGAGACGGACATGATAGGTAATAACCTTGAGCGTTGCTTCATAGAAGAACCCGGTGAGACCAATGAATGGAGTATGAAACCAATCACAAAAACGGGGCGCAGTTGTTACGCTTTACTGCGCCACGGTGTGTTTTACTTGTATATAATTAAAAATCAATGGGTTGCAAGAAAAAACGGAGCTGATCCACGGGGAAATAGTGTAAACTGGTGAATTGGGGCTCCATCGGTCATGCCGGAGGCGCGGTCGTACCCAAAAAATCCGAAACAAATTCGCGGGCAGCTGGCATAAAACAACGGAAGTCTTCACGCAGTTCCGCAAAGCTCCGTATCAACTCCTGTTCTCCGCCAGCCAGCGGGTTGTCCCGCTTCACCCGTCGCGACATTCTCTCAAGAGCCACACCAATACCGGCTATCTCGCAATAGGAAGGAATCAAATCCTCAAAAATAACCGGCAACAGGCTTTGCAGACGCTCCGGTAACCATTCGCGACGTTCCTCGATCATCTTCCTGGCTTGAGAAAGATAGGCCTCCAAAGAAGCATCCCCCCACTCATCCCAGGCCGCAGACAAAAAATGATCGTAGAACAAATCCACCAGAACGCCACGCCACAGGCCATATTGCGGTGAAATCCGACCACAGCTCCGACGGAAAAGCGGATGCTGTTGGGCAAAGCTGTCGATCCGGCGGTGCAACATGATTCCAGTCGCCACACCGTGAGGATACACGTCCCCAAGCCTTCCCTTAACAAAATCCCCCATGAAGTTGCCGGTCAGCAGGTCAGGGTCATTACCGGAGAGATGTAAATGGAAAAGGAAGTTCATAGTGATCAGTTTGGCTAAAATTTGGAATACAATTTATATATTTAAATTTTAATGATTATACTTAGTATTATTATATCAGCTCAATTTTAGGGCTACAAAATATTAAATACAAAATTTAATAACATACTCAATATAAATTTTAATTTTTTAACAACTAATTTATTGATAATATATAAATTAATAATTACTTAAAATAAATCTTAGCATTTTTCTTAAAAGTATCTAAAGCAGAATCAGATGAAGCGATGCGCCAATCACACTCTTTGTCAATATCAAACCAAATCAAAATTTGTATTCGACTAAATTTTGAAGACAAAATTAAAAACATATTGTTGATCCATTTTGACTTTTCCCCCCCAAACTCTGTGCATCCAACCTCACCAATTATAACTGGTTTTGTTGAAAGGGATGTTACTATATCATAACCCTTTCCAAATAATTCTAAAAAACTCTGCCATGCCCCCGACTCATTTAATGTCCCCCAATTATAGCCATCAAGAGCTATCATATCGATTTGATTGTCACCCGGAAAATAGCTGCAGATTCCATTTTCAGAATTATCAGGATATGATGACGTATAGGGTGACCAGACCCACTTGATGTTTGACGCATCTGCTTCCACAAAGAGTTTTTTAATATGCCGCCACGCATTTATAAAGTCATCAGGGGTGTTTTGGTTTACAGTGCCACACCAAGGGTACCAACATCCGTTCATTTCATGCATAGGACGAAGAAAAATAGTTCTCTGAAAAGCCGCAAGAATAGACGCAAAGGCCCTGATGTAGGTATCATACATCCCTGAGGTTATGTTTTTGAGTGAAAAATCTGGTTGTATTTCAGGGGCATGGTGTGCTGGTGGGATAAGCCAAGGTTCCCATGTTAAAAGGACATCGCTTGGTGAAGATAAAACCCAGTTCAGCCAGGAAAGATCATTTTCAATATTACAATGATTCCAAGCTCTATAAAAAGAAAGAAAAGAAACTTCAGCTCCATATTCTTCTTTAAGGTCAATTAGAGCTATACTATTTAACAAATAATTCAGACGGTAAATACCAAATTTCATTGCATGTACAAGCGAGGCCATAAACTTAGGCCAATAAAACGGCTGAGCGTAACAATAGTCCAGGTAGCCCAAAAAATATTCACCACTAGAAACCAAGGATCATGTTGTATGGTCACAATGCCATAGGTTATGGCCATAATAGAAAGCAGTGAAATAAGTATATGAGGCCAACATGATAAAAACTTTGTAGTTATTTGCGAGTGTTCTTTTACCTTGCTAGTTACAGTGTAGGCGGGAAGTTTTGTGCGACAGCGAAGAGCAGTCACGACTGCGCTGAAATATACATGAAACAGTCCGGCTTGACACTGAAACACCTTGTAATTATTGAGACCATCGGTGAGAAGTTTATTTGCAATCATATATACAAGAAAATATGGTAATCGAGCGAGTGCATAGTCTTGTAGACTTGCCTTAAGCATAAAATTATGTGTAAAAAGAGACCAAATAGGAAGAAGAAAAAAAACAGGTAGAAAAATTCCAAAAGAAATATAATTATAACCGAAATGAAAATACTGAGCTTTTTGCCTCCAAGATAGGGCACTGTGACGTAGCGGTGAATCCCAGAAAAAAAGCCTCAGGGAATCCACAGCCCATTGACATCGCTGTTTCAAGTGACTACGGACATCTTCTGGGGCATGACCTGTAGTGAATGCGGTATCATGGTAGACAGTTTTCCACCCCTTAGCATGGATACGCATAGATGTATGAAGGTCTTCCACTAAGTTCCACTCTGAGAAACCCCCAATTTCTCTCAGAGCTTCACGACGATAGATAACACCATTACCGCAAGAAATTGCAGCATTATCGTTATCCTTACCAGACTGCATAGCTTTGTAAAATACCGCGTCAGAATTTCCCCAAGGGTCGTTTTGGGGAAGCTTGAAGCGTTGTGCGGTTTGTACAAACGCTATACGAGAAATTGAAAAATATCCGACAATACTTTTCAAAATATTGCTTTCAGCAACTTGATCGGCATCAAGCGCAAGCACTAAGTCCCCGCAAGTGCGACTAAATGCATAATTAAGATTGCCAGCTTTACGGTGTTCATGGGTGGGGCGGCAAATATAACCGATATTAAGCTCCTTAGTCATTGAGAACAGTTTATCGTCCTCACCATCGTCAAGAACGTAAACGGTTTTGTCTTCATAGTCAATAGCACAGGCCGCTAGAACCGTCCTCCTTACGATATCAATCGGTTCTCTGCAAACTGGAATAAAAATATCTACTGAAAAATTTTTTTGAGAGGCTATTCCTTCAGGATGGTGATGACGTTTGTACCAGAGCAGATTAATCCATAACAAGTAGTGAATGAGAAATACACTTTCAGTTAAGATAAAAGGAATAAAAATATACCAAAATTGCCAGTTAGCTTTATCAACGCACCAAAAAAAATAAAACAGAGCACAGGGAATATTCAGTATTGCAAATGTTTGCCCCAGAACCCTTCGGGTTCGTGTTTCTTTTTCTTTGTAACGTTGATACTTTTTTTTACCAAGAATATCATCCAGCCAGTTTCTTGTGGCTGCATGTATGGACATATAGTCCTCCTAGAATAAAATAGAATAAGACAGTAAAAACTGTTGAGCAGAATAATAACCACTAAACGAATCCCTGTTTTCTCCTCTATTCTGATAGAAAAACTTGGCATCACAACGAACCCTTTGGAGGTCAGTTATATGCATATCTGTAAAGGCTGAAATAGTATTACTAAGGCCCCCGCTACGCTGAAGATAGTTTAGGCTCCACTTCGCTCCATAGCTGAAGTAATCGGATTTAATGTCGTAAGACACTCCTATTGTGTGGGCAGATAAATTTGAAGGATCAAAATAGGCATGCTCTGGGGCTTCATGAGAATAATCCAAAAAAAAGTAGCTATAGAATGCCTTAATATTTGGAAATATGACTGGTGAATAATCTATTCCAATAACGGAACTAAGTTTATGGTTATTATCTGAATAATCACCATATGTCAGTTTTCCCCACAATGCTAACTCCTTGGCAATCCCTTGCCGGAGATAAGCTGAATAGCCATTTGTGGTCAATTTCAGACGTACTGCGCCTATGGAAACAATTGGATTATAGAATTGATTACCAAAGGCCGGTTCCGTATCAATTAAATCAATATGGTCATAACTCAGTTTAACTACACCTGACGAAGTAAGTAAAAAAGTAGTAGAAAGGCTTAAGTTTAGATGATTTTGTTGATTATCATAGAAATTACCGTCTAATCGACCGGCTATAGATAAAAACCGTAGAATTTTCTTTTCAGCCTGTGCAAAGACCGATTGACGGTTAATCGTGTTGAAATCGCTCTGGCTAAAGCTCGAGAAGGTATAGCCAGTACTCGCTAATAGGCCCGACCACGGCGACCCTTCAAAATCAAAGCCGATGTTGAATCGGGAATACTTATTAGAGTTACTGTACCAATCAGTCTGAACAGTTATTCTTGGAGCGTTTGAAGTTTTAAGAAATTCACGTAATGCATGAATGCGCGGATCATCACGATCAATGTTTTTAAGTACTGTAATAGCACTTGCAGCATCATATGCAGAGCCTGTTTTAGCGGAGACTTCAGTAAGGCCCCAGAGAGCTTCATTGTTGGTAGGATATATGGCGAGAATTTGTTTATATTGTTGCTGTGCTTCAGCAAAACTTCCAAGAAAATGTTTGCAACGCGCTTCTGTCAAGGTAGCAGCTAGTGGTCGTTCCTTATTTTGAAGAAGTTGTTGAGCCAAATTTAATGACTTTTTACTGTAACCTAGACGGGCATAAAGTTCGGCTAAGTCTCTGATGATTTCAGGAGTAGTAGGTGCGAGTCGCAATGCCGTTTCAAGATTGTTCCCAGCTTCCTTAAGCTTATTCCTCGCCAATTGAACTTTTGCCCATTCCCAAAGAATGAAAGCATTGTCCGGATGACTTACAACCATTAACGCAAACTCAGAGTCAGCTTGTTCAAGCTGATTACTCCAAAAAAGTGCACGGGCAAATTCCCAGTGAAAGTGAAAATCATTAGGAACTTCATTTCGAATTTGTTGACCGATACGAAAGGCATCGTTCCACAACCCCTGATAGGCATATGTTCGGAATAATTCTTGCTGGGCAGAAATATCCGAAGGTGAATGGGATAGATGAATAAGCAGATTAGTTATTTTAGTAGTATTATCATCGCTCAATCGGTGACGAATCTCGGCCAAAGCCTGCGACTCCAACATTGTAGTTGAAATATCCGGAAAAACTCGCCGATATGTTGCGATAGAATCTGTCAGGTGCCCAACAGCCAATTGGTTCCAGCCAAGTCCTTGATAGATAATATCAGTCGATTTTATTCTTGTCAGATTTAAAAAAGCTTTCTCGGCTTCTTCAGAGAAACCATACTCATTAAGAAACCACGCATTATGCTCTCTGTAGCCCGAATTATCGGGTTCCTCATGAATGGCTTCAGCAAAATAATTTCGTGCCTCGAACGTCTGGAGAGATGCTTCAAGTGACAGACCCTTCATAAATAATTTGTTGGCGTTTTCTGTTGCTGCAGATAACTGTGGAGGTAAAACCATAAAAATAATCAGGATGCCTAGCAGACACGGAGGAAACATTATTCTCCTTTTAGTCCGAACAAGAGTATTTTTTAAGTAACAACTTGCCAGCTGATCAATGAACTATTCTATTAAATTGAAGTCAAATGTAACTTGATGCTTACAAAATTAAACAAGTAAACAAAATAAGCCTATCAGTAAGATCTTAATATTTAGAAAAGAGATATGTTTTTCGACTTTTCCAATGCAATGTCAACAATATTAACATCCCGGCAAAGAGCATCCAAACACAGGAAGGCTCAGGTACGGGGACAACATCCACCATAACATTATCGAGCCCCCATGATTCATCAAAATATGAAGAGCCATCTAATCCAGTTATATAGTTATCTTGTAAACCTTGGCCCCAGAACGTAATGCTGAGGAGGTCAGAAACATTAGGGAGTGTAAGGACAAAGTGGTAAACTGAATCCATGTTAGTATATGTGACGTTATATTCTGGAAGGCCATTGTAATATGAGTATCCAAGAGTATAGCGTTCTGAGGCTTGTGATGCATTTGGCTGCACACTGAGGTCTCCATTACTGAAGGTTTCACTGAGACAGAGGGAGTTGTTAATTGCGACATTAAAATAATCCGGACCAAAAACTTGACTGTTACCGTCCCAAGACCGGATAAAATATACATCGAACGAAACAGTTGCCAAACCTGCTGAAACACTGTTCAGAGTAAGTGTTGCAGAATCGTTGGAAAATTCACCCAAAAAATGACGGTCGCCTATAGGGGTTACAGATATTGTGTTGACCGACCATTCGCTTCCAACTGAATTCTCAAAACTGTTTGTATAAATTGCGGTCGCATTTGCGTCAACCGCTAATGTAAAAAAAATTACTAGGACCGTAAAGACAAGATTGGCAAAATTTAAAAATATTAGTTTCATCTTATGCCCCGTATTTAACTACGCATTCGTCATCAATAAAAATAATTATTGCAATTTATACACCAAATGTTACTTAGTACCAAACCTGCTTTTCGGGTCGAATCAAACAGAATATTTCATTAATTTATCGACAAAAAATATACAAATTTTAGATAACGATTAAATACATAAAAACCTCAAAAATTAAATTGTCAATTTTTTTTACAATTTCAGGACATTCTGACGAGGACATTGTCGAATAAATTAACAAAATTTCTCAGAAATCATTTCACATGTTCAGGACCTACTCTCCAACCCAGCATTCAATACACATACCTCTCCCGCAGCGCAACTTTATTAATTTTCCCCACACTGGTCTTATCAATGCTCTCCACCAGCCGTGTTTTAAGAAGGACTACCTGCTTGGAAATCATTCCTTTGTCGGCATATTCCCGCACATGATGCTGAATCTGTTTTTCCGTGACCACTATGCCAGATTTTGGCACCACCAGAGCGAGCGGCCGTTCGCCCCATTTTTCGTCGGGCTGGCCGACAACCGCCACCTCGGCCACGGCGGGATGGTGAGCGATGATATCCTCCAATTCCAGGGAAGATATCCATTCTCCGCCGACCTTGATAACGTCCTTGCTCCGGTCGGTAATCTTGATATATCCCCGCTCGTCGCGGACCGCAACGTCGCCGGTGTGCAGGTAGCCCCCCTCCCAGAGTTTCTCGGATGTTTTGTGATCTTTGAGGTACCCTTGGGTCAGCCAGGGAGCCCGAACAACAATCTCGCCGGCGCTACGACCATCACGAGGCATCTCGTTCCGCCCCTCCCCTACCAATTTCAGGTCCACCAGAGGTAACGCCAAACCAGTCTTACAGCGAATCTCTGCCTGTTCTTCCAGACTGAGTTCCAGCATCTCGGAGGTCAGTTGAGAAAGGGTCAGGATCGGACAGGTTTCAGACATGCCATAACCGGTGAAGATATCGATACCGTGTCGCAAGGCATCCAGACACAGGGTTCGAGACATGGCCGCGCCCCCGATGATCAGTTTCCAACCGCTCAGGTCGATTCTGGCCGTATGGGGATGTTTGAGCAACATGTGAAGGATGGTCGGCACGCAGTGGGAAAATGTGACCTTTTCGCGTTCGACCAACTCCAGCAGCATGTCCGGCGCGTAACGCCCCGGGTATACCTGTTTGAGCCCCAAAGCGGTGGCCACATAGGGCAATCCCCAGGCATGGACGTGGAACATGGGGGTTATGGGCATGTAGACATCGTTGCGGTGCAGGCATCCCTGAACTATCGTGGAGCAAAGCGCCGCCTGGACCCCCAGGGTATGCAGCACCAGTTGGCGGTGGCTGAAGTAGACGCCCTTGGGCATGCCGGTGGTGCCGGTGGTATAAAAAGTAGTGGCGCGGGTATTCTCGTCGAAGTCGGGAAATTCGAACTCCGGCGGGGTCGAGGCCAGCAGCTCTTCATATTCCGCGGTGAATGTGAGGGTTGTCTCGTGGGGGTGGGGGTCGTCGCCCTTGAGGAGTATGAAGTCGCGAACCGTGTCGATACGGCCGCGGATCTGTTCGAGAATCGGCAAAAACTCCGAATTGACCAAGAGCACATCATCCTCTGCGTGGTCGATGCAGAAGAGGATCTGTTCCGCGGAAAAACGGACGTTGATCGTGTGGAGCACTGCACCGATCATCGGCACGGCGAAAAAGCACTCCAGGTAGCGATGACTGTCCCAATCCATGACCGCAACCGTGTCTCCGGTCTTTACTCCCATACGGGTCAGAGCAGCCGCAAGGCGGTGAACACGCTCACGAAATTGGCGATAGCTATAACGCACCTGCTGCCGATACACAATCTCCTGATCCGGCGCATCCACCACCGGGTGCAGAAACAGGCGTTTAATCAACAACTGGTAATCGTGTGCGGATTCGGTGCGGGGGATGGGGATGGATTTCATGAGGATGTTGTCCTTTCAGCATCGTTGCTCGTCGCGGCCTGGGTCAACCGCAAACAAAGGCTTCAATACTACCTGCGAGGACACCAAAAGTCCATCCACTACGTTACGCTCATGTCACACTTAGTCCTCCTTGGTTAGCCGTCACCCTTCCGGAGTTCTTTTCTCAGCCGCTCCAACCCTTTGCAATAACTCTCCGCGTCGCCGTACTCGAAAAAACGGGGATAACGTCCATGGGCGGCCCGGATGCGGCGGGCATGCTTGATCGGGCACCAATACTGTTCGGTTCGGGCGGCGATCTCCCGGAAATAGGCTGCCAGGCCGTTGCCGTAAGAACAGTAGAAACAGTTGATTTTCTCGATGATATTGAGATACGGCAGGTCCTCGCGATCAAATAACAGGTATTCGGAGCGCTTGACTTTGGGGATGCCGTAGACCGGAAAACAGACCGCTTGGTAGATGGACAGGAAGAGATCGAGCAACAAAAAGGGAACAAACCCGGCGTAGATGATCGGCGCGGTCAGCACGTTCAGCGGCCGGGATTCGATCAGATAGCGGAAAAGCCCGGTTTTGAGACGGCGCTGCTGACGGGCCACCTCTTCGGCGAAGCGGACGCGCTTTTCCTCGATGATGAACTGGAACTGCTCGCGTTTGGCGCGAAGCTCAACCTCCAGTTCTTCTTCAAGCCCCCTGATCTTTTCAATCAGTTCATCTATTTGTGGCGTCATGCCTGTCTCCCGTTCGGGTAGTGCTGCAAAAAAAAAACGCGCTGTCTGGCACATTCAGGCAGCGCGGTATCGTAGGAAAAAACATTCTTTTCGTTTATCATAAACCATCATAAAGCCAAACAACAGCGTTTACTTCTACCGGGTTCGCGCTCGTGCCTGGGCACCTTGGGAAATCAAGGGCGGCTTCCAGTAGTAACGCACCAACCGGAAAAAACACCGGATCGCCCAGCGGTAGCCGATGGCAGGGCGGATCATGTTCGTGCCCCCAGCAGCTCGGCCACAAGTATGGCACAGGTGCCGGCGATAAAGACATCAGCGCCGTCGGCATGGGGGAAAACATGAAACGTCGGCGCCGCCGGGACGTTCTGGATGTCTTTCCCGGTTCCCTCATCCCGACATCCAAGAAAGTCAGAAATAGGTAACCTGCAACAGAGGCGCGAGATTCGCCCGGTTTGCTCCGATGGTATTGTTGATTTCCACAAGTCCCGGCGCGGCTATCCCCAAATCCCGC
Source organism: Geobacter sp. AOG2 (assembly GCF_019972295.1). Lineage (NCBI taxonomy): Bacteria > Pseudomonadati > Thermodesulfobacteriota > Desulfuromonadia > Geobacterales > Geobacteraceae > Geobacter > Geobacter sp. AOG2. Next base: position 2,074,953 of record NZ_BLJA01000001.1, read on the forward strand.
AATATGCGGACCTGGAAATCAGGCAGGCCCAGGCGCTGCGCCTCAACCATCAATGCAGTCACATCGACCGTTACGTGCCCGCCGAAGTCGGATTGGGAGATGGGGGGTGAGATCGTGGTGGTTGCCAACGCCGGCTGGAGCGTCCGGTCGAAATCCGTCCCCACCAAGGTAGGCGGTTGGAAGGATACCAAGTCAACGCGGATCGGGATCGTGCCGCTCAGCGGTTGGGGAAGGATACTGGTGATGACGATATCGAGGAACGCCGACGCAATGACGGCGTTACCCGGGACACCACCCGCACCCGTCAAGGGGAAGTCGAGGAACGCGCGAAATTCCGCGCCACTCGTCGGATCTATACCGGCAAATACACTCTGGACGCTCGACGACATGCCCTGTGTCACCGTGAATGCGCCGGTGATGGAATCCTGTGCAATATTGCCGTCGTAGGTCGGATCACTCAGAATCTGGGTAACAACCGACGGTCTGCCGCTGTCATTGCCACACCCTGCCAACGCCATGGTCATGAACGCCACTAGAACCGTTCGGATAAGTCGCTTCATAGCCACCTCCCTGAGAAGCCAAACCTTCCTTTATGTGTCTTTATCAATATAGTACCACACACAACAAGAGCCGCAAGATAAGTACAACGTCATAACGGTGCGGTCATGTAACGTGTTTGCGCTTGATTCGCACGATACTTTTTTCGATCTCCAGGACGACAAACAGCGCCGTCCCCGGAACGAACACCCAGGCCAGCGCCTCGGCCGACAGGGGGGCGGTTTTAAAGAAGGCCTGCATGGCCGGCAGATAAACGACCATCCCTTGCAGCAGGATTACCATGCCGACCATGGCCAGGAGCAGCGGATTGCCCAAGAGCCCCATACGAAAAAAGGAATACCGGAATGAACGCAGAGCCATGGCTTGGCCGATCTGGGCAAAGGCCAGGGAGGTGAACAGAACGGTCTGCCAGTTTTCGGGATGGAACCGCCAGTGGTGATAGGTCAACAAAATGGTGGAGATGCCGATGCTGCCGCCGGTCAGCAGGGTATGGCGCAGCATGCGGCGGTCGAAGACCTGGGAGGCCGGTGAGACAGGGGGGCGGGCCATGATGTCCGGTTCGGAGCGTTCCACCCCCATGCCCAGGCCGAGCAGGCCGTCGGTGAGCAGGTTGAGCCAGAGTAATTGTAAAGGGGTGAGCGGACTGGGCAGCCCCAGGAACGGCAGGGTCAGCACGGCCAGGATCTTGCCCAGGTTGCCGGCCACGGAAAATTCGATGAATTTGCGAATATTGTCGTAGATGGTCCGCCCTTCGCGCACCGCCGAGACGATGGTGGCAAAGTTGTCGTCCAAAAGCACCATGTCGGCCGCTTCCCGAGCCACATCGGTACCGGTGATTCCCATGGATACGCCGATATCGGCCTTTTTCAGGGCCGGGGCATCGTTCACGCCGTCGCCGGTCATGGCCACCACCTCGCCCCGGCGTTGCAGGGCGTCGACAATCATCAGCTTGTGTTCCGGCGAGACCCGCGCATAGACCGATACCTCCCCGCTCGCGGCAGCGAGACCATCCGTGCCGGTGCGCTCGATCTCGGCGCCGGTCATCACCCGCACCCCGTCTCCCATACCCAGCGATCCGGCAATGGACGCGGCGGTCAGGGGGTGGTCGCCGGTGATCATAACCGGGCGGATGCCGGCCTGGCGGCAGAGTTCAACAGCATCCCGCGCCTCGGGCCGCAGCGGGTCCATCATGGCGATCAGGCCGAGCAGGCAAAGATCGTGGACGTCGGCCGTATCCCGGCCACCGATGCCGCAGGCAACGGCCAGGACCCGTTTTCCCTGGCGCGCCAGCCGATCGGCCGCATCGGCTGCCTCCCGGCGCTCCATGGCGCCACGTGGTTGCTCACCGGCCCTGCCGCACAGTTCCAGCACCGCATCCAGCGCCCCCTTGGCAACCACGAGATATTCGCCCGGCTCCAGGTGGACGGGAAGACCAAGCGATACGGCCAGGGCGGCATCAGCCACCGTGTGGAACGTGACCATGCGTTTGACCGTGGAATCGAAAGGGATCTCGGCCACGCGCGGCAGGCGGACCTCAAGTTCGTGGCGCAATAGCCCTTCGTGTGCCGCCGCCACAAGGAGCGCCGTTTCGGTCGGGTCCCCTACCCCTTCCCGTTGGTCTTCAGCCAGCACGGCCTCGTTGCAAAGCGCAGCACAGGCGAGTATGCCGCGGAGGCCAACGCCCGTCCCATCGGCAGTCCCCGGCTCTCTCCCCTCCCCTGGGCCAGGGGTAAGCGGAACAGCCGGTTCAAGGATCTCGACCGCGGTGACGACTTCCGTCACCGTCATGCGATTCTGGGTCAGGGTGCCGGTCTTGTCGGAACAGATCACGGTTACCGAGCCGAGGGTTTCGACGGCCGGCAACTTGCGGATCAGGGCCTGACGCTTGAGCATGCGCTGTGAACCAATGGCCAGGGTAATAGTCACCACGGCCGGCAACCCCTCCGGGATGGCGGCCACCGCCAGACTGACCGCGGTCATCAGCATCAGGCGCAGTTCCTCGCCCCGCAACAGCCCGACGGCAAAAAACAGCAGCGAAACCGCCACCGCCCCAAGGGCCAGAATCTTGCCCAGGCGGTCGAGCCGCTTCTGCAAGGGGGTCCACTCCTCGGTCACATTCTGCAACATGCCGGCAATGCGTCCCAATTCGGTATTCATCCCGGTGGCTACCACAACGGCGACACCGCGGCCATAACTGACCGTGGTGCCCATGAAGACCATGTTCAGACGGTCGCCGAGCGGCGTGCTCCCATCCGTAACAGCCAAAGCGGCGGTACCCTTTTCGACCTCTTCCGCCTCTCCGGTCAGAACCGCCTCCCGCAGCCGCAGGTTGTGGGCCTCCACTACCCGGCAATCGGCCGGTATCAGGTTGCCGGCCTCCAGAAGGACAATATCGCCCGCCACCAAATCGACCGCCGGTATTTCAACGGTGCAGCCGTCGCGGCGCACCCGCACCACCGGCACGGCCAGCCGCTTGAGCGCGCGCATGGCCCGCTCGGCGCGGTATTCCTGCACAAACCCTAAAACGGCAAAAAGGCAGACTATGGCCAGAATGGTCACGCTATCCTTGAAAGAACCGACAAAGGCGGAAAGGAGCGCTGCGCCGGTCAGGATCAGCGCCATGGTCGAGGTAAACTGCTCCCACAGGATCAGCCAGGGCGAAGTGCCGCCCCGCTCAAGCAGTTCGTTGCTGCCGAAGCGGGTCAAACGGCGAGCAGCTTCGGAGGATGAGAGGCCGCCGGCGGTGTCGGCCCCCTGCTCTGCCAGGACCGTGGCTATGTCCCGCAGATGCCAGTCCATCAATAGACGTGGGGATCGGGATGATCGATCATGGGATTGAGGCGGACTGCGAGGGAGAACAGGTACGGATAATCGACCTTGAGATGCTGCATGTACAGCACCCATTCGCGGGACAGGTGGCCGAAGACGCGCTTGATGTCGCCATTGATGTGCTCGATGTCGCTCTGGGCCATATCGTCGAAGGACAGACGAGCCTCCAACTCTTCGACCAGATGGAAGACGGCCCACAGGAGGTCGGTGAACTGCTCGTGTTCGAGCAGATTCTGATTTTCCAGGAGTCCGACCAGAAACGGTCGTTTTTCGATCAGGAATTCCTTCAACCGTTTTTTGTCGCAACCGTCGCAACTGACCTTGATATCGGTCCGGCGCAGGTAGTCCAGGGCCGTGGCGAATTCGGCGTCTTTCCAGACGCCGCTGACCAGGAGATGGCGCTTCAGTTCCGCGCAGGCCTCCACATAGTCGGACAACTCCCTGAGCAGGCGATTGCCCACTTCACTGAAAAAAACGCCGATCACCATATTCAGCTTGCGCATGACCGCCTGCCGTTCCCGCTCCCGCACAATTTGCTCAACAATCAATGTAATAAATATTACATAAACAGGCAAAAAAGCTAAGTTTCCAATAAAACTCGAAAAGATGTCACGGCTGTTGCCGAGAACGAAGTAGTCGACAAGGTACAGAACCAGGGATACGCAGGCCAGGACAACCAGTACAATGTTCTTTTTAAGAAGGAATCCGTTCACGCGCTTTTCTCCGATTCAACTTTCCCGCAGGGCATCGACGATATTCAGCCGACTGGCTCGCAAGGCGGGGACAACGCCGCCCACAAAGCCCATCAACAAGGAAAACAGCAACGATTTATAGACGATCTCGAAGGTGAGGGTAAATGAAAAGGCAAGCTCGGAAAAGGTCTGCCAATTCATGGTCGAGATGGTGATAAGTTGCATGAAGGACGCCATGAAAAGACCGGTGACCCCACCGACCAGCCCGAGCAGCAGCGCTTCCATCAGAAAGGCCCCCAGGATGCTGCTGCGATGAAAGCCGATGGCCCGCAGGGTGCCGATCTCTCCAACCCGGTTGGCGACGGCGGCATACATGGTGATCATGGCGCCGATGATGGCCCCCAGGGAGAAGATCACCGTCAACGATGTCCCCAGGATACGCAGAAACTTGGCCATGGCTTCGGACTGGTCGCGGTAGTAACGGGTTTCGCGTCGCACGTCCAGCGTCAGGCGCGGATCGGCGTCCAGTTTGGCCTTGACCGCCGTAAAATCGCCACTGTCGCGCAGCCTGAAGGTGACCGACGAATACACCGGCCGCCGGAAGGCCTGCATCAACTGGATGGAATCTCCCCATATCTCGGAGTTGAAACCGGTGGCGCCGGCGTCGAAGATGCCGACCACCGTCCAGTCGCGCATGCCGAAACGGAGCGATTCTCCGATCCCGCCGCCTTTGAAGCGCTCTGCGATACTCCTGCCCGCCATGATTTCCGCGGAACCGGGACGCGGCATGCGCCCCTCCGCCAGCCGGACCTGGGGCCGCAGCTTGAGCGATGCCTGGTCGACCCCCCTGATGACTACATTGGCCGGTTTGTCGCTGCCGCGCTTGGGGAGGCTGATCAGCACGACCATCTCCTTGGCCACGAGAGGGGCGCCGTCACTTCCGGTGGCGATATCGGGAAGGCTCTCGACGATAGCGGCCTGAGAACGCTCCACGCCGCTCTGCACCTCCGAGTTGGCGCCCTTGCGGGTGACGATCACATTATCGTCGGAACCGGTCTCGATCAGCGTTTTCTCCAATCCGGCGGACAGCATCAGGATCGAGGCAAAAACAAACACCACCAGCGCCATCCCGGTTGCCGTCAGAAAGGTTGTCAGGCGGCGGGTAAGAAGATTGCGGAAGCTGTAGGAAATCGGTATCGGCATTTCAATCCGTCACCGGGAGCATGATGGTGAAACGGCAGCCCTTTCCGGGCGGCGATTCAACAGAGACGGTTCCGCCGTGAGCCTCGATAATACGGTAGGTAACGGCCAGACCGAGGCCGGAACCGTCCGTCTTGGTGGTCCAGAAGGGCTCGAACAAGTGGGCCGCAGTAGCGCCGTCAATGCCGCAGCCGGTGTCGGTCACCGTAATAACCGCCGCCGGGACTTTATGGAAGCCATCGGCGCCGCTGAGTTGAAACCGCGATTCGACCTCCACAATCCCTCCCTCAGGCATGGCATCGGCGGCATTGCGGAACAGGTTCAGCAAAACCTGGCGCAGTTGATTGACGTCGGCCTGAATCAGTATATGCGCGGCGACGAGATTACGAAAGGAAACCTTGCCGAAATGGCTGTCCGAAGCCAGAAACATAATCATATCGTCCACAAGGGGCCGCAATTCGAACCTTTCCTTGCAGGGCGAGGAAGGACGGGCATAGGCAAGAAAATCGGTAATCAGGCCATTGAGCCGGGCCGCCTCGCGCAAGACGATCTTCAACAGCCGCTGATCGTTTTCCGAAATGGAGCCATGCTCGGCCAGCAACTGGACCGAGCCGCTCATGGCGGCCAGGGGATTTCGGATCTCGTGGGCCATGCGTGCGGATATCTCGCCCAGGGCCGCCAGCCGGTCCGCCCTCTTGAGGGCCGCCTCCATCCGTTTCATGGAGGTGAGATCCTTGAAGTTGACAATGGCGCCGGCCTGTACCCCCTGGCTGTCGGTGAACGGTACGGCGTTATAGCCGAGGGTCATCTGCTCGCCGTTCTTCAGTGGAAAGTCGAATTCCCCATCCATCCTGGCATCCATGTTTTCCGTAATGCCCGCAAGCGCCGGGAAGACATCCACAAGCAGGGTGTTATAGGCATCTGCCTGCGTCATGCCGGTAACCATTTCGGCGTAATGGTTGAACACCCTGATCCTGCCGGTCGGGGTTATGGTGAGTAAACCGCTCTCCAGATTCGACACGATGCCCGTGCTTAAACGTTCCAGTTCGTCATAATTGACGGTTTTCTCCCGAAGGGCTTCCTCGCTTTCCCGTGCCCGCGCCGAAAGAAAGCCGGTGATGAGCGCTGTCAGGTAGAAACCCATCAGGTTCAAAAAGATTGTGTAGAAAATATGCGTTGCGCCAAGCTGCTGGGCGTCGGACTGGCTGAGGCCGATCCCGGACAGCAGGCCGAAATACTGCAGATCGGCGATGGAACCGTACAGTATGGTACAGAGGGACGCCGTGTAAAGCGCTTCCCGGCCTCCCAGCAACAGACCGGCGCTCATGATGGAAAGAAGGTAGAGGAACGAATAGGGACTGAGTATGCCGTTGGTAAACAGCAGAAGAACCGTTACGAAGAGCAGATCCCAAATCGTCTGGAGGTAGGCGATGAAAGAATGGAATCTCCGAAACCGGAGAAACAGCAGACAGCACAGCGAGAACAGGAACGAAAACGCCATCAGGCGGATCAAACCGCTCTGAAGGTGTTCATCGGCCAGGGTAAGATCCCGGTAACTCAGCAGTATGGTAGAAGCCAGGAACAGGAACGACACCACGATCCTGGCATAGATGAAAAGCCTGAGTTTTCGTTCAAGCCCCATGGTTTACCCGCCGACGGCCCCCGCCAGTTTGAAGATCGGCAGGTACATGGCGACAACCAGACCGCCGACGGTCGTGCCCAGGAACACCATCAACAACGGCTCCATCATGGCAGTCATGGCCGACACGGCGTCATCCACCTCGTCATCGTAGAAATCGGCGATCTTGGTCAGCATTGCGTCCATGGCGCCGGTGGCCTCGCCGACGGCAATCATCTGGACGACCATAGGCGGGAAAACGCCGCAGGAGGCCAGCGGCTCGGCCATGGTCTTGCCCTCGGAGATGGCCTGGCGCACGCCGTAGATGGCCTCTTCGACGATCTTGTTGCCGGCGGTTCTGGCCACGATGTCAAGACCGTCCATGATCGGTACGCCGGAACTGACCATCGTCCCCAGGGTCCTGGTGAATTTCGCAACGGCGACCTTTCTGATCAGCGGTCCGACAACCGGCGCCTTGAGCGCCATGCGGTCGATCTTTTTGCGGCCGCCGGGGGTGGCGTAGTATTTCTTGATGGCGGTGACAATACCGAAAAAGACGGCAATGATGACGATGATATACTTCAGCAGAAAATTGCTCAGGGCGATGACGAACTTGGTCGGTGCCGGCAGGTCGCCGCCAAAGTCGGCGAACATCTTGGCGAAGGTCGGGATGACGAAGATGAGGATGACCCCGACGACCACAACCGCGATGGACATGATGGTCAGCGGATAGACCATGGCGCCCTTGATCTGTTTCTTCAGTTTCATGGCCTTTTCAATATAGGCCGCCAGACGGTTCAGGATGGTGTCGAGGATACCGCCGACCTCGCCGGCGGCCACCAGGTTCACGTAGAGCTGGTCAAAGGCCTTGGGATGTTTGCCGAGGGCGTCGGCAAACGTGGAACCGCTTTCCACGCTTTCCTTGACCTTGTAGAGTATGTCCTTGAAGGTCTTGTTCTCCTGCTGGCTGGCAAGGATCTCAAGGCATTGGACCAACGGCAGGCCCGAATCGATCATGGTGGCAAACTGGCGGGTGAAAACGACCAGATCCTTGGTTTCGATCTTGCCCCCGCCGCCTAATTTGGGAAGTTTGAAGGAAAGGGCCTTGGCCTGTTCACTGATGCTGATATTGGTGAAACCGTACTTTTTCAGTTGGGCTTCAACGACATTGGCATTTGCGGCCTCGATGACGCCTTTTTGCACTCCACCGGTTCTGGTGCGCGCTTCCCATGAAAATTTTGGCATTGTCCGATACTCCTCGCTTTTAGTGCGCAGGCGGCCGTCTCTGCATGTTCAGGCCGGCAGAGGGGTTGCTGATCATCTGTTTGAGCTCTTCCGGGTCCTGTGAACGCCCAAGGGCCTCTTCCAAAGATATCATCCGTTTCTGGTACAGGGACAGGAGCGATTGATTCATGGTCTGCATGCCGAATTTTTCCTGTCCCACCTGCATCTGGGAGTAGATCTGGTGAACCTTGTCCTCACGGATAAGGTTGCGAATGGCGGCATTGGGGACCATGATTTCCAGGGACAGCGCACGTCCCCGCGAATTCATTCTCGGGATCAGCGCTTGGGACAGGACGCCTTCCAGTACAAAGGAAAGCTGCGCCCGTATCTGGGTTTGCTGATAGGGAGGAAACACGTCCACGATCCGGTTGATGGTCTGGACGCAGGAGTTGGTATGCAAGGTGGCCAGACAGAGGTGGCCGGTTTCCGACAGGGTCAGTGCCGCCTCGATGGTTTCAAGATCGCGCAATTCCCCGACCAGTACGACGTCAGGGTCCTGGCGCAGTACGTATTTGAGGGCATTTTTAAACCCCTTGGTGTCGGCCCCCACCTCGCGCTGGTTGACGAGACACCCTTTGTGTGGGTGCAGGTACTCGATCGGGTCCTCGATGGTGACGATGTGCTCACGACGGTTTATATTGATGTAGTCGATTATGGAGGCCAGCGTTGTGGATTTGCCGCTGCCGGTCGGCCCGGTCACCAGGATCAGTCCCCGGGACTTGGCCGCCAGCTCGGAGACTATGGGGGGCAGCCCAAGCTCTTCGAACGTCAGGATCCGGTAGGGAATAACCCTGAATACCCCGGCCACGGCGCCGCGCTGGACGAATACGTTGCCCCTGAAACGGGAAAGTCCCTTGACCCCGAAAGAGAGGTCCAGTTCGTTGTCCTCTTCAAATTTGTGTTTCTGGGCATCGGTCAGGACACTATAACAGAGTTGTTTGGTTTCGATCTGGTTCAACGGCGGAAAGTCAAGCGGCGTCAGCTTGCCGTCGACCCGGATCTGGGGCGCGGTGTTGGTGGTGATGTGCAGGTCGGAACCATTGCTTTCCACAAGAATTTTCAGCAGCTGGTGCAGATTAACCATTGAGCCCGTCCTTTCTAGTCATCGGCAACCGTAACCCGCAGAACCTCTTCGAAGGAGGTAACCCCCTCCTTGAGCTTGGTAAGCCCTGATTGGCGCATGGTCTTGATGCCCAACCGCATCGATTCACGCTTGATCTCGGCCGTATTGGCGCCATTCAGGATCAATTCGCGGATTTCGTCCAGCATGGGCATCACCTGATAAAAGCCGACCCGCCCCTTGTAGCCGGTACTGTTGCAGACGGAACACCCCTTGCCGCGCATGCAGACAAAGGAGGGGGCCTCGTCGGGGGAGACGCCGGCGTCGATCAGCGCCTGGACCGGGATGTCTTCAGGCTCCTTGCATTCGGCGCAGACCCGGCGGGCAAGACGCTGGGCCGTGATCAGGTTGACGGCGGACGCCACCAGAAACGGCTCGATGCCCATATTGAGCAGGCGGTTGATGGTGGCCGGGGCGTCGTTGGTGTGCAGGGTGGAAAGCACCAGGTGCCCGGTCAAGGCGGCTTTGGTGGCTATTTCGGCGGTCTCGAAATCGCGGATCTCGCCGATCATGATGATGTCGGGGTCCTGCCGCAGAAACGAGCGCAGGGCTGCTGCGAAGTTGAGGCCGATATCCTCGTGCATCTGCACCTGGTTGATCCCGGCGAAGTTGAATTCGACCGGGTCTTCGGCGGTGGAGATATTCTCCGAAACCTTGTTGAGTTCGGCAAGGGCCGAATAGAGGGAAACCGTTTTCCCGCTCCCGGTGGGACCGGTGACCAGCACCATTCCGAACGGCTTGTGGATCTCGCGCAGAAAGTGCGACAGAGCCTCCGGTTCGTACCCCAGCTTGGTCAGGTCGGTTTGCAGATTGCTCTTGTCCAGAAGCCGCAGGCAGATCTTCTCGCCGAACAGCGTCGGCAGCACCGAAACGCGGAAATCCATGTCCTTTCCGCCGCCCAGCTTGATCTTGATGCGTCCGTCCTGGGGCAGGCGCCGCTCGGCGATATCCAGTTCCGACATGATCTTGATGCGTGAGGTAATGGCGTTTTTCAGCTTGAGCGGCGGCTTCATCACCTCGTAGAGCACGCCATCGATGCGATAGCGGACGCGGAACACTTTTTCATAGGGTTCTATGTGAATATCGCTGGCTTTTTTCCTGATGGCGTCCTGCAGGATGGCATTGACCATCTTGACGACCGGGGCGTCCTCGGTGGCCTTCTCCAGGGAGTTGACATCGACGTCGTCGGTGTCGCCGACGACTTCCACATCCTCGAAATCCATATCGCCCATGACATCGGCCAGCGATGCGGACTGGTCGTAGTGCTTGTCGATGGCGGTCTTGATGTCCATTTCCGACGCGACCACCATCTCCACGTTGTAGCCGGTCATGAACTTGATATCTTCGATGGCGAACAGGTTCGAAGGGTCGCTGACCGCGACGATCAATGTGGCGCCCGCGCGGTTCACCGGTATAAGCTGGTATTTCTGGACAACTTCCTGGGGAATGACCTTGATGACTGCCGGGTCTATGTCGTAATCGGACAGGTTTACTGCGGGAACGCCGTATTGTTTGGAGAGAAACGAGGTAAGGTTTTGATCGCTGATGGCATTTTGCTTGATGAGAATCGTGCCGAGGCGCATCTGGCCGCCGGAAAGTTTCTGCTCCTCAAGCGCCTTGGCAAGCTGCTCTTTGGTGATCAGATTATTTTTTACCAGGATTTCTCCCAGCCGGCTTGACTGCATAGACCCCCCGCCAACGTTAGCGTCCTCAGATATTATGCGGAGTCCCCCCTATTGTCAAGTTGTTGTTGGCTGGCAGAGGCCGCTCCGGGGCGGGACCAAGCGGCTTTCGGCAGTTTGAAATTGACATTTCACGGCCCGTGTTTTACAAAAGTTTCTCATCTAAGGAGGTGGATAGCTTGAGCGAACAAAGGATTACCTATAAGGATGCCGGGGTCGACATCGCAGCCGGCAACAGTTTTGTCAACATGATCAAGCCGTTTGTCAAGGCAACGTCCCGGCCCGAGGTCATGGCGGATATCGGCGGTTTCGGCGGCCTGTTTTCATTGAATACGGCCAAATACAAAAATCCGGTGCTGGTGTCCGGGACCGACGGGGTCGGCACCAAGCTCAAAATAGCCTTCATGGCCGACCGTCATGACACCGTCGGAATCGACCTGGTGGCCATGTGCGTCAACGATATTATCGTTCAGGGGGCCGAGCCGCTCTTTTTTCTCGATTACCTGGCAACCGGCCGGCTCCTTCCCGAAAAAGCGGCGGACATCGTTAAAGGGATCGCCGAAGGCTGCAAACAGTCCGGCTGCGCCCTGATCGGCGGCGAAACAGCCGAAATGCCGGGCTTCTACGCCGACGGCGAATACGATGTCGCCGGTTTTGCCGTAGGGGTGGTGGAACGTGACAACATCATCGACGGCTCGGGCATTGCGGTGGGCAACCACCTGATCGGCATCGCCTCCAGCGGCCTCCACAGCAACGGCTATTCGCTGGCACGCAAGCTCATCTTCGAGTGCATGGGGCTGAACCTCGACTCCCAACTGGCCGACACCGGCCGGACCGTCGGCGAAGAGCTGCTTACGCCGACACGCATCTATACCCGCTCCATCATGAACCTGCTCAAGGATTTCAGTATCAACGGCATCGCCCATATTACGGGCGGCGGGCTCCTGGAGAACATTCCCCGTATCCTGCCCAAGGGATGCAAGGCCTCCATCCATCTGAACCGCTGGGAACGGCAGCCGCTTTTCGACATCCTGCGTGCGGCCGGCAACGTTGAACGCAACGAGATGTACCGCACGTTCAACATGGGGATCGGCATGGTCGTGGCCGTGTCGGAACAGGAATCCGAAGATATCGTCTACCGCCTCAAGGGCCTTGGCGAACAAGCCTGGATCATCGGCGACATCGCCACCTGCGCGGAAGGCAGCGAGTGCGTCGAGCTGGTGGAGGGGTAATGGCCGACGCCGTTCCTGTCAGGCTGGCGGTACTGGTGTCGGGAAACGGCACCAACCTGCAGGCCTTTATCGACCATATCGAGTCTCACGAGATCAATGGCCGCATCGCCTGTGTCGTCAGCAACAAACGAGACGCCTTTGCCCTGAAACGTGCGGAACAATACGGCATTCCGACCATCGTCCACGAGAGCGGCGCTTACGCCGACCGCCGGGACTACGATGCCGCCCTGGTCGCAATCCTGCGGAACCACGATGTGCAATTGATCGTACTGGCGGGCTTCATGCGGATACTCACCGATGTGATGGTCGATGCGTTCCCCCACGCCATCATGAATATCCATCCCGCCCTTTTGCCCGCTTTTCCGGGACTCCACGCCCAGAAACAGGCCCTTGACTACGGCGTTCGCTTCGCCGGCTGCACGGTCCATTTCGTGGACCGCGGGACCGATACCGGCCCCATCATCCTCCAGGCGGTCGTCCCCGTTTTTGAAAACGACAGCGAAGAGACCCTCGCGGCCCGCATCCAGCAAGAGGAACACCGCATCTACCCCGAGGCCGTGCGCCTCTTCTGCGCAGGGAAGATTTGCGTGGACGGCAGGCGGGTGCGGGTGTCACCATAATTTTTCTTGACAACGCTACCTGACTGGTGTTAGTAAACTAGCTTCAATTTAGACATTTCACGCAGAAAGAATCATACGGAGGTGCAGTTTGGCACATCATAAATCGGCAATCAAAAGGATCAAACAGAACGCCAAGAGGAATGCCCGCAACCGGCATGTATCCTCAACGTTGAAGACATATATCAAGCGGGTGCGCGAGGCCGTCGAGGCCAATGACAAGGAAGCCGCCGCCGCTGCCCTGAAGGCCGCCATCCCGGTCATCGACGCTTCCGCCTCCAAAGGCGTCATCCATAGCTCCAACGCCTCCAGAAACGTATCGCGCCTGACCAAGCTCGTCAATACCCTGGGCTAAGACGCTCGCGACATAACAAACGAAAGGGAACTCCCATGCGATGGGGGTTCCCTTTTTTATGTCGTGTTCTGAGCAAGCCTTTGCCGCAACGGCACTGGGCTCCACAATGAAAAACGACTTGAAATCCGCTCTTTTCCCTTGAGCCTTCGTGGTCCTGCCGTATCAGTATCTACAGATTCGCATTACGGCGCCAACGACGCCGTGCAGATGCCGACCACAAGACCCTGCATCAGGGTTGCGGGTTGCCCTCCCCCGGTTTTGGACGCCACGTCGCAGCGATAGAGCTCTTCAAACAGCTTTCCCAATTCCCCCCGCGAGAAGTTTTTCGCCTGCTGGACCAACTCCCCCAGGAAAAACGTGTGGATGTTCAGTTCGCGGCCGATATCGGCCTGGGGCACCTTGCGATCCAGTAACTCCCTGATCCGCCACAATTGCCGGAAATGCCGCGTCAGGGCGCCGATCATGAGCGGTGCATCCTCGCCGTTGCGAAAGAGAGCCCCCAGGCTCTTCAGGGCGTTTTGCAGGTCGCGCATACCGGCAAAACGGGCAAGCTCGAAGGCGGTAAAGGCCTTGCTGCTGCTGGCGATGGTGCGCACGTCCTCCACGGTTATCCGCGGCCGCGCGGCGCAGTACACGGCGAGTTTCTCGATCTGGGACGCCAGTTCCTGAAGGTTGTTGCCGATCAACTGGGACAGTAACCCGGCGCCGGCCGGGTCGATCGCCTTCCCGTGGGCCACCGCCTCGCTCTGGATAAAACCGCTCAACTTGTTGTCGTAGAGCCGCTTGAACTCCACCAGGCAGCCCAGCTTCTTGAGTTCCTGGAAGAATTTCTTGCGCTGGTCGACCTTGGCGCCGGTGAACACGAGGCAGGTCGTGGCCGCGGGATTGCGCACATAGGGCAGCAGGCTGTCCAGGACATCCGCCTTGAGCGCATCCGCGCGCTTCACCAGCACGGCCCGCCGCTCGGCGAACATGGGCAGGGTCTGGGCGGCGTCGAGGATTTCGACCCCTTTGGTTTCGTTGCCGTAGAAGACGTTGAAGTTGAAATCCTTGAGCGAAGGATCGATGGCCCGCTCCAGCAACTGGCGGACGCTGCGTTCGACCAGGAACGTTTCCTCTCCGTACAGATAGCAGAGCGGCGGTATGGTCCCCTTGCCTATGGCCGTTTCAAACTCTTGGGCGGTCATGGTCAGTAGGCCTGTTCCACTAACTCGAGAAAGTTGCGGGCCAGGGTGCTGGAGGCGGCCTGGAGGGCGCTCTCTTCGGCATTATGCTGGAGCGCCAGGTCGGTGGATGCGGGGAAATCCTGCCCTGCCTGGACGGTCCCTTTCCAGACTGGTGCGGCCCCGCCTTTGCGGAGCAATTCCAGATCGACGGAGATCAGCAGACGGTACTCCTTTACCCGGTCGATCGCGGAATACGAGATCGCCTTGAGGGTATAGGAGGTCAGCTTGCCCCGTATCCTGAGGTCGGCCTCGGACTCCTTGCCCGCCGGATAGAGCCCCCGCATGGCGTGGCATTCCTCGTACAGCGCCCGCCGGATCACCGTCTGCGCCGTTGGACTGATCGTCTCGTTGCCAATAAACGCCACCCACAGGGACTGACCCGTTGTGATCCTGTTTTCGGCCGTTCCGGCAAAGCGGTAGCCGCACCCCGCAACAAACGACAGGCAGCAGAACAGAAGAAGCGTGAAGCGGCGGAATCCCACGAAAGACATATCCTTCTCCCCTACCCCACCACGATGTTGACCAGTTTGCCCGGCACGCAGACGACCTTGCGCACCTGTTTCCCCTCAAGGAAGGGCAGCACCTTCTCATCCGCCAGGGCGCTGGCCTTGAGTTGCTCCTCGCCGGTCCCCGCGGGCACTGTAACCCGGGAGCGGAGCTTGCCGTTGACCTGGACGACAACCAGCACCTCTTCGTCGACCACCGCATCCCGGTCGTACTCCGGCCAGGCGGTGCGGGAAAGGGGCGTGGTGTTCCCGAGACGCTGCCACAACTCCTCGCTCACGTGCGGGACGAACGGGGCCAGCAGCAGCACCGTGGCTTCCAGGGCCTCTTTCATGACGGCCCCGTACTGGGGCGTCGAGAGATCCGAGGGCTGAAGCGTGTTGAGCAGTTCCATGACCGAAGCGATGGCGGTATTGAAATGGAACCGCTCTTCGATATCCTCGGTCACCTTCTTGATGGTCTTGTGCACGGCGCGGCGCAGGGTGCGCTCCTCCGCCGTAAGCGCCGCCAGGTCCGGCGCAGCGGCGTTTTTGACGAGTTCGAGACGGTCATGGACCAGTTTCCACACGCGGTTGATGAAACGGTACGAGCCGTCCACCCCCTGGTCGCTCCAGTCCAGGTCCTTTTCCGGCGGCGCCGCGAACAGGGAAAACAGGCGGGCCGTATCGGCGCCGTAACGCTCGATAAGGGCGTTGGGATCGACCACGTTGCCCTTGGACTTGCTCATCTTGGCGCCGTCCTTGATGACCATGCCCTGGGTCAGCAGGTTGGAGAAGGGCTCGTCGCAGGAGATATAGCCCAGGTCGCGCAACACCTTGGTAAAGAAGCGGGCATACAGAAGATGCAGGACCGCATGCTCGATCCCGCCGATATACTGGTCAACGGACATCCAGTAATCCACCCGCTTGCGGTCCAGAGGGCCGTCCTGGAAGTCGGGGCAGCAATAGCGCAGGAAATACCAGGACGACTCGACAAAGGTGTCCATGGTGTCGGTTTCGCGGCGCGCCGGCTTGCCGCACAGGGGACAGGTGCAGTTGACGAAGGACTCCAGCTTGGCCAGCGGGCTGCCGCCTTCCCCGCTGAACTCCACGTCCATGGGCAGCCGTACCGGCAGGTCCTTTTCCGGAACCGGCACCACGCCGCAACTGTCGCAGTAGATGACCGGGATGGGGTTGCCCCAGTAGCGCTGACGGGAGATGCCCCAATCGCGCAAGCGGAAATTGACCGTCTTCTTGCCGATCCCCTCCTGTTCCAGATAATCGGCGATGGCCTCTTTGGCGG
Organism: Geobacter sp. AOG2; assembly: GCF_019972295.1. Lineage (NCBI taxonomy): Bacteria > Pseudomonadati > Thermodesulfobacteriota > Desulfuromonadia > Geobacterales > Geobacteraceae > Geobacter > Geobacter sp. AOG2. The sequence continues at coordinate 2,091,151 of NZ_BLJA01000001.1, forward strand.
CATCGCTCTTCAGGCCGTCGAACCTGCCCGAGTTGACGAGTATTCCGACCTCGGTAAAGGCGGCCGGCATGGTGGCGGCATCGAGATGCTCGCCTTCCGGCTGGATCACGACCTGAAGCGGCAGTGAATATTTGCGGGCGAATTCAAAATCGCGCTGGTCGTGGGTCGGAACCGCCATGACCGCGCCGGTCCCGTAATCGGTCAGGACGAAGTTGGCCAGATATACCGGCATGCGGGCCTTGGTAAGCGGATTGACGCAGTACGAGCCGGTGAAGACCCCCTCTTTTTCAAAATCTTCGGCGGTCCGCTTGATGCGGTCGGTTTTCTTGACCTTTTCGATAAAGGCATCGACCTCGGCCTTCCTGTCCGGGGTGGTCACCTGCTGGGCCATGGGATGTTCGGGGGCCAGGGACATGAAGGTGGCGCCGAAAACCGTATCCTGACGGGTCGTGAAGACCCGTACGGCACCGCTGCCGTCTTCCAGGGGGAAATCGATCTCGCAGCCGATGCTCTTGCCGATCCAGTTGCGCTGCATGACCAGTACCCGTTCCGGCCACCCGGGAAGCTTGAAGGTCCAGTCCAGGAGCTCCTCGGCATAATCGGTGATGCGGAAGAACCACTGATCCAGCTCCTTCTGCTTCACTTCGCTGTCGCAACGCCAACAGGCGCCGTCCTCGACCTGTTCGTTGGCCAGGACGGTCTCGCATTTGGGGCACCAGTTGACAAAGGAGGTCTTTTTGTACGCCAGCCCGCGGTCGAGCATCTCCAGGAAAATCTTCTGCTCCCAACGGTAATATTCCACGTCGCAGGTCGCAAGTTCGCGGCTCCAGTCGTAGGAAAGCCCCATCTTCTTGAGTTGGCCGCGCATGTAGTCGATATTCTCGTAGGTCCACTTGGCCGGATGGCTCTTGTTCTGGATGGCGGCGTTCTCCGCCGGCATCCCGAAGGCGTCCCATCCCATGGGGTGCAGCACGTTGAAACCGCGCATCTTCTTGAACCTGCCGACCACGTCGCCGATGGAATAGTTGCGCACGTGACCCATATGAATCCTGCCGGAGGGATAGGGAAACATCTCCAGCAAATAGTACTTTTTCTTATCCTGGTCTTCGGTGACGGCAAAGGATGCCGCTTCCTCCCAGCAACGCTGCCATTTCTGTTCGATATCCTTGGGGATGTACTTCAGTTCCACAATCTTATTCCTTTCTGGACAATTGGATTAAACCCGCAAAAAGCTTTTGCAACCGTGAAGGCCGACATCTGCCACAGAGACACAGAGGTCCGCAGAGAAAAGCGAGAAACTATTTTCAGAAAACCGTCATCATGTATCTTTGTTCTTTCTTGCCTTACTCATGGTTTTCTCCGTGTCCCTGTGCCTCCGTGGCAGGTTTTGATTTCCGCTGCGTCTCTGCGGCCAAACTTAAACACTTGAAGAGATTACACGGGACGCGGGATGGTCACGAAAATGCGCCTTTCGCCAAAATCTCCCGGTGTACGAGCTGCATGGGCGCAATCCGGTCCACAAGGCCGGTGGCGACCGCCTCGCGGGGCATCCCGTAAACGACGGCTGTTTCATCGGATTCGGCGATCACGAATCCGCCCGCGTCTTTCACGCTCCGGACGCCCTTGGTGCCGTCATTTCCCATGCCGGTCAGGATTACGGCAATCATGCGCTTCCTGTAGACCGCGGCACAGGACTCAAGCATGACATCCACCGACGGCACGTAACGGTCGGCGCTCGTGGGGGGAACGACCCGGGCCGCGACCCGGCCGTCCTGCAACTCCAGCACGAGGTTCATTCCGCCGGGGGCTATCAGCACTTTTCCCGGCAACACAAGATCCCCATCCTCGGCCTCTTTTATATCGAACTTCGAGACCCGGTTCAAGCGCTCGGCAAAGGCATGGGTGAAACCGGACGGCATGTGCTGCGCTACCACCATGGCGAAGGGGTATGACCTCTCGAACGCGGAGAAGAAAAATTGCAGCGCCGGCGGACCTCCGGTTGAAGCGCCAATGGCGACCAGGTCGAAAGGCGATTGGCCGGCCGGCATGACGGCCGCTCCACGGGGAGCGTCGTGCCCCCTTTCAGGTGGTTGCAGGTGCGGTTGTTTAAATCTCTGGGGCTCCAGGCTGACGATCTGGAGCACCTTCTGCTGAAGGTCTTCCCTGATGAGCAGCAAATCGTTCGACGCACCGCTGGACGGCTTGGCCACAAAATCGAGGGCTCCCAGTTCCAGCGCCTTGAAGACCTTGTCGGCACTGTTCAGGGCGCTGACGACGATCACCGGGGTCGAATAACGCACCGTCAGGATACGGAGAAGCGTAAAACCGTCCATCTTCGGCATTTCGAGGTCGAGGGTGACAAGGTCCGGCTTGAGGGTCGCCACCTTGTGTATCCCTTCCTCGCCGTTCGTGGCATAGCCGATCACCTCGACACAGTCAAGCCCTTCGAGCATCCTGGTTATGGTGCGCCGGCTAAAGGCCGAGTCGTCGACGACAAGCACCTTGAGCTTTTTCATGGGCCACCCCCCAATGCGGCACGTTCCGGCTTCTGATAGATCATGTCGTTTTTGAAGTGGCGCAAGGTAAAAAGCGTGGTGACGTTCATGAGTGACTCGGAATGTCCCAAAAGCAGAAAACCTCCGTCATTGAGGGATCGGTGAAAATCTTCGACGACCCTTTTCTTGGCGGCCAGGTCGAAATAGATGATCACATTGCGGCAAAAGATGAGGTCCATCTTGCCGAGCATCATCATCCGCGTCTTGTCGAAGAGGTTGAGATGGCTGATGGTGACCATTTCCCTGATGTCGTCCGTTACCTTGAGCCCGCCGTCGCACTCGTAAAAAAAACGCTTGATATAGCTATCCTCGGTTACCCGGAACGATGCTTTGGTATAAACGCCGCGCCGTGCATGCTGGAGGACCCGCTGGCTGATGTCGGTGCCGATGATCTCGATTTTCCAACCTCGCAGGCCGGGTATGTCCTTGAGCAGCATGGCTATGGTATACGGTTCTTCACCCGTGGAACAACCGGCGCTCCAGATGCGCAACGTGCGATCGCCCCGGCCGGACTTGACGCTCATGAGTTCCGGGATGATCTCATCTGTAAAGGCGGCAAGCTGGAACGATTCCCGGAAGAAATAGGTTTCGTTGGTCGTGAGGACATCCATGATGTCCATCATTTCCTGGTCCTTGTTCCGGTCGTATTTCAGAAAGTGATAATATTCACGGTAATTATTCAGGTTCAGGGCGGACAGACGGCGGGCCAGGCGCTTCTCCAGAAGGTATTTGGAGTCGTCGTCGAAATAAATGCCGCAATGACTGTAGATGCTGTCCCGTATGTTTCGGAACTCATCATCGGCCATGGGCTGCCCGGGTTCCAGGGACAAGGTCATGCGAACCCCTTTACCAGGCGTTTCATCAGGTCCCTGACAAGATTGTTTTCTTCTTTCTTCAAGGCAGCCTTCAGGGCCGCCCGGGTTTTTTGGCCGGGAAGCGCCGCCAGGGCCACCGCCGTATCATATCTGATACCCGCGTAAGGATGGGCAAGAAGCCGTTCGGCATTCCGCACGATACGCTCGCCATCGTGACGTGACAGGATGTTGAGGGCCAACTTCACCAGCTCTTCATCGCCGTTCGTGAGGACCGTCTCCACCAACCCCAGGGCAGCGTCGTTCCCCAACGATGCGAGGACCTCAAGGCAGGTGATCGTGAGCAACCCTCTGGCCGTGGGAAGCAGCGTGCGGACCACCTTGAGGACCTCCTCAGGGGCCAGACGGGCAATACTCTTCAGGGCGGCGCATTGTACCCGCGAATCGTCATCACGCAATGCCAGCATAAGCGGGGCGACCGCCTCGGCGTTCCCCAATTCCCCCAAGGCCTCGGCGGCCACCATGCGCACATCCGGGGTTTCATCCACCAGGGCAATTTGCAAAATGCCCTGCAGGGACGAAATCTGAAGTTTTCCGATCGCAGCCACCGAAGCCTGACGGACGGAAGGGTCCTCGTCCTTGACGAGCCGTGACAGGTAGCCCCCGTCGCTGAGTGTTGCAAAGAGCAACGCGGAATCGCGACGATGCTGCGGCTGTTCGGAATCGGCCAATCGGCACGCGACCGCCCTGACAGGGACGCTGTCCTTCCTGGCCAGGATCTGAAGACTGGAGATGATCGCTCCCCTGAATTCACTGTCCGCCTCGCCGAGCAGTCCGATGATCTCCGGGATGCAGTCCGACAATCCCCGCTGGCCGGCGGCCTTCACCGCGGCCCGGCGCACCAGCGGCGAAGGATCGTGCAACGCCTCGCGGATCAGGCCGTCCCCCGCTTGATACCCCAGCTCTCCGAACAGCGTGCACATGGCCCCGCACAATTTTTCATCGGCATGCGGATAGAACCCGCGCAAAGCGTCCATCCCGGCGGGACCTATGGCGGCCAGGGCGTTCAACGCCAGGCTTGAAAGCCGTTCCGTAAGGTAAGGTGCCAAAAGCGGTACGGCGGCCCGCGCGTCGCCGATAACCCCGAGCAGGTTCGTCACCGCTTCCGCCAGGGCGTTATCCTTCCCCTCCACGTCCAATAACGCAATGAAGGCCGGTACAACCTCGCTGCCCGACAAGCGCCGCAAAGAGTCCGAAAGCTCCCGACGCTCCGGGGGGGCGCACCGCTGCAAAATGCGGTTGAAGGCCTTCACGGCTGCGCACCGGGCGCTCTTCCGGCCGGCAAGGAACCCCTCAAGCAGGATGGGCGCTGCCGTGTGGTCGCCGATGCTCCCGAGGCAGTCGTAAATGACCTTGCTGAAGATCTCCTGCCCGACGAGCTGTTTGATTTCCTCAGGTACCGGTGCGGGGATACCCAGCTTCCCCAAGGCAGACAGGGCGCTGAACCGGAAAAAAACCTCCTCGTGGGTAACGATTGCCGCGAGCAGTTCCGGTACGGCTCCCGTATCGCCGATGGTGCCCAGGTGTTCGGCCGCAGCGGCGGAAACGTTCACATCGGGGTCATGGAGGGCGGCAAGCAGTACCGGGACAAACTCTGCGTTCCCAATGCCGCCCATCATGTCGAGAGCAAACTTCCGGACGCCGGGGTCGGTATCGCCGGCAAGCGCTTTCAACTGCCGGGACGCCTGCATACCCAGCATGATAACCGCCTCGGCGGCGGAATTTCTCAATCCGGCATTGTCTTCATCACGCAACAGTTCCAGAAGCGCCGTAATAAAATCTCCGGAAGGCCCCGCCGCCACAAAGACATTGACCGCTTCCTTGCGCACCCGCCAACTGTCGTCCCCCATGGCGGTAAAGATGAACTCGCACACGTCGCCCAGGTCCTGGCCGCGCAGGGAATCGATGACGGAGCGGCGCAGCTCTTCGTCGGGAGATTTGAGGGCGTTACGCACCTTTTCCGGATTATCCACGCACAGGCTCCTGTTGACCATCGGAGGGACAGAATAGAGAATCGATGTCGAGGATCATGAACATCCGCTCGCCGGAAAAGCAGATCCCCAGTATGTATTCCATCCCGACCCCTTCGAGGACATCGGGAGCGGGTTTGATCTCGCCGACCGGGACGGTGATGACCTCCAGAACGTCGTCCACGGCCAGGGCCAGCATCTGCCGCTGGAGGGAAACGATCAGGAGCTTGCCCGGAATACGCTCAACCGCCTTCTGCATGCTGAAACGACTGCGCATGTCCATGACCGGAATCACGGCGCCGCGGAGACTGATGACCCCTTCCAGCAGTTCGGATTCCCTGGGCAGACCGGTAAGTTTCTGCGGCAGAATGATCTCCTTGATGCGCATGATATCCACCGCAAAGAGTCTATCTCCCAGGCTGAAACAGGCCAGTTGAATATTTTGCACGTCATTCTTCATAATCTATCGGGCGGCTCCGTCATGCCAGCGATCATGGTCCGCAGCGGCCGCAGGCCGGGTACGGCTCAGGACAGGTTGATATCGGTTATGTTCCCCACGTTAAGCAGGATAATCATCATGGTGGCGGTACGGCCGATCCCGCCGACGAAATCGCGGTCGATCCCCTCGAGAACCGCCGGCGCCGGTTCGCGACCCTCTTTTCCGATACGCACGACCTTGATGACCTCATCCACCAGGAGACCGGTGAACCCGTCGCCACGCTTCACGATCACGATGCGCTCACGTCCGCTTTGTTCTTCCCGGCAAAGGCCAAGACGCTCGCGCATGTTTAAGATCGGAATAATGATACCCCGCAACGAAATCACTCCCATGATGAACGGAGGGGTACGGGGGACCTCGGTCGCTTCCCGGGGCTTGATGATCTCCTTGAGTTCCATGATGTTGATGCCGTAGATCTCGTCGGATATCCGGAAACAGAGAATTTCCTCGTACTCTTCGATCTCTTCGGCCACCGTGCCTTCCGACGCCAGCGGCAGGTCGTCGTCGCATCCGGCCGCCGCCCGCCCCGCCAGGATGATCTCGAGCGGCTCCATGTTCCTGGCCCGGCGCGACGGCGTTTCCTGACGGCTCTCGGGGACCGGTGCGGCCGCCGCGCCGGCAGGCGAAGGGCGACCGGCGGCAACGACGGGAGAAGCCGCGGAGTCGTCCCGCGACGCGGGCTGAGCCACCGGCGCGGCCTGTTCGGGGAGTTCGGCCTCGACAGTCTGCCGGGGCGCCAGTGTGTTCCGGATTTTTTGCCGTATCTTTGCCAGGTTCATTCGTGCCGGAATCCTCTACATCATCAGTTCGTCTTTAATCTCGTCGATAACGGCCGAGTCGATCAACGCGGCGTCGTTGCCGTAGGCGACCAGCAGGGCATTGGTGGCGATGGAGTTGATCTTGCGCGGTACGCCGCCGGTCAATTCAAAGATCTTCTGGACGGCATCGGGGGTGAATAATCCGGGCATGCCGCCCGCCTTTTCCAGCCTGAAATCCAGATATTCCATGGTCTCTTCCAGCGTCAACGGCTCAAGGTGGTAATTGAGGGCGATCCGCTGCCGCAGGGGTTCGAAACGGGGCAAAGCCAGCATGGGACGCAATTCCGGCTGTCCCATGACAATGACCGCCAAAAGATTGCGGTCATCCAGCTGGAAATTGGTCAGCAGCCGGATTTCGTCGAAGACCTCGGCATCGGAGATCATCTGGGCTTCATCGACCACGATGACCGGGCAGATGCCTTTCTGATAGCTCTGATAAACAACCGTGTTGATCTGTTCCAGCAGTTCGTCCTTCCGGGTCGCCGGGGCCTCGACGTCGAGCAGGCGCGCCGTGGTCCGCAGGAATTCCAGGCCGGTCAAGCGGGGATTGACGATAAAGCAAAAACGATAGCCTTCCCCCAACCGGTCCATCAGCGCCCGCGAGAGCGTCGTCTTGCCGCAGCCGATCTCGCCGGTAAGAACGGCCATTTCGCGTTCTTCCAGAACGAACTCCAGGCGGGCCAAGGCCTCTTCATGCCCTGAACTGAGAAAAAGAAAACTGGGATCGGGCGTCTTGCTGAACGGTTTTTCCCGGAACCCGAAAAAGGCTTTGTACATGACCTTAGCTCCCGGACCTCATGGTATCGTTGATCATGCCACCCACATCCAGCACCAGGATCGTGCGCTGGTCCCCGAGATCGGCTGCTCCGGCGATGCCGGGAAAACGCCTGAAGCCTTCGCCGAGGGACTTGATGACGATGTCCTGTTGGCCGAGGAGCGCGTCGACGATAATTCCCAGCCGTTTTTCGGCGACCCCGACCACCACCACGTAGAACTCGTCGGGACGCTCCGAGCGGCGGCTCAGGCAGAGAAACTCCTCAAGCCTGATGAGCGGCAGGGTGGAATCCCTCAGTTGCGTGACCTCACGCCGCTCCACGGTCTTGATATCGTTACCGGTCAGGATCAGGGATTCCAGCACCGACGTCACGGGCAGGGCATAGGTTCGGTCGGCGCAGGATATGATCAGGGATTTGATGATGGCAAGGGTGATCGGCAGGGTGATGATGAAGCGGGTACCCGAACCTTGCGTGGTCTCTATATCGACCATCCCCGAAATAGCGGCGATATTGTTCCTGACCACGTCCATGCCGACGCCGCGCCCCGAAACCTCGCTCACCTGATCGGTCGTGGAGAAGCCGGGAAGGAAGATAAATTCAAGCGCCTCCTTGTCGGAGACGGCATCCGGATCCTGCACGAAGCCTCTCTGAAGCGCCCGGGCCTTCACCTTCCCGATATCTATGCCGCCGCCGTCGTCCTCAACCTCGATGACGACATGGTTTCCCTTCTGGTAGGACGAGATCTTGATGACGCCTTTTTCATCCTTACCCGCCGCCAGGCGCTTTTCCGGGCTCTCGATCCCGTGATCGATGGCATTCCTGATGATGTGCATCATCGGGTCGGAGATGTCTTCCACGATCAGTTTGTCCAGTTCCGTATCCGCTCCGTAAAAGAGCAGTTCCACCTTTTTGTTCTGTTCGCGGGAGATGGTGCGGACAATGCGGGACATTTTCTCATAGAGTTGCCCGACCGGGATCATGCGAATATCCATGACCCCCTTCTGCAGGTCGGTCAGTTTGCGCTCCAGCACCTTGGCGGACTTGCCGAGTTCGACGGCCATCTGGGAAAAACGCTCGCTCCGCAGACGCTCCGCCAGGGTGGCGATCGAGGAATGGGCCAGGACAAGCTCTCCGACGATGTTCATCAACTCGTCGAGCTTTCCGATATCCACGCGGACCGTGCGACTGATGCTCTTGGCGGACAGGGGCGCCGCCCCGGCGCCGTGATTGTCCGGCACCGGGGCCTGCGCGGCCGGTGCTGCGGAACGCTCTTCCTCTTGCGGGCTTTCGGGAACGGGACGGGCGCCACCCGACGCTGCAGCCTCCGGCGCGGCGGCCGGTTGCCTCCCCCCGCTCAGGAGCGTCAGAGTCACATTGTCATGCCGTGTGGCCTGGGAGAACTCATCGAACCCCAGGGAGGAACCGGCCAGGATATCGAAATCGATGTTGGAATCCAGGTTGCTGCTCATGCTGGGCAGGGTGCTGATGATTTCGCCGCAGGTCTTGATCGCATCGGAAATCTTCGCCAGTTCCAGGTCAAAGGTCGCCAGGTCGAGGGAGGCATGGACGCTGTAGATGTTCTTGCCCTTGGAGAGATTCTCCAGCAGCCGGTGTTCCTCGTATTCCGTGAGTGATTTCAGCACCTGTTCGGAAAGCCCCAGCGTATTCAGGGGGGAAGCGTGCTCCGCACCGGGAGAGGGTTCTTCCAGGCAGGCGTTGATCCTGGCCGCGCATGCCTGGATATTCTCGTCAAGCTCGCCACCCTTCCCCTCGGACAGGCCCCGCACCAGGGAAAACAAAACATCGTGGGATTCGAGCAGTATCGCAATGACGCCGGCGTCGAGCTTGAGCTTGCCGAGCCGAAGCCAATCCAGAAGATTCTCCAGGTTGTGGGACAATTCGGAGATCCCCGAAAATCCGAACATGCCTGCCAAACCTTTCAGGGAATGCGCCCCCCGGAAGATGGAATTCAGCAGGTCGGGATCGATATCCCCGCCATCGGCCAGATCGGCAAGATCGGCCAACTCCGAACCGAGGTGTTCGACAATTTCCTCGGCTTCGGCCAAAAAATCCCGTACGGCCTTGTTCGTGAGCGGATTGTTGTCAGTCATGCGGGCTGTCCGTCATCCTTGGCGATCATCCAGATACTTCACGATGATATTCTTCAGGTCAGAACACACAAACGGTTTAACGATATACTCATTGGCGCCGAGCAGTTTGCCTTTTTCAATATCGCTCTGGCGTCCTTCGGTGGAGATGATAATGACCGGAATATGCCGGTAATTGTCATTGTTGCGCAGGTAGCTGATGAGTTCAAGCCCGTTGATGTCGGGCATGTTGATGTCCGTGAAGATCAGGTCCACACGTTCCCGCGGAAGAAGGCGCAAGGCCTCGAAACCATTGGCGGCCTCGACGATGCGAAAATCGCCCAGGGATTCTATGATAGACACCAGCATGGCCCGCAAGGCCGTTGAATCGTCCGTTATCAGTATGGTCTTTTTGTTCACCCGAGACACCTTTTTGAATATGACGTCATCATTGACTCTTGGCCGGGGTTGGCTTCCGCACACCCCTCCCCGTCGTTTTCCCTTATCCGCGGGCCGCGCCCTCCGCCTCGGAACGGCGGATTTCATCCAGGATCAACGGCAGAAACGCCCGCAGGTTTTCCGGTGAAGAACAGTCGGCACGGTGGGGTTTCAGAACACAGCGATAGCCCATGTCGCCGATCTTCTTCTCCGCGTCCGCGTGGTGGTAGTCCGTCATCACCAGGATGGCGATATCCTTGAAATTGTTATGCAGGAGCTCCAGCAATTCGATCCCGCCAAGGACACCCGAGCCGTCCATCCGGGGCATGATCAGATCCAGAAGGACCGTGGGAAGCTGTCCGCCACGGTAGAGGTTGTCAACCATGATCAACGTATCTTCGCTGCTGGTCATGGCATGAACCTCGTAGCCGCTCTCCCGCAACATCTCCGACAAACTCCGCAATGTCGTGCCGTCATCGTCGACGATCACCAGCGGCCGGGCGACCGCCTCTTCAGGTACGTCGTCCAGCGAGGTCACCACGTCGGAGAGGTCGAAGGCAATCTCCACCTCGTCCGCTTCGCCGTCGCCGCTGCGGTCCGTTTCCACGGCGGAGCCGCTCCCGGCGGCGATCCGGGTCCCTTCCATGGCCAGGAACTGCGGATTAAGCCCCTTGGAAAGCATGAACTGCAACGGATCGACAATACCGCCGTCAATGGTCTCGATATCGTCCCGGGCCTCAAAGTCGAACGTACCCTCAGTCCAGCCGAACAGCGACAAGACAACCTGTTCGATCCGCTCCCGGACCACCACTTCGATGGTCTCGCGGGCAACGGCGAAGCGCCTGGAGAGAATTACCCCCAAATATTCGCAAAAACCGGCTTCCTCCTGGAACGCAAGAGCGTTGCGCAGAGTCTCCTGATCAATGACGCCTTTCCGGATGAGCACTTCCCCCAGGCCCATGCGCGAGGTTGAGGAAAGGGCCTTCACCACCAGCCCTTGCTTGAAGACGACCGAACCTTCACGCCCGCTGCTGTGGAGGGACAGCACCCCGGTTTTCCGGCTGAGGCCGATCAACTGGAGGATCTCGCCCAAACCAAGCTCTTCAAGATTTCCGACAAGACTCATACGGAAATGCCCCGCCCGTGTGCAAAAGAGGTAAAAAATCGGCTAAAATAGTAAACTATCACCGTCGACAAAGTAAAGCCTTTATCACCGCCGCTCGCGCCTGGCCAAGGGGCGGCGGGAGGCGCCGTTTTTCTCGCGCCCCCTGAAGATGATCCGTATCGGCACCCCGTCGAAACCGAAGGCCTCCCTGAATCGGTTAACCAGATAGCGCTCATAGGAAAAATGGATGCTTTCCGGCTGATTGGTAAAGATGACAAAAGAGGGAGGGCGGGTGCCGACCTGGGTGGCAAAGTAGAACTTTACGCGGCGGCCGTGAGCCAGGGGGGCATGGTGGGCATCCGTGGCTTCGGAAAAAACCCGGTTCAGGTCCGAGGTGGTCACCCGGTGTATGTACTGTCCCATGACGTCGTCCACGGTGGTCATGATCTTGCCGATGCGCTGGCCGGTCTTGGCCGATACGAAGACGATCGGCGCGTATGCCAGGTACTTGAAGCCGGTCCTGACCTTATCCACATAGACGCCCAGGGTGCTGTTGTCCTTCTCCAGGGTATCCCATTTGTTCACCACGAAGACGCACCCCCTGCCGGCTTCATGCACATAACCGGCGATGCGCTCATCCTGTTCCGTCACCCCTTCCTCCGCGTCGAGGACAACCAGGACCACGTCGGCCCGCTCGATGCTGCGCAGGGAGTCCACCACGCTGTATTTCTCCAACTTCTCGGTGGTTTTGCCCTTGCGCCGGATACCGGCGGTATCGATCAGCAGGTAGGACTTCTTGTTGCAGGTAAAGAGGGTGTCCACCGAATCGCGGGTCGTACCGGCGGTGGGGTTGGCCACCATCCGCTCGAAGCCGAGCAGGCGGTTGACCAGGGAGGATTTACCCACGTTGGGGCGCCCCACCACGGCGATCCGGGTGATCTCGTCGTCGGCCACGCTGGTATCCGCCGGGGGAAACACCTCCAGCAGTTCCTCCATGAGGTCGATGACGCCGCGATTATGCTCGGCCGAAATGGTATGGAGACGCTCCACGCCGAGAGAATAGAACTCGGCCGACTCGTTCTCGATCTTTTCGCCGTCCACCTTGTTGACCACGTAGAAGACCGGCTTCGTCACACGGCGCAACATCTCCGCCACTTCCATATCGGCCGGGGTCAGGCCGCTCCGGGCGTCCATCAGGAAGATGATGACGTCGGCCTCCTCCATTGCCAGGCGGGACTGTTCCCGCATCTGCTGCAACAGGCGGTCCTCGGTCACCGGCTCGAAGCCGCCGGTGTCGATCAGGATGAACGGCTTTTCAAAACGGTTGATGGTGGCGTAGTTGCGGTCGCGGGTCACGCCGGGCATATCGTCCACAATGGCGCGGCGATGCCCCAACAGACGGTTGAACAGGGTGGATTTGCCCACATTGGGACGGCCGACGATGGCTACAATAGGTTTCATTCGTATCCCAACTCTCTCAGAACGGCCGTCCGCTCCGTCCAGCGCTCCTGCACCTTGACGAACAATTCCAGATACACCCTGGTGCCCAGAAGGCGTTCGATATCGCCCCGGGCCGTCTGGCCGATTTTTTTGAGCATGGCGCCCTTTTTACCGATGACGATCCCCTTCTGCCCTTCCCGCTCCACCAGGATGGTGGCGCTGATGGCGACCACGCCGTTCTCCCGCTCCTTGAAGGAATCCACCATAACTGCCGTGGCATAGGGTACTTCTTCGCCGGTCAGGCGAAAAACCTTTTCCCGCACCAGCTCGGCGCAGATGACCTTTTCCGGCTGATCGGTGAGTATGTCGTCGGGAAAATAGGGCACCCCCTCAGGGAGCCGTTCGCGAATCACCGTCACCAGGCGCTCCACGTTACTGCCGGCCTGGGCCGAGATCGGCACCACCTCGGCAAAGGGGTGCAGGCGCGATAGAGAGGCGATCAGTTCCAGGAGCCGTTCCTTGGGCTCGACCAGGTCAACCTTGTTCAGCACCAGGAACACCGGGGCTCCGGCCTTGGTTGCCACGTCCCGTATAAAGACGTCGTCCCGCGGCGCCGTGGCGTCCACCACCAGGAGGAGCAGGTCGATACCCGAAATAGCCCCGTAGGCGGCATCCACCATGGCCCGGTTCATACGGCTTCTGGCGGCATGAATGCCGGGCGTGTCCACGAAGACGATCTGGCTCGTTTCATCGGAGAGGATACCGCGAATAATGGTGCGGGTCGTCTGCGGCTTATCCGAAACCGCCACGATCTTCTCACCGAGGATACGGTTCAACAGCGTGGATTTGCCCACGTTCGGGCGGCCGACAATGGAGACAAACCCTGATTTAAATTCTTTGTTTTTCATATAATTGGATCACACTCTTTCATGTATCACTTTTTGGTCCAGGCATCCCGGAGGGTCACGATCCGGTTGAATATCGGCGTTCCCGGTTTCGAATCCACGGGGTCCAGACGGAAATATCCCTGGCGTTCGAACTGGAAACGGGTTTCCGGGTCGGCATCGGCCAGGCTTTTCTCCAGTTTGACGGCCCCAAGGACCTCAACGGAGAGCGGATTGAGAAACTGCTTGTAGTCGGCCCCGCCCCGGTCGGGATTGGGGTCGCTGAAGAGGCGGTCGAAGAGGCGCACCTCGGCATCCACGGCATGGGCCTGGGAAACCCAGTGGATGGTGCCCTTGATCTTCCTGCCGTCGGGCGCCGAACCGCCCCGCGACGCGGGATCGTACTCGCAGTGCACCTCGGTTACGGCGCCGGTTTCGTCCTTGACCACGCCGGTGCAGCGCACGATGTAGGCGTAACGGAGGCGCACCTCGCTGCCGGGGGTCATGCGGAAGAACCCTTTGGGCGGCTCCTCCATGAAGTCGTCCTGTTCGATGAACAGTTCGCGGGAAAAGGTCACCCGATGGCTCCCCATCTCCGGTTTCTGGGGATGGTTCGCGGCCTCGAACTCCTCGGTCCGGCCTTCGGGGTAGTTATCGACCACGACCTTGAGCGGCCTGAGCACCGCCATGGCGCGGGGGGCGCGCTCGTTCAGGTCGGCGCGGACGCATTCCTCCAGAATGGACATATCGATCCAGGAATCGCTGCGCCCCACCCCGATGAGTTCGCAGAAGGCCCGGACCGCCTCGGGCGTGTAACCGCGCCGCCGGATGCCCATGAGGGTCGGCATGCGCGGGTCGTCCCAGCCGCCGACGATCCCCAGGTTGACCAGTTCATGGAGCTTGCGCTTGCTCATCACCGCGTAGGTCAGGTTGAGTCGCGCAAACTCGTACTGCCGCGGCCGGTTCGGTACCGGCAGGTTGTCCAGGAACCATTCGTACAGCGGCTTATGCGCCTCGAACTCCAGGGTGCAGATGGAATGGGTGATACCCTCGATGGCATCCGACTGGCCATGGGCGAAATCGTACATGGGATAGACGCACCAGGCATCGCCCACATGAGGATGCGTGGCGTGAATGATGCGGTACAACACCGGGTCGCGCAGGTTGATGTTGGGAGAGGCCATGTCGATCTTCGCCCTGAGCACCTTGGCCCCGTCGGGAAACTCCCCGGAGCGCATGCGCCGGAACAGGTCGAGGTTCTCGTCGACGGTACGGGTGCGCCAGGGGCTTTCCTTGCCCGGTTCGGTCAGGGTGCCGCGGTAGGCGCGGATCTCATCGGCGGAAAGGTCCTCCACGTAGGCTTTGCCCTGCTGTATCAGGTACTGTGCCCATTCATAGAGCTGCTCGAAATATTCCGAGGCGTAATAGAGGTTGTCGCCCCAGTCGAAGCCGAGCCAGCGGACGCTCTCCTTGATGGACTCGATATACTCCGTCTCTTCCTTGACCGGGTTGGTGTCGTCGAAACGCAGGTGGCAGCGGCCGCCGAAATCCCGGGCCAGCCCGAAGTTGATGCAGATGGACTTGGCATGGCCGATATGCAGGTAGCCGTTCGGCTCCGGCGGGAACCGGGTGACTATGGACGCGTGCTTGCCGTTTTTCAGGTCGTCGTCGATGATGGTGCGCAGGAAATTGTTGGATACCGGTGTTGGTGTCGATTCGGTGGACATGCTTGCCTCTTTAAAATAAGTTCATCTGCCACAGAGCCACAGAGGCACGGAGAAATTCAAAGGCGCTTCATAGGGATGAACAGATATTAACGGGATAACATCTCAAAAACCAACTATTCCGAGTAACCCCGTTCCTCCCTACCTTTTTGTTTTTCTCCGTGTTTCTGTGGCTCTGGGGCAGAATTATGGTTACGGGTTTTGTTGCAATTGCCCCAGCAGCGAGTTCTGGTAGGCCGCCACGATGCGCACCGGAACAAAACTCCCGATCAGACCGGGATCGCCGGGGAAATTCACGATCCTGCCGCTTTCCGCCTTGCCGGACACCTGGCCGGGACGTTTCCCCTCCCCCTCCACCAAAACCTCCTGGATGGTGCCGAGATACGACTTGTTGATCTCGAGGGTGATGCGCCTTTGCAGAGCCAGCAGGCGTTCCAGACGTTCCACCTTTTGCTCGCGGGAAAGCTCTTCGGGCAGTTCCGCGGCCTTGGTGCCGGGGCGCGGCGAATACACGAACAAAAACAGGTCGGCGTAGCGGACCTCTTCCATCAGGGTCAGCGTCTGCTCGAAATCGTCCTCGCTCTCGCCGGGGAAGCCGACGATCATGTCGCCGGTGATGGCGATGCCGGGCCGGGCCGCCTTGAGGGCGCGGATCCTGTCCAGATACGCCGCCCGGGAATAGCCGCGGTTCATGCGGGAGAGCACCGCGTCGCTGCCGGTCTGCGCCGGCAGGTGGATCTGGCCGCACAGCTTGGGTACGTCAGCAAAACAAGCTATCAGTTCATCGGACATATCCTTGGGATGGGAGGTGGTAAAACGGATACGGCGAATCCCCTCCACCCCGGCAACCTGTCTGATCAACTGGGCGAAACCCGGCTCATCGGCGCTTTTAAGGCCATAGGAATTGACGTTCTGCCCCAGCAGCACGACCTCCTGGACGCCCTCGGCGGCAAGCTGCCCGACCTCATCGAGGATATCGGCCGAGCGCCGGCTGATCTCGCGGCCCCGCACATAGGGCACGATGCAGTAGGAACAAAAATTGTCGCACCCCTGCATGACGGTAACGAAGCGGCTCAGACGGCTGGCTCCCCTGACCGGGGGAAACAGGTCGAGACGCTGGTCGTTATCGATGAAGGCGGTCTCGCACCGCCGTTCGCCGCTTTCCGCCCCACGCACCATATCGGGGAGCAGGTGCAGGTTATGGGTGCCGAAGACCAGATCCAGAAAGGGAAACTTTTGCAGCAGATGGTCCCCTTCCTGCTGGGCCACACAACCCCCTACCCCCAAAATGAGGTCCTTCCTTGCCTTTTTCAGGCTACGGAAATGGATGAGGCGCTTGTAGACCTTCTCCTCCGCCCCACCCCGGACACTGCAGGTATTGAGCAGGATCATGTCCGCATCGGTCGGCGTGGCGGTCGGCATATAGCCCAAATCTGCCAGCATGGTGACAATCCGCTCGGAATCATTCACATTCATCTGGCAGCCGAAGGTTTCGATAAAGAGATGTTTCTTGTTCATGGTAAAGTGATTGTTTATACGCAATTAGCACCTGTAAAGTCAATTGAATTGGGAAATTGCCGTTGTTCGACGCATCGGGCCGGACCGCCAAAAAACTTCGTATTTACTCTATACTAACCCCTTTGAAGATGTATGGCCAGATACCTGCGACCGTTTGCCGCCCATCCGCTTAATGAAATTTTGTTTGAGTTTTGACGCATCTTCGCTACTATTGGACGCAAATTCAGCATTCCGCAAGGGAGGCAGAACATGGCAAAGGTCTTGATCCCCTTGGCCGACGGCTTCGAAGAACTGGAAGCGATTACGGTCATCGACGTCCTCCGCAGGGCGGGAATCGAGGTAATCACAGCCGGCCTGCATCCGGGCCCCGTACCCAGCGCCCGCAAGGTCGCCGTCATTCCCGACACGACCATCGACACCGCCAGGGCCGATGATTTCGACATGATCATCCTTCCCGGCGGCCAGCCGGGCAGCGACAACCTTAACGCCGACATCCGCATCGACAAGCTTCTCAAGGATTTTTCCGCAGCCGACAAACTTATCGGCGCCATTTGCGCGGCACCCACCGTGCTTGCCGCCGCCGGCCTGCTGACCGGCAGACAGGCGACCTCCTACCCCAGCTACCGGGAAAAACTGGGAGGGGCATACTACCTGGACAAAACGGTGGTGGAGGATGGAAAAATCATCACCAGCCAGGG
Organism: Geobacter sp. AOG2; assembly: GCF_019972295.1. Lineage (NCBI taxonomy): Bacteria > Pseudomonadati > Thermodesulfobacteriota > Desulfuromonadia > Geobacterales > Geobacteraceae > Geobacter > Geobacter sp. AOG2. The sequence continues at coordinate 2,108,535 of NZ_BLJA01000001.1, forward strand.
GCCGGGCACGGCAATCCCCTTTGCGCTGGCCGTCGTTGCCCGGCTGGCCGGCAACCACACGGCGGAAGACGTCGCCAGGGCCATGCTCGTCGCTACTGCCGGAAATGACGGGCTATGGGATCAGCGCCTGTTCAACAGCATTGTCCAGGCGCTGGTGGGGGCACTGGAACTGAAAGACAGCTATACCCAGGGGCATGCAAAACGCGTTACCGAATATTCACTCGGCATCGGCTCCAAACTTAATTTTTCGGAGGCCAAGCTGCGCGACCTCTACCTTGGGGCGATTCTCCACGATATCGGCAAGATCGGCACCGAGGAGGAGGTGCTCAACAAACCGGAACGCCTCAACCTGCGCGAGGAAACCCTCGTCCGTGAGCATCCTCTTAAGGGCACGCTCTTTATCGTGGGGGTCGAAAGCCTGGACAACATCGTCCCCACCATCCTGCACCACCACGAACGTTGGGACGGAAACGGCTATCCCGCCCGTCTCAAGGGTGAGCAGATCCCCCTCCACGCCCGCATTGTGTGTATTGCCGACGCCTTCGACGCCATGCTCTCCGTCCGTTCCTACCGGCCTGCCCAGGATAGAGAGGCAGCCATTCGTGAGCTGCACAATAAAAAAGGGACGCAATTCGATCCATTTCTCGTGGACGTCTTTGTCGAGTTCCTCAATGAATCACCCTTTGAAATCAGAGATTTCAGTTACTATTTTTAGACCGATGGTTGAGGTAGCGCCGGACCAGAAACGCAAGGCTGAAAAAGAGCAGATTGAGCAGCACGATCATCGCGCTGGTGGGCAGATTGGTGATAAACGACAGGAAAATACCGGCCACCACCGAGCAGCCCCCCTGAAGGGCGGCCAAGACGACACAGGCCTTGAAACTGCGGGCGAGTTGCAGGGCCGATACCGCCGGCAGGATCAGAAGCGATGAGATCAGCATGATCCCCACCAGCTTCATCGCCAGGACGACCGACAAGGCCGTCAGCAGCACCAGGACGGCATTGATGGTTGCGGTGCGGATGCCGGAGACACGGGCCAGTTCCTCATCGAAGGTAATGGCGAGCAGGTCGTTGAAATAAAGCGACAACAGCAGCAGCACCACGCAGAACAGCGCCGCGGCGATGCCGACCTCCTGCGTGGTTATGGACAGGATATTGCCGAACAGGTAGCTCAGCAGATCGACATTGTACCCCCCCCCCACGCTTGCCAGGATGATACCCGCCGAAATCCCCAGCGCCGACACGATGCCGATGGCGCTGTCGCCGCTCAGACGCGCCTTTTCCGTCAGCTTGAGGATTCCCAGCGACGAAAGCATCACGACCGGCAGCGACACCAGCAATGACGAGGCCGAATAAAGTTTGAGCGACAGGGCTATGGCCGTACCGCCGAAGGTGACGTGCGCCAGGCCGTCCCCGATCAGGGAAAGCCGCCGCAGCACGAGGAACACGCCCAGCACCGAGCAGAGCACGGCGATCAACGTCCCCGCCAGGAGCGCCCGCTGGATAAAACCGTATGAGAGGATTTCAATCACATTCATGTTATTAGGAGCCTGTTGAAAAACTCAGGTTGTTCAAAAATAGTCAGATCGTCGCACCCACAGTATAATCGCCTCCGGCGATTATCGGTGACGAAGCGTAGCGGAGTTCATCCCGCAGGGACAGAACCGGAACGGTTCTGCTAAATGCACTGAGGAGGCAGGCCCTCTCTCTATCTCTCCCCCACAGGGGGAGAGCATGCCGTGTCCTCTCCCTCCGGGAGAGGGATTGGGTGAGGGTTTGCAGCGCTACGCCGCACGAAAGGGCTTTCGAGGACGAAGGCCCGATGGCTGTTTTTCAACAACCTTTTAGTGGCGGTGACACATCAAGTGCTGGGAATGTTCCCCGAACAGGGCCGCCATATCCGTGGAACGGCAAAATTCCTCGAAGTTGCCGTAGAACAGCATGCGCTTGTCCAGATACAGCATCTTCGAGGCGAATTTCCCTATGGCGCCGGTATCGTGGGTCACCAGCAACACGGTAACGCGCCGGGAACGGTTTATATCTCCGATCAGGGCATAGAAACGTTCACGCATCTCGGGATCAAGGGCGGCGGTCGGTTCGTCCAGGATCAGGAGTTCGGGGTCGTTGACCAGGGCGCGGGCCAAGAGAACGCGCTGCTGCTGACCGCCGGACAACTCACCTATCAGTTTCGATTTTATCGGGTAAATATCCAATTGTTCCAGGACCCTGTCCACCTTTTCCCTGTCGGCGCGCGTCAACCGGCGGGGAAAGCGTTTCAACGACAGAAGGCCCAGGCCGACCGTTTCCGCCACCGTAGCCGGAAATATGGGGTTGAGCAGGTGCAGGCTCTGGGGGAGATAGCCGATCCTGGACCAGGAACTGAAGCGGCTGCAGGGTATCCCGAACAGGGAGGCGGTGCCGTCGCTGATGCCGCACAGCCCCATCAGGGCGCGCACCAGCGTGCTCTTGCCGGAGCCGTTGGGGCCGACGATCCCGACGTAATCGCCCGCTTCGACCGATATGGAGATATCCTCCAGTACCCGGCCGGTCCGGTAACTGCAACAGAGCCGTTCGGTCCTGACTATTTCGTCCGGCATGACGCCTCCCGAGGCGGATTGCTGCACGCACCGCATACGCCGTTGACCTGAAGGATATGGGACGTCACGCGCCCGCCCGACCGTTGAACCGCTTCAACCGCCCCCTCGCCGAGCACGCACTGCCCCAGGTCCTCGACCCTCCGGCAGGACTCGCAGACAAAGTGATGGTGATGCTCCTGATTGGTGCAAAGAAAGTAGTACTGCTTACGATCGGCCAGGAAGATACGGGTAATGACGCCCGCTTCGGCCAACTCGTCGAGGATGCGGTACACCGTGGGAAGTCCGATACTGGCGACCCTGACCTTGATACGCTGCCAGACCTCATCGGCGGAGAGATAGAGCGGCTCGCCTCCCAGACAGCTCATAACCTCCAGCCGTTTGGGCGTAACCTTCAATTTCAGTCGCTTGAGAATTGTTCGACCCTGCTCTTTGTCCACAAAGGGCACCCGCAATCAAATGAAAATTATTTTTATTTGTACACGTTCTTTTCCTGCAAGTCAAGGCGGGGGCGAATACGATGAAGGATTGACTGAATTCAAGGTAAACAGACACACATGCTAGTTATGACATGGGCAGGACAATTTGATCGCCAATTACCCGAAATATTTTTGACATTCATTTTGTAATAGGTTGTTATCAATATTATTCTAGGATATATTATATCCAATTAATATTATCCCCATACGATAAAACGGCAATCGTTATCAGTCGTTATTCATGGAGATCATCCAGGTGCATAAATTTTTCGGGACAAAAGAGCGTTGGCAGGTCTTCAAGATCGTCGGCATCTATGCAACCTTCAGCCTGCTCTGGATATATCTGTCAGATTCAGCCCTTGAACTGTTTGTTAAAGACACAGCCACTATTGCCCGTATCTCCATCTTCAAGGGTTTTTTATTTGTTCTCGTCACCGCGACGCTCCTGTCCCACCTCATTGCCCGTTACGTCGTCAGCACACTCGAAGCAAAACACGAGGGGCAGACGAGCGAGGAACGGTTCCGGAGCATTTTTAACAACATGTACGATGCGGTATTCATCAATGATGTCGAAACAAGCGGATTCATCGACGCCAACCAGACCGCCTGCCGCATGTTTGGCTATACCCATGACGAACTCATCACGATGACCGTCAATGATATAAGTAGCGGCATTTCCCCCTACTCGTCGAAAGAGGCGCTGGAATGGCTTCGACAGGCTCTTGAGGGCCATCCCCAAGTGTTTGATTGGACCTGCAAAAGAAAGGACGGGAGCTGTTTTCCGGCAGAGGTCACCTTGTGCAGAACGACCCATGACGACAAAGACACCGTCCTCGCCATGGTCCGGGACATATCCGAACGCAAGCGGACCGAGGAAAGGCTCCGCCTCTCCGAGGAAAAATTTTCCACCGCATTCCGCATCTCACCGGATTCGATCAATATCAATCGCCTGGAAGACGGCGTCTACGTGGAGGTAAACGAAGGCTTCTGTGCTATTACCGGCTATCAGCCTGAAGAGGTTGTCGGCAGGTCATCCCTCGAACTGGACATCTGGGTCAACCCCGAGGACCGGGCCCGCCTGGTGCGCGAAATCAAGGCTCACGGGATCGCATCGAATCACGAGGCCGAATTCAGAAAAAAGGATGGAACGATTATTGTCGGACTGATGTCGGCGCGCCTCATCGATATCGAAGGGGTGCCCTGCATCCTTAACATTGCCAGGGACATTACGGAGCGCAAGCACGCGGAAGAATTACTGCGGGAAAGCGAAAAGACCCTAAAACTCCTTATAGAGGCAATGCCCGTCGGGGTCGGCCTGACGGACGGCCAGGGGGTTATCGAATATCTGAACAGCAGCTTCGTGGACCGCTTCGGCTATACCATCGACGACATCCCCACGGTCGATGAATGGTACCTGAGAGCCTATCCCGACCCGGTCTACCGTGAGCAAACCACTTCCACATGGACGAAAGATCTGGCAAAAGCCCTGGAGGATGGTACGCCGGTCCCCCCTCGCGACGTAAAGATTACCTGCAAAAACGGCGCGGTGCGACGTGTCATCGTCAACACACAGATGGCCAGAAACCGTATCCTGGCCATCTTCACCGACATCACCGAGCGCGAGTTCACCCAGAACGAACTCCTGAAGGTTCAGAAACTCGAGTCCCTGGGACTTCTGGCCGGGGGGATCGCGCATGATTTCAACAACATCCTCACGAGCATCCTGGGAAACATCTCCTTTGCCCAGATGTTCCTCGATTACACGCACAAGGCCCGCATTCCCCTGGAACAGGCGGAAAAAGCGTCGCAACGGGCCGCCGAACTTGCCGGGCAGTTGCTGACCTTCGCCAAAGGCGGCAACCCGGTCAAGAGGCCGGTGGCGATACGGCAGCTGGTGGAAGAGTCCGTCTCGCTCGTGCTGCGGGGGACAAAGGTGGTCGCCGCCGTCGACATACCCGGCAATCTGCACACCATCGAGGCGGATGCGGGCCAGATCAATCAGGCCTTCAACAACATTGTCATCAACGCGGTGCAGGCCATGCCGGGCGGCGGCACGTTGAGGGTCAAGGCCGAAAACGCCCTTCTGGGCGACACGAATGCCTTGGGACTGGCACCGGGCGCCTATATCAAGGTGGTTTTCTCGGATGAAGGGTGCGGCATCTCAGACGAAGAGCAAAAGCAGATATTCGATCCGTATTTCACCACAAAATCGGGCGGTACGGGATTGGGGCTTTCCTCGGTCTATTCGATCGTAACCAAGCACGGCGGCCATATTTCCGTCAACTCCAGCCCCGGCCAAGGGGCCGCCTTCACCATCCATCTCCCCTCAATGGGCGAGATGCCGATAGGGACGGACCAGGAGCGCAACACCGTGGCAACCGACATTTCGGCCGGCGGCTCCGTGCTGGTCATGGACGACGACGGGATGATCCTCGATCTTGCCGCGAAGATGCTCAATCTCCTGGGATACGAGGTAACGACCTGCGCCGGCGGCGAAGAAGCCGTTTCACATTACAAAGCCGCCTTCGAGACGGGCAAACCGTTTGACAGCGTCATCATGGACCTGACCGTGCCGGGCGGCATGGGGGGCAAGGAGGCGGCCCAGCGGATCCTTGAGCTCGATCCCCAGGCGCGCCTGATCGTCTCCAGCGGGTACTCCAACGACCCGATCATGGCCCATTATGAAGAGTACGGTTTCTGTGGCGCAGTGATCAAACCATACAGGATCAAGGAACTTCTGGAGGTGTTGAGGAGGGTGCGAAGTGAACCGACTTCACAGGACATCCAGTAAAACAGGACTCGGAGGAATAACGGAATACTGTAGATTGAACTGTAATAGACCATTTACTTCCCATATTATTTATATTTTTACACTCTCAATCATGACGATCCTTGTTTTCGGAAATTCTCTAAAAAACAAATTTGTCTATGATGACAATATATTATTAGTTGGAAATCCTACATATAAATATTTTGATACCTGGAAGCTACTCTTCACACCGTTTAATCCGGCAAATGGTGTTGAGTACCTTCCCGTACGTGACGTATCATATGCTATCGACTATTTTGTGTGGGGAGAAAATCCAGTTGGTTTTCATTTATCAAATATTATTATTTATATTTTTACAGGAATTATTTGTTATTTCTTCAGTTTCAAGCTTTTAAGTATTTTAAAAAATGACTCTCTCCAGAACGAATCATTAAATGAGACCTGTTTCGTTTCATTTATTATTACTCTATTTTTTATTATTCATCCTATTCACAGCCAGGTAGTAAGCTTTATCATTCAACGTAACGCGCTACTATCGGCTTTTTTCTTTTTTTTAACTCTTTATGTTTATCTCCTGTTTGAACAGTCAGAGAATATAAAGATGAAAATAATTTTCTATTGTCTAGCACTTCTCTTCTGCTTACTTGCTCTTTTTTCTAAAGCCACCTCTGTTACACTGCCCATTCTTCTGCTGATCATTACTACCTTCAATAAAAACAACAAAACATGGTCAGCAAGAATGCTCCAACTTGCACCGTTCTTTCTGATGGGGCTTATGGCATTTCGATTAATTAGCTCTGTTGCACGACATACCAATGTTATAAAATCAAATCTCATTGAATTCGGCGCATACAGCCTGACGACAAAATTGGCAACTGCCATTCAAATACCTTGTTTTTATATATACAAACTCTTTGTTCCGTTCAATCTTGCACCTGAGTATGATATTGCGTTTGCCAAGAACTTTCTCAGCTTTGCGGTAGTTGGCGCTCTAGGCGCTACAGTCTTTGCATTCTGGTATGCATGGAAGAACCGGGAGAAGTCTCCCTACCTGCTCTTCTGCCTCTGCTGGTTATTCATAACACTTGCCCCGGTACTCAACCTCATGCCGACTCAACCGGTGGTCGCCGATAGATATGCCTACCTCCCTTCGTATGCCTTCTGTTTTGCCCTCTCAATCCTGCTGTATCGAACGGCAAAGCTTCGGCACGAAATCTGGTTGAAAGCTGTGTGTCTCTTTTATCTGGCTACACTTTCAGGTGTGGCATTTTATGAAAACACCATCTGGAAAGATGAAAAAACCCTTTTTACCACCATGATACAAAGAGCGCCTCATATCTCAAAAGGATATGCAAACCTTGGATATGTGTACTTCAATGAAAAACAATATGACAAGGCGTTTGGTCTACTTCAGCGGGCGTACCAACTTGACCCTACCAAACCGGACTATGAACTCAAGCGAGGCATGATTGCCTTTCGGAAGAATAATCTTGAGGAAGCAATCGGTTACTACAAAAAAGCCTTGGCAATCAATGAACAGAGCATGGCGGCCAATTATTTTATGGGGATTTCATATTCAAGACTGGGCGATTACAAATCAGCACTGAGCGCACTACAGAACGTATTGGATTCAACCGACGCAGACACTAACTCATTCAAATACAAGACCATGCTTAACATGAATTTATACATATATCCGAAACTGAAACCAGAGCTTGACGTATTGCGGGCATCGACATTACAGAACCCGGATGATTTGGGTATACGTCGAAAATTGGCTGATACCCTGCTACAATACGGAATGTTGGATGAAGCGTTGGGGCAATACCAGGAGGTCGAAAAACGGAATAATACCGATTGGCAGGCACTGTTTTCCATGGCAAAAATCTACCGTCACAAAAAGGATTGGCAGACGGCAATGAATTACGTTAAGCAAGCTCTATCTCTCAAACCTCAGGAAGAGGTTTTGTTAAGCGAAATGGGAATCCTGCATATGGCAATTCATAATACTAGTGAGGCCATTATGTGGTTTGGTCGAATTTCGCCGAAGAAGCACGAATTGTATGCGCTCTCCCGCTATTATACGGCGGTATGCTACTTCCAACGAGGCAATAGAGAAAAGGCAGAATACTATTTTGGCCTTGTTGACCAAAATTACCCGGAGATGAAATTAAAAACAGCGCCTTATACAAAAAAGCTTGCAGCACTTTAATACGTTGAAAATTATCCCCTTTTATTTTCTACAATATCAAGAAAAAAGGCTTCCAAATCTTTACGTTTTGTTTCGACCAGCGTAACCTCGACTGAATTGCCCCCGACCAACGACATGAATTCATTGAACCCCGTGACGGGAACAAAGTACTCCACAAAGGTCGTATTCCTGCGCATGACGTCGAAACCCCCCAGGGTGTCGTGATTTCCCCGGTCCGACCGGGTTTGCACGACATAGCCTTCGATCCCCTTCCGCACGATATTCTCGACGCTGTCCAAGGCCTCCAGCCGCCCCTTGACGATAACCCCTACCCTGTCGCAGACCTTCTCCACGTCGTCGGTGATGTGCGTGCTGAAGAAAACACTCTTGCCCCGTTTTTTCAGGTCGATGATGATCTCCTTCACCAATGCCCTGCCGATGGGGTCGAGCCCGCTCATGGGCTCATCCAGGATATACAGGTCGGGGTCGTGGATCAGGGTCTGGGCCAGGCCTACCCGTTGCACCATCCCCTTGCTGTAACCGCGCATGGGGCGCTTGCGGGCGTCCCACAGTTCAAGCTGCTTCAATGCCTCGTCCGTCCGGCGGCTCAGGAGGGCCTCCGGCATCTTGAACGTCTTGCCCACAAAACGAAGGTATTCCTCGGCGGAAAGGTAATCGTAAAAGGCGGGATTTTCCGGCAGGAAGCCGATCCTGGTGCGCGAGGCGACACTGCCGATAGGCTCGCCCATGATGGTTGCCGTGCCCGCGGTCGGCCGGATCAGCCCCATGAGACACTTGATGGTCGTACTCTTGCCGGCGCCGTTGGGGCCGAGGAAACCGAAGATTTCACCTTGGGCGATGGAGAGCGAGAGCCCTTTGAGCGCTTCGACACGCTGTCCGCGCTTGCCTTTGAATGTTTTTGTGAGTCCTTGTATATCAAGGGAACTGAACGCTGTCACTTCGATTTCCCTCCGAATGCAAATTTACTGGTGGTTGCCACTTTGCCGTCCGCCTGAAGGTAGAACTGCCCGCCATAGGGATCGACCGGTGGAGGGGAGAGAAAACCGCCCTGAACCAGTTGTTCGACCGCTGTCGGCAACACTCCCTTAACCTCTTTGAACTTGTCCCGCGCCAATTCGATCCGACGAACCTCTTGAAAAGCGCTAAGCCGGGTCTGGTAAGTCTGTTTCAATGCCTGATTCTTCTCATTGTTTTCCATGGCGGTCAGATAGGCAATGGCGAGGTCGGTCTGACCGGACTCCTGCATGTAGCGGCCGGCCAGGAGCTTAGACAGGTCGGAACCGGACAGTTCTCCTGCACGCCGATAATACTTGGCGGCAGCTGCATAGTCTTTCAAAAAGTAGGCGCTGTTGAATCCCGCGAAAAAAGGAAGATACCAGTCCCACGTGCGGTATTTCATACCGTAGTCCAGAAGATTGTTGGCGAGTTTGTACTGTTTCACATCCCATGTGAGGAAGGACTGGGCGAAATAGTAGGCGTCCATGTTGTAGGGATCCAGTTGTACCGCACCGTGGAGAAGCCGCGACATCCCAGGATAATCCGGTGGAGCAACAATAACCTTGGCCTGAAGTTTTTCGACTTTCTCCCCGAAGTACATGATGGCCTTCATAACCAGCGAGGCGGCGACGAGTTCCTTATGATCGGCGCTAAGATAACGGAGCAGTGTGACGCTCGGCACATATCCTAGCTTCTCCTCCACCGGCTTTTGTTTCATATAGGCGCTGAAAGGTCCGAGCACGGCCCCATAACATGCCAGCATCAGCAGTAAGACAACTGAAGGACGGAGCACCTTGTTCATTTTATCTCTCTCCGGCCAAAAAGGATGGCGCCGGCCGCCAAGAGGATTGACGTATAGACGATAAAGTAGAGTACCGTCATCAGCAAACCGTTCGAGTTGATCGGAAGGGCATAGATTGCGTTGACCTTGAAATCAAATGCACTCAGATTCGGCAGTAGGTAATACAAAAATAATGCTGATTTTTTGACAAACAATGTGACCGCATTCTCTGCGGAAGGTGTGTGTAGATAATCATAGACCTGTTGCGTGATTGAACCGGCCAGATATGTGCACACCGTCCCGAAGACTGGAAGAAAAAATGAGGTACTCACTGTTGCCAAGAGCATGGCAACTCCGACCAACAGAATGTATTTTAGCGCACTAAAAACAACAGCGGCAATAATCGCGCTCCAGAGAATCGGTCGGGTTGGAGGACTGAAAACCGAGGTAACCTTGATTGCCAGCATCGCCATACACCCCAGGGTCAAGGCGGTCAGCAGCATGAATAGGGCAATACCGCAAAATCGGCCTACAAGATATAGGGTTCGGCTCATCGGCAGACTAAGAACACTGAAGGTATAACGTCGTTCAATATCTTTCCAAATTGAGGTCGCCCCCAGGAAGACAGACAACAGCAGCAGAATGAAAGAAATCAGTGACAACGAGAGAGTTATGGAGAGCTCCGCTACCTGGCGCATGGAGAGGGAAGCGGCCGATGGTATGAAGAAGAAGAGTACAGCTAAAGCCATTATGCCCTGAAAGATACGGTCGCGAAAGATACCTTTGAGAGTAATGCCGGTAATTGTCGTCATTCTGTCCAAGCTCCTCTGTTTCAGCATGACTATTTTTGTTGGATTATTGTTTTGGTTTCAGTAGAGATTCCAATAATTTTTCGGCGTTGCGTTTTAGAGGGTCGTTGTGTTCCAATTGTTCAACCGAAACTCTTATTGCCTTAATGGCTTTATCCCGTTCCCCTATTGAAAGATACGCGAGCCCGAGTCTGTAGCTGGTGTTTGCAGATTTATTAATTTTATATAGGTTCTCATAAGCGTCAATCTTATTCTGTGCATATTCACGTTTTTTTTGGGCATCCAGTTCCTCATTTTCACGCGTGTTATAGAAATTAATTTCTGATTCATATAATGACGCCGATTTCCCCTTTGTTTTAGCTTCTACTTCACGATAAACTTTTTCTGCTTCATTAAATTTTTTTTTGAGTATTAACAGTGATGCATATGTCAGATCGTATCGTTCGTCATATTTCAGACTGTATAGTTTTTTGGCGATAAAATATTGTTTCTCAGCTTCTTCGTACTGTTTTTTATCAACAAGAGCAGAGATATAAAGCCCTCGAACATTTTTAAATTCGGGAGATTTTTCAACTGCATCTTTAAAAGTAGCTTCATTACTTTGCCAAATAAAATTTCTTTGCAGAGTGATTGCAGCAAAAAAAGGTAAAATAATCAATGCGGTAATCAATATGCCGCGTCGCCAAAAATCATTGGCCATTGAGTTAATTAAGCCGAGACCGCCAAGAATCCAAAAAGCCGATGGCATATAATCGTATCGTTCCGCATACCCTGTCCATGCTATGGTTCCAAAGGAAAGCGGGAATACAGGGGCAAGCATAAAAAACCCTGCAATGATCAAGGCTGATTCAATACGCCGAAGAGAAATAAGATATATACAACCGAAAAAACAGACCACTCCAAACAATTCATAGAGCGGATCAACTTCGCGAATTGCAATGTTAAGCGGCAGGGGAATTAGAAACTTTTTGACATAAAATCCGGCCGCTCCCATAAACAACTCAATGGTATAGTTCATATCAGCGGTCATGACTTTAACTGTATCCGGTATCTTTGAAATATCGGAAACAAATGCGGCTTTTCTCAATCCTTGGTAAACAACAACCAGCAAAACACACGATGCGGCAACTATCAATAGCGATCGCATCCTGGTCGAAATGTTCTGAACTTTTTCCGTATTACGAAGAAGGACCAGACTGTGTACCCAGTAAGCAACACCAATAACGATGATGAGGTAAAAATTATCCAGGAATAAAGCGGACAACAGAGCTGCTGCCACATAGCAAAAGAATAGGGTCAAGCCTTGCAATCTACCATTGTTTGGAACACTTTCACCGCCTTTCTGTATGGTTTGGGGCAACGAAAGGAGAATACATACTGACCCCGGGATGAATCCAAGAGCGGTTTCTTTCGCCAATATTCCAAGCAGCGTAATAATGTATGCGCCAACAAGTAGTCGTCTATCACCGTTATCACGATATAGTATGAGCATGAACAGAGAGGTGAGAATAAACATGCACGCCATAGCATCCGTTCTTCCTGAAATCCAGTTCACAGATTCTGTATTGATTGGATGCAGGGCAAACAGGACCGCTGCCAGAAAGGGCAACATCATCGTATTAGCGCTTTTTCCTTGATATAATTTAACGCCGATCAGAAACACAAGAACGGTATTGAACAGGTGCATCATAATATTTTCAAAATGCATCATCCTTGCGTCCAGAAACCACCAAAACCGGTCAACAATATAGCTAAGACCTATAAACGGACGATAGTAACCTCCCTGCTTAACCCCCGGAAAGAAAATTGATTTCAGATTGAACGTCTCAATATTCAATAAACCTGAAATGGCGTCTTGGTCATCAAGAAGGCTTATCTCGGCAGATATTGTCGGGTAATAGATTACAAGGACAATGAAGCAAAGAAGACAAATTTGATAAGGTCTGCCTATTCTCAACTTATTGATATGGTAACTGAAATTATTATTCATATTGGATGGTTAACTCAAAGCTCGTCTGAATGGATTATCTGACATATCGCAATGACATGCTCACAAACTTTCAATGTGCCGCTCCCACATGTACCGAAAAGCCTTATGCATACTCTCTGCAAAGCCGAACCCGTCACAGATTGCCGACACCATCATTTTTTGCCGTAGCGTACCGCGCAGTTCCGCAAGATGGGCATAATCGCTCGCAAGAGCACATGTAAGGGAAACATATTCTTCGGATGTCGAAGCCACGCATTCGTCAAGCCCAACATTCATAAGGTGCGTCAATGAATGTCGTGATGAAAACAACTCCCCAGGCAACGTTACGACCGGCACCCCCATCCAGAGTGACTCAAGGGTCGTCAGCCCGCCGCTGTATGGTAGCGTGTCCAGTTGGATATCAACCGCCCAATACCGTTTGAACATTTCAACATGTGGTGAGGCACCTTCCATAACAAGCCTGTCGCTTGTTATGCCGCGATCCTGGAAGAACATCTGGATTTTTTTCGAGATAATCGGGTCGATCAAGGAAGGGTTCTTCATAAGCAAATGCGATCCATCCACCCTATTTAATATCTCAGCCCACAATTCAAGCGCATCGTCGGAGATCTTGGCCATCTTATTGAATGAGCAGAATGTAACATAGCCATTGGACAGGGCCGGCAAAGGAGAAACATCCGGTGCAAAGTCGGGAGGGCAGTAGGAAATGTAATCACCGGGCAGCCGGATTATTTTTTCCGTGGCAAAGTCATCAGCCCCGTCGGGCGATTGATAATGGTCGGATATCAGGTAGTCGATTGACGAAAGACCGGTGGTGCCTATATATCCGGCCCATGTAGCCTGGATCGGAGCCGGTTTTCTGGCGAACACCAGCAGACGATTGTTGTTTGAGTGTCCAGCCAGATCGATAAGTATATCTATTTCATCATCACGTATCCTTTGTGCAAGATCCTCGTCCGACATGCCATAGACCCAACGCCATTGGGCTATAGAGTCGCGCAGGATTTCCGTTATCTCATCCTCGATGGTGGCGTCGGAATAGCAGATAATCTCAAATTCTTCCTGATTGTGCAGCATGAACAACGATTGAACAAAATATCCGACTGGATGACGATAGAGATCGGGGGAGACAAATCCTATGCGAAGCGGAGATTTATTTCCGTAGGTCCGCTGACGGGCTTCGCCCTTATAGAGCGGAACAGCATGAGACTCATCCCACTTTTGACTCTCAATGAACAGGTCGCGCGCCTTGACATGAGAGAGAAAATGCATCGCATACAAAACATTGGAGTGAGCCTGAACATAATCGGGCCGGATTTCAACCGCTTTCCGAAATGCTTCAAGTGCCGCCTCCGGGCGAGAAAGGTTAAGACTGGCCGTTCCAATATTGTTGTATGCCTCGGGAAGATCAGGCCTTAATAGAAGTGCTTTACTGCAAGAAAGCAATGCTTCGTTGTTCCGCCCGAGATGGATAAAAACGGTCGAAAGATTCAAGTGGGCATCCACAAAATCGGGGTCAAGAAGAATTGCTTTTTTAAACAACCGGCGGGCCTCATTTAATGCCCCCAACTTATAGTACACAAGCCCGAGATTATATGACGCCTCAACATAGTTAGGCTTTATCTCCAGAGCTTTTTCATAACACTCTATAGCTTTGTCGAAACTGCCGCTATCCGAATGGAGATTGCCCCAATCATTGAAATCGATATGATCACCTTGCAACTGGTCCATATTTGTCGAGTTAACGGTCGGGTTTTCAGTCCTGTCGCTCCTTATCTGGCTTTCGCACCATTTTACCCACATTCCGCGAAAGGCCTGTTGCAGATTTTCCGTGAACCCAAGACCATCGCATACCGGCGATTCCATCATTCTTTGCCGCAGTGTACGCCGCAGTTCAGCCAGATATTCAAGATTGTTCGCCAGAGTGCAGGCGATGGAAATATACTCTTTTCGCGTTGAGGCGACACACTCATTAAGTCCGGCATTCATCAGATGCGTCAGCGAATGACGCGAAGAGAATAATTCCCCCGGCAAGGTAACGACAGGAACCCCCATCCAGAGTGATTCAAGGGTCGTCAGTCCGCCACTGTAGGGGCGCGTATCCAACTGGATATCAACGAGAGAGTATCGAGCCAACATCTCAGGGTGCGGACTTTTCCCTTCAGCGATGATCCTGTCTTCAGATATTCCGTGTGAGGCAAAAAGATCGAGATAGCGCTGGATGGTTCCTTGATCGCTGAACGAAGGGTTCTTGATAAAAAGTCGGGCACCTGGAACGCGCTTGAGGACTTCACACCACAAGACAACGGCATCTTCCGACACCTTGGAGAGATTGTTGAAACAACCGAACGTCACATAGCCGTTGGAAAGAGCCGGTAGTGGCGCAACATCGGGAGAATAGTCGGGGGGGCAATAGCATATATAGTCATCCGGCATGCGAACAATCTGTTCAACCGAGTATTGTTCCGCGTCCTCAGGGGACTGGAACCTGTCGGAAACAAGATAATCGATTGCGGAAAGCCCCGTGGTCCCTACATAGCCGGCCCAGGTTACCTGGATAGGCGTGGGCTTCATCATGAACATGCAGAGACGATTCTTGTCGGTATGGCCGGTAAGATCAATCAGGATATCGATGCCATCCCGCTGTATCATCTCGGAAAGCCTGAGATCGGTTACGCCGAATATCCGTCTCCAGCTATCCGCCGAATCCTTGAGCAACCCGGTAAGATCATCCTCAGCCTCGACGTCGGAGTAGCAGATAATCTCGTATTCTTCCCGATCATGGAGCATGAGAAATGCCTGTACAAAATATCCAACCGGGTGGCGACGGAAATCGGGCGAGACCAAGCCAATGCGCAGTCGCCGGTCCGGGTCCGGAAAGACATCCCATGAGGTTAATGCCTGGGTCCCGTTTTTCGCCAAGGCTATCGACTCATAGGCGATACTTTCCCTGTATATCATCTCCCGGGTTGTCCCGGTTTTGTAATTCAGCCAAAACAGTTGTCCTGATAGAGTGTTATATGAATCCGGCTTTATGCCTAACACCCTGTCGAGTAGTGGACAGGCTTCCTCGTGGCGTCCCTGGTCCAGAAATATTTTTGCCAAATGGGCAAGTGGATAGATATAATCCGGCTTCAGATCGAGTGCTTTTTGAAAATGCTGGATTGCGGTTTCAAAACGAAGAAAAGTCTTTTCGAGCAAACCCCGATGATAATGGACACTCCAATTCTTCGGATCGCGATCCAGAGCTTTATCAAGATACTTTTCCGCTTCGTCATACTGCTTGAGTTCAAGGCAAAGAGAGCCAATTTCCCCCAACACCTCGCTCGATTCGGTATCCAGCGCAAGCGCTTCCCTATAGGCGTTCACCGCGGCCTGTTTGCAGCCAATATCCTTTAAAATTATTCCCAAACTGATATAGGCATCCCCATAATCCGGCTTGCAAAAAACAGCTCGCTCAAGATATTCAATCCCTTCCTCACTCTTTGCTTGATGGTGCAAAACCACCCCGACCGCGCGCAACGCGCGGGGATTGTCGGGAGATGCCTGTAGTATCCGATCATAGCGTGCGCGCGCCTCATCATATTGTCCCTGTTGAAACAAAAGACCCGCGTCATTGAAACACGCATCAATATCTGTGGAAGAGGCGGTAGATTGGATTTGGTTAGACATGGAACGATACCCGCAGGATGGAGTGGAGTCACTATGCAATAATAAAAAAAAAGCCTGACAAAATGCCAAGCTTTTTTTCCGCTAAAGACAAAAATGTAAATTACAGCGTCGTATAACCTGATCCGGTAAAAGATGTGGTTGCATCAGAAATAGTTGTCGGGTCGCTGCCCACGGTCTTTGCGGTCCAGTAAAGCTTGGGGTCCACGTTGTTGGTGCATATGGATCTGTCACCACTGGTATGGCCCGAACAAGCGGCATAGTTGACAGTCGTTGCAGTAACACTGATCTTCACCTTGTTGGAGGGAGAAAAGGTGCCGCCGCCAATTGTTGTTGCGTCGGAGATGGTGGCTCCGAAAGCGCCGGAGTAGGACATGGTGATTGCTGCAACCAGGCTGAGTATAAAGATGTGTTTTTTACACATTATAAATTACTCCTTTCTTTAAAGAACAAGTTTAAAGATATAAATATCAGATTACATTGTCGGGTACTGTTGTTGATCAGCGAAAGCCGACTCCATCTGAGTCTTGAAGTTTCGGATGTCGCTGGTTGCAGCCGAGTTGAAGCCCTTGATGCGATAAGCGGAGAACTGCGGGATGGCAACGGCGGCCAGGATACCGATGATCGCAACAACGATCAGCAGCTCGATCAGGGTAAAGCCTTTTCTGCTACGAAGTTTGTTAAGCATGTTTTTCTCCTTTCGTTGTGTGTGCTTTCATGGAAGCATTAAGCTTCATAAATCGTTATGTGTCAAAATAGATGCAAACAGCGGACCACAAACGCAACCTTAGTTAACATACTAATATATTAGCCTTTTAAGACCAAGCCATACACAACGCATTGGCGACAGACCATTTATAGGCACTCTGGCTGACAAATATTGTCACGAATCAAAAAGTTTGATACCCATGATTATCCGCATATGATGACTCCATATTAGCCTTGAAGTTTCTGAGGTCTGCTAGTGCCGCCGCATTGAATCCTCTTCTCACATGGTATTGGTAATTTGGCACCATTACAGCCACCAAAATACCGATTATTGCAACGACCACCAATAATTCTATCAGGGTAAAACCTTTGATGCTCAACCGTTTCATTTTCATGTGGCATCCCCTGGGTAATAAACTGATAACTATTACACACCTGAGAAACCAAGCACATATCATGCCGTTTCACTATCCATCCCCAGCTTCGCCAGCCTATAGCGGAACGACCGGAACGACATGCCCAGCAGTTCGGCGGCTTTTTTCTTGGCGCCGCCGGTCTTTTCCAGGGCCTTCAGGAGGTATTGCCGTTCCAGGTTTTCCAACAGCGGCTCCAGGAACATCCCCTCGTCGGGGATCGTCACGTCCGCGCTCAGACAGGGCGCCCTGCCCGCCGCCACCTGCTTCGGGAGATTGCCTTCGGAAATCAGTTCGCTGTCCAGGATCAGGCTGCGCTCGACAATGTTCTCCAGTTCGCGGATATTACCGGGAAAGCCGTAATTCATCAGCGCCTTGAGCGCGCCGGGGGAGACGGACGCCGGGGTGTCGGGATGGAGCTTGCGGCAGAAATGCTCCACCAGAAGGGGGATATCCTCGATCCGTTCCCGGAGCGGCGGCATGACGATCTGCACCACGTTGATACGATAATAGAGGTCCTCCCGGAAGCCGCCGTTTTTGATGTCCTCGTCCAGGTCGCGGTTGGAGGCGGTCAGCACCCGCACATCCGCCTTATAGACCTTGGCGTCCCCTACCCGCCTGAACTCGCGTTCCTGCAAGACCCTGAGCAGCTTGGTCTGCAACAGAAGCGGCAATTCACCGATCTCGTCCAGAAAAAGGGTTCCACCCTCGGCCTGCTCGAAAAGGCCGGGGCGGTCGGCCACGGCGCCGGTGAAGGCCCCCTTCTTATGGCCGAACAGCTCGCTCTCGATCAGGGATTCGGGGATGGCCCCGCAGTTGACCGCCACAAACGGCTTGGCTTTGCGCGGACTGCACTCGTGGATGGCGCGTGCCGCCAACTCCTTGCCGGTGCCGCTCTCCCCCAGGATCAGCACCGAACTCTGGCTGGAGGCGACCTTCTGGATCATGTCGAACAACTCGCGCATCCTGGCGCTCTTGCCGATGATCCCGCAAAAACCGTCCCGGTGTGCGACCTCCTGCCTGAGGATGGTGTTTTCCCGTTTCAGCCCCTGTTTCTCCAGCGCCTTGCTGATCAGGATCTTGATCTCCTCGTTCTTGAACGGCTTGGAGATGTAATCGTAGGCCCCCAGCTTCATGGCCTCCACCGCCTGGTCCGCGGCGGTAAACGCCGTCACCATCAGCACGGCGGTGTCCGGGGCCGTCTGCTTGATCCGGGCGAGCAGGTCGATGCCGTTCAGGCCGGGCATCTGCACATCCGAGATGACCAGATCGAACAGGGAGCCGTCGATCTGCCCGAGGGCCTCTTCCGCATTGGCCGCCACCGCCACCTGGTACCCCTCCCGCTCCAGCAGGATCGCCAGGAATTCGCGCATGCTCAACTCGTCATCGACGATCAGTATTCTGGTTTTCATGGGTACTCCTCATCACGTTTCTATCCTGGTTTCCGATTCGGAAAGGAGGAATTTTGCGTCCAGGCAAGGAAATCGAGGGGTTGCGCGGAGGCGTACATCGGTACGCCGCACAAGCAAGCCCGAAGATTGACGCCGCATGGGCGGAAAAGAACCCTTTCCGGACGGAAACTAGCCGATTCTGCGCAGGCCGTCGGCAATCCCGATCCTCACCGCCCTCCAGGTGGGAAATACGCCCGCCACCAGCCCGACCAGCAGGCAGAACGCCACGTCCAGATACAGGGTCGAGCGCTCGACCTGGAATACGGGGAAAAAGGCGCCCATGACCTGCCCGAACTTCGCCGCCACCGGGAAGGTCAGGCCAATGCCGACCGCACAGCCGGTCATGGCGATGAACAGCGACTCGCCGAAGACCATGCCGGCGATATAGTAGCCGCGAAACCCCATGGCCTTGAAGATGGCATACTCGCCGATCCGTTCGCGGGCGGTCATGGCCATGGTGTTGGCCACCACCGCCATGATGATGACGATCACCACATACGATACGATGCGGATGGCCACCACGATGGCCTCGGTCATGGAGATGAAGCTGAGCTGGAAGGCCTTTTCCGTCTCGGTCAGGGTTTCGGCCAGGGAGTTCTTGAAACGCGCATCCACGGCCAGGGATGTTTCAGCCGCCGTTTGCGGGTTTTTCAACCCCACGACGACCACCCCCACCTGGTCGGCCCGGCGGGACACCGTCTTTTTCAGGGTTTCGTTCAGATAATCCCAGTGGAAGAAGAACTGGTTCTCGTCGGTCGATTTCTCCGCGCCGCGATAGATGCCGCGCAGGACGAAATCCCACGTGCCGGGATAGATGGTGCCCTTGAGCGTGATGTTGTCGCCCACCTTCCACCCGAAGCGCTCGGCCAGCTTCCGCCCGGCCACGCACCCCTTGCGGTCGGTCACGAAGGCCCGCTCGGCTTCGGGCGAGAGCACGAACTCGGGATACAGCTCGAAATAGCTTTTCGGTTCGATGGCGAAATTCGGGAAAAAGTTCTTTTCCGTGATGTAGACGCCGCCGAACCAGTTGGCATAGGAGACCGACGCGACCCCCTCCACCTGCCGGATCTTTTCCAGATAGGAGATCGGCAGGGAAAAGGTCAGGGAGATGGCATTGCGGGTGATCAGGCGTGCGGTCGACGAGGCGTTGACCCCGGCATACCATGCGGTGATCACCGTGCGCAACAGGCCGAAGGCCAGGATGGCGATGGTGATCCCCAAGATGGTGAGCCCGGTGCGCATACGGTGGCGCAGGGCGTTCCTGGTGAGCAGTTTAAGCAGGAACATCGCTGAGCACGCCCTTTTCCAGGTGTCTGACGATATGGGCCTTTTCGGCGGCGCGCGGGTCGTGGGTCACCATGATGATCGTCTTGCCGAACTCGCTGTTCAGTCGTGCCATCAAGTGCAGGATCTCCTCGGCGGAAACCCGGTCCAGGTCGCCGGTCGGCTCGTCGGCCACCAGGATGGAGGGATCGCTCACCACGGCCCGGGCGATGGCCACCCGCTGCTGCTGGCCGCCCGAAAGCTGGGACGGGTAATGCTCCATGCGGTCGGCCAGACCGACCACCTCCAGGGCCGCCTCCACATGTTCGCGGCGTTCGCGGCGGCCGAGCGGCGTCAAAAGGAGCGGCAACTCCACATTCTCGAACGCGGTCAGGACCGGAATGAGGTTGTAGAACTGGAAGATGAAGCCCACGTGGGCCGCGCGCCAATCGGCTAGCTCACGCTCCCCCAGGGTAGCGATATCCACGCCGTCCACCACGATGGAACCGCGATCAACCGAATCGATACCGGCGATCAGGTTGAGCAGAGTGCTCTTGCCCGATCCCGACGGTCCCATGAGCGCCAGGAATTCCCCCTGGAAGATCTCGAAGGAGATATCCTCCAGGACCGGCACCACCTGGCTGCCGCGCTGGTAGGACTTGGCTGCGTTGCGGATGCTGACGACAATCCGCCGTTCCCCGGAATCAGGCATGTTCCTATTTATCCCCGGCCAGGCTGACCCTGGAACCGTCTTTCAGTTTATCCAGCGGCTTGAGCGCCACCTTGTCCCCGGATTTCACCCCGCCGACCTCCACCATATCGCCCACGGGAGCACCCCGCGTAACCGGCGTAAAGACCACCCGGTCCCCCTTGACGAGGTAGACCCCCTCGCGGCCGCCGGAGGTGACGATGGCCTCCGGCTTGACGGCGATGCGCGGACGCTGGTCCGCCTTTTTGGCCTCACGTTCCAGGAAGGCCACCTTGGCGCTCATCTCCGGCAGGATGTGGGGGTCGGAATCCACGAAGCGCACCTTGACCATGACCGAGGCCTTGGTGCGGTCGGCCGTCGGGACGATGGTATGCACGACACCGCGGAACCGGGCGTTCGGCAGGGCATCCAGGGTAATCTCGCACGGCTGCCCCGCCTTGACGATTGCCAGGTTGGATTCGGAGACGTCGGCCTCCACCTCCAGGGAACCGAGGTCCGCTATGGTCACCACGGCCGCCTTGGCATTGGCCGCCGCCCCCAGGGGGGTGATGAGGTCGCCCACGTCGGCGTTCTTGGTCAGCACCACGGCATCGAACGGGGCCCGGATCAGACTGTAATCGAAATTCACCGTGGCGCCTCGAAGCGCGGCAGCCGCGGAATGAATGCCGGCTTCGGCGCCCGCAACGCCGGCAACTGCCTTTTTATAACGGGCATAGGCGGCGTCGTATTCGGATTTGGCGACAATCCCCTCTTTCAGCAATTCCTTTTCACGCTGGAAGGCCTGTTTGGCATCGACCAGTTCCGCCTTGGCCTGTTCAAGCAAAGACTTGGCATTCTGGACGTTGGCCTCGTTCTGCCGCACGGTCGCATCCAGGTCCTTGTTCTCCAGCCGGGCGATAACCTGGCCGCTCGTAACCCGGCTCCCCTCCTCGACCCCCAGCCATTCCAGCCGGCCGGTGGTTTTTGCCGCCACCGACGCCTTGCGCTGGGCCACCACGTAACCGCTTGCGTTCAACAGGGTGAAGGACTGGGTAGGATACACCTGGGAAACGTTGATCGTGTCGATGGCGACGGAGTGCCGCTGCACCAGCAGCAGCACGATCCCGGCAAGGAGCACCACGGAAACGGCTGCCACAAGACGCGTGCGTTTGCCCGTGCCCCCCTTGGCCGAGGGCTGGCGGGATTTGTCGATGGTGAGACGGTCCAGCGAACCTGATGACATGAATTGTTTTCTCCGCAGATCTGGGGAATTCCATCCGTAAACAATGTGA
This sequence comes from Geobacter sp. AOG2, assembly GCF_019972295.1. Classification (NCBI taxonomy): domain Bacteria; kingdom Pseudomonadati; phylum Thermodesulfobacteriota; class Desulfuromonadia; order Geobacterales; family Geobacteraceae; genus Geobacter; species Geobacter sp. AOG2. The sequence continues at coordinate 2,130,650 of NZ_BLJA01000001.1, forward strand.
CGGTATTTCATACCATTATTACAACATAATGTGAAGTCCGAGTCGTTTTGATTTAAAATTAGTCACTCTACCCTGAATCCGTGACGCCGGATGCCGTAGCGTCGGGAAGAGCCGGGGCCCGCACGCCGCCATGTCGCGACAGTTCACGTACCCGGCCGGTACTCCGCCTGATGGTTGCAAACTCTTCAAACGTAAAGGCGGAGGCCTTCCGGACCAGCGGAGGCAGGGAGGCGTCGCGGATTCAGGGGACACGCCGCCATACGCGGGCATTTCGGCGCTTGCCATTTTTTTCCCGGCATGTCTGTATTTATTGAAAGTAATGTGCTATAGAAATGCTGTTTTGTGTTTACGGAGACGTATATGGTCTCCCCACCAATCAATTCCATGCAAGGGGGCAGCAATGAGTGAAATCGTAGATGTCTATGCTCGGGAGATTCTTGATTCCCGCGGGAATCCGACACTGGAAGTGGAAGTGTTCCTCGAATCCGGCGCCTTTGGGCGGGCGGCCGTTCCTTCCGGCGCATCCACCGGCGAACGCGAGGCGCTTGAGTTGCGCGACGGCGATAAGTCCCGTTATCTGGGCAAAGGCGTTCTCAAGGCGGTGGATAACGTCAACAACCAGATCGCCGACGAGATCATCGGCATGGAGTCCGACGACCAGGTCGGCATCGACATGAAGATGCTGGAGCTGGACGGCACCGAATACAAGAGCAACCTGGGCGCCAACGCCATCCTGGGCGTGTCCCTGGCCGTAGCGAAGGCGGCGGCCGAGGAGGCGGGGCAGCCTCTGTACAAATACATCGGCGGCGCCGGGGCCCGCGAGCTGCCGTTGCCCATGATGAACATCATCAACGGCGGCGCCCATGCCGACAACAACGTGGACATTCAGGAATTCATGATCATGCCCGCCGGGGCGAAGAACTTTGCGGAAGCCCTGCGCATGGGCGCCGAGGTCTTCCACGCCCTCAAATCCGTGCTCAAGGCCAAAGGCTACAATACCGCCGTCGGCGACGAGGGCGGCTTCGCCCCCAACCTGAAATCCAACGAAGAGGCCCTTGAAGTCATCATGGAGGCCATCGTCAAGGCGGGCTACAAGCCGGGCGAAGACGTGCTGCTGGCCCTGGACGTGGCCTCGTCCGAGTTGTTCAAGGACGGCGTCTATACCCTGGAGAACGAGGCGGAACCGAAAAAGAGCTCCGACCAGTTGATCGACTTCTACGAAAACCTGGTCAACAAATACCCGATCATCTCCATCGAGGACGGCATGGCCGAAAACGACTGGGACGGCTGGAAGAAGATGACCGACCGCCTGGGCAAACGCATCCAGATCGTGGGCGACGACCTGTTCGTCACCAACCCCAAGATCCTCAAGGAAGGCATCCAGAAAGGGATCGCCAATTCGATCCTCATCAAGCTCAACCAGATCGGCACCCTGACCGAGACCCTGGAAGCCATCGAGATGGCCAAGCGGGCCGGTTACACCACGGTCATCTCCCACCGCTCGGGCGAAACCGAGGACACCACCCTGGCCGATCTGGCCGTGGCGGTCAACGCCGGACAGATCAAGACCGGTTCGCTCTGCCGCACCGACCGGGTCGCCAAGTACAACCAGTTGCTGCGCATCGAGGACGAACTGGACAACGTGGCCCTGTTCAGGGGGCACGACGTATTCTACAACGTGAAGAAATAGGATGTAACGGTTGGATATTTAAGGCAGGGCTTTTAAAAATCCGCCACAGGGACACGGAGACGCAGAGGTTCGCAGAGAAAAGCGAAACAGCATGATTTTGGTCCACGAACGACACGAAATTACACGAACAAATCAGATATAAACCATTAAACACAAAAGGTTTATCTATCTGGATTCCGGTTTAACATGTTCGTGTTTTTCGTGTCGTTCGTGGACAATTGCTTTTCAATGATTTTACGGTGTTGCCTTCCTCCGTGTCTCTGTGTCCCCGTGGCGGATGTAAGGTTTTCGCATTCAGTGACCCCGCGGTTTCGCCCGCCGCGTCGGCTGTGCACTCCAGGGATCGTCCGGCCAGGGGTGTTTGGGGTACCGCCCCTTCAATTCCTTTTTCACCTCGTGGTAGGCGCCGTTCCAGAACCCCTTCAGATCCCGCGTGACCTGTATCGGCCTCCCGGCCGGCGACAGCAGGTGCAGCAGCACCGCCACCCTCCCCCTGGCTATGGCGGGCGTATCCGCCAGGCCGAACAACTCCTGCAGTTTGACCGCCAGCACCGGACAATCCCCGGCAGAGTAATCGAGCCTGATGCGGGAGCCGCTGGGCACTTCCAGATGGGTCGGGGCCAACTCGTCCAACAGCCGCTGGCTGCGGTAGTCCAACAGCCCGAGCAGCAACGGGGCGACAGGCAACGCCCGCACCTGCTGGGCGGTGCGCACCCCCTCCAGATGGGGCGCCAGCCACTCCTCCAACGTTTCGATCAGGTTCCCGTCCGACAGGTCGGGCCAGCCCTCCTCCGGCAGGGCCGTGCGCAGCAGCGCCACCCTCCCCTGCAGACGGCGCACCGGCTCACCCATGTCGAGCAGTCCCAAGCGGGACGCCCGCACCGCCTCCAGGACCACCGGGCAGGCTTCCTCACCGCGGGGCGTGTAGGGTGCGGACGAGAGCCGGAGTTCGCCGAGACGTTCCTCCCTGACCGCCACGACCCGCTTGTCCCGCTCGCTCCAGACGATTTCGTTCCGCTGTACGATCAGACCCGCGCATTCCTGGCGCAGGATATCCTCCCCGACCTCCGAGGCCAGATGGATGATCCCCTCCCCCTGACCGCCGCCGTCCACATCCACCGCCACGAGGTATTCGGCCTTCCGCGTCACACTGCGGGGCGAAAGCCGCGCGCCCCGGCCGCTCGCCAGCAGATACCGCCCCTCATCGTCCCCGCGTCGCCGGGCCGGCCGGTCGGGATAGGCGGCCAGGAGCAGCCGGGCTACCGCCTCGTCCAGGTCGACACGCTTGTCCTCACCCGCTGTGGGCGTCACCAGGCGCTCCAACTGGCGGCTCACCCGCTCGACCGCTTTCAGGGCGGCCGCGTCCGCTCCCGGTCCCCCGGAGCCGCCCCTGCGCCAGGCATGCAGATATTCCAGGCGTTCGACGATATCCGACGGTCCGACACGGGGAGCATGCCCGTTCCCGGCAGTGCGGAGGATGTCCCGCTCGGAGACCAGCGCCGCCAGATCGCACCCGAGCCGGGGACAGCCCAATTCCCCGGCGCGCAGCAAAAGCCGGCTCAGGCGCGGATGGAGCGGCAGGCGGACCATCATCCCGCCCAGGGGCGTGATGCGCTGTTGGGGGTCGAAAGCCCCCAGGGCGGCCAGCAGGCGCCGGCCCACGGCCAGGGCCGCCGCAGGGGGCGGGTCCAGCCACGCCAGGGTGTCCGGGTCGTGAACGCCCCAGGCAGCCAGTTCCAGCACCAGGGGCGACAGGTCGGTGTCCAGGATCTCCGGCGGGGTATGGGGCGTCATGGCGCTCAGGGTGTGGCGGCTGAACAGGCGGTAACAGACACCCGGCCCGAGCCTGCCCGCCCGTCCCTTGCGCTGTTCGGCGGAAGAGGCCGATTCGCGCACCGTCACCAGACGGTTCATGCCGCTGGCCGGATCAAAGCGGAGACGCCGGGACAGGCCGCTGTCGATCACCGCGCGCACCCCTTCGATGGTCAGGCTGGTCTCGGCGATACTGGTGGCCAGCACCACCTTGCGCTGCCTGCCGGGCTGGATGGCCCGCTGCTGTTCCTCAAAGGGGAGGTCGCCATAGAGCTGGTGGACCGCAACGCCCCGCTCCGCCAGGCCGCTTCCGGCCAGCAGCGAGGCGCAGGTGCGGATCTCGCCGCTGCCGGGCAGAAACGCCAGGACGTCCCCCCCGGTCTCGCGCACGACCCGGTGGACCGCGGCGGCCATGCGGTCGGGAAGACGTTCCCGGGAACGCTCGTCCAGATAGATCTCCTCCACCGGAAAGGAGCGGCCGGCGGAGCTCACCACCGGAGCGTCCCCCATGAGATGCGCCAGGGGTTCCACGTCCAGGGTGGCGGACATGACCAGGATCTTCAGGTCCGGACGCACCTGGCGCTGCACGTCCAGACAGAGTGCCAGCCCCAGGTCGGCCTGAATGCTCCGCTCGTGGAACTCGTCGAAGATCACCATCCCCACCCCTTCCAGCAGCGGGTCGTTCTGGATGCGGCGGGTCAGAATCCCCTCGGTGACGACTTCGACCCTGGTGGCGGGCGATACCCGGCTCTCGAAGCGGATGGAATACCCCACCGTCCGCCCGGCCTCTTCCCCCAGGGTGCGCGCCATCCAGCGGGCGGCCGACACCGCGGCGATGCGGCGCGGCTCCAGCATGACGATGCGGCCCGCTTCGGGCGGGATGACGTCCAGGAGCGCCAGGGGAACGCGGGTGGTCTTGCCGGCGCCGGTGGGGGCGTGCAGGACGGTGTTCGGGTGGTTTCGGATGGTGGCGAGGAGACCCGGAAGAACCACGTCGATGGGCAGAGGAGACATTACAGGGACTGTCCCGTCGACAGGGGTATTGGTCAAGGACGTTCCGCTCGTTTGAAACTCCGTTATCATGTGAACCTTTTTTGCCATCGGAACGATTTACCCTCGAAAAGGCGAGATATACCTATGGCCTGAGCAAATGTAAAGGACAATAGTGTTGTTACCAATTGCATTATGATGACGGACCCATGTGACGACATTGCATGGCGCAGCCCCGTCCTCGATTCAGATTTATAAGGAAATCCCACTAAATTTATAGTGAGTTTGAGGGTGACACTAGAACGGCCATATGTTAGTTTGTGCAAATAATTTTAGCCAAACGCCATCTGCGCAAATAGACGACACATCACTATCTTGGATTATGTCGAGAACTCTCAGGTTAAGACCGTGAACGAAAAACCGGCAACAAAGGCCGGACCGGCATGCCGACACTCACCTTGGACATCCACATGAAATATTTCCCAACGGCTGAACTGTTACACCGCCTCCGGCAAAAGTTATCTCTTTTGGAACTTGCCGAAAATATCAGTCGGCGGACATTTTTCCTGTCGATTCAACGCGGGTTGGTTCTTGTCCTGCCGCTGATCATGATCGGCGCTCTGGCTCTTTCACTCCGCAATTTTCCCGCCCAATCCCTGCATCTATTTCTTGATCATCTGTTTGGTCAAAACTGGCGGATCACCTGCGACAACATGATCTCAGGCACCTTCGGCATTGCTTCGCTTGCCGTGCTGTGTACATTCAGCAGTGCCATGACCATGCACCATAACCAGTGGCGCACGGGACAGTTTGTCAGTCCTGTCATGGTTGTCGTGGTGGTCTTGTCCTGTTTTTTTGTTGTGACAGCCCCGGCCGAATCCACCTCATGGGAGGCTGCTTTTTCCATGAGTCAGGGGTTTATGGTGGCCTTGTGCGTCGCGGCAGCCGGTTGCAGCCTGTTCCTTCGCCTCTCGCAGTGTAGCTGTTTCCAACTACCGCTTGGCGCGGTGGGCCATGATCCCATGGTGCGGGATGTCTTAACGGTCATGCCCGCCGGCATGGCGACAATCGCCGTTTTTGGGGCGATCCGGATAATCCTGGTGATGACGGGGATTCCTGATCTGTACCTGGCGACAAACAACCTGCTGATCTCCCTCTTTTCCCATGTTGGGCATGGCCTCGGTTTTGGCCTTGTCTATTCCGGCCTTTCGCAAATCTTCTGGTTTTTTGGTGCCCACGGTCCTAATCTTCTCTTTCCCATCGAGCAGAATTTTCTCGTTCCAGCCAGTATCGCCAACTCGGCTGTCGCGGCGTCGGGAGAGACACCATCCTTTATCTTTACAAAACCTTTTTTCGATGCTTTTACCCGTATGGGGGGCTCGGGCAGTACATTGTGCCTTATCGCCGCCATATTGCTCTACAGCCGGGATGGAGGCAATCGCAAACTTTGCCTGTTCGCCTTGATCCCCGCTTTATGCAATGTGAACGAACCCTTGCTTTTCGGTCTTCCCCTGGTCTTGAATCCCGTTTATTTCATCCCGTTCGTGCTGACTCCGATAACTCAAACCTTAATCACGTATGCCGCAATGGTTCTTGGTGTTGTGCCCCATCCCGCCCCCGGGGTAACCTGGGCTTGGACGACTCCGGTATTTGTCAGCGGCTTTGCAGCAACCGGGTCAGTATCCGGGGTTTTCATGCAGATGGCCAATCTTGCCATGGGGGTAGCGTTATATTACCCTTTTGTACGGCTTGCCGACGATTTGCGGGAGCGGCAGGGTATCTTGGGGCTGAATACCTTGTTACAAACAGCGACCGGTTGCGAAACGGGGCAGAGCGGCAGAAAATGCATCGACCGGCCAGGCGAAGAGGGACGTTTGGCTAAGGCCTTGGCTCACGATCTGCAAAACGTCCTGACCCATGACGCTACACAGCTTTTTCTCGAATATCAGCCCCAAATTAATGTCACCGAGAACCGCGTGCGCGGAGTGGAAGCCTTGTTGCGCTGGAATCATCCAACCTACGGGCGCATCCCCCCGCCGGTGACGATAGCCCTTGCGGAAGACACCGGTTGCATTGACCAACTCGGCCTGTTCGTGTTGAACCTGGCTTGTCGCCAACGAGCAGAATGGAAGGGCAAGCTACCAAACGACCTGGTGATTTCAGTGAATGTCTCTCCCAGCCAGTTGCTCAATCAACTCTTTTGCCCGGAGGTTGCCGACAGCCTGACACGCGCCGGACTACATCCCGATCAGCTTGAGCTGGAAATAACGGAGTCCACTGTTCTGGCGCCTGATGCCAGGACAATCGACACCTTGCGCCGCATCAGGAACTCCGGCGTCCATGTGGCGATCGACGATTTCGGCATGGGGCACGCATCGTTACGTTACCTCAAGGAACTTCCGGTGGATACGATCAAGATAGATCGTTCACTGACTGACGCATGCGAGGGCGACATCAACGACCATATTGTCCGCAGTATCGTGGAGTTGAGCCGGAACCTCGGTATGACGACGATAACAGAAGGGATAGAAAAGGAAGAACAACTGGGGCGTTTCCGACATCTCGGTTGTGAAATCTATCAGGGCTATCTGTTCAGTAAGCCGCTGTCTCATGCCGACTGCCTTGCCTTTATCCTCGCGCGGCAGGAACATTACGGGGTTGAGCGGAAGCACGCTCTGTGAACCGACCAATTTGCCGCTGTTTTTGCGAATTCGACATGCAAACAGAACCCCTTTGCCACGCCGTAAATGCCCCCCTTCCTTCCCAGGATTGGGGTCCTTCCCAATATCAGAGCAGCGCTAAAGCCTGATCAGGTCCTCATGTTCCTCGTCATGGGGATTGACGTGGATCATCACGTCCCCCACGTTGGGAAAACCGGCGAAGATCAGTTTTTTCACACTGGTGGCCACGTCGTGGGACTCCTTGACCGTCATGGCGGGGTCCATATCCAGCTTGAGGTCGATGATCATGTACTGGCCGGAACGGCGGGCGCGGATGCCGTGGACATGCTCCACCCTGGGCACGCTCTCCGCCAGGCGGGTGACCTCGCCGACGAAATCCGGCGGAGCGCTGCCGTCCATCAGGTCGTGGGCCGATTCCCGGAAGGTCTGGAAACCGATGTGCAGGATGAAGAACGAGGTCAGTCCGGCCGCCAGGGGGTCCATGATCCCCCAGCCGAAATAGGCTCCCCCCACCCCGACCAGGGTGGAGATCGAGGTGATGGCATCCTTGCGGTGGTCCTTGGCAACCGCCAGAAGCGCGGGACTTTCCAGGTGCACCCCGGTTTTCTGCGAAAAACGGTAGAGCCATTCCTTGATGAGGATGGTGGCAAAGGCCGCAAAAACGGCGATCAGGCCGGGCGATTTGAAGTCGCGGTCGATGACGGCATGCACCGATCCGACCAGGATCCAGGCGCCGGTTGCGACGATAACCATGGAGACGAACAGGGCCGACAGGCTTTCAGCCCGGCCGTGGCCGTAGGGATGCTGCTCGTCGAAGGGCTTGCGGCCCAGTTTGAGCGCAACCATGGTGGAGAACAGGGCGATGAAATCGCAGGCGCTCTCGATGCCGTCGGCAAACACGGCGTCCGAGCGCCCCCAGTAACCGGCGGCCAGTTTGAAGACCATCAGTACCGCGTTGACCCAGAAGCCGATGCGGATGACGCTCTCGGCCCTATCGAAACGTTCTTCACGCTGCATCGATCACTCCGCGGGACGCAGGTCCTTCACCCGCAACTGCAGGGTGGAGTTGCCGTTCCATTCGTTCATCTCCGGGAAAAAGGCTATATCAACCATACCAGGGACCTGACGGGACGCAAGGCGAAAGGCGATGGCGTTGAAGTGGCGTCCCTCCGCCGACAGGCGCAGGCGCAGGTGTCCGTCACCCACCATGCGCTGCTCCATGACCCGCACCCCGCGCATGAGCAGCGCCGGTTCGGGATTACCGGCGCCGAACGGTTCCAGCCGCTTCAACTCGCGGGCCAGTTCCGGCGTAATGTCGTCCGGCCGCGCCTCGGCGTCCATATCCAACTGCGCCACAAGGTCGCCGTCCGTCAGCAGCCGGGCCGCCTCGGCCTCGAAGGCGGCGGCAAACGATACGACGGCGTCGGCGCGCAGGCCTATGCCGGCGGCGTAACGGTGCCCGCCGAAACGCTCCAGGAACCCGGCGCAGGCCGTTATTGCATCCAGCAGGTGAAAGCCCGGGATGCTGCGGCCGGAACCCTTGGCGTTGCCCTCTTCATCGAGGCTGATCAGGATCGTCGGCCGGTGATACCGCTCCACCAGACGCGAGGCAACGATCCCCACCACCCCCTGATGCCAGTTCGGGGACGAGAGCACGATGCTCCGGCAACCGGGATACGCGCCGGACGCCTCCACCATGGCGATCGCCTCATCCAGGATGCGCCGCTCGACGGCTTGCCGCTCGGCGTTGGCGGCATCCAGTTCCGCGGCAATCCCCTCGGACTCCGCCTGGTCGGCGCTCAAAAGCAGGTCCACCCCCGGAACGGCGCTTTCCATGCGCCCGGCGGCGTTCAGGCGCGGGGCGAGACGGAAGCCGACCTGGCCGCAGGTGACGCCCCCCGTTATGCCGGCGACCCGCTTGAGCGCCCGGATACCCGGTTTTATCGAATTGGTGATCTGTCTTAAGCCGTGAAAAGCCAATATACGGTTCTGTCCGGTCAGGGGAACGACATCGGCGATGGTGCCCAAGGCCACCAGATCGAGCCAGTCGCGCAGGTCCGGCTCACCTGCGCCCGGAAAGCCCCCCTCGTCGCGCAGGGCCTTGCGCAGGGCCACCAAAAGGTTGAAGGCCACGCCGACGCCCGCCAGCGATTTGAAGGGATAGGGGCAGCCGGGCTGCACGGGATTGATGACGGCAAGGGCGGCAGGGATGGTCTCCTTGGGCAGATGGTGGTCGACAACGATCAGGTCGATCCCTTGTCCGGTACAGAACAACGCCTCATCGACCGCCGTAATACCGCAGTCCACCGACACGATCAGATCGGTTCCCAGGGCAATGATCCCCTGGATGGCCTCCCGGTTGAGCCCGTAGCCGTCATCGAAGCGGTTGGGGATGAAATAACGGCAGGAAAAGCCGGTCTGCCTCAGAAAGGAAACCAGCAGGGCGGTGCCGGTGATGCCGTCCACGTCGTAATCGCCGTAGATGCATACGGTTTCCCGATTGCGGCGCGCAGTCAGGAGCCGTGCGACCGCCGTATCCATCCCTTGCAACAGATGGGGGTCGAGCATGTCAGACAGCGACGGGGCGAGAAACGTGGCGGCCTCGTTGGCGGTTTCGATCCCCCGGGCGACGAGGACGGTTGCCGTAAGCCGGTGCAGCGAAGCATCTTCGGCCAGACGCGCCGCCTTTGTCAAATCCGTTTGTTTTGTATTCCACTTTCTGTGCACGGCGGTTATCATCCTTACCTGCGCTGTTTCCGTTGCGCGAGCAAAAAAAATCCCCCGGCTGGCGGGGGATTTTCTGATCTATTTCATGACCGGCGGTGTTCCCTTGGCGTACTGTTCGATCATGCCTTTGATCCGGATGCCGGTGGCGCTGGTCGGGTCCACCTCGACGTACCGCTTCCAGTACGGCACACCTTTTGCCGGCTGTTTCAGGTCGACGGCATAGACGATCCCCATGTTGTACAGACTCTGGAGATGCTTGGGATCGATCTTCAGCGCCCTTTCGAAATTGGCGATCGCCTTGTCGAACCACCCCACCCTGCGGTACATGACCCCCTGGTCGGTTAGCACATTGGTGTTGTTGGGGTCCAGCTCCAGGGCCTTGCCGTAGGCGTTTATGGCTTTCTGGGCCTGATCGGTGTCGAAGTAGTCGTTGCCCAGAGAGATCCAGACCGTGAGGTTTTTGGGGTCCTGCGCCACGATCTTTTCCGCTTCGGCAATGCGCCGCGCATAGTCGGTGGGCGTGCCGGAACCGGCCGGGATGGTCGGCATGGCCTGTTGTTCCTTATTGCTGGAGCTGATGCTGAACACGAGATAACCGCCTAAAAGACCAACAATCAACGCGACAACAGCTAAGAGAATAGTTTCGTTTTTCAATGGCTGTTTCTCCTTCTGAATTTCAATCCTTGATTCGGTCAGGCCTTGTCGCCCTGTTTCGCCAGAGCGCGGTTTTCGAGCAGGACCACGATGGGGCTGGCAACGAAGACCGATGAATAGGTGCCGACCAGCACGCCGATCAGGAGGGCAAGCGAGAAGTCATGGATCACTTCGCCGCCGAAGAGGAACAGTGATGCCGCGGCGAGGAAAACCGTCAGCGAGGTGACGATGGTCCGGGAAAGCACCTCGTTGATGCTGTTGTTGAAGATGGTCTGCATCGCCCCCTTGAGGTTTTTGTGCAGGTTCTCGCGGATACGGTCGAATACGACCACCGTGTCGGTCAGGGAATAACCGGCAATGGTCAGCACCGCGGTGATGAACAACAGGTTGATCTCCTTGTTGAACAGGTAAAAGACCGCAAACATGGCCAGGCAGTCATGGATTGTGGCCACGGTGGCGCCGATGCCGAACTTGAAGTCGAAACGCCAGGCGATGTACAGGATGATGCCCAGAAGCGAAATGGCCACCGCCACCAAAGTGTCCTTGCGCAGCTTGTCGCCGATGGAGGGGCCGATCTCGGTGGTGCTCTCCACCACATAGGGGTTGTCGGCGAACTCGGAGGAGAAGGAGGCCTTGACCGCATCGGCGGACTTGCCGACGGTGGCGCCGGCGTTTTTGTCGATCTTGATCAACAGTTTATTGCCATCCTTGATCTCCTGCAGGTCGACCCTGGCGATGCCGTGCTTGTGGAGCGCCGTGCGCGCATCCGCCATTGATATCGGCTTGGCGAACTTGAGTTGCATGGAGGTGCCGCCGGAGAAGTCGATCCCCATGTTTGCCGCCCCGCGGGCGATCTGGATGATGCCGACGATCCCCAGGATGGCGATGATCGACGATATGACGAACGAAATGTTGCGTTTTCCGATGAAGTCTATGTTGGTCTTGCCCAGAAGTTCCATGTGCTCCCCCTATATGCTCATTTTCTTGGCTGTTCCCTTGTGCAGGAACAGGTCGAAGGTCACCTTGGTGCCGATCAGCGAGGTAAACAGGTTGATGATGACACCCAGGCTGAGGGAAACGGCAAACCCCTTGACCGGACCGGTGCCGAACTGGAACAGCACCGCCGCCGTGATCAGGGTGGTGATGTGGGAGTCCATGATGGTCATGAAGGCCTTGTCATAACCGGCATCCAGGGCCGCCTTGGGACTCTTGCCCAATTTGAGCTCCTCGCGGATGCGCTCGAAGATAAGAACGTTGGAGTCAACCGACATACCGATCAACAGGACGATAGCGGCGATACCCGGCAGGGTCAGGGTGGCGCCCAAAGCCGCCAGCGCTCCCATCAGGTAGACCACGTTCAGCACCATGCCCAGGTTGGCCACCAAGCCGGACAGCTTGTAGTAGATCGTCATGAAGATAACGACCAGCACCACCCCGATCAGGCCGGCCATCAGGCCTTTGTTGATGGAGTCCTGCCCCAGGGAGGGGCCGACGGTCACGTTCTGAATGATCTTGACCGGAGCGGGGAGCGCGCCGGCGCGGAGCACGATTGCCAGGTCCGAGGCGGTCTTCTCGGTGAAGTTGCCCGATATCTGGGCGCTGCCGCCGGAGATGCGCTCCCGGATGACCGGGGCCGAATAGATGTTGTTGTCCAAAACGATGGCAAAACGTTTGCCCACGTTGGCGGCGGTCACCTGATCGAACAGCTTGGCGCCCAGGGAGTTGAACTCGATGGCCACGTAGGGCTGGTTGAACTGGGAATCGATGCGCACCTGGGCGTCGGTCAGCAGATCGCCGGTGATGAGCGATTTTTTCTGCAGCACGAACGGTGTCTCGCTGACGGCGCCGGTGGCCGGATCGACGGATTTTTCCTTCAGGATTTCCGAATCGTCGGGAATCGTGGCTGCGGACGGCGAGATATCCTCCCGGACCATCTTGAACTCAAGCCGCGCCGTGCGTCCGATCAGCTCGATGGCGCGCTGGGGGTCCTTGATGCCGGGAAGCTGAACGACGATGTGGTCCACGCCCTCCCGCTGGATGATCGGCTCGGAGACGCCGAACTGGTCTATCCTGTTCCTGATGGTCTCCAGCGCCTGCTGAACCGCCTTGTCCTTGCGGTCCTGGGCATCTTTCTCGCTCACCCGCAGATCCAGGGCGACAAAACCGCCTTCGTCGTGGAGAGGGCTCTGCTCATAGCCGGGATACTTGTCTTTGAGGAGCTTCTGCACCGTGTCGGCAGTCCCTTTTTCGTAAAGGACCAACGTCACCTTGTCGGAACCGGTCCGGCTGATTCGTTTGAAGTGGAGGTTTTTACTGGTCAGCGTGTCCTCAAGGTCGGTTGCCACGATGTCCAGGGTACCCTCGACCGCCTTCTGGGTATCGACCTCCAGTACGAGGTGGGTACCGCCCTGCAAGTCAAGCCCCAGATGGATCTTGTCCTTGGGCAACAGGCCGCTCCACCAGGAGGGCAGCTTGGGTACCAGGGTCGGGGTCAGGTAGAGAAACGACAGCAGGATGAAAATGCCTATAAGGCCAAAACGCCAGCCAATTCCTTTCGGCATGAGGCTCATTCTCCCTTCGATGTAATAACATTGTATACCGCGTCCTGCTCAGTGTCCTGCTTTTACACTAGTCCTTCTTGATGGTAGCGATGTAGCTCTTGGTGATCTTGATGTTGACGCCGGTGGCGATCTCCAGGGTCACCATGGTATCGTCGACCGACGTCACCTTGCCGTGCACCCCGCCGGCGGTAATTACGCTATCGCCCTTTTTGAGCGCATCCAGAAGCGTTCTGTGCTCCTTGGCCTTTTTCTGTTGCGGGCGGATCAACAGGAAATAAAAAATGGCGAACATCAAAACCAGCGGGATGATCTGCTGAAATGCAGCCATGCCGCCCGCCTGCCCTGCTGCCCCACCTGGGGGGCCAGCCATTGCGAATGCCAATCCAAACATTTAACTATCCTCCTTTTTTTGAGCCTGATTGTTCGTCTGACTATCGTAAAAATCCCGACGGAAGACATCCAGGCGGTCTTCACGAATCGCCTCGCGCATCCGGCGCATCAGATCGAGATAATAATACAGATTGTGCTGAGTATTCAACTGCGAAGCCAGAATCTCGCCGGCCCGGTAAAGATGCCGCAAATAAGCCCGGGAATAGGTGCGGCACACATGGCAGCCGCAGGCCGGGTCGAGCGGCCCCCCGTCCTCCTCGTACTGCTTGGCCTTGATGTTGATCCGCCCCTGGCTGGTAAAGAGCATGCCGTTACGGGCATTACGGGTCGGCATGACGCAGTCGAACATGTCGAAGCCGTGCCAGACCGCCTCGACCAGGTCTTCCGGGGCGCCGATCCCCATGATGTACCGGGGGGCGTCTTGCGGCATGAGCGGGGCGCAGCATTCCATCACCCCGTACATCTGTTCCTTTTCCTCTCCCACCGAAAGCCCGCCCAGGGCATAACCGTCAAAGCCGATGGCGCAGATCTCGTTCAGGCTGCGGGCGCGCAGGTCGTGATGCATACCCCCCTGGATAATGCCGAACAACTGCTGCCCCTCGCGGTGATGGGCTTCCTTGCAGCGTTTCGCCCAACGGGTCGTCATCTCCAGGGAGCGGCTGACATAGTCGTAATCCGCCGTGGCCGCCGGGCACTCGTCGAAACACATGATGATGTCCGCGCCCAGCGCTTCCTGGATCCTGATCGACAACTCCGGCGTCAGCACATGATAGGAGCCGTCCAGGTGCGACTGGAACTTGACCCCTTCCTCGCTGATCTTGCGCAATTCCCCCAGGCTGAAGACCTGAAACCCGCCGCTGTCGGTGAGGATCGGTCCCGACCAGTTCATGAAGCGGTGCAGGCCGCCCAGCGTTTCCACCAGCCGGTGGCCGGGACGCAGGTACAGGTGGTAGGTGTTGGCCAGGATGATCCGGGCGTGGGCCGCATGCAGATCCTCGGGGGTCATGGCCTTGACGGTGGCGTTGGTGCCCACCGGCATGAAGATCGGGGTTTCTATCTCGCCGTGGGGCGTTTTCAAAGAACCGAGGCGCGCTCCGCACGAGGCATCGCGGTGAATAACGGAAAAAGTGCCGGACACATACCCTCTCTCTACTATCATATCTGAATCCGTGATACCGCAGCGTCCGGAAGAACCGGAGCCCGCCCGCCGCCATGTCTCGACAACCCACCCGCCCGGCGGCACCCCGTCCGATCGTTGCAAACGCTTCAAACGCAAAGGCCGAGGCCTTGCTGACCGGCGAAGGCATGGAGGCGTCACGGGTTCAGGTCATATAATCAACATTGCATCGCCGTAGCTGTAAAACCTGAAACCGCGGGTAACGGCCTCCCGGTAGGCGTCGAGAACGAACTCCCGCCCGGCAAAGGCGGCCACCAGCATGAGCAGCGTCGATTCCGGGAGGTGAAAATTGGTTATCAGGCCGTCCACCACCCGGAAGCGGTAGCCGGGATAAATAAAAATATCGGCTTCACCGGCGCCGGCCCTGATGTTGCCGTCATCGTCGGCGGCAAACTCCAGCGCCCGGGCACTGGTGGTGCCGACCGCAACCACCCTGCCTCCCCGCTCCCTGGTGGAACGGACGGCATCGGCGGTTTCCGTGGGAATGGCATACCATTCGCGGTGGATGCGATGTTCTTCCACCTGTTCCACCCGCACCGGCTTGAAGGTGCCAAGCCCCGTATGCAGGGTCAACCGGGCGCTGCCCACCCCCTTGGCCTCCAGCTCGGCCAGCAGCTCACGGGTGAAATGGAGGCCCGCCGTGGGCGCGGCCACCGCACCGGGGACCTGTGCGATCACCGTCTGGTACCGTTCCCGGTCCTGCACGTCGTCATCGCGCTGAAGATACGGGGGAAGCGGTATGTGCCCCTCCCGTTCGAGCCACGTATCGAACGGTTCGGCGCCCGAAAACGCCACCCGCCACGATTCGGGCCCCTGGCGGGCGATCACCCGCGCCGTCATCCCGGCGGCAAGCAGAATCGGTTGCCCTTCCCGAAAGCGTTTCGACCCGCGCAGCAGGCATTCCCACTCGTCTCCCCCGGGGGATAACCGCTTCACCAGAAACAGTTCCACGCTCCCGCCGGTTTCCTTGGCGCCGAACAGCCGGGCCGGAATGACCCGCGTGTCGTTCATCACCAGCAGATCGCCGGGGCGCAGATGGTCCCCCAGGTGGGCGAAAACATCCTCGCCGATGGTTTTCGAACCGCGACCCAGGAGCATCAGGCGCGACGCGTCCCGTTCGGAAGCCGGATAACGGGCGATCAGTTCCTGGGGCAGGTGGTAATTGAAATCCTTAACAAACATAACCGTACGACCGTTCAGCGAATGTCAGAGAGCTTTTTCAGTTCCGTGCCGGGATAATAGTAGGAAAGGATCTCGGCATACGAAAAGCCTTCCAGAGCCCGTTGTTTGGCGCCCCACTGGCAGAGCCCCACGCCGTGCCCGTTGCCGAGGCCTGAGAATATGGCGTCCCCATTGACAACCTTGACGGTGAAATTGGTGCTTTTGATAATGCCGTAGCCTATCGCCTTGCGGAACTGGTTGCCGGGTACGGCGACCTCGCCCCGCCGGGTAACGGCGATGACATCCTTCAGCCGGCCGCTGCTGTTGCGAGCCCCGGCCCGGATATCGATCAGGCCCGTCGCCTTGTAACCGGCGGCCTTAAGTCTTTCCTCCAAGTCCCGCAGGCTCAGCTTCTGGTCCCAGGCGCTGGACGGCGACAACCGGCAGTACTGGCAATCGACCCCCTTGAGATAGGGAATGCTCATTCCCCATACATTCTCCGCCGCCTCGGTCTTGCCGCCGCAATTGGAGTGATAGAAGGCCTGGATGATGGCGCCGTTGTAGGTCAGCACCTCGCCCGCGGTTTCCGAGACCCCCCGCCGGGCGCGGTTATCCTCGATCTCGCAGCCGTTGTACACCTGGTCGATAACCGACGATTCGAGATGATACAGCGCATCGCGCCGGGATTCTCTCCGGTTGACGGCATAGGTCCTGGCGATCACCGCCTGGGCCTTGATCGCCTCGATCGGCCAGGCGGAGGAGATCTCGCAATTGATCAGGCCGACCAGGTAGTCCTCAAGAGGCAACTCGTTGACGACCAGCAAGCCCTTATCGTTAAAACGTATCTCGGCAACCCCGCGATACCGCTTGCCGTTGATGGAAACCGCCGACGCCGCCGAGAAGACCAGCCGGCGGTAAGGCACGCCATCCACAAGCACATCGTCCCGGCCCGCCTTAACGGCAACAGGGGGGTTCAGGGCAACGGCGGCGCCGTTTTCCCGGAGTGCCAGGAGGCCGTTACCGTCAACGGTGACACCGGGGGCGTTCTTGACAATGGCGACCCTGATCGTATCCACCGACAGCGCGGCATCGCACCTGCGTCCCGCCAAAACGACAAAGGCCGCCGCAATCAACAACCCAGCCATAACTATGCGTATTTTTGTCATCTGCAAAACTTGATGATAAGACCACACAAAGAGGCTGTATGTCAATTTGTTTTAACATCCGGCCGCCGTGCGACGGCCGCCAAATTTACCATTGAAATGTGGGGGGAGACTCGTTACACTGCTGCCGCAATGACTCTCCATTATACGAATAGAGCGCCTTTACCCCCGCGACGTCGCCATGCCTCCCCCGGCAGGGTCCGGCAATGAGCGCGCTCCTCTCGATCAAACATCTGAGCACCTGCTTCAGAACCCCGCAAGGGGTCCTGGCGGCGGTCAACGACGTCAGCCTGGAGGTCCGCAAGGGGAGCACCGTGGCCCTGGTGGGCGAATCCGGGTCGGGCAAGTCGCTGACCGCGCTCTCCATCATGCGCCTCATCCCCTCGCCCGGTTTCATCAGCTCCGGCGAGATCACGTTCGACGGCACCGATCTCGTCCCGCTCCCGGAGGAGGCCATGCGCTCCATCCGGGGCAGCAGGATCTCCATGGTGTTCCAGGAGCCCATGACCTCCCTCAATCCGGTTCTGCGCATCGGGGAACAGGTTACGGAGCCGCTCCGGCTGCACCGCGGCATGTCGCGCCGGGAAGCCGAGGCCTGCGGGGCCGACTTGCTGCGCAAGGTGGGGATCCCGTCGTCCGGGGACCGCATGCGCGACTATCCCCACCAGTTGAGCGGCGGCATGCGCCAGCGGGTCATGATCGCCATGGCCCTGGCCTGCAGCCCGGCGCTCCTGATCGCCGACGAACCGACGACCGCGCTGGATGTCACCATTCAGGCCCAGATCCTGGAACTGATCGACTCCCTCAGGCGGTCGGAGGACATGGGCATCCTGCTGATCACCCACGATCTGGGTATTGTGGCCGAACGGTCGGAGCGGACCTGCGTCATGTATGCCGGGCGCATCGTGGAATCGGCCCCGACGGCGGAACTTCTCGGCGCCCCCCGGCACCCCTATACCGCGGCGCTTCTTGCGTCCCTCCCCCAGAACGCCCAGCCGGGACAGCCGCTTGCCACCCTTCCGGGACAGCCTCCCGGCCTGACGAAGCAACTGTCCGGGTGCGGCTTTTGCGAGCGCTGCCCCCATGCGGAGCCCCCGTGCCTGACCCAGGTCCCCGAGCTGGAAGAGGTCTCTCCCGGCCATCTCGTCCGTTGCTGGAAACGCCTATGACAGAGAATCAACCGCTACTCGGCGGAGTGAAACTCCGCAAACAGTTCCGCGTCAGCGCCGGTCCCGCCTCGCAAACAGGGGTGCTCACCGCGGTGGACGAGGTGGATGTGGAGATCGCCAGGGGAGAAACCGTCGGCATTGCGGGCGAATCCGGGTGCGGCAAATCGACCCTGGCCAAGCTCCTGG
Source organism: Geobacter sp. AOG2 (assembly GCF_019972295.1). Classification (NCBI taxonomy): domain Bacteria; kingdom Pseudomonadati; phylum Thermodesulfobacteriota; class Desulfuromonadia; order Geobacterales; family Geobacteraceae; genus Geobacter; species Geobacter sp. AOG2. The sequence continues at coordinate 2,149,011 of NZ_BLJA01000001.1, forward strand.
CCGGCCTCTTGCCCTCCGACGGCGGCGAGGTCCGCTACCGCGGTACGGCCATCGACACCCTCTCCCCGGCGGAACGGAAACAATTCCGGCAGCGGACCCAGATGATCTTCCAGGACCCCTTTTCCTCCCTGAACCCGCGCATGCGCATCGGCGATTCGATCGCCGAACCGCTGGTCATTGCCGGAGGCGCTTCCCGGCAGGCCATCCGCGCCAAAATGCTGGAGCTGCTGGAGTCGGTCGGCCTGAAGGCCGAGCACGCCGACCGTTTCCCCAACGAATTTTCCGGCGGTCAGCGCCAACGCATCGGCATAGCGCGGGCCCTGGCCTCGTCGCCCGAGATCATCATCGCCGACGAACCGGTCTCCTCTCTCGACATCTCCATTCAGGCCCAGATCATCAACCTGCTCCAGGCCATGAAGTCCGAGCACCACCTGACCATGATCATCGTGTCCCACGATCTTTCGGTGCTGCGCCATGTATGCGACCGGGTGCTGGTCATGTACCTGGGGGTCATCGTGGAGAGCGCCCCGGCTGCCCAGCTCTTCCAGCATTTCCAGCATCCCTATACCGAAGCGCTGATCGCGGCCATCCCGCGCATCGCCGGGCAACGCCGCGACGCGCCGGTCCTCCTGGCCGACGACCTCCCCTCGCCCCTCGCCATCCCCGGCGGCTGCCGTTTCCATCCCCGCTGCCGCTACGCCGCCGAAATCTGCCGCACCACCCCACCCCCTCTGGAGGAGAAACGGGACGGCCATTTTGCCGCCTGTCACCTGAGCAGGGACATCTTCGCCGGCTGACCAGCCGCCTGCTTTGGATACCATTTAAAGTTCTCCAGGCATTTTCTCTTTAACAGCATGGGCCGGTATAGGGGCTTAAATAGGAAAACTCCCCATTTTAAGCCCTTGATGCAGGTGGAAAACCGGCCACCGAAAACAGACTGGGGTTGAAAAATTCACCCCTCACGATCCGGGGCGGACGGCGGCAACTTTCATGGTCGGCATGGGGTTGGTATGGGGGTTATGGATGAAATCATCGACACGGTGTTGAACGACGTCAAGCAAGGCGTGATCCTTACCAACAATTGTCATAAGCACGACAAGGAAAAGAACAAACCCTGGAAAGCTTAGGAGCGCAAATTTAACAGCAACATCATCGGCATAGACAGCAAGGTTACTCCGTTGAGGCGCAAGGTCGCTTGAGGTGGATTGAAATAATTTATTAGATAAAGATAAAAGAGATAGTGTGCGAAGGCGGCTTGGCTTACGCCGATCCTGGACCGTGTTTCGATGATCTCGGCGGGGTCATTTCCATAACTGGCGTAAGGCACGCTTCGTCGAATTCGCGCATGGTCCTCGCATCAATCAACCCAATTTCATGCAGGTCTTGCGCCGTTTCGTGCGCCGCCTCCATGGCTTCACTTTTATACGCTCTAACTCTCTTCCTCATCCGTAGGTAACCTCCGAGGTTCGGCCGCGTCCTGGTTGATAATCCTGACCGTCATTTTGCCACCCCCAGGAACACGGCCAGGCACCGCTCAATCTCCACCAGCGTATCTGCATCAACGTGCCCGAATGCCGGCCCTATCATGTCGTACTTGACGGTCATGGCCTTGTCCACCATTACCTGGGAAGGCTTCTGCAAGCCGTTCTCGCTGCTTGGCTGGACGGTGACACGCAACAGCGGGGCTTCCACCAGCGTGCTTGTCACCGGCAACACAGTAACAGTGCTATGCCCGTTGAACTGGTCGGACTGGATCACCAGGGCGGGCCTTGGCTTGCCAAAGTCACCTTGCATAGCAATGGTGACAAGCTCTCCGCGCCTCATTCAGTCCACCCATCCACGTCCGCCAAGGCTTCATCCATGAAACGTTGCATATCCGTGTCGGCTTTGTCGGCTTGTGCCACAAGCCGGGATTGACGGCGGCATTCTTCGGCAAAGCCCGGTCGCCGGGTGTCCGGCACCCAAATCTGCACAGGCCGCAGACCTGCGGCACGCAGGCGATCTCTGTGGCTTTGTACTCGTTGTCTAACAGATTGGGTTCGCATAAAAACATCCTCCTTTTGTTACATGTAACACCAGGCCGAAAGGATGTCAAGGGGTATTGCCCGGCATTGCCTGGGTGTCAATGCGGCGGTAGCTTGTCATTTTCAGATTATTTCACTTTCAAGGGCTGACCCCGCCTTATACTCTTTCACCAATTCTACTTAGAAGATCGTTTCTCATCTCCATATAAATCGCACCTATTTTTGTTATAGACATTAGCATCTTCTTCGCTGTGTCGAAATGTTTAGAATCGGACGTTGCCGTAGCAATTCCATACAGCACAAGCACAAAATCCAATTTTTCTCCGTCATCTAACTTTTCTATGTCTATCGATGTTAAATATTCATTAGCCTCTTCAAAGTTTTTCAACGCTAAGCTTGCTTTTGCAATAAATATATTACCAACTGGGGAAGGTTCGATGGCTATGCTATCAATAAAATATCTCCTTGCCTCAGTAAACTTACCAATGTGGAAATTCAGCTCTCCCAAGATAAAATATGCTCTAGCTAAATCAGACGGGGACAAGGCTGAACTTTCTTGCAATTGGGTTAGAATCATTAGTGATTCATTCAGGTGATTTTCTTCATCAGTTAAAGTACCTAAATAGTATAAGCAATCAGCAAAAAGAACTTTTTCTGAACTTGAAGAACTTGCGAGGTGGCCCTGTTTAAATGATGCAATGGTATTATGAAGAAGATTGATGGCAGAATTAACGTCTTTGTTCACATAAAGTAGCATCGCCTTCATGGTTTGATAGTGCAGAACTGTTCCGGCCTCTGGGTTCGCATCAAGAATGCGGTCAATAATTGAAATCTTTTCTTCCGAAGTTAATTGTTCCCCAACAAGTTGCAGATAAAGATTTAATACCTTTATATCTGTAGTTGTTTCTAGGTCTGAAATTTTTTTTAATTCTTTATAAGCCAGTTTTATATTTCCAGCTTTCTCCAATTGATACAATGCCTTCAAGTAGGCTATTTCATCATACCATCGCTGGTCTTCGACTGCTTTTGAATGGAATTTCAGAACTCCGTAATAGTCTTTTCCATTTCCAGCCATATCATAACATTTCTTTAAAAATTGAATTATACCTGTTAGCGCATCAACATCCATAGTTATAAACTTGTCAGCAATATCTGCGCCTGTCTTTATTAAAGGTACGGTATGAGCTCTGTGACAAAGTAAGTACCACGTGAGATGTAAACGACCGGCTCTAAGTGCGTCTTTATAGTTCTCGCATGCATATGCTTTTCTAGCCTCACTCATAGCCACACTACTGTACAGCCCCCTGCAGCAGTTTTTAAATTTTTGACCAGAACCACACAAACATGAATCTTTAGGCCCTGGCTCAAATGTATGCAAATAATGCTGTGTTAAAACTTTGTCTGAGTACGGATAATAAGGATCAACTTCTTGGTCTAGGACTTCTGGTGAATTGCGTTTAATTCCCCAGATTTTTTGTACTGGAACAAAGAAATTAGGCACAAGCTTATCTTCTTGTGGTGGTCCTAAAACACACTTACCGTTTATTTTGCGGAAAGGAATGGCGACATTCCGACATTCCCCCAACGATGATAGCCCAGAGATTGCAAGGATCTCTTGCTTATCAGAGATCTTATCAGGCGTGCCGAATTCGATCTTATCAGCAACACTATAATTCCAAGCTTCTCCGACAAAAAATACTTCTTTGATGCCATGCTGTTTTGCTTTTTTTGCAATATTCTGCCAGAATAAATATTTATCTTCTTGATTCCTAAAATTTGTTTGCACCATTTCCAAGCGACGGTGAGAGCTAACCATAAATACCACCGTCATATGATACCCGTCTGCTTCTAATAGTTGTTTTGCTGTTTCTAAAAAGTAACTGAACCGGCCCTCGAAGGAGTCGGGCATTTCCTTATAGGTACTACCATATCTTTCTTTTGCAGCTTCCAAAATTTCAGCTGGCATTTTTAATGGAAGAAACCTTAAATGAATTGGTTTTAAGTCTGGGATAGATAGCCATTCCGTTCGATAATCTTCAAAGCTCTGCATGCACGACGGAGTATATTCTTCAAGAAGCTGAAATATTATTCCTGGTTCTATTTTCGTCTTTTCTTTATCGAATATCGGATAAATTCTGTCTGGCCCCAATTTGTCGTCTATATCGTTCACTAAAATGATAAGCACTGTGAAGGCGTGGGCAAGGGCGCTTAGCAATTCAATGCTCTCTAGATTCTTATCAATCCATCGCCTTTCAACTTTTAAATACCCCTTTTCAGCACCAAACGATGAATCCATTTCAACAACCATTTTGCCTATCGTTTCGATTTTTTCTAATGGGTTGACTTCCAGTGTAAATGATGGTTCTTTTAGATAATTGTTATGTATAGATACGATTGCTACACTTTTGGTTTCTAAGTCAGATTGTTTTACAATTTGATTTCGTGCATCTCTGCACCATATCATTATCGTATCTTTTGCCATAGCTTGTTGCCATAGAGCATACCAATCTTCGAAGTTATGGATTTTTGACTTCTCAGACTGCAACGCAAAGGTAACATTGCGTAAAGCTTGGATGCAGGCATTTAAATAAATGACAAACTCATCTGAGTTTTTGTATGACTCAGCTGCCTTTACCCAATGCGAAAAAGCCTCACGAAGCCGTTTACTGGCAGTCAATTCCATTTGATCCTCATTTGCATTGCAAGGAGAACTCGGGGACCGAGAGGACCCACATAATTTCCTCTAAACTTATACTCTTAGATGCGTCTCCTTGGCTGCCCACCCTGTACCTCCAATTCCATTTGGCCAACGGGAATGGCTTTGACCCGCCAGCCTTTTTGGGCGTGTCGTAAGTCTTGTAAGTGCCTGCGCTGCTGTTGAGCACCTTTAGATGTGTCTTGTATCAAGGCTTGCTTTTCGACTTCTTAGGCCACTTCTGAGCCCCATGCAGAAACCGCAGAATCTCTATCCGCTCGCCCATGATGCGGTAGATAGTAATAAAAGGGGTCTGACTGATAACCAACTCGCGGGTTCCCTTCACTCTCCCAATCCGCCCCATTTCCGGCTGCAAAACAATAAGACTGGTTTGCCGCTCAATCTCCTCATCCTGCGAGATCGCCGCAAGCGGGTTGTCCTGGGCGATGTAGTCCAGTTGCTCGAAACGTTCCTCTGCGGCAATGGGCAACCATACTAGGATCACGCGGCACGCCCTTTAGCCTGCTTTGCCCACGCCTCCCGGCGCTTCGCGCTCATTGCCTTGACCTCGGCATCAGAAAGCCATGCCGCGCTCGGGTTGTCTGCCTGCCGGATACCCTCTGCAACCTGCTCCCGGAACCACTTGTCATGCTCGGCGGCGTCGAAGGTCCGCTTCATCCGGGCTGCCGCGTCAGGGCGTACCCGCTTCTCGGCAGGGTCATAGTTACTGGCATTGACGTTGAACTGCGATATACCAATGCTCTTGAGGTAGTTCACAAGGGTTTCAAACCGGCTGAAAACCCTGACGGCACCACGCCGGGCTGCCAAAGTCCGTTCCATCATGCCATATTTGATGACGATTCCCCACCCCCCCGGTTGGCCGATGACTTCCGCGCCGCGCACGGCCCCGGCCTCGACCAGGTGTTGCAGGGTCACATGATCTATTGTGTCCATCGTTGTTGCCATACAACCCACCTCCGGTTACTTACTTTGTAATTACATTTATAACCAAATAATAAATAATTGGCAACGGGCAAATGAATACCCCGCCCGGCAACTTGACATAGCATCCCCACTGGGCGCGATTAAGAGGCATTTACAGTTTCACCAAATAAATCTGGCTATTACAATTGGCGTAATGCCATGTTTCGGATAGGTTGATTTCATATATTAAAGGGTTTCCACGATAAAGACAGCGAAGTGCTCTTTGATGATCGGTTTGTAAAACGTTTTAGGCTTTTGAGAGACATACGCATCAATGGCAAATGGCGTATCTGCTTCAAATGGCTTGGGAACGTACTTCGGGGTGTCACCGGAGGTGTGGTTGAATCTCCAGGCCGATTATGATCTGCGGGTTGCCCGGCGAAATATTCGCCTTGCACATTGTGCATCTGGAGCTTGCCGTATAAATTAAGCAAAATCGAATAGATACGTGACAAACCGTAAAGTCCTTTCGAGAACCGGGTCAAAAGAGGGACCTTTTTGCCCCCCGATCAGCCGCCTGCTCCGAATATTATTAATTCTCCGCGCTTATTCTCCTTGACAGCTCAGAAATCAATATATATATTTTTTCATTATTTCTTATACGAGGACAACCATGGAATTCAATGTAAATATGCAATTTGCGACAGAAGCAGAGGTTTTGAAGGTACTGGGACACCCGATCAGGCTCAAGATCGTGGCCGGCCTCTGCACCCAGGAATGCAACGTGAAGCATATCTGGGAGTGCCTCAACCTGCCGCAAGCCACGGTATCCCAGCACCTTGCCCTGTTGAAACACAAGGGCATCATCGAAGGCAAACGGGATGGCGTCGAGGTGCACTACAGCGTCATCCACCCCCTGGCCAAGAAGATCATAGCCGTCCTGTGAAATTCGGGCGTCAAGCCGGCTTTATCATAAGATATATCACCTCGTAGGTCGCAGGGATCATCCCATCCGCAAAGAAGCGCCGTTGGTAAACCTCCGACATATCCTCGATAATTCTCCGCCAGCCGAGTCCGCCCGCGCCGCCCCGCGCCGCCGCGCCGGCGCCGATGCCCTTGATGGACCTGAGCAGCCCCTGCACGTCGGGGTGATGGTCCATCTCGATCTCGCTGGTCACCTGCACCTGCCCGAGATCGAGGCGGGCCAACGCCTCCCGCACCGCCGCAACCCCCATGAACCGATGCAGCCGCCCGAGACGGGGGTCGTCCGGCGCTGCCCGCCGGGCAAGCGCTTCGCGGTAACTCTCCTGCAACTCCCACAGCGTCGCGCCGCCGAAGAAGGCCAGGGCGATAAACCCGTCCTTTGTAACGATGCGCCGGCATTCCCGGAGACAGCCATCCAGCGAACCGAGCCATTGCAGCGTGGATGCGGAGACCACAAGGTCGAAGGAACCATCCCGGAACGGGAGGTGTTCCGCATCCCCGTTGACGAACAGGCAATCCCCCTCCTCCTTGACGCTGGCCTGCCGAACCATGTTGAGCGCCAGATCGAGCCCGCAGCGGTGCACCTTCGGGTAGCGCTCCTTCAGGGCGGCCGTCAGCGCCCCGGTGCCGCAGCCGATGTCCAGCGCAATCCGGGGCGTCTCCGTCACGCGCCCCGCCAACAGTTCCATGAGACGCCGCACCACGCGCTGCTGCACCGAGGCAAGCCGGTCGTATGCGTCGGCATGGCGGTGAAACGATCTGCCTACCTTGCGCCTGTCAAACATATGCGCCGCGCACCTCCCGGCTGAAATCCGCCAGACCGGCGTTGAACCCGTCGCAACGGGTCAGGAAAGGGGCATGGCCGCACCCGGCATAGGTCACATGGCGGCCGGCGGGAATCCGTTTTGCCATGAAGGCCGAAGCCGCAGACGGGCAGATCGGGTCGTGTTCGCCGCTGATCACCAGGGTCGGCCGGTCGATGGCCGCAAGCTGTTTCCGCAGGTCGGCCTCCGCGAGCGAGGCCAGGGATTGCAGCGCCACGGCCGTTTCCGGGACCGGCACCGCATCCAGTAGGGCACGGATCTCCTCCTCCCGGCCGCTCGCGGCCAACTCTCCCGGAACGAACATGCGGGCAACAAACCCCTCAAGGGCCCGTTTCAGGTTACGGCGCACCTTGAGGGCCATGCCCTGGGCCTCGGCCGGGGCCAACCCGTGGGGAAAATCCGCGGCGGAGGTAAACAGCGGCGTTCCGCAGATCAGCACCAGGCCGCTCAAACGCTCCTGCAAGAGGGGTACGGCGCGTACCGCCACCTGGGCCCCCTGGGACCACCCCGCCAGGATGGCGCCGTTCAGGTCGAGATAACGGAACAGGTCGATAATATCGGAGCAAAACGTCTCCAGGCGGCACTCGCCGGAACCCACGGGAGAGTCGCCGTGGCCGCGCAGGTCCGGGGCGATCACGCGGAACCGGGCGGAGAGCCGGTCAAGCTGGAGGCTCCAGACGGCGGAGGACATGCACCAGCCGTGGATCAGCACCAGCGCCGGTCCCTGCCCCTGTTCCCGGTACCGGAGCCGCTCCCCCCGGCTATCTTCATACCACGGCATCTAGATGACCCCCAATCTGCGGCCGACCGCTATGACCCGCTCGGCCGCCCGGTCCAGGTCTGCGTCGCCGTGGGTCGCCATGAGGGTAAAACGGAGCCGGCAGGCACCGGCAGGCACGGTGGGGGGACGAATCCCCTGGACGTACAACCCTTCTTCCAACAGCATCCCGGAAAACCGCATGGTGGTGTCGGCCTCCCCGGTCACGAGCGGCACGATCTGGGTTTCGCCGTCGGGGAGCGTGAAACCGGCCGAGCGCATATGGTTTCTGAACAGAGCGCTCTTGCGGCGGAGTTGTTCCCGCAGGCTCTTCACTTCCGGCGATCGGACCAGTTCGACCGCCGCCAGGGACGCCGCCAGCACGGCCGGCGGCAGGGAGGTGGAAAAGATGAAGCTGCGGGCGCGGTTGAGCAACAACTCCCGTAACTCCGCCGAAACCGCGGCATAGGCGCCGTAGCTCCCCAGAGCCTTGCCGAAGGTGCCCATGCCGATATCCACGCCGTCCGTGACGCCCAGCATTTCGGCCGTGCCCCTCCCCTGTTCCCCCAGGACCCCGCTGCCGTGGGCGTCATCCACCATCAGGAGCGCCTTGTGGTCGGTCTTGAGCCGGACCAGTTCCCCGAGGGGGGCGATATCGCCGTCCATGCTGAAGACCCCGTCCGTGACGATCAGGGCGCGGCCCGTGCCCCGGTGTTTTTCCAGCAGCCGGGCCAGAGCGGTATGATCGTTGTGGGGATAACGCACCAGCCGCGCGCCGGACAGAAGAGCGCCGTCAACGATGCTGGCATGGTTGAGCCTGTCGGAAAAAATGACGTCGCCACGCCCGGCCAGCGCCGGGATGATGCCGGTATTGGCGGCGTAACCGCTGTTGAAGAGCAGCGCCGCCTCCGTCTGTTTGAAGCGGGCCACCGCCGCCTCCAGGCGCTCATGCAACTCCATGGTGCCGGACACGAGCCGCGAGGCCCCGCTCGAAACGCCGAACCGGGTTGCGGCGTCGGCCGCCGCCGCGATCAGGGCCGGATGATCGGCAAGCCCCAGATAGTTGTTGGAACAGAGCAACAGCACCTTTTTGCCGGCCATCTCCACCCACGCCGACTGGCGCCCCTGGATAAGGCGCGTCCTGCGATACAGTCCCCGCTCCTTGATCTGCTCCAACTCCTGTTGAATGGAAATCTCCACAATGCCTCCGAATAGTCAACCCGCATCAATACCGAGGTTGACAAGTATGGCAAAAAAAATGCTGGTGTTCGCATGCCCGGTTTTTCACACACATGAGCCGTACAGGACCCTAACCCAGGGGCAGGGAAAAGGAGAAAACCGTGCCCTCGTCCTGATTGCTTCTGAAATCGACCTTGCCCTTGAGATAGCGCTCCCCGAACAATTTCATGCTGTACGTGCCGATGCCCCGGCCCAACGCAGATTTCGTGCTGAATGAGCGCTTGAACAGTTGCAACTGCGCCTCCGACGGAATCTCGCCGCTATTGTGTACCTCGATAGTTGCCCGCGATCCGTCCGAATCGGCCGAAAGCGTCACCACGCCTCCGACCGGTGTGGCCTCCAGGGCATTCAGCGTCATATTGCCGATGATCCGGCGCAGGATCGCCGCATCGGTGGTGACGATGAAATCCGGGCCGTCCTTCAGCACCAACTCCCTGCCGGGCGCCCTCTCGTGATGGTTGAAAAGCCGGCTGGTTTCGAGCAATACCTCCCGGATGCTTACGGGGGCGCATTCGGGCACGAACTCTCCCCGTTCCGCCGCCAGCAGATTGCGTTGTCCCTGGATCTCGTCCAGCAGGTTTCCCGACAGCGTCACAAGCCAGCCGACGTAGTCGGAAGGCGCATGCCCGGACACGTCCTCCCGCTCCGCCATAAGGGAGGCCAGACCATGAATGCCGCCGGCCGTATTGACGACATCATGGAAAAAAAGCTGCTCCAGAACCTCGCGACGTTTTTCGTTGCTGATATCCTGGAGTACCACGATGGTGAATTTCCGGTCGTGGATACGGATCGGCGTCGCCGTTGCCAGCATATCGAGGGCAAGCTCCCTGTCGCCCTTCACGGCGACCAGGCACTCGCGCACAACCTGTCCGCCGCTCTCCTGGCTCTTCAGAATGGCGAGCACGGCGCCGCATACGGAACAATACTCACTGGTGCCGCACCCGCCGGAGGAATCTTCGGCATGGGCGCAGTTGAGCACCTCGCCGAGACGCTTGCCGACCAGTTCCCCATTGTCGGCAGCCCCGGAAAGCTGAAGCGCGTTACGGTTACAGGCCACGATCTGCCGCTGTTCGTTGACCAGCACCACATAGCCCGGCATGGCCTGGATAAGGGTGTCCACCAACTCTTCGTGGAGAACGGCCCGCTGCTGTTCCGCCAGAACATCGCCGGAGGCCAGCTCGGCAGGGGCAAACCGGGTCATGGAGAGTGCGGATTGTGTTTGAGCCATGCCAGCCCCCTACAAATAGGACGTAAGCCCGCGCGCCGTCAGTTGCTCGACCACCTTTTTCACATCCTGGGCCCGCTCCCGGTCGCACACCAGCAGGGCATCCGGGGTTGACACCACCACCAGCCCCCGTACCCCGACCGTGGCCACCATTTTGCCGTCGGCGTAGATCAGGCAATCCGACGAATCGATGGCCACATGGCCTGCGGCGTTGATGCAAACCGTGCCGGAGGCGTCCGGGGCGACCACCTCGGGGAGGGCGCTCCAGCTTCCCACATCGCTCCACCCCATTTCCACCGGCACCACCAGGACCTTGGAGGATTTCTCCATGACGGCGTAATCTATGGAAACGCCGGCAACGGCGTCGTACATCGTCTCGATCTGCGCGGCAAGGTCCGAGAGTTCCCAGACATCGCCGGTAAACGATATGCCCGCCAGGGCCCGCCCCAAATCGGGTACATGGAAGGCTATCTCCCCCAGGATCGTGTCGCAGCGCCAGATGAACATCCCGCTGTTCCAGAAAAAGTTGCCCTCTTCCAGGTAACGGACCGCCTGCTCCAACGGCGGCTTCTCCACAAAGCGTCGTACCGGGAACGGTCCGTCGCCGCGCAGTTCGAGATCGGCCTCGATATAGCCGTAACCGGTCTCGGGGCGGGACGGCATGATGCCCAGCGTCACCAGGTAACCGTTGTGCGCCGCGTGGCGGGCGCGCACCAGGGTTTCCCGGAGCCCCTCCTCGTCCTTGATGAAATGGTCCGCGGGCAGCACCACCATGATCCCTGCGGGATCGTGGGCGGCAATGATGGCGGCCGCCAGCCCGATGGCCGGGGCGGTGTTCCGGGCCGAGGGTTCGGCGATGACGTCGATGGGCACGCCCTTGTAGCCGGAGAGCTGAAGCTCCGTCTCTTCGGCCTGAATCCGGTTGGTGATCACCAGGATACGCTTGGGGTTGAGCGGCAGCACCCGTTCGACCGTCCGCTGGAGCATGGTCCGGTCCCCGGTGATGGAGATGAGCTGCTTGGGACGGGCGGCACGGGATAAAGGCCAGAAACGGGTGCCGGAACCGCCGGCAAGGATCACGATATACATGGTCGTCCCTTCCTCACTTGTATTGGATGCGATCTATAAAGTCGGATACCTCGCGGGCCAGGCTGTTGAGGGTTTCGCTGGTGTCGAAGACATCCCACAGGGTCTGCCGGAAATAGGCGACCTCCTGGCCTGTCGCACCGTCGTGGAGCGTCGCCGTGATGGAGACGCGAAAACGCCCCACCCTGGTAAATTTCCCCTTCAATACCAGTGTCGTCCCGGTTATCTCGCCGTCGCGGGTCACTTCCTGGTAGATATGCCGGGACAGGACGTACCGTTCTATCTGCCTGGCCAGTTCGTCGGGCATCCGGGCGTAGTTCCGCTCGCGCTCGCTCATGCGCTCTTCCGGGACGTTGGTGTACAAATCGCGGCTCAAGTCGAAGTTGCGGATGACCAGGGATTTATAGGTAGCCATCGGTTGCTTGTTGGTGACGACCTCCTCATCCACAACCGTGGTGGATGTGGTGGCGCAGGCCGTCAGCAGGCACAACAATACAAATATGGCGCTATATTTCAGATAATTGAACATACTTAGTCACAGTAAAACTTTAAGAGGCATCGGGGAGATTGCACCGGTTGTAATCATCATCGAAACGGACGATATCGTCTTCCCCGAGATACTCGCCGCTCTGCACCTCGATGACTACCAGGGGGATCTTCCCCGGATTTTCCAGGCGGTGGGTCTTCCCGATGGGGATGAAGGTGGATTCATTCACATTGACCAGAAACTCGTCATCACCGCAGGTGACCTTGGCAATGCCGGACACGATGATCCAGTGCTCGCTGCGGTGATGGTGTTTCTGCAACGACAAGCGTTGTCCCGGCTTGACCTCGATGCGCTTGATCTTGTAGCTGGTGTTCTCGTCCAGTACGACGTATTCCCCCCAAGGGCGCTCTCCCCGTTCCATATCTTCTCCTGGGAGGTTGTTGAAAAACAGCCATCTCGCCTCCGTCCTCGAAAGCCCTTTTGTGCGGCGTAGCGCTGCTACGCCTCCGCAGGGCCTTCTGCGGGTGCGACGATCTGACTATTTTTGAACAACCTGAGTTTTTTAACAGCCTGTTATTTCCTCAATCTCAGATACGAGCGTAGCGCATCCCGCCACGGCTGCGGCCCATAGCCGCAATCGCGCAACAGTTTGCCGCAGTCCAGCGTTGAATAGAGCGGACGCCTCGCCGGACGGTTCAACTGCTCGGTGGTCATGGCGGTGACCTTTACCCCCATCCCCGCCTCCTGAAAAATGGCGCGGGCAAACTCATTCCACGAGCAATACCCCCCGTTGGCGGCATGGTAGACGCCGCGGCACCCCTTTTCGATCAGGGCCAGAATAGCGTGGGCCAGGTCCACGGTCCAGGTGGGGGAACCGATCTGGTCGTCCACCACCGAGAGTTCATCCCGCTCCGCGCCCAGGCGCAGCATGGTCTCGACGAAGTTCTTGCCGTGCAGGCCGTAGAGCCATTGAGTGCGGACAATCAGGTGATCGGGGTTGACGGCTGCGTTCATCTCGCCCGCCAGCTTGGATTCGCCGTAGACGTTGAGGGGATTGGGGGCGTCGTTCTCAAGATAGGGCGCCCCCTTGCCTCCGTCGAAGACATAATCGGTGCTGACCTGGACCAGGCGCGCTCCGATCATGCGGGTAGCCATGGCCAGATGGGCCACACCTTCGCCATTGACCTGCATGGCGGTTTCCTGATTGCTCTCGCAGCCGTCCACATCGGTGTAGGCGGCGCAATTGACCACCACCGACGGGCGCACCGCCGTGAGAACGCGCTCGGTGGATTCCAGCGAGGTGATGTCGATATCGTCGATATCCACACCCCGCCCCCGTTCGCCGAGCAGGGCCATCATGTCCCGGCCCAGCATGCCGTTGGCTCCGACTACCAGAATCATGGTTTGCCCCCGTATTGCTGCGTGTAATATTCCCGGTACGCCCCGGAGGTAACCTCGGCCACCCACTCCTGATTGGCCAGATACCAGTCGATGGTCTCGGCAATCCCCTGCTCGAAGGTAAAGGCCGGGCCCCAGCCCAGGTCGTTTTTCAGCTTCGAGGCGTCGATGGCATAGCGCCGGTCGTGGCCGGGGCGGTCCTTGACAAAGGTGATGAGGCTGCGGTTCTCGCCGGCAGGCCGGCCCAGACGTGCGTCCAGCAGGTCGCAGACCAGATGAACGATGTCGATGTTCTTCCACTCGTTATTGCCGCCGATGTTGTAGACCGAGCCGGGGGCGGCCTGCTTCAGGACCGTCTCCACCGCCGCGCCGTGATCGCGCACATGCAGCCAGTCGCGCACATTCAGGCCGTCGCCGTAGACCGGCAGCGGCTTTTTGTTGATGATGTTGTGGATCATGAGCGGGATCAGTTTCTCGGGGAAATGATAGGGGCCGTAGTTGTTGGAACAGCGGGTGTTGAGGGTCGGCATGCCGTAGGTCTCGTGGTAGGCCCGCACCAGGAGGTCGGCACCGGCCTTGCTGGCCGAATAGGGGGAATTGGCGGACAGGGGCGTCTGCTCGGTAAAATAACCGGTTTCGCCAAGGCTGCCGTAGACCTCGTCCGTGGAAATCTGGAGATAGCGGAAGCCGGTGACCGCCCCGGACTGCCAGTGCTTGCGGCTCTCCTCCAGCAGGACCTGCGTTCCCAGCACATTGGTGCGCACGAAGATCTCGGGGCCGGTAATGGAACGGTCCACATGGGATTCGGCGGCAAAATGGACGACCGCATCGACCTTCCGCTCTTTCAGTACGGCCGCCACCAGAGTGGCATCGCAGATGTCGCCCTTGATGAAACGGTAGCGGGGGTTGCCCTCCACCGCGGTCAGGTTCTTCAGATTGCCCGCATAGGTCAGGCAATCAAGGTTGGTCACGTCGCAGCCCGGATTGGCGGCAACGAAAGAATGGATGAAGTTGGAGCCGATGAAACCGGCACCTCCGGTCACGAGAATGGATGTCGGCTGGAATGGCATCTTGCGGGCTCTCCTCGGAGACACATGGTAGTGATCTGTTAACCGAAAAAATGTACCATATTTGCCGGTGGTCTGCGAATAAAAAAACTCCTGCCGGGCAAGCGGCGGGGCTCTACCCTTGCCCGTGCGGCCAAGTTGGTATATAAATCGGAAAAGGACATCTCACGAAAGGAGGGAAAGACCATGACAACAGCAACCTGCCGCTGCGGCGGAACCACCCACAGCCACATGTGCATGCTCAGAAGCAACGGGAAAACCGAAGAGATCGCGCGCATCACCACCGACCCCAAGTTCTATTGTTTCACCTGCGGAGCCGAGGCCAACTGTGCCGAGAATCTGTGCGAACCGGCCCCCATCGAGGCCTGAGACGGTTGTTCAACAGCCTGCGCTAGGGACCATCGGCGCGTACGATCCAATCCTTCTTGCAGCAGGCGGAGGCAAGCCCCCCCGTGGCGGTCAACAGGACGGTCACGGCGTTGAAGACCTCATCGACCGTGATATCGCTCATGCACCGGGCGGCAATGGGACACGGCGGCGTGGTGCCGAAGGTCGTACAGGGCGAACAGGGCAGGCCCTTGTTGATCACAATGTGGCGATCCCCCCGGGGAGCCCATTTTCGCGCCCTCCCCGGCCCGAACAGCGACACGGTGGGAATCCCCAGCCCTACGGCAATGTGCAGCACGCCGGAATCGCCGCCGAGCAATAAGGCGCTCTTCCGAATAACCGCCGCGGTTTCGGACAACGAGGTCCGGCCCGCCAGGTTCAATCCCTCTCCTCCCGCTACGATCATCTCCCCCTGGGCTTTATCCTCCCTGCCGCCCACCACGACGACCGGAACCCCCACGGCAGCCAACAGTTCAGCCGTTTTTCCGAACTTATCCGCCCCCCAGCGCCGCTCCGGGATGCTGGCGCCGGGGAAGATCGTCACGAAGGCCCTCCCCGTGAATTTCTCCACGAGTGCATCCGCCCGCTCCACCGCCGCCTGGGGAACGGTGAGAAAAGGCAACGAAACCTCGCCCTGCTCGATACCCAACGGCCCAAGCAGTTTTACAAAGCTGTCGATCTCATAGTCGTCCTGGGAATAGGCCACGGGATGCGTAAACAGGCGAGCGCGCTCGTTGGCGGCAAAGCCGATCGACACGGGTGCGCGGATCAGGCGCGCCACCACGGCCGACAGGCGGTGCCACTGTTCGGTGTCGATGACCACATCGTACCTGCCGCGCAGGGCGCGGAATAGTTCGGCCGGACGGTCGTAATGCAAGATCTGGCGGACATGGGGGGAGAGGCTAAAGACGGCGCTGTTGCGCTTTTCGGCGAGGCAATCGATGGCTGCGTCCGGGTATGCCGATTTGATGGCGCTGATGGCGGGGATCAGGTGCACGGCGTCGCCGATGCCGCCGGGGCGGATGAGGAGGATGGCGGTGATTGGAGCAGGCGTGGCCTTCACGCCGGGCCGGGGCATCAATGAGGCCGCCAGCCGCCCGATCACGGCGTCCAGGGATTTCATCACACCGATATTCATCGGGAAGCGCCGCTTACCGTCGGTTCGGGCTTGCCGAGCAGGAGCCGGTCCACAACCTCCACGCCCTGCATGAAGGAATGATCCATGTTGCCCACCTCGTATTTCCAGGCCCCGAAACGGCCGCGGGAATAGACGTTGCGGGATTCGAGATACGGCTGAATCAGGTCGAGCGCCCTGTCCCGCCCCAACGTCGGCACCGGATAGGAATAGGGAATATCGATCAGGTAACGGCTGACGATATCCTCCCTCTGCCTGTTTTCGATCATGCCGCTGTTGACCAGCCCCTGGACCGTTTCGTCCACAATGGCCGCTGGAGACGCCGGCTTGTGCGGCGAATAGGTGGTCTCGCACATGAGGGAAAACGCATGGTCCGTATCGCCCAGCGGCACATTGTAGGGAGAATAATTGTGAAAGTTCGTCACCCGGTAGAACGGGCTGTCCTTCTCCGGGAAGTACATCCAGCACTTCGTATCCTCCCGATGCCCTGTAAAGCCGAGTCCAACGATCAGGCCGCCATTGTGGACCAGGCCCTCCGTGGCGGAAGCAACCGCTTCCGGCACGGCGCTGCACGACCCGACAAACAGGTCCAGCGGGACCGTGGTGATCAACACGTCATACGATTCCACCCTGCCGTTGGCGAATCTGACCTGTTTCGCCTCCAGATCGACCGTCCGCATCTCGTGATTCAGGTGAATCCTCTCCCTGAGCGGCCCGGCGATCCCCTCGTAGATGGCCCCGGTCCCCCCCTGTTTCGGGAATTTGAAGGTGTTGTTCGGCCCCCAGCTCAGGTCGTCCAATCCATCGGCGATGTTCTTTTCAATACGGGCCAGGTCCACCATGCTGACCCGTTCGGCGATCCATTCCTTGCTCATGGTTTCCAGCGGCACGCCCCACACCTTGCGGTTATAGGGCTCCATGAAGTAGTTAACGATGCCGCTGCCGAAGACCGTGTCCATCCACTCGCGGAAATTGGTTGTATTTACCGGGCTTCCCGAGAGATTGCGCAGTCCTTCGACGCACGCCTGCAACGCCTCGTCCGGCAGGTGGCGGACGTTGTTCTGGAAGGGATACGGCACCCAGGTTTGCAGGATGCGGACCCAGCTCTCCCGCTGGTGTTCGTAGTACGAGTCGCCCAGCGCGGCGGCAACGGCCTTGTCGAAATAGTCGTAGTGGGAAAAGAGGACATGCCCGCCGACATCCCAGGTAAAACCGGAATCGTCGAGAAAAGAGGCGGATAGCCCCCCAACATTACCGTTGCGCTCGAAGAGTTGCCAGTCGGTGTGGCCCAGTTTATCGAGGTGGTAGGCGGCGCCCAGGCCGGTGGGGCCGGCGCCCAGGATGAGGATGGTCATGCTTTGTCAGTACCTTTTCTATACCTTAAGAGGGGTGGATAATTTCAGGGAAATTGGGCTTCGAGCAGAATCACGTCTTGCCAAATTTCTTCCTGACCCTGGCTTCAAGAAATGAATCGTGCGATCTTTCAAGAAAACGAGGTGCTCGTCCCATTATTGTTAAAGCACCGTAAAGATATGCCAGACTTTCCGAAAGTGCCCCAGTATAACGTAATGGCCACTTCATCCCTAGAACCGTACGTAGGCGACATAAAGCAAACCTGAAAGCGGGGAAAGGAATGTTATGTTTTTTAGCAAAATAGATTCGATTCCTACTCCAGTAAAACCAGTTTAGAGGATGATCCCTTCGCCCTGTTGACGATCCTACTTTATGATAGAGGATTGCGGATGGTATAACATAATTGAAGCTTCCCATATTCCGTACCCGCAAGCTTAGTTCCGAATCCTCCCAATACATAAAAAAATTTTCATCAAAGCCTTCGATGTTTTCCCACAACTGCCGGCTTCCGAACATTGCACAACCGGTAACAAAGTCTGTAACCGTAATGTCATCGTAACCGCCATCATCAATGCAGCCTTCTTCTCCATGATATCCTTTTAACTCGGGAAAATACTCCAGTATTCCACCGCAATATTGAATTGTTTCGGGCTCATCATAATAGTAGATCTTGCATCCCAAGAGACCTGGATTAGTCAAGACGGAGTGTGCCTGCAACAGACGACTAACAATATCAGGTTTAACAATAGTGTCGTTATTGAGAAGAAAAATGAAGTCAGCCTTATGACTCAAGGCAAAGCTGATCGCTCTGTTGTTAGCTCTTGCGAATCCAAGATTTTCGGAATTAATAATCAAGAAGACATCTGGATATTTCAATTTTATTACTTCCACAGTATTATCAGATGACGCATTATCAACTACCACGACTCTGTAGTTGCTGTAATCTATTGACCTAAGAGATTCGAGACACTCCACGGTATCAGCCAGACCATTCCAATTTACAATGATGATATAAACAAGTGGCATGCCAGTTAAGTCCGCTCCTGAATGGTAATTCCCTTACAAGGGATGTTCTATTTCAGCAAAGAGTGCACTGCATCAAGGACCATTTCAACCGTTATGGCGGATATACAAGGGGGTTCACCATCAACAAAACAGAGGTCTCCACACCCGGAGCACCCCAACTCTGCCTTCACGATCAGATACTCGGAACATAGCGGTCGGCAAAAAGATACCAGGCCCGCTCCGTAAAGTGCAACAATCTTTCTATCAAGAGCTGCCGCAATATGCATAACACCTGTATCTGGTGTTACTACAAGGTCAGAAATAGACAATAATGAGACTAGCTGGTTTAGATTTAGCGTGCCAACCAAATTAGGTAGTGGCCGATCAATCAGAGCATTAATCGTCTCTCCAAGTTCACGCTCACCTTCTCCGCCGACTATCACGGGGAAGATATCCTTTATCTCTGTCAGTGCACTGACCAGACCGGCGTATTTGTGCGGACTCCATCTTCTCTTTGGGCTCCCGGCTCCGATATTGATAGTAACAACGATGGAGTGTGGGTTCCACTTGTGTGCTGTTAGAGTCTGAAATACGGCTAACTTATCTGCCTTAGAAACTAGAAGTGACTTATGCAAGTAAGATCGCACGTTCTTACAACTTAATTCCTCAGCCATAAATGCCGGCAAATCAGCAATGTGGTACATCATATATGTTGGGATAACTACAGACTGAACATGGTGAACCATGAGTCGCGCCAGTGGTAGTCTTTCCGCAATGGTGGCAACAGTTACCTTTCCCTTAAGAAGTGTGGCGAATAACACTCCCGTTCCAAGCTCGACCGGTTGGATGATGATGTCGTAGCGTTCCAAACGTAACTGAAGAACACGTTGGAGAATCCTAAAAAACGCCTTAAATCCTTGCAGTTGAACTTTTTGCTCGTGCCAAGGCGCTTGCCAATACTGGAGTCGGTCACAAAATCTCGCTGGCTGCACTCTATGTTGTTCCTCGATTATGCTGCCGCTTCTTCGGGACGCAAGCACCGTTATTTCAGATTCGGGGTATTTCTCACGTATGGCGAGTAAAGTTGGAAGGGTTAAGACCATATCGCCCAACACGTCAAGACGTATGAAAAGAATCCTGTGGCGGTCAGAACCTTTTCGAAAATACACAAGGATGCCGAGCAGTGTCTGAAAGACTAAAGCTACGATATAAACGATGCGCACCTTAAACGCTATTTCAAGCTCACGTCTGGCGTAGCGGCGAGATAAGCGGCTTATTTCTCCCGCGTTGTCCTTTCCTGATTGCAAGAAATCGCGTAGCTTAAGGGTATTTCTCAGGAGATAAACAGCATAAGGGATGACGGACGGGACGACCCGATAGAGTTCAAGATCGCCAGGAGCAAAATTGTGCTTAAAAAAAATGAAGACGCTTTCCGAACTCTTACTTGATAGAGCAGCGGAAAGTTGGTCCTTTCCCTCCGTGATAACAAGGTTGTCAAAGGGAAAACTCTCTGAAGCGGCATAACAGTCGGCCCAGTTGGTCAATTTAACCCTGTGTAGGATCGCATTGACCTTTACACCAACATACTGTTTTCGAATTTCATCGACAATTGGAAGGAAATGTTCCGAAAAGTCAGCCGAAAATTCAGCGACGACCAGAATGGCGTTCGTAATGGCACTCGGTGAATTACACACCTCTAAGAATCCTTATCGCTATCCAGTAATTCGAGATACAACTCATGTCAGCATTCATTCATAGCTATCTCACCCAAGATTTTTTCCATTGTGTCCACTGAAGATTCCCAAGTGAACTTTGTAGCCATCTCCTCTCCCTTTAATGAAAGGTTATTCCGGTAATCAATATCGACAATCAGCTTGCACAAGCCGTCGGCAATCGACTCTACATTCCTAGGCTCAACGATATGGGCGGTATCAGCATGAAAAGCGTAATCTTCTGTACCAGGCTGCGTTGTTATCACAGCTAGACCACAGGCCATCGCTTCGATAGGAAACAAGGGAAAACTCTCATACCACGACGCGCTGAGGAGAATATCCGCCTTATTGTAGGCTTGACCGAGCTCTACAGGTTTTAAAAACCCCAGGGGCAGGTAACGGGCTACCGGGTTATCCGGTGGCAGTATGGCGTTTCCATAAACAAACCACTCGATGGTGTAATTAGGTAGACGTGATCGAGTTAGCGCCACGGCCTTTGCCATTTCAAGGAAACCTTTCCAAGCCGCGCAGCGTCCACCGTAGCTGATAATCTTGACGGATTCGGTATCCTTGGCAAAGTGCATGTTCTTGTAAATTTCGTGATCTACAGCATTCAAACATTTAAAGATATCGGGTTTTAGGCAATGTGAACGAGCATACTCATTCACCGTATTGTAGAGCCATTGTGAGTTTGCAATCTTGACAATAGGCAATTGATAGGTCATTTCACACTTCGTTTTCTCATAGCACTCTCCATCGAAGAATACTGTTTCGAAGTGTTGCATGAAATAGACCTTCTTCCCGCTGCCGAATTTGATGACCGGCTCCACAGTGTCCCACGCCGTTGCAATGGTGATCACTGAATCTGTTGGCATGATTCGCGCGAAATAATCATTTGTTATGGCAGCCTTCATCTCCTGAGACCTGTAGTTAAAACTGGCTATTTCGATCATATTCAAAATACTATGTTTGAATTCAGAAATGCTTGACAGTTTCAGCCTATTCTTCTCTCTCAACAGAAAAGAGGCGTCACATCTTATCCATTTTGGCATAGCACTATGCACACCAGGCGTAATTATGACGTCATGGCCTTTACGAGCAAGTCCATCCGCGTATTTTAATATACAGTAAATGCCACCGCTAAAATTGGTGGCACTCAGAGGAGGAGTTACAAAATTAAGCTTCACCGGGGCCTCCTGTCGTTCTAGGCGATACCAACCACGAATCAGGCAGCTTCATGTAACCCTTGTAACCTTCACCATTTATTTCAAGTAGCGAATCATCCCGCAACACGTCAAAGGCACACAAACACTCGTTCTGGTCGAAACAGGTGGAGTTCCCCCAAATGGCTCCTTCGACCCGATAGTGGCCTGAATGAAATAGTTTCATCGGTATCTTGAGTATGTATTCATTAATACCGAGACTTACATGTGTCATGCTGTCCAGAATGCACGATGACAGCAAAGGGATACCGATGGAATTGTAGATGGTGATGCCACAGTTTATGTTTTTATTGAAACCTATTTCAACGACTATCGACAGGTGCACGTTGTCGCGTTGGCTCAGCACGCCGACGTCTCCACCCTCAATAGAGACAGACTTGAATCTGTTTATCTTTGCCGAGGGGCTAAGCTGTTGCTGCTTTTGTAGGTCCAGATATTTAGCAAAAAGCGCTTCGAAGTCGGTGCTTGATCCAGCTATGGCCCCAGCATGCATACAGAGGCAACTACTACACATTGCCTTGATTGCACCAAGATTGTGGCTCACGAACAACACTGTCCTTCCTTCTTTAGATGAGACCTCCTCCATTTTCCCGAGACATTTTGCCTGAAACAGAACATCCCCGACCGCCAGGACCTCATCGACGACAAGAATCTCCGGCTCCAGATGGGCCGCCACGGCAAAGGCCAGCCTTACGTACATCCCCGAGGAATAGCGCTTAACCGGTGTATCGAGAAACTTCTCGATCTCGGCAAAGTCGACGATCTCGTCGAACTTTTTCCTGATCTCCGCCCGCCCCATCCCCAGGATGGCGCCGTTGAGGTAGATGTTCTCCCGGCCGGTCAGCTCGGGATGAAAACCGGTCCCCACCTCCAGCAGGCTGGCCACCCTTCCCTTGATGCGGACGCTGCCGGTGGTCGGTTCGGTGATGCGGCTGAGAATCTTGAGCAGCGTCGATTTGCCGGCGCCGTTACGGCCGATGATGCCGATGCGGTCCCCCTGCTTGACCTCGAAGGACACATCCTTCAGCGCCCAGAACTCTTCCCGCTCCGCACTGCGCGTCGTTGCCCCGCCCCGCCCCAGCAGCCTGCGGCCGAGAGTTTTCACGCCGTCGCTCAGCACGTCGCGCAAGGCCACATACGGCTGTTGGCCGGACTGGTGCCGCAGGAGGTATTTCTTGCCGAGATTTTCGACCGTAATGACCGTGGACATGCGGTTACACCACGTCCGCAAAGCTGCGTTCCATGCGGCGGAAGTAGAAAACTCCGCCGGCAAGGATCAGGACG
Source organism: Geobacter sp. AOG2 (assembly GCF_019972295.1). Taxonomy (NCBI): domain Bacteria; kingdom Pseudomonadati; phylum Thermodesulfobacteriota; class Desulfuromonadia; order Geobacterales; family Geobacteraceae; genus Geobacter; species Geobacter sp. AOG2. The sequence continues at coordinate 2,171,820 of NZ_BLJA01000001.1, forward strand.
ACGAGGACAAAGGAGAGAGCAAAGCCGGGCCAGTTGACCGGGAAGGCGTCCCCCAGGAGCGCCCAGCGAAAACCGTCGATAACGCCGACCATGGGGTTGAGAAAGTACAGGAAGCGCCACTGCTCCGGCACGATGGCGCTGGAAAAGCCGACCGGCGAGATGTAGAGCCCGAACTGCACCAGAAACGGCACCACGTAGCGGAAGTCGCGATATTGCACGTTGAGCGCCGAGAGCCACAACCCGGCGCCGAAAGAGGCCATGAACGCCATCATGAAGAAGGCGGGCAAAAAGAGGATTCTCATGTCGGGGACGAAACGGTACCAGACCATCAGCCCGACGAGGATGACGGCGGAGATGAGGAAATCCACCATGCTGACGATGACCGAGCCGGCCGGGACGATCAGGCGGGGGAAGTAGACCTTGGTGAGCAGGTTCGAGTTGTCGATCAGTGAATTGCTGCTCTCGGTGAGCGAGTTGGCGAAGAACTGCCACGGCAGCATGGCCGCGTAGACCATGATCGGATAAGGGACGCCGTTGGAGGGAAGTTTGGCCAGCTTGCCGAAGACGATGGTGAAGACCACCATGGTCAACAGCGGGCGCAACACGCTCCAGGCGATACCGATGGCGGTCTGCTTGTAGCGCACCAGAATATCCCGCCACGCCAGAAAGAAGAAAAGCTCCCGGTAGCGCCAGATATCGCGCCAGTAGTGGAGCGCGCCCATACCGGGCTTTATGATGATTTCCGGCTGTTCCATCGTCTCAATTGTACTGAAAGCCTTCCTTTTTGAAAAGGGAAACAAACACCCCGGCAAAAAAGCCGATGCCGAAGCGCCCCATCTCCCGGCATCGCCTGACGGGAAGCAGGTACAAGGGTGCGTGCCGGGAGCAGTTGAGGATGATTATCAGCCAGATCGGCAAGGGGTATTTCGAGCGCAAGCCATAGAACGAGTGTCCCACGGACCGTGGCTTGCGAAAATTGGGGACCAGGAGCGGCGGATGAAAATAGTTCAGTTCCGGGACGTTCTCCGAGCGCTTGCCGGCCATCAGAAACCTGACGACGAATTCCACGTCCTCCTGCCCCACGAAGTGGGACATGAATCCGCCCAACTCCTCAAGGACCTCCCGGCGATAGGCGGTACAGCGGCTGGTCATGAAATAGGGATCATGGAAGCCGTAGCGGCCCCGGATCAGGTTGAAGCTGGCATGGCCGTGGGGCACCACGGCATCCGGGCCGGCATCCCGCCCGAACCGGTCGTCGAGGATCGCGAGGAAATCCCGCTGCAATATGATGGTGTCGTCGTCCAGGAACAGCACGATCTCGCCCTTGGTCCGGGACAGGCCGAAGTTCCTCGAATAGCCCATTTTACCGAAATTCGCATCGAGGGGGAGATAGACGATCCGCAGCCGGTCCGAAAAATGTTCCGCAAGCCGCCTGCCGCCGTCCGTGCCGTTCCGGTCCTCGACGAGGACCACCTCGAAACGGTCCCGGTCATAGCGCTGCTGGGCAAGGGAGTTAAGAATGCCGGACAGCAGGTCGAGCCGGCCGTAAAAGTTGATGACGCAGGAGATGCGGATACCGTCCCGCGCCTGGGGCACGGAACAATCCCCCCGCAGGTCGAACGGGAACGCCTTGTAAAGCCATCCCAGCAGGGCGCGTCTCATGGGGCGTAGATCCCCCACCCCACCATCAGCATCCAGGCGAGCCCCACCATGAACAGCGGCAGGTCCCTGGTCAGGGATTCGGTCGGGTCGCCCCCCTTCCCGGACTGGACCCGGAGGATGTAGCGAAGGAGCCCGAAGCAGCAGAGCGGCACGGAATAGATGAGAATCGGCGAGTGGCGCGTGATCACGTAGAGGGTGTAGGTCACCAGCACGGCTGAGCCGGTCAGGTACATGGTTCCGTCCAGAAAGCCTTCGGGATAGGTGGCCAGCGCCTTGCGGTGATCGGCGGCGGACGCCCCCAGGCGGTTCTTCTCGCTTAGGCGCTTGCCGGTGCTGAGGAAGATCGCCAAAAGGAATACGCTGAGGAACAGCCATTCCGAGATCGTCACCCCGAAAGCGGCCCCCCCGGCTTCCAGCCGCAACAGAAATCCGGCCGATATGCAGAAGATGTCCACCAGGGCGTACTCCTTCAACCTGATGGAGTAGGCGCAGGAGACAAGGCCGTAGATCGCCAGGAAGAGCAGAAACGGCAGGGATACGCTCCAGGCGAGGCCCACGGCGGCCAGGGCCAGCGCCAGGGCCAGCATACCGGCGGAGACGGCCGATATCCGGCCGGAGGGCAGCGGCCGCAACCTCTTTTCCGGGTGGTTGCGATCGTTTTCCCGGTCCAGCAGGTCGTTGAGGACGTAGGTGGCGCTCGACGCCAGGCAGAAGGAGACGAACGGGAGCAGCGCGGCGGGACGGACAACGGCCGTGAAGAGCGTTCCCCCCAGGAAGGGGGGAAAGAAGATCATCAGGTTTTTCAGCCATTGCGTCGGCCGAAGAAGCGTCAGGTAACAGCGAAGGGTGGTCGATAAGGGCATGGCGTGCGGCACCGTTTCAGGGACGGACGGGCAACATCCCGTCGGGCGCGGGTCAGGCAAACCCGACTTCCCGGGATTCTTCCAGCAGCGCTTCCAGTTCCGCAATCTGGAAATCGGTGAGATCCAGGACCTCGGCCTCTTTGGTCTCGATCAGCGCCAATTCGGGTTCGTGTTTCAGGCCGAGGCCGATCCGGCGGCAGGCCAGGTTGACGAAGCGAACGATGGTCAGCATCTTGTTGACCACATCCCACTGTTCGATATGGTGGTCCCGGACCACATCGCAGTACATGGCCGGGAAGTTCCAGTGCACCATCAGGCGGTAGCCCTGTTCCACGTGCATGGCCTCGAAGATATCGGCGATCAGCTCTTCGTCGAACAGGGAGCTGATCACGCCGGCATCCACCAGGCGCTCGATGGCTTTCAACAGGTAAAGCTTGCCCACATCGTGCAGCAGCGCCGCCAGGTAGGTTTCGTCCGCGACCCCGCGCATGCCGCAGGCATGGGCGAGCCAGCGCGCGCCCAGGGCCGATCCGTGGCTATGGAGCCAAAGCTGCTTCATGTAACGGTTAAGCGCTTCATTGTGCGAGGAATGCGTGGCGGCCTGGGACGCGGCGATGGCGAGGTTGATGACCTGCTGCGCCCCCAGGCGGATGACCGCTTCCTTGATGGTGGCGACCTTGGTGCGCCCCATGTACATGGGCGAGTTGGCCATCTTCAGCATCTGGGTCGCCAAAGACTGGTCCTCGATCGCCACCTGGGCCACTTCGTCCACCGTAAAGTCGTAATCGGAAAGCATCCGCTGGAGTTTGAGGGCAACGGGATGAAAGATCGGCAGCTCGATGGGCTGCGAGGCGAGCAACTTCCTGACGGTTTCCGGTATGACGACGGTGGTCATAAACAAGCATCTCCTTCACGGACGGGAGGTTGACAGCACGTGACGCCCGGCAAACCCGAACCGGATGCGGCGGCGGGCGGGTTATCGGACGCGGCAGGTGCGAGGTGCGACAACGTTAACAAATACACCATAAAACCTTTTAACGCTACTACTTTCCAAGGGTTGCCCCGTCGCCGGGGCCGGTCAGGCGGAGGTTTTCGCCCGCTTCCCTTTCTTCGACAGACCCAGGCGCCCCTCCAGGTCGTCCACGAACTGGCGGGCCGAACGTCCGCTGCGGCGGGCGGAATACAGCGACCACTTCAACGCCAGGGCGCACAACTCCGCATCCTTGATCGGGAGCCCCCGGTGGGCCGCATAATAGCGGACCACGTCGAGATACTCATCCTGGTCGAGGCTGTAGAAACCGAAGGAGAGGCCGAACCGGTCGGACAATGCCAGCTTTTCGCCCACGGCCTCCTCGGGATGGATCTCCAGCTCGCCGGTGTTGTCCTCCATCCGTTCCGGCATGAGGTGGCGGCGGTTCGAGGTGGCATAGATCAGCACATTGCCGGGGCGCTCCTCGATATCGCCGTCCAGCAGGGTCTTGAGGGCGCGGAAATCCCCCTCCCCCTCGTCGAAGGAGAGATCGTCGCAGAACAGGATGAACCGGTAGGGCGCATCCCGCAACAGGGAGGTTATGTGGGGCAGGGACATGATGTCCCAGCGCTTCAGCTCGACGATCCGCAACCCGCGGGAGGCGAACGGTTTCAGGAGCCCCTTGACCAGGGACGATTTGCCGCACCCCCGCTCGCCCCACAGAAGCACGTTGTTGGCCGGCAACCCCTGGACGAACTGGGTCGTGTTGCGGACAACGTCTTCCTTGATGTCGTCGATGCCCACCAGGTCGTCCAGATCGTAGAGGTGGGGACGCGCCACCGGCGCCAGCCGGCCCCGCTCTCCGACACGCTCCCAGCGAAACGCCAGAAATTGTCCAAAATCGGGGGGGACCGGCGCAGCGGGCATCATCCCTTCCACAAGCCGTTCCACCCTTTCCAGCAATGCCTCGAATCTATCCGTAGTGTCTTTCATAATTTTCGTTTCAACACCCGCACCCGCAGTTGTGGCACACCTTTCTGAATTCGCTGGACGGTGCGATGGTTTCCGGGGCAAAGGCGACCCGGCGCACCGCAACCCCGATATCTTCCATGATATCGAGATGTTCGCTCTTGCCGATAATATGCCCGACGCACTGGTTGGCATGGCCGTCGTCGAGCGACGAGATCTTGACGCAGTTCAGCAGGTCGGCATAGCTCGTGATCTTGATGGTTGCGTCGGGATTACGGGCGATCCTGAGCGCCACGCCCAGCTTTTTCATATCCCGCGTCAGACTATCGCAAAAGCGTCGGAATACCTCCGCGTCAAAGTCGAAATACCACTCTTTCCTGACGTGTTCCTGAGCCAGGATCGTGACGGTCATTTCCTTCAATCGTTTACCTGCCATGGTCCCACAATCCTTTTGCACTGTAATTAGGTTGTTCAAAAATAGTCAGATCGTCGCACCCGCAGGAAGTCCCGCGGAGGCGTAGCAGCGCTACGCCGCACAAGGAGGCTTTCGAGGACGGCGGCGTATAATTATGCGTGAGCATAATTATCGGTGACGGAGCGATAGCGTAGTCATCCCGTTTAGCGGGACGCCGATAGGCGCTAAGATGGCTGTTTTTCAACAACCTGGGTAGATATCAGCCCCGGAGGGGGCACTCCGCCTCCCAGGCGAAGTAACCGTCGCCGACAATATTGAGAAAACTCTCGATGCGCTGGCGGTAATAGTCCTCCTGCGCCGCCTCGTCCTCCAGAAAGTTCAACTCCTCGCGGGAGATCAGGTGCTGCCCGTGCAGATAGCGGTACAACTCGCGGATGCCGGCCAGATGCCGTTCCAGGATGCGCATCTCCGGGTCGAGGGTATGGGTGACGAACCAGGTCGCCGCAAAACGCCTGACAACACCCGGTTGCGGCCGGACCACGTTCAGACGGGCAAAGTCCACCAGAAAATCCCGCACATAGAGATCGGCGCTAAAAGCCCGTTCCGAGGCCTGCTCCGGCGTCATGCCCTTGCCGACCAGGTGGAGGTAAAAACGCTTGAGCAACTCCTGGCAGCACTCGTCCACCCGGAGTTCATCGTCGAGCGACGCACACTCGAAATCATCGTGCTCGAATTCTACCTCTGGCTGTTTCAATTCTTCACTCATATACAGGTCACCTGAATCCGTGGCGCCTCCATGCCTTGTTTGCCCGGAAGGCCTCAGCCTTTGCTTTTAAAAATATACCGCAACCTGCCGGAGTACCGGCAGAATGAGCGGCGTGTCACAACACGGGCGGCGTGCGGGCTCCGGTCCTTCCGGTCGCTGCCGCGTTCCGGCGTTACGGGTTCAGTTCCAGCAGATCCTTGTGGACGAATACGCCCTGTTTCTGGATCAGGACGCCGTCGAACCAGATCTCGCCGTCGGCGAGAATCCTCACCAGGTCCCAGTGCACGGCGGAACGGTTGCCGTTGTCGCACTCATCGTAGGCCTGTCCCGGCGTGAAGTGGATCGAGCCGAAGATCTTCTCGTCAAAGAGGATGTTGCGCATGGGCCGACGGATGCCGGGATTGATGCCTAACGAGAACTCGCCGATGTAGCGGGCCCCCTCGTCGGTATCGAGAATCTTGTTGAGCGCCCCGCTCATGCCGGCATTGGCCACGGCCTTGACGATCCTGCCGTCCTTGAACTCGAAGCGCACGCCGTTGAACTCCTTGCCCTGATAGATGCTGGGGCAGTTATAGGTGATGTGCCCCTGGACCGAATCCCGGACCGGCGCGGAGAACACCTCGCCATCCGGCATGTTCAAACGCCCGTCGCACTTGATCCCCGGCAGGCCGTCGATGCTGAACGACAGGTCCGTATCCGGCGCAACGATACGCACCGCCCTGGTTTTGTCCATCAGCTTCTTGAGCTTGTCCTGTTTCTTCGACTCGGCGCGCCAGTCGATGCAGCAGGCCGAAAACAGGTAATCCTCGTATTCGTCCAGGCTCATCCTGGCTTCCTGGGCAGCGGCATGGGTCGGGTAACGGGTCACCACCCAGCGGGTATGCTTGACCCGTTGGTCGATCAGCGGCTTGGTCAGCTTCTGGTAGGCCACCATGGCCTGCTGGCGGGCGTTGGCCATGACCATGGAGTTGTCGCCGGCCGCGATGCCGATGTAGACGGTCAGGGTCTTGAAGAAATCCAGCTTGTGCTGGGGGAAATGGTCCAACTGCTGCTTGTTGGCCAGGTTGTAGAAATTGCGGTCGATCTCGGGAACGGAAAAGGCATACTCCACATACGCCGCGCCCCGCTTGAGGCACAGGGCGTGGAGTTCCTTGACCAGGGGCAGGGCTTCGAGGCCTGCGGCGTTGATCAACACCACATCGCCCTTTTTCACCCGCGTCGAGTAGTCCACCAATATCTCTGCGAACTGAGTTATTCTAGGATCTTTCATCGTTCATACGTCCTTTGCGCCGTCAGATTTTGGTTGCGCTCGGCAGCCGCTCTGGTTATGGTAACGACCAAACAAAATCATTCCGAATCACGGGAAAAACTATCATGAACCGTCATAAAATTGAAACCAAAATCATGAGCCCGTTGATGGGTTCGCGCATCCCCCTTCCCACCTATGCCACCGACGGTTCGGCGGCCATGGATCTGAGGGCCTGTCTGGACGCCCCCCTGACCGTACAGCCGGGCGAAACCGTGCTCATCCCCAGCGGCATAGCCATCAGCATCCACGACCGGAACCTGGTGGCGCTCCTGGTGCCGCGCTCCGGTCTGGGCATCAAACACGGGATCGTGCTGGCGAATACCGTCGGGGTGATCGATTCGGACTACCAGGGGGAGATCGGCATCGGCATCCTCAACCGGGGCGCGGCAGCCTACACCGTGGAGCCGGGCGAACGCATCTGCCAGATGTTGTTCGTGCCGATTGTCCAGACGGAATTGAATATTGTCGGGGAGTTCAGCCAGGACAGTTCACGCGGTGCAGGAGGTTTCGGCCACACCGGCAGGGGGTGAATACAAATGAGTATTCAAGCGGACATCTTACCACCCCTAGCCCCTCCTAAAATAGGAGGGGGACTATAAGCTCCCCTCCTTGATAAGGAGGGGCTGGGGGTGGTCGCTTTAATGTCATCTTCTGAGTAACTTAGATTAAATGAGCGGCGTCAGAAAACCAGTTGTTCCCCGGTGACATCAAGACCGGCGGTCTTGCCCATCACTTCCAGGTTCAGCCTGCTGCCGTCGAACAACCTGCCCGCCAATGCCAGGATATCCTCGGCGGTGACGGCGTCGAAACCGGCCAGGACCTCCTCGACCGGTTGATAACGCCGGAGGTAGATCTCGTTCTTGGCCAGGCGGGTCATCAGGCTGTCGGTGCTTTCCAACGACATGAGGATCTTCCCCTTGAGTTGCTCGCGGGAGGAATCCAGCTCGTCCGCCGGCACCGCTTCGCGCTTCAGCCGCCCCATCTCCCGCAGGGCGATATCGATGACCTCCCGGCAATGCTTCTGTTCCGTTCCGGCGTAGACCACCAGCGAACCGGAGTCGGCGTGGGAGATCACATAGGAATAGACCGAGTAGGCCAGGCCCTTCTTCTCGCGCACCTCTTCGAAGAGCCGCGAACTCATGCCGCCCCCCAGGATGGTGTTGAGCAGGTACAGGGCATAGCGGTCGGGATGGTCCTGGGGCAACGCCCGCGTTCCCAGGCAGATGAGCGACTGCTCCAGGTCGCGCTCGATCAGGTGGACGCACCGGCCGGGCGAGCTGTCGGGCTCTCCGGCAGGCGCGGCGGGAACCCAGCCCGATGAAACCCCCGAAAAGGCCTTTTCCATGAGACCGACCAACTCATTGTGGTCCACGTTGCCGGCGGCCGAGATGATGATGTCCTCGGGGCGGTAGCGGCTCTGCTTGTATGCAATAATGTCGTTGCGGGTGATCCTGCCGATGGTCTCTTCCGAGCCGAGTACCGACAGCCCCAGCGGATGCCCCTTCCAGAAGCTTTCGTGGAAGCGGTCGTGGATGCACTCATCCGGCGCGTCGTCCCGCATCTTGATCTCCTGGAGGATGACCTTCCGCTCGCGCTCGATCTCGTCGGCCGGGAAATTCGAATGGAGAAAGATGTCGGTCAGCAGGTCCGCCGCCCTGGGGAGGAACGAAGCGAGCACCTTGGCGTAATAGCAGACGTATTCGTGGCCGGTGAAGGCATTGAGGATGCCTCCCATGGAATCGATCTCGTGGGAGATCTGCCGTGCGGTGCGCCGTTCGGTTCCCTTGAAGAGCAGATGTTCGATGAAGTGGGCGATGCCGTTATGGTCCGGGGTTTCGTGGCGCGTGCCGTTGGCCACCCAGATGCCGATGGAAACGGTATGCATGTATTCCACACGCTGGCTGATGAGCCTGACGCCGTTGGTTAGGACTGTAGAGTTTGTCATAGCCCCATCATACCTCGCTTTTTGGAAAAAGCCACCCTGTTTGAAGGCCGGTTTCACAAAAAAGTATCTCTTGCGGGATGTTCCCGTAATTTGTTAGAAAGGTCCACCAACTCTTTTCCTGCGGGGCAGCCATGAATATCGTCACCACTACCATTCCCGAAGTCCTCATTTTCGAACCCAAGGTCTTCGGCGACGAACGCGGTTTTTTCTTCGAGAGCTTCAACGAGCGGGTCTGGCGCCAGTTGACCGGGCTTGACGTCAATTTCGTCCAGCACAACCATTCACGCTCGGCCGGCGGAGTCCTGCGCGGCCTGCACTACCAGATCCAGCAGCCCCAGGGAAAGCTGGTACGGGTCATCTCCGGCGAGGTGTTCGACGTGGCGGTGGACATCCGCCGCAGTTCGCCCACGTTCGGCGCGTGGTTCGGCGCGCACCTCTCCGCCGAAAACAAGCGGCAGATGTGGGTACCGCCGGGGTTCGCCCACGGCTTCTGCGTCACCTCGGAGTATGCCGAGTTCCTCTACCTGACCACCGACTACTGGGCGCCGGAGCATGAGCGCTGCATCGCCTGGAACGACCCCGACCTGGCCATCACCTGGCCGCTGGCCTCCGAACCGACCGTTTCGGCCAAGGACCGCGAAGGCAAACGGTTCAGGGAAGCAGACCTGTTTCCATGAGCAACCCGACAGGCGGCGCCGACGCAGCGCAGGAACGGGAAAACACCCGCTGGCTGCTCTCGATCTGTCTTTGCCAGCTTTTCATCATGCTGGTATTCATCAACTATTCGGCCGTCCTCCCCACCCTGCGGCAGGAATGGGGCATCAACAATACCCGGGCCGGCATGATCTTCTCGGTCTATCAACTGGGCTACATCACCTCGGGGGTCATCCTTTCGGCCCTGACCGACCGCATCAACACCAAGCGGATCTTCATCGGCGCCGCGCTCTGGTCCGCCACGGCCAACCTGCTGTTCGCCCTGTACGCCCACGACTTCACCAGCGGCCTGATCCTGCGCGCCCTCACCGGCATCGGCATGGGCGGGACCTACATGCCGGGGCTCAAGCTGGTCGCCGAGCGTTTTGCCCCGGCCGGACGCGGGCGCGCCATCGGCATCTACGTGGGCTCGCTGATGCTGGGGTCGTCCCTGTCCCTGGCCGTCACCGGATGGTTGAGCGGCCTGTACGGCTGGCGCATCGCCTTTATCGGCTGTTCCGCCGGGGTGTTCGCCGGGGCGCTGCTCTCCTTCCGGCTCTTCCGCGGTTATCGCCCGGCCCCGCGGCCGCACAGCACCAGCAGCTACACGGCGGAAGTGGTCCGCAACCGGCCTGCCCTCCTGATGATCTTCGCCTATGGTTCCCACATGTGGGAGATGTACGGCATGCGGAGCTGGCTGGCGCCGTTTTTCACCTCCGCCCTGATCGGCTGGGGCTACGGGCAGGGACGCGCCACCGGCCTCGCCTCGACCATTGCCGCGCTCCTGGTCGGGGTCGGCGCGTTTTCCACCGCCGTTACCGGCACCCTGTCCGACCGTTTCGGCCGCACCGCCACCATCAGCATGGTCATGCTCTCCAGCGCCCTGCTCTCTTTTACCTTCGGCTGGCTGATCAACACCAACATCTGGTTGACCTTGGCCGCCGGTCTGCTGTACGGTTATCTGGTGGTGGCGGAATCGCCGGTGTTCTCCACCGGGCTGACGGAACTGGTCGCTCCCGGCTACCTGGGGGCAGCCATGGGGCTCCAGTCGCTGATCGGCTATTCCCTGGCCACGATCTCGCCGACGGTCTTCGGCTGGGCCCTGGACACCTTCCGGGGGTGGCAGCCGTTCCCCGGCGTCAACGCCGCCTGGGGCGTGGCCTTTGCCAGCGTGGGCATCGGCGGGCTGGCCGGCCCGGTCTTCATGTGGCGGCTTCGGCGGGATCCGGAGAGTATGAAGATGGCCAACGGCAAACGCTAAATAGCCAGAAAGGAGGTTGTTGAAAAACAGCCATCTCGCCGCCATCCTCGAAAGCCCTCTTGTGCGGCGTAGCGCTGCTACGCCTCCGCGGGGCTTTCTCCGGGTGCGACGATCTGACTATTTTTGAACAACCTGAATTTTTCATAGCCTGAGAAAAATCCTCATTACTGCCATGATCATTGATTGGAACACCATAGACACCGTACTGCTGGACATGGACGGGACCCTGCTGGACCGGCACTTCGACGACCATTTCTGGCTGGAGCACGTTCCCGAGCGCTGGGCCGCCAAGAACGGCGCCAGTGTGGAGCATGCCCGGACGCACCTGCACGCCCTGTTCAAATCCCAGGAACAGACCCTCAACTGGACCGACCTGGACTACTGGTCGGAACGCCTGAAGCTCGATATCCCCCAGCTCAAACGGGAGGTGGAGCACCTGATCGCCGTCCACCCCTTTGTGGTGGAGTTCCTGCTGTTTCTGCGACAGCACCGGAAAAACATCTGGCTGGTGACCAACGCCCACTCCAAGACCCTGGACCTGAAGATGAAAACCACCCGTATCGGGTCATACTTCGACGGGATCGTCTCGGCGCACCAGGTGGGCCTGCCCAAGGAGGACCCCGGTTTCTGGGAGGCCCTCCAGAGGTTCGTCAGCTACGACCCCGCCCGGACCCTCCTGGGGGAAGACAGCGAAACCAACCTTGCCACGGCGGCGCAGTACGGCATCGGGTACCCGGTGTATATCAGCCGCTTCAGCTCCAGGGTCCATCCGAAACCGTCGACCGCTTTCGCCTCCATCGAGTATTTCAGCGCCCTGATCCCCGGCGACGGCGAAACGGCCATAACCATCTCAAAAGGCTAAATAACATGTTCCCCTACCTGACGATGTACCCCACCCTCATCATGGCTTCTCTCCTGACCTGCCTGCCCGCCCTGGCGGCCGAGCCGGAATTGCGCGTCGGCAAGTTCAGTTCGGCGGACCTCACCGGCTGGAAGGAACAAACCTATTTCGGCTCGAAGAAATCCACCTACGCCTTTGCCCAGGACAACGGGAAAACCGTTCTGGTGGGGAAGAGCAACGACGCGGCTTCCGGGCTGCTCTACAAGATCGATATCGACCCCAAGGCCTATCCGGTGATCAAGTGGTCATGGAAGATCGACCACACGATCAAGAAGGCCAACGAGAGGACCAAGGACGGCAACGACTTCGCGGCCCGTCTCTATGTGGTATTCCCCAGGGGATTTTTTTCCAGGATGCGGGCGATCGAGTATGTGTGGGGCAACAGCCTGCACAAGGGGGAGAGCATGCGCAGCCCTTACTCGAAGAGCGCCGCCGTGATTGCGGTGGATAGCGGTGAGGAGCAGGCGGGGCACTGGGTCGTTCACCGGCGCAATTTTGCCGAGGACTACCGCGCGGCCTTTGGCGAGGAGGCCCCGAAAGCCGGTGCAATCGTCATTATGACCGATAGCGACAACACCCACGGGTCGGCGACAGGCTACTACGGCGACATAACCCTGCTCCCGGCGGCCAAAGAGGAGGGTCAGAAAGCGAACGAAGCGAAACCGAAGGAGGCGCAGCCCAAAGAGCCGCCGGCCAAAGAGCAGCAGGCCCCACCGCACCCGGTAAAGCAGAAAGAGCAGCCGAACGGCGGCGGTTCTCATTCGCCCTCACCGGCTGCCCCCTCACCTACCCTAAACCAGTAATTCCAAAAAACATTCAAGCTGATATCTGACCACCCCTGACCCCTCCTGAATCAGGAGGGGGACTATAGGCTCCCCTCCTTGATAAGGAGGACCCTCTGGGGCCTAAAGGGCTGGGGGTGGCTGATAGTAGCGCCATCTTGATTGCTACTTGGAATAATAAACGGCGCTACATCCGGCTCAGCTTGGTGCGAAACTTCTCCAGCCGCGAGGCGCCCTCCTCGATCAAGTGGATCAGGTCCTTGCGGGCGCCGCCGGCCACATCCTTGCCTTTTTCGACCAGATCATCGGTCTTCTCACCGATGGTTTCAACCAGGTCTTTGATGTTGGTCGTAATATCCTCCACCGCCTCATCGGCCCGGCCCTTGGCGCGCTTGGCATAACGAGAGATGTCCCGGCGGGTGCGCCGGCCGGACTGGGGCGCCCACAGCAGCGCAAACCCGGCCCCCAGTATCCCGCCCGCCATGATCAGCAATGCCGCGGCAGCAACCTTATTATCTCTATCTCCCATGATAATCCTCCTTTGTTCGTAGTAAGTATCATTGTACCCTACTGTGGGAAAAAAGCCACTCATGCCGGAATACCCCCCCTGCGCGCACATTTTTTCCGAATGGCTTTATATTAGCGGTAAGTCATGTTATAAAAATTTCGTACGATATCTCATCACGAGACAGAGGACACTCCATGAGCTCACTATACGATGTTCTCATCGTCGGCGGCGGGCCGGCCGGCCTGGCCACCGCCTATCTGTGCCACAAACACGGCCTTTCCTACCTGGTGCTGGAATCGGGCAAGGCGGTATTCCAGGGGATCGCCAATACCTATCCCGAAGGCAAGCATGTGTATGCCTCCAAACCCAAGGACGCCCCGGAGCCGTTCCTGGTGGACGAGTTGCGTCCGCCCGACAAGCCGGTCACGGTGGAGAGTTACATCCAGTACGTGCAGCATTTCGTGCAGCATGAGAATATCAAGGTTGAAACCGACGTCGCTTTCGAGGACATCCGGGAAGAACGGGACGTGCTCTCCGTCGTCACCAGCAAACGCGTGTTCCGCGGACGCAAGGTCGTGCTCGCCTTCGGGAGCAGCATCCCCCGCGAGCTGTCGGTGTACGGCGACGCCAAGATGGTGGCCAAGAACCTGGAGGACGCCAGCAAGTTCGTCGGCATCAAGACGTTGGTCATCGGCGGCGGCAACACGGCGGCCGACGTGGTCATCGCCATACTCAAGGCCAAGCGCGAGAAAAACGACAACCAGCCGGTCTATTGGTCCCACACGTCGGGAAAATTCGACGTCAACAAGGAGACGGCCCAGCGCCTGGGCGAAGAGATCCTGCTGGGGGGCAATATCCGCCTGTATCCCGGCGCCACGCCGCGCATCGGCGAGGTGGACGCGGAGGGGGTCGACCGCCTGGTCATCCGCATCAACGAATTCAAGCAGGCGGACGGCATCGACCTGTACCACGCCCTGAGCTTCCCCATGGAGAACGTGATCGCCTGCATCGGTTCCCAGGGGCCGATGCCCATCTTCGACAAGCTCGGCATCCAGATGATCGCCTGCGCGGCCGGGGTCTGCAAGATCGCCCGGGAGGGAGACCGCCTGGTGCTTTTGACCGCCGAATTCGAATCCACCCGCAAGGGGGTCTACGTCATCGGCGGCGCCATCTCCCCTTCCTACATGAAGATCAAGGAGGGGGCCATTGCCGAGGAGAAGCACCCGAACCTGATCTACACCGCCATCAACGACGCCTATCACGTGGTGGAGGCCATCAGGAAGAAGTTGAAAGGCTAGTGTACCCCGGTTAGTCGTCAAAGTCCCCCTCATCCGCCCCTCCGGGGCACCCTCTCCCGTGGAGAGAAGGGATATGCATCAACCCCTCTCCCAGCGGGAGAGGATGGCCGGAGGCCGGGTGAGGGGAAAGGTTGTCCCTCCCCCTTGAAAAATTCCCCTGCGATGATTAGGTTGTTCCCGTATCCATTCCATCCCACAAAGGAGAGTATATACGCATGTCCAAGACCACCAAGCAGTTCCAGACCGAGGTCCAGCAGCTTCTCGACCTGGTCATCCACTCCCTCTATTCCAACCGCGACATCTTTCTGCGGGAGCTGATCTCCAACGCATCGGACGCCATCGACAAGATCCGCTTCGAGGCCCACTCCAACGAAACCATACTGGAAGGCAACAGCGACTGGAAGATCAAACTCATCCCCGATAAGGACGCAGGCACCCTCACCATCCGCGACAACGGCATCGGCATGACCATGGCCGAGGTCGAGGAGAACATCGGCACCATCGCCCGCTCCGGCACCAAGGCCTTCATGCAGACCCTCAAGGAGAAGGCGTCCAGCGACAACCCGGAACTGATCGGCCAGTTCGGCGTCGGCTTTTACGCCTCGTTCATGGTTGCGGACAAGGTCACGCTCTTCACGCGCACGGCCGGGTCCATCGAGGCGGGATGCTGCTGGGAGTCCACCGGCGACGGTTCCTATACCATCGAGGAATGCAGCCGGGAGCGGCGCGGCACCGAGATCATCCTGCATCTGAAAGAAGAATTCAAAGAATACCTGGACGAGTGGAAGATCCGCTCCATCGTGAAGAAATATTCGGATTACATCCAGTACCCCGTGGTGATGGACGTCACCCGCACCGAAGTGCCCAAGGGGGTGGACGGCAAGGAGATCGAAGGGGCCGGCACCATCGAGAAGACGGAGGAGGAAACCCTCAACTCCATGAAGGCCATCTGGGCGCGTTCCAAGAGCGATGTGACCGAAGAGGAGTACAACGAGTTCTACAAACATATCTCCCACGACTTCGACGCCCCCTTCCGCACCATCCACTTCTCGGCCGAGGGCACCAGCGAGTTCAAGGCCCTGGTATACCTGCCGGCCCGCAAGCCGTTCGACATGTTCTTCGCCGACCGCAAAAAGGGGCTGCAACTCTATGTCAAACGGGTGTTCATCACCGACAAGTGCGAAGAGCTGATCCCCGACTACCTGCGCTTCGTCAAAGGGGTGGTGGATTCCTCCGACCTGCCGCTCAACGTCTCCCGCGAACTCCTGCAGGAGGACGCCCAGATCAGGCGCATCCAGAAGAACCTGGTCGGCAAGATCCTCTCCACCCTGGCCGAGGTGAAGGAGAAAAACGCCGAAGAGTATGTGACGTTCTGGAAGGAATTCGGCCAGGTCATCAAGGAAGGGGTCCATTTCGATTTTGCCAATAAGGAAAAACTCCAGGATCTGATCCTGTTCGAAAGCACCGGGACCGAAAACGGCTCCTTCGTGTCGCTGAAAGAGTATGTGGCGCGCATGCCCGAGGCCCAGAAGGAGATCTACTTCATCACCGGCACCAGTCGCGAGGCCCTGGAGCAGTCTCCGCACCTGGAGGTGTTCCGGTCAAAGGGTTTCGAGGTTCTTTTCATGACCGACCCGGTGGACGAGTGGGTGGTGCAGGCGCTTACCGAGTACGACGGCAAACAGCTCAAAGCGGTGGACCGGGGCGACATCAGCATCGACAGCGAAGAGGAGAAGAAAGAGAAGGAGAAAAAACGGGAAGAGGCCCAAAAGGAGTTCTCCGACCTGATCTCGCTCATGACGGAACGGCTGAAGGACAAGGTCAAGGAGGTGCGCTTTTCCAACCGCCTGACCGACAGCGCCTGCTGCCTGGTTGCCGACGAACACGGCATGAACGCCAATATGGAACGCATCATGAAGGCCCTCAACCAGAGTGTGCCCGAATCCAAACGCATCCTGGAACTGAACCCGGACCACCCGATCCTCAAGGTCATGGCCGACCTCCACACGGCCGACAAGGACGCCCCGGCCCTTGGCGATTATGCGGACCTGCTCTACGATCAAGCCCTCCTGACCGAGGGTTCGCCCATCAAGGACCCGTTGCGTTTCACCAGGATGGTCAGCGAGTTGATGGTCAAAGCTGCCGCGAAATAACCGACTCAAACTCCCCCGGCCCTGCCGGGGGAGTCCTGCCTTTTCCCCGCCCCCGCAATTAAAAGTGCAAATATTTCTACAATTGTGAGACCATTGTGCCGATATTAATTAAAGGAACGATCGCTTCCTGAAATTCCCGGCCGCAGCTACGAGAAAACGTTTACACGTCAAATAACCGGAAGTCACTCTAGCGAACGGAGTCACATTCATGATGGGCGACGCGTCTTCAGGCGAAGAGGTGAAGGAAAGCATCCCGGGCAAGGAGTTCAAGAAGCTCGGCTATAGTCTGTTCATTGCCGTAGCCGCCGACAAGCTGGATTGCCGGTGCAGCTATGTGCCCCGCCAGCAGGGCGCCATGATGACCAGGGACGAGCTCAACGGCTATCTTGCCGCAGCCGGGGTGAAGGAGGGCCTTGACGAAGACGCCGTCACCACCTTTGCGGTCAATGCCGCAGCCGGCCAATCGTTGAGCAACGTGGTGGTGGCAACCGGCACTCCGGCAGTCAACGGCATCGACGCCTGGCTCTCCTATACGGCGCAACCATCCGTCCTGGTTCAGGCAGAGGGCGACGATGACGCCGACATCGACCTGCACCAGGTTCAGACCTTCATCAACGTCGACGCGGGGGACGAAATAGCCCGCATCGTCCCTCCCAAACCGGGCGTCTCCGGCAGGGGGGTGACCGGCGAAACCCTTCCCGCCCAGCCCGGCAAGCCCCTATCCCTCAAGATCGGCAAAAACATCACCATCGAAGATAATGGAGAGCGGCTTGCCGCCACTGCCGCGGGCAGGGTGTGCCTGGCCTCCGGGGAGATCTCCGTCGAGGAAGAGTACGTCGTGTCCGGCGATGTCAATTTCAGGGTCGGTTCGATCGTCTTCAACGGCGTGGTGGAGGTGCGGGGCGACGTGCTGGACGATTTCAGCGTCAGCGCCACCAAGGGGCTGCGCGTCAACGGGAATATCGGGAACTGCACCATAACCAGCGGCGGAGACATTACCTTGTGCGGCATGGACGGCCAGGGCAAGGGGTCCATCGTGTGCGGCGGCAGCATCAGGGCGCAGTTTCTCCATGACTGCACCATCGAATGCGCAGGCGATGTCATCGTCGAGGTGGAGATGCATAACTGCACCGTCAGGACGCTGGGCCGGATCGTGGTCAACAAAGGGGCCATTGCCGGAGGTTCATGCATTGCGCTGGGGGGGATTGAGGCCAAAAAGATCGGATCGCTGGCCTCGGTCAGGACAAAGCTCACCGTTGGCGTCGATTATCGCGACGCCGAGGAACTGGAACGGTTGATGGACGAACTGGCCGACAACCACCAGAAGATCGGCCAGACATCATCGCTCAAGGAGATCGAGGAGCTGCGGCAAACCCGCGCAACCCTGACCGACCGGGTCATGGCCCTCCGCTCGAAGGTCGATGAACGGGCCAACCCCAAGGTCAATGTCAAGGGAACGCTCTACGACAACACCCTCCTGGTCATCGGGTCCCAGAACGAAGAGGTCAAGGACCCCCATGACGGACCGCTCAGCGCGAGCGAAAACACCATTGAGGGGGGTCTTCGCTATCTTTCCCTGACCAGCCTGGATGTCAAGGCCGCCGATATCGAGAAGGCCTTTATTCTCGAATATCAGAAAGGATAGCTGCCAGCTAGAACGAGGCGGATCGCCACGAACAATCTTCTAGCAGGTTGTTCAAAATTTCAGGTTGTTCAAAAATAGTCAGATCGGCGCACCCGGAGAAGGCCCTGAGGAGGCGTAGCAGCGCTACGTCGCACGAAAGGGACTTCGAGGAAGGCGGCGTATAATTATGCGTGAGCATAATTATCGGTGACGGAGCGACAGCGTAGTCATCCCGTTTAGCGGGACGCCGATAGGCGCTAAGATGGCTGTTTTTCAACGACCTGCTAATGGATCTGTAAAATGGTTTCCAACGCCTTCCTATAGGCGGCCGCGGCCTCCGGCAACCTCTTCCGCTCTTCGAACACCCGCCCCTTGTACACATACAGGTTATAGTCCAGCGGGTTGATCTTCTCCGCCTCGTCGAACATCTTCAACGCCTGATCCAGCTTATCCTGCCTGCCGTAGGCAAAACCGGCATAATAGTAACACGGCGTGTAGGATTCATCCGCCTTGAAGGCGCTCTCCAGCAAGCTCTGACCCTCCGCCAGACGATTGTCCTCGAACAATAAAAGCGCCGATTCGCACAGGGCGATCACATGGGTCGGCTCCTTCGCGAGGGCTTCCCGGAACTGCTCCCCGGCCAGCGCCTTGTCGCCCCGCTGCACATAGAACCTGCCCAGGCTGATATGGGGCAGGACGAAGTTCGGGTCGGCCTCGATGGCCTTTTTGAACCACATCTCCGCGGTCTCGGCCATGCGCCCCGACTTCAGGGTGTTCCGGCCCATATTGTAAAACCGCAGCGCGCTCTTGGCGGGCTGGTACCCCTTCTTCTCCGCCATGGCCGGTTTCGTGCCCTCGATGGAGGCGGTCAGAAAGTCTGCCATCTCCTCGGCACCCACCAGGGGATACCCCGAAAGCTCGTACTTTATGACCCGCTCCCGGTCCACGATGACCGTCGAAGGCAGGGCAATGATGCCCACATCGTGAAAGTAGTCGAGGCCGTTGTCCACGAGAACGGGATAGGTCAGCTTGAGCCGCTCGACCGTCGAACGGATCCTGGCCAGGTCGGCGTCCGAAATCTTCTGGCCGTCCGCATTGATGGCCACCACCGCCAACCCCTTGTCCCGGTACTTTTGATACAGGGTCTGCATCCGGGCCAGGGCCTTTTCCGATTTCCGGTCCCAGGTGGACCAGACCAGGAGCACGGTCAACTTATCCCCTTTCAGGTCGGCAAACGATTTATTTTCGCCGGAGACGAGCGGCAGGGAGAAGCCGGGGGCCTCCATGCCGACCTGAAGCTGCTGCAACGTGGCGGCCGCCGGGGTGAACAGGAAAATGCCGTAGGCGGTAAAAAGCACCGCCAGCAGTGCGGTTCTTTGCGAAAATCGAGACCATAACGAGACTTTTTTTCGGGACATTATACCTTCCAGTATGCGACCGGCGCATGAGTGTTATGACGACGCAGGGCCGACGTTACCGTCTCCCCTGCCGGTACTTGGCGATCCCCTCTTTATACTCGGCCAGCGCCTCTTCGAGCCGGCCCGATCTTTCGTACACACGTCCCAGTTCATGGTGGGCCATGACCGGATTGGGATTGCCGGCCAGGGCCGCCCGCAGTGCCTGTTCGGCCCCCGTGAGGTTCCCGGCGCGGGCCAGGACGATCCCCTCTTCCGTCCTGCCGTCGGGAACGCGCTGTTTGCGCTTCAAGGTTTCGTCGGTCTGGAAGACGGTTTCCAACGCCTTCCCATAGGCGGCCGCGGCCTCCGGCAACCTCTTCCGCTCTTCGAACACCCGCCCCTTGTACACATACAGGTTATAGTCCAGCGGGTTGATCTTCTCCGCCTCGTCGAACATCTTCAACGCCTGATCGAGCTTATCCTGCCTGCCGTAGGCAAAACCGGCATAATAGTAACACGGCGTGTAGGATTCATCCGCCTTGAAGGCGCTCTCCAGCAAGCTCTGACCTTCCGCCAGACGATTGTCCTCGAACAATAAAAGCGCCGATTCGCACAGGGCGATCACATGGGTCGGCTCCTTCGCGAGGGCTTCCCGGAACTGCTCCCCGGCCAGCGCCTTGTCGCCCCGCTGCACATAGAACCTGCCCAGGCTGATATGGGGCAGGACGAAGTTCGGGTCGGCCTCGATGGCCTTTTTGAACCACATCTCCGCGGTCTCGGCCATGCGCCCCGACTTCAGGGTGTTCCGGCCCATATTGTAAAACCGCAGCGCGCTCTTGGCGGGCTGATACCCCTTCTTCTCCGCCATGGCCGGTTTCGTGCCCTCGATGGAGGCGGTCAGAAAGTCCGCCATCTCCTCGGCACCCACCAGGGGATACCCCGAAAGCTCGTACTTTATGACCCGCTCCCGGTCCACGATGACCGTCGAAGGCAGGGCAATGATGCCCACATCGTGAAAGTAGCTAAGGCCGTTGTCCACGAGAACGGGATAGGTCAGCTTGAGCCGCTCCACCGTCGAACGGATCCTGGCCAGGTCGGCGTCGGCGTTTCCCTGCACATCCGCCTCGATGGCCACCACCGCCAGCCCCTTGTCCCGGTACGTTTGATACAGGGTCTGCATCCGGGCCAGGGCCTTTTCCGATTTCCGGTCCCAGGTGGACCAGACCAGGAGCACGGTCAGCTTATCCCCTTTCAGGTCGGCAAACGATTTCCGTTCGCCGGAGACGAGCGGCAGGGAGAAGCCGGGGGCCTCCATGCCGACCTGAAGCTGCTGCAACGTGGCGTCGGCCGAGGTGAACGGAAAAACGCCCAAGAGTGCGAGCAGAGCGCCCAGGAGCGCGGTCCTTCTCGAGAACATCCGGGAAAATGGGGAAATATGCCTGGTCATCGTTCCTTCTAACAATCGTCGTGGCGGGAGGGAGCGGCGGGATCGGACGTTACTTTCTTCCCTGCTGATGTTTGGCTATCCCCTCTTTATACTCGGCCAGGGCCTTCTCGAGATCGCCGGATTTTTCGTACACAAACCCCAGCTCATAGTGTGTTCTGACCGGATTCGGATTACGGGCGAGGGCCGTTTTCAACACCTGTTCGGCCTCCTTGAGGTTCCCGGTGCGGGCCAGGACGATCCCCTCCCCCGTCATGGCGGCATGGGAGTAGGGGTTGCGTTTCAGGGCATCGTCGAAGGCGGCTTTCGCCTCCGTCAGCGCCCCGGCGTTCAGGTACAGATACCCGAGGCGCACATACAGGAGGGAATCGTCCGGGGCCTGCGCGATCTGCTCGCGCAGGCCCCGGATCTCCTTCTCTTCCGGGTTTGCGGCGGCCGGAGCGGACACGGGAGCCGGCTGCTTTTCCGGGACGGCCGCCTGGGGGGCCTCCCCGTCCGCCGCCCATGATGCGGGGCAGGCGAGCACGGCGCTCATACCGGCCAGCGCGCACCAAAGCACGGCCGTGCGCAAACGGGATACGGCCGGTGCCGTCATGGCGTCGATACGGCCCGCCGCCATTACTGATTCTTTACCGCATGGTTCCGGTTATAGGAAAACTGCTTGTGGCACCCCGGCAGACAACTGCCGCCGTCGCTGGTCTTCACGAAGCCGACCGGCAGCTTCCAGGCGTTGAAGGGAACCGCATCCCGGATATGGCGCGGATTGTTCGTCGCGTGGGCATCGTGGCAGGCCCGGCAGGTGCGACCCTTTACCGTCTTGTTGACATGGACGAAATGCAGATTCTGATCCCCGTTCCTGAAGGCGGTCAATTTCGTCGTATGTTCGTCCTCGGCTAGGGACTTTTCGTGGCACATGAAGCACAGCTTGTAGTTTTCCGCGTTGTAGCCGGCATAAAAAACCGCGGGGAAATTTTCGCGCAGGATCCTGAAATTCTTGGAGCCGTGGGTATTATGGCATCCCGAGCAATCCTTTTGCTTGATGGGGCCATGATATTCGGTATTGCTATCCAGCACGGCTTTCATATTTGCCACGCGCGTGGCGCCGGCCCCATACTCCTTGTTATGGCAGCTCAGGCACAGGTCCGCCGGTTGCATGGTCAACTGCTTGACGTAATTGGACGCGTGGGGATCATGGCAGGCAAGGCATTTCTTCTCCGTCGCCAGCCCCTTGTGTTTCACGGTGGCCGAGTTGATCTCCATCTGTTTTTCCTTGTGACAGGTAAGGCAGAGATCCTCCGAGCCGTCGGCTTTCAGGTTGTACCGGTATTCGCCGTTATGGGGGTCGTGACACTCGGTGCAGGACTTCTGGACCGGAGCGTGGGTGAACTTCTTGCTCTTGAACGCCTCGGCCTTGTCGGCATGGCATTCGAAACAGACCTGGTTGACGGGCGCCCGCAACAACCGGGGGTAATCCCCCTGATGCACGGCGTGGCAGGTGGTGCAGCTCCCCACGGCGACAGGGCCGTGGACGAACTTGCCCTTCATGATGGACCGGTCATGGCACTTGAAGCAGAGTTCCGCACCGGCTGCGCGCAACTGATACTTGTTGGGGGACTGGTGGGAATCGTGGCAGGTGAAGCATTTCCCCTGCTTGACCGGCGCATGGACATATTTATGGGTATCGAGCCGTTCGTGGCACTCGGCGCACAGCTTGCCCGTGTCCCGTATCGCTTCGAACGAATGCTTTCCCGTGGGCTTGTGGCAGAAGGTGCAGTCGCCGGTGGCCGCGGGACCGTGCACGTACTTCTCGGTACCCATCTTGCCGTGGCAGTCGGCGGTAACGCAGGACGCTTTCAGGGGGGACGATTGACCGGATAAGGCAAAGGCGTTACCGGCGGAGCCGGAAAACGAAAGAAGTTGCATACCGGCGGCGATTACAAACAGAACTAGAGCAACACATGGCATTTTCCCGTGCACGGTACAAGCCCCCCTCAAAAAAATACAAAATCATAATATTGCTACACGGTTTTCAAACCATGTATACGGCGATTTGTCAAGCGTTTTCGTACAATCCGGTTTTTTAAACCATTATAATATAGAACAAATTTCCGAGCGAACCGGTTCCCGGCCCTGTCGATCAATAGGCATAAAGGACCGACATGTTTGCACGTTCTACGGCATTCGTCTCTTTTTGCGCCTGCACCTCCATGCGGTACACATAGGGAATGTGCTGCGGGGTGATGACGGACAGGGATTCGGCAACGCCGGCGCCTTCCAGCTGAAGTCCGCTGGTGTCCGTATTGCCGAAGACGGTATCCACGATTTGCGAGTACACCGTATATCTTTGCCCCCCCGTCGCCTGAAGCTGCATGGTCATGTCCGGCGTCGACTTGGGGTCCGGGTACCGGCTACAGGCGGGATCCCAGTCCGAGGTGCCCTTGCTCAGTTTGTCTTGCAGACATGTCTGTGTCGCCCTGACCTCGAGGTTGACTCCGGCAAAACTGGATTGGAGGTCAGTGACAAGAGTGGCGGATGCATAGTTTTTGAGGACCGTGGGCAAAATCTCCTTCATGACGATGTCCGTGCCGCCGTACGACGCCTCCAACGCCGTTTTATAGCGCTTCGACGACCCGGTTTGCTGGATGTTCTGGCTAATCATGTACATGACCGCCATGACGATGGTCAGTGAAATCAAGGTCATGAAAAGGGCTGTGACCAAAGCGATCCCGTCTTGTTTTGCGAGCAAGCGATTCATGAAATTTCCCCGTGAATGCTACTGATTCGTCAAAAGGTTTTTCGGGCGCACGATCAGCCGGTAAACCTTCCAGTGGTAGTTGCGCATCGCGGCGCTGAGGGTGAACGTTTTGGAAATGGAATTGTCCAACGTGGGGTCGCCGATTTCAAAGGTGGCGGGGCTTTGGTAGTTGGCGTCACGGCGCCCCACCTGGGCCAGCACGTAGACCTTGACGACCTTCAGGCTGTTGCGCAGCTTTTCGGGGTCCGCCAGCGCGCTCGTGACGCGGCCCATATTGCCGGCAGGCGAGACGGTGATCGCCCCGCCGCTGGCCAGCGGTGTCGAAAAGGTCTCGACAACGCCGTCCTGCCCTTCGCTGCCCTGGCCGTCGTCCACGTCCCAACCGAAGACGACCTGCATGTCCGCGACGCAATCCAACAGGGGAATGTACGTCAGATGACCGCCCGGAGCGCTTGACGAATGATTCAGCGAACCTTTGTACAGGATGCCGGTGGTCGGAACGCCCCCGCTGTCGGGCGAGCAGTACGAAGGTTTCTTCGTGGAATCTGCCGGCGAGGCGACGAAATAATCCGCGCGATTGAACGGCATGCCGACATTGTCGTCTGCCGAGATGCCATAGATATAGTACATTTCCTCCGGAAGCGTCGGATTGAAGGATGTATCGGCAAAGCCGCCACTGTTGTAGTTTGCCCAGTATGTCTCGGGATGGGCGGTATTGAAGATGAGTTGGTTCGTGTACGTACTTCCGGAAAACGTTTTCTTCAACACGATCACCCGGTCCGTATTGGCCAGGTTGTCCTTCTGCCAGATTCGCGGTTTCTTTTTGCCGGTAATACCGCTGCTGTAGGGCATATAGGTCCAGTTCTGGGCGGCCTTGGTCAGACCGAGCGTCGCACCCTTCAGCGCCAGATAGTCGGTTCCGGCAAGGATATTATAGCTGTCCGTGCCGTCCGAGGCCGTGGTTGCGGCAAGGGTGTCGCCGGCAACGATGGCGCGGGGAACGCCGCTGGCGGTGGTGCCGGTGCCGTCGTTATAAGCGCTGGCGGGGGCATAGCCCGCTTCATAGTAGGTTATCGGGGCGAGATAGGAAAAGGGGAGTCCGTAACCGGCTTGCTGCAGGTCGTGACGAAACATCTCCAGCCCCAGGACGCCTTCGATGTTGCTCTCCTCGGATTTGGTGATTTTACCCATCTGGTTGAGAATCGTCTTGAAGGAATCCCCCGCGATCATGATGACCACGGTGAATACCGCCATGACGACTATCAGCTCTACCAAGGTAAAACCCTTGCGGGAATTCAGCATGAACACGCCTCCGGTAAATTCCTGCTAGTAGTTGGACACGAGCGACATGATCGAGTGTACAAACCGCGTACGCTGGTAACGCCAGCTCACCTGAAGATCTATGCTTTTTGTCTTCGAGGTTACATCCGCGTTGGTCTTGACGACCGAATAGCTGCGAAATGCGCCATTAACCACGCGTGAAACCACCGTCGACTGGACATGGGGAGACGGGGAACTGGAGATCAAATCGAACGGTTTCGCCTTCTCCAGGTTCATGCTTTCGTCGGCCACCAACAGCGCCCCCTGCCTCAGTTGGTTGCCCATGTTGTAGTGGATGGCGTAATTCACCGTCTGGAGCAGGCCCAAAAGCCCCACCATCAGAATCACAATGGCCACCAGGAACTCGATCAGGGTGAAACCCTTCGTATCAGTAGACACACTTATTGCCATTGATCTTCCCCATGTTGACCCGGGCGCGCTGGACAACCAGACAGTCGTACGCGGGGTTCCCCAAACCGATCCCCACCGCAATGGTAAGCAGGTCCGAGGTGTAACCCCGTTCATCGACCGTAATGGTTGTGTTGCTGAAATTAGACAGCGTGCCGGAGTCGGAAAACTGTTGAATTGGGTACTTCGTTTGCTTATTGAAAACCCGGGTGTCGCTTGCGACAGATTCACCGGTGTAACGCCAGAACGCATATGACGTGGGGTTCAGAATTATCCTGTGTTCCCTTTTGGTCTGGATGGCCATTAACCGCGCCCCGGTCAAATCCGCCAGCATCTCCTTCACCTGGGCTTCGATGTTGTACTTGGTCTGCCAGGAATTGAAGTTCAGGGCGGCGATCGCGACGAGTATCCCTATCAGGGACATCACGACTATCAACTCTATCAATGAAAAACCACGACGGTTCATAAGCTGTTCCTCGTCAAACGCATGCTCCCGGAGGTTTACTTTTCCTGGATATGGATAATCTTCTTGACCGGCTTCGGGTTCGTCAGAAGCGAAAGGCCCTGGGCTTTCGGCGGCACCCCCTGGATCGCGCTGGTGGAGCGCCGGTTGTCCTTGGCCGTGAAGCCGGAAGACATGGAAACCTCTGCGAAGGCCCCGGTCGAGACCTGAACCATCAGCTTGCCTTTCATGGCATTGGTTGCCGGCGTCGAGCCGGTGGCGTAATTGACCGCCCAGATGTAGGAGTTGCCCCCGTAACCGCACACATCCCCCGTGGGCCGGAAGGTGGTGAAAAAGACGACCCCGTTCGTCGACGCCACCGGGTCCGTTATCACCCGTTCCGATGCATAGCCGTCGTTCAGGGCCGAGGTATCCAGGTTAATGTACCATCCCTTATAGGTCGACGCCAGGGTCGACGTCGGCGTGGTCGTCTGATCCAGCAACTGGGCGGTAGACAGGGATGTTGTGCAGGTTGGGGAAATCTTCACTGCGGCGGCGTCGTAACATGGTTCCTGGATTCCGTAAATACGGCGGCCATTGTCCTCATCGTCGATTTCCGTGGCGTTTTTGTAAAAATACCGGCCGGTGCCGAAATAGAGCCATAATTTGCCGTTGCCCCTGTCCTGCAACTTGGTGACGGCCGTGGTGACGGGGCCGACGCCACTGATCACGGAGCTCCACGTCCATGGTTTGCTGGCGTCGTTAGGGTCAATGCTCTCGTTGGTCACCAGGCGGATAACCCCGCCGCTTGTCCAATGGGTCGAATCGGTCTTCTGCACATAACCGATATACGCGGCGTCGTCCTGATAAAAGCCGCTCTTGTTCGGAAATGAACGGTCGTTGTCGATCGCCCCGTTGGACACGGATCCGGCAAAGGCATTGGCTATGCCCGTGTCGATGGTCTTCACGAGAGCCCCCGTGGCCACATCGACGATGAACAGGCGGAGAGGTTGATCGGAACGCCCCAGAAACTGGTGATTGGTCGCATCGATCGTTCCGGTAGGCCCGGACGCAAAGACCGCGAACCAGCGACCGTTCTTGGTTGCTCCCCCGACACGGACAATCACCGGGCCGGTCGTGGCGAAGCCGAGGTTGCCGCCCTTCAGGGCGGCGGTGGCGCCAGCCGTCGGGTCGCCGTGAAACTCCCACATATACTTCGGCTCTTTGGGGTTTGTGACATCCAGGGCGAAGTAACTCGAGTACCCCAGATCGGCCATGGGCGTCTTGACGCAATCCGAGCCGGCGCCGTAGCAGGCCCCGGCGCCCCCCCTGTTCCGGCTCGCGCCTCCCAGCCCGGTGCTGCCGATCAAAACAGTCTTCCAACTGGTGTTGGCGACATCGAGGTTTTTGGTCTGGACGCCGGAAACCGTGGTGTACCTGGTCTGTTTGGCGCAGTCCCAGTAATTGGCCGTACCGGCACTGGCGCACTCCGTGTGTTTATTGACGGCCACATCCACGATCAGGGGGGTGCCGTCCACATAAAACAGGTGCGGGTAATCGGCATCGCTCAGGAATTTCAGGTACGGCAATGCCTGCCTCGGGACGTAGGCCCATTCCTCGCGGCCGATGTTATCCGCTGCATCCGCCCTGATATTGGCATTGGCCCCCTGGTTCGCTCCGGAGGTAACAACCGTATAATCGTTGATTTGAGACTTATCGGCGGCACAGGTAGCCTGGTTTGCCCCACTCTGGCGGCACGGATCGGTCAGCTCCTGCAGAACCCCCATCCTGAATGCGTGCAACATGCCGTCGTTGGCCCCCACATAGGCCATGCCGCGATTGGTGTAGTCGTTGGACTTGATGAACTGGCTGTAGGAACTGTCGGTATAGCCGGTCGGTATGTCCTGGTGGTAGGAGTTGAGCCCCACGTTGCCCTCTATCTTGGGGGTCGAACTTATGATGTCCCCCAGGCGCCATGTTCCCGCGGCACCCGCTATGGTGGCCGCGCGCGTGCGATAGCCCGACTGGTCGCTTCCCCGTATGTAGGAAATAAGCTTATTGGCCTCCGTCGCGTTGGCGGCGCGCAGATAACTCTGGACGGAGAGGTCGTTCTTCAGTGCGGAGCTGAAGCTCGCCAAACCCGTGGCATCCCCCCCCGAGTTGACGACCGTGTCGTAGGCGGCCAACCCCGTGTGGGTGTAGATGGTGCGATTATCGCTTGTAAGATCACGGGACCAGAGCAGCTTTCCCGCCCGCCACAGGCTCTTGACGTTGGTGGCGTCGTCGGGGCTGTACGTCCCCAGGTCAACGGTCGTGGTTCCCGTGCCGTTCACATCTTTCGACAGGCGCACCAGGGTCTGGTTTGTGGAGGAATCGAAATAAAACTGGGCAATGTTATCGTCCAGAAGGCTCAGTTTATAGTCGGAGACCGTATCGACCCTGATCGAACTCAGTTGCAGATAAGGATCGAGGTAGTACCAGAGGTTCTGCAGCTCCCCGACCCAGGTGACCTCCGTGCCGCTGTCGAAGGCCTTCTTGGGATAGAACACCGCCTGCAGCAGGCTGGCGCCGCTCCCCTCGCTGTTGTTCAGGATCGAGGCGGCCGTCCCGGAGGAAACGCGGGTCAGGATGTCGTTAAAGGCCGACGTCAGGGCATCCTGAAGCTGGCTTCCCTGGTTGGCTTCATAATAGGTGTCGGGAACGCCGTCGCCGTTTTTATCCCACTCGGTGCATTTTGCATTCGGCGACGCCGTGCCGCAGGTACTATCGGTATATGGCTTGCCGTTCCCGTCGCGGTCATCATACCCGCCATATTTTGAAGCAAGCTGGAGCAGCTTTCTTCCTACGGCGGAATCGTCAAAGGCAAAGACCGTGTACGTTATCAGGTTCTGCGTGCCGCTAATCGCCCCGTTTCCGACCGTTGAGCTGCGCAGATCGGTATTGTGCGCATAATAGGCAACGCCGGCCAGATAATACGACCCATTGGAGCCGGGGTCCGTGCTGTAGAGACTGGTCGTGCCCTCGTTGGTGCCGATGGCGTCCATCCAGGTCTTGATGTTGAACCCATAGCTGTCGGTCACCTGATTGCTCTTGGTGCCGGCCTTATTGTTAAACGAGCCACCCGGCAGGTTCTGGTCCTTCGTCGCTTCCCCGTCCGTCAGGATCAGCATGAAGTTCCGCTGGCAGGAACTGGTGATGGGGTCCTTGCCCGAATAGGTGCCGCCGTTATAGGCGCTGGTCGTGGCCTCGAAGTACCGAACCCCCTCGTAGAACGATTCGGCCAGCGGCGTCCAGGTGGACGGATCGGTATTCTCGATCTGGGTGATGAGATTGGTTCCGGTGGAGCCGATGTCCACGGCCACATTGCCGCCGTCGCGGTCCGAGTTGCTGCCGTCCTCGTAACGCGAGCCGTCGTCATTGAAGAACATGATGCCGAAACGGATGCGGTCCGAATAACGCAACACCAGACCATCCTGGGGAGGTTGATCCCCCACATACACTTTTGTATTGTATGTCGTTGAAAAACTGGAACATGAGGAAGACGAACACACCTTGACGGTGGGGCCGTCGTCAATCTTGTAATAAACGCCGCCATAGGCCTTATAGTAGTCCCTGTCGGTGTTCTCGAGAGGGATCAGATAGTTGGCGGTATTGGCGGAACGCGGGGTGGTCTTGCCCCCCACCAGGACCTTGCGCACGACGTCGGTTCGCCGCATGGTCAGCCAGTTGAGCATGTTGCCGGACCAGAAACTCGTAAGGGACAGGGTTTTCGTACTGTCCACCTCGAAAAAGCCGCCCGACGTGGAGGTGTATTTATACATCTGCGTGGAATCGAAGTAGCCGTAATAGGTAGTAGTCGGATCATAGCTGCTATCGGCGCTGGTGCCCGACCCACCGCCCTTGCCCTTGGTTTTGTAGGCAAACTCCATCATGCTGCCGGAGTTGTCGATCGTAAGCAGCACGTTCGGCTGCACGCCGGTGCCGGCGATGAAAGGCGGCACCTGGCAGTATTCGTTCACGTCCGGGGGCGTGACATTCTGCCCGGTGGTGAAGGTCCAGACCCGCGAGGCCTGCAGGGCGTTCCCCGCCAGGTCCTTGACCCCGGTCGACACCGTAGCGGTGTAATCGGTGCCGTAATTCAGGCTGGACGACGGCGTAAAGGTTGCCGTGTTGGTGCCGCTGTCGTAGCTCACCGTCCCGCTCACACCGGCCACGGTAATGGTGCCTGTGGTGATGGTGCTGGGATCCATGGACTCGGAAAAGACAATGGTTATGGCCGAGGTGACCGCGACGGAGGTGGCGCCGCTGACCGGCGACGTGGAAAGAACGGTGGGGGGCGTCGTATCCGGAATCAGGGTGGTAAACTGCCAGGTCTTGTTCGCAGCCATGTGGTTGCCGGCCAGGTCGGTTACCGCGGTCGTAACGGTTGCGGTGTAGGTCGTGCCGCCGGCAAGGGCTGAACTCGGGGTAAACGTCGCCGTATTGTTGGTGGAATCGTAGACGACCGTCCCGCTTACGCCGTTATTCAAGGTAAAGGAGCTGGTCGTGACGCTCGTGGAAGTCATGGGTTCGCTGAACTGGGCAACGATCGTGGAATTCAGCGGGACATTGGTCGCTCCGTCGGCGGGGGAACTCGGCGTCACGGTGGGGGGCACCGTATCGGGGGCGGATTCCGTGGTGAAATAAAAGGTATAGGTATTGCTGTTGTTACCCATACTCTCGTTGGTGTAGACGCTCTTTATGCGATAATTGACGACCACCCGGTATTTTGTCGAAAACTTGAGCGCCGTTGTCGGCGTCAGGGTATACCTGGTGCTGTCCGAGGTCGGCGAATAGGTAAGTGCGGTGAACGGCGTGTTGGGGGCATCCTCGAATACGGTAATACGGTACGAACCGTTATTGTAGACCGTGGTCCACTTGACCGCTTCGCTGAAGTTGATGACAATGGGATCGCTGACGCTGACGCCGGTCGCATTGTTCGCGGGGGTCGTCGAACTGACGTACGGCACCCCGGCGCTGGCGCCGCTTGCCAGGATGGAGACCAAGAACATGGCTACCAGCAGGTGTCTGAAGATGTTCATTTCGGCACCTCCTCCACGACGATCGTGGTAACCTCGCCGCCGTTGAGCGACAGGAGCAGGGTGGAATTCCTGACGATCTTCCCGGCCTCCGTGGTCGCCTTCTCCCGGGAAACGACCACGACCTTCCGGCTCAGCCTGACCTCCCGCTGAGTCCCGCTGGTGGTCCTCACCACCAGATAATCGCCTTTATTCTTCAGCAATTTGGCACGGAACATCTCATCGGCGCCAAGGGCGGAACCAGCCGTGAGAACGATGCCGAGACTCGTGAGAAGCAACCAGTTTCGCGTGTTTTTCATTATTCGACCTCCGAACTCCACAATGCCCACAGCCAATGTTGTATTGGGACCCAAGCAGACAAGTCCGCCCAACCGCACGCCAAACATCTGTCAACGGCCTTCCGGCCCAAGATAACGCTTTGGCAGCAAACCTATTTCTCTTCCAGCATCTTCTTCAGCGTCTCCGCATCCCTGCCCCCGACCACGATCTTGCCGTCCGGCATGACCATCGTGGGGGTGCCCGAAATGCCGTTGGCATTGCCGAACTTGATGTTGGCGTCGATCCGGGCCTTGCTGGCGTCCTGCGTCGGTTTGGGCACTTCCTTGCCTGCAAAGGCCTTGTCCAGCACGTCCTGACTCTGGGTTTCCAGGATCGCCCGCGCCTTGTCGTAGGCGCCGGGATGCATGGCCAGCGGGAACGGTATGATGTAGATCGCCACATCAGGCGCGGTTTTGGCCAGGGTCTTCAGTTCTTCATGGAATTTGCGGCAGTAGGGGCAGTCCGGGTCGGTGAACACGTACAGCTTCCTGTCGCCCTTCGGGTTGCCCATGACAATGGCGTTTTCCAAGGGAATGGTCTTGGTGTCCAGGGAGGTCGCCTGCTTTTTCTGGGGCAACTCCTCTTGCGTGTGGGCCGAAACCGGCTGCAGCGTCGTCAGATCGATAACGAACCCCTGCATGAGCCGTTTCTTGGCGTAGTCGATATAGACGAGGCCCTGCCTGCCGTCCTTTTCCACCAAAAGCTCGAACATCCCCTGTATGGGAGCCGGCTTGATGGATTTCACCGTCCCGCCGGTGACCTTGAGGAGTTCCGAGGCCTCTTTGACGGAGAGGGTGTGGCATGACGTGCAGTCGGTGCCGTGCCCCGCTTTGTCCATGGCGAATGACGGGGAACCGAAAAGCGTGATAACAGCGGCTGCGAAGAAAAGTACCTTGAGCATGGATGGATTCCTTTCGAGAATATGGATGAATATCAAGCAAAATGGATGCCTTTACGCAGTAAAGGCACAACACGTTGATTCCAATGAGTTTTTTAAAGCGGGTGCCGATTGCTCCGCAATTTTTTCATACCTGGTGTACCACATGTTCGACAACCACGCAATTTTTGCCTACTCGATACCGAATTCCTTGAGCTTATAGAGCAGGGAACGGTGACTGATCTCCAGGATTATGGCCGCCTTGGTGCGGTTGCCGCCGGTCTTGAGCAGCGCCTTGCGGATAAGGTCCCGCTCCAGGGCGTCTTCGGCCTTTTTGATGGAAAGGTTTTCGTCCGGCAGGTGCGCCGGGCCTGCCCCCATTCCGCTCCTGACCCTGGGCGGCAGGCATTCGGCGGTAACGGCGCCGCCGGCGCAGAGGATCGTGGCGCGCTCGATGACGTTTTCCAGTTCGCGGATATTGCCGGGCCAATCGTATGCCGACAAGAGGCGCATGGCGTCCGGGGCGATCCTGACCGGCACGGCGCCGCCGTCGGCCGCATATTTGGCCATGAAATAGTCCGCCAGGAGGGGGATATCCTCGATACGCTCCCGCAAGGGCGGCAAGGTGATGCTGAAGACATTGAGCCGGAAGTAGAGATCCTCGCGGAAACGGCCCGAGCGCACATCCGCTTCCAGGTCCCGCGATGTGGCCGAGACGACCCGCACATTGACCTTGCGGGATGCGTCGGCCCCCACCCGGCGGATCTCCTCCTCCTGGAGCACGCGCAACAGCTTGACCTGCAGGGAAAGCGGCATCTCGCCGATCTCGTCGAGAAAAAGGGTCCCGTTGTCGGCCTGCTCGAACAGGCCGGCCTTGTCGCCAGAGGCGTCGGTGAACGCGCCGCGCACATGGCCGAACAACTCGCTTTCCAAAAGGGTCTCGGGGATGGCACCGCAATTGACCGCCACGAAGGGTTTCTTTGCCCTGGCGCCGCAGTTGTGGATGGCGCTTGCCACCAGTTCCTTGCCGGTGCCCGATTCCCCCAGGATCAGCGCGGTGGTCTTGAGGCCGGCGATCCTGCCGACCTGGGAGAAGATCTCCCGCATGGCCGGATTGCGGCTGATGATGCCGCAGAAGCCGTCCTTGCCGGCCACGACCTCCCGCAGCCGCCGGTTTTCCGACTTGAGGCGCTCCCGTTCCTCGGCCTTCCTCAACACCATCACGATCTCGTCTTTTTTAAACGGTTTGGAGATGAAGTCGTAGGCCCCCATCTTCATGCACTCCACCGCCGTGTCCACCGTCCCGTAGGCGGACATCATGATGAACGGCGCAGCGATGCCCGCTTCCAGCGCCCGCGCCAGAAGGGTCTTGCCGTCCATCTCCGGCATGCGGATATCGCAGAGGACGAAATCATATGTCGCCGCATTGAGGAGTTCCAGCCCCAGGACGCCGTCGGCGGCCGTATCGGCCCGGTATCCCTGGCGCGTCAGCATGACCGAGAGCATGTGGCGGAGGTTTTCCTCGTCGTCGATGATCAGGATATGTTTGGGGGAATCTGTCATGGGACCTCTCCACGAGGAGGTTGTTGAAAAACAGCCGTCTCTCCGCCGTCCTCGAAAGCCCTTTCGTGCGGCGTAGCGCTGCTACGCCTCCTCAGGGCCTTCTCCGGGTGCGAAGATTCGACTATTTTTGAACAACCTGGGTTTTTCAACAACCTGCTTGGGCGGGTAGCCATAAAGTGAAGCAACTTCCCGTACCCGGCACGCTCTTGACGGTAATCCTGCCCCCGAAGGCCTCGATGATGCGCGCCGATATGGCGAGCCCCAGGCCGGTTCCCTTTCCGGGCGGCTTGGTGGTGAAAAAAGGATCGAAGATGCGCGAAAGGTCCTCTTCGGGTATCCCCCCGCCGCTGTCCATCACATCGAGGCGCAGGCAGTCGGCCGGCTGGCGAAGGAAGACCGGGCAGGCCTCCTGCCTGACCCGCAGGGCCAGCTTGCCGCCACCCTGCATGGCGTCGCGGCTGTTGAGAATCAGATTGATCAGCACCTGTTGCAGTTGGTGGGGATCGACCAGCGCCGGCGGAAGATGATCGTCCTTCTGGGTGGTGACCTTGATATGCTTGAACACCCCCTGCTGCGCAAGCAGTTCGAGCGTCTCGGCAATGAGGCGGTCCAGGTCGCACGCCTCCACGGCGCTGCCCCTGGGCCGGGCGAAATCCAGAAGCCCCCGCACGATACGGTCGATACGGCTGCAATCGCCCGAGATGCGCCGCGCGTAATCCTGAATGACGGGATTGTCCGGCTGTTCGCCGGAAAGCAGTTCGGCGTAGCCCATGATGGATGCCAAAGGCGTACCGACCTCGTGGGCCATGCCGGCCGCCAGAAGCCCGATGGAGGCCATCTTCTCGGTGTGAACCGCCTCTTCCCGCGCCTGATGCAACTCGGCGTTGGCCCTTTCCAGGGCCGCCACATGTTCGGTGACCTGCTGTTCCTTGCCGAGCAGGGAACGGGACATCTCGTTGAAGGATTCGGCCAGGCGGACAAGTTCCGCGCTGCCGGAGACATGCACCTGCTGGCCGTACTGGCCGCCGGTGATCTTTCCGGTGGCGGTCAGGAGGCGGTTGATGGGCTTTACCACGATCTGCGACAGGATATAGGAGCCGAATCCGAGAAGGAGAATGAAGTCGATGACGAAATAGGCCATGAAGAGCTTTTGCGAACGATGCAGGCGCTCATTCTCCGCGGCGAGCGTCAGCACGATCCCCGCCCTGCCCACGGCGACGCCGTTGCGTATCACGGGAATGACGCGGGCGATAGCCGCCCCGCCCTGCAGGACCACGCCGCGCTCCTGGGATTGGGGGGAACCGCTGAAGGGCAGGTACACATCCGCCGACTCGTTGCCGACGGTAAAGATGATCTTCCCGTTGGCATCGAGGAGGCTCAAGCGCGCGAATGCGCCCTCATCGGCCAGTTTTTGGGCGAATACGGCCGGAGAGGACATGGGTTGGATCATTCCCTCGGGAAAGGTCGGCACCACATCGGGCAATTGGGCGGTAAAGACGCTCAGGAGCGTCCGGCCGTACTCGCCCTTCTGGGAATAGAGATCGTTGGCGGAGGTTTTGAAGGCAAGCGTGCTGAAAAGCAGCCACGCCAGGAGCAACATGCAGGTCAGAAAGGCCAGGATGGATGCCGTCAGGCTGAGCCGGACCGTAGCCACCGCTATCCCCTGGCGAAGCTGCCCATGTGGAGATACCACTGGATGAGCTGCCTGCCGTAGAAGATATACAGTACCGCGCCAAAGGCCAGATAGGGGCCGAAAGGAATGGCCAGCTTGGAATCCTTCTTCTGGATCAGCATCATGGACACGCCGATCACCGACCCGACCAGGGAACTGGCGAAGATGATGAAGGGGATGGCTTTCCAGCCCAGAAAGGCCCCCATCATGGCCAGGAGCTTGATATCGCCCCCGCCCATGCCCTCCTTGCCGGTCAGCCACTGGTAACAGGAGGCGACCAGCAGCAGGCTGCCCCCTCCCAGGAGAATCCCCACCAGGGAGTTGAGCCAGCTCTGCCACGGCAGAAAGAAGGAGAACAGAAAGCCGATCACGATACCGGGCAGGGAGATCTGGTCCGGAATGATCTGGTGTTCCATATCGATGAAGGTGATCACCACCAGGGCGGAACAGAAGAGGAAGAGCGCCAGGAAGCTCAGGGAAAGCCCGAAACGCCAGAACAGGGCCAGGGTCAAAAGCCCGTTCAACAACTCCACCAACGGATAGAGGAGCGAGATATGCCCCCCGCAGCCGCGGCATCTGCCCCGAAGGAACAGATAGCTCAGAAGCGGGATATTGTCGTACCAGCGGATGCGGTAATTGCAGAGCGGGCAGTGGGACGGCGGAAAAACCACCGATTCGTTCCTGGGCATGCGGCTGATGCAGACGTTCAGGAACGAGCCGGTAACCAGGCCGAACGCAAGGGCAAATAGGTCAAGGACGAGAAGGTTGGGCATCAGCTGCGACCTGTCGAAAAGTGGATGTCTATCTGTTTTTTCAGGAACGCTTCGACCTCGCCGGCGGTGGCAAAGGCAAAACAGGCCTCCGCAATCCCGGCGGCGCGCTCCCTGCTGCAACTGCGCACCATCCGTTTGACCCGCGGGATTGAAGAGGCGTTCATGGAAAGCTCGTCGAAACCGAGCCCGAGAAGGATCGGCAGGAAGAACGGGTCCCCCGCCATCTCCCCGCACATGCAGGCCGGTATGCCCGCCTGGTGGGCCGCCTCGACCACCTGCCGCAGCGAACGGAGCACGGCCGGGTGCAGCGGCTGGTACAGGGGCGCCAGATGTTCGTTGGAGCGGTCGATGCCGAGCGAATACTGGATCAGGTCATTGGTGCCGACACTGAAGAAATCAGCTTCCTTTGCCAGGAGGTCGGCTATGGTCACGGCCGAGGGCAACTCGACCATGATACCGACCCGGATTGCCTTGTCGAAGGCGATCCCGGCTTCCGAGAGTTCTTTTTTGGCCTCGTCCAGCAAAGCCCGGGCGCGGCGTAATTCCTCCAGCCCCGATATCATGGGGAACATGATGCGGGTGGGACCGTTGGCGCTTACCCGCAGGATGGCGCGCAACTGTTTTTTGAACTCGTCGGGCATGGCCAGCGTCAGCCTGATGGCGCGCATCCCCATGGCGGGGTTCTGCCCCACGCTGAACGGAATATCGGCCAGCAGTTTGTCGCTGCCGGCATCCAGGGTCCTGATGGTGAGCGGATGGGGGACAACAGCCTGCTGCATGGCGCTGTAGACCCGGTACTGCTCGTCCTCTTCAGGCATCTCGCGCCGGTTCATGAAGAGCATTTCGGTGCGGTACAGCCCGGCCCCCTCCCCTCCATGACTGAGCACGAATTGCCCCTCTTCCGGCACCTCCACGTTCCCCCTGAGTTCGAGACGATGGCCGTCGAGCGTCAGGGAGGGCAACGCGGCGCTCCTGAGCAGCGCCTGCTCGTCGTACTCGTAACGCTGCTTCAGCTTGAGGTAACGCTGAAAGGTGTCCTGGTCGGGGTGCACGATCAGATTCCCGCTCGTGCCGTCGACAATGGCCGGGGCATTGTCATAGGCCGGATCGGCAATGCCGTCGATGCCCGCCACGGCAGGCATCCGGAAGGAACGGGCGAGAATTGCCGCATGGGCGGTCCGGCCGCCCCCCTCCGTCACCATGCCGATGATACGCGTCTTGTCCATCTGCAGAATATCGGCGGGGGTGAGGTCGCGGGCAACGACGATGGTGTGCCCCTGCTCGGCCGAGATCGGCGTGTGAACCTGTCCGGTCATGGTGCGCAGGATCCGCTCGACGACCGCCTCGACGTCGTTGATACGCTCTCTCAGGTAGGCATCCTCGATGCCGGCGAATAATTCCCGGTATTTGTGGAGGGTCCGGTGCAGG
Source organism: Geobacter sp. AOG2 (assembly GCF_019972295.1). Classification (NCBI taxonomy): domain Bacteria; kingdom Pseudomonadati; phylum Thermodesulfobacteriota; class Desulfuromonadia; order Geobacterales; family Geobacteraceae; genus Geobacter; species Geobacter sp. AOG2. Next base: position 2,209,414 of record NZ_BLJA01000001.1, read on the forward strand.
GCGCCTTCGGCGTTGATACGCGAGCCTTCGATGATTGCCGCCGATTCGGTGAACAGGCGGTCGTCGGACATGATCAGCAGGTGGGTTTCGATGAAAAAGAGGTGATCCGAGCCGGTGTCTTCCGCAAGCCGCGCCCTGATGGCTTCAAGCTCGGCGCGGGTCTGGTCGATGGCGGTCCGTAACCGCCCGATCTCGGGTTCTATGTAGTCGTGCTCGATGGGATAGGCGTCTATGGTCAGGTTCCGGCGGTCAACGACCCGCAACCTGCCGACCGCAATGCCCGGTGAGGCTGCAATGCCTGAAAACAGGCGCATGTCACTCTTCGCCGAAACCATTGGCGATCAGTTCTCCCATGGTTTGCAGGGCCAGGGCCTCGTCGGCGCCGTCCACGCTCAGGCGAACCGTTGCGCCCTTCGAGGCGGCCAGCATCATGATACCCATGATGCTTTTGCCGTTAACCTCGATCCCTTCCTTTTCCAAGCGGATCTCGGAGGAAAACTGGCTGGCCGTCTTGACGAACAGCGCCGAAGCGCGGGCATGCAGGCCGAGCTTGTTGATTATGGTGAATTCCTGGTGGAGCATGGCGTGGTATGACCTCGTGGGAGCGCGCTGCTCCTTGGTATGAAGTATTTCGGAAAAAGCATTCGCCACGGAGCCACAGAGGTCCACGGAGAACGGCAAAAAACTTTTTCGATAAAACCATTGTCAGGAATTTCGTTTTTTCCCGCCTTACTCCCGGTTTTCTCCGTGTCTCAGCGTCTCTGCGGCCTACGTGCCGTTTTTTGTTTAATCTCCGTCCTGTTACCTTTTCAGAAACTCTCCGGCGATAATGATCCCTTCGCGACCGCACTGCTGAAGTTCGGCGGCCAGCTCGGGAACGCCCATCCTGTCGCGTTTCGAACAGAATTCGATGATCATGGGCAGGTTGACGCCGGTCAGCACCTCCACGGCGCCGTCTTTCAAAAACGGCATGGCCATGTTGGAGGGCGTCCCGCCAAACAGATCGGTCATGATGAGAGCGCCTTCGGCGCTTACCTTTTCCACGGCGGCGACCACCTTGGCCATGATCTGCTCGGAACGCTCTTCAGCCGCGACCTCCACTGTTTCGCAGGCGTCGATCGGGCCGGAGATCATCTCTGCCGAACGCAGCAGCGCCCCTGCCAACCCCGCATGTGTTACAAGAACCAATCCTGTCATGGTTGTCCCTTTTCAATGTCTCTGTGAGTAATGCGCACGCCGGGATAACTGCGCCGCAGGTATTCCACGGTCGCTTCGGCGACGGCGACCGAACGGTGCCGCCCTCCCGTACATCCGATGGAGATGGTCAGGTAGGCCTTCCCCTCCCGTTGATACGCCGGTATCAACATAGTTACCAGCGGAAAAAATGCATCGATGAAGGTCTTCGTTTCCGGCAGGCCCAGGACATAGTTCCGCACCTCCGGGTCAAGCCCCGACAGGTTTTTCATCTCCGGGACAAAGAACGGGTTGGGCAGAAAACGCACGTCCATGACAATGCTCGACTCCATGGGGATGCCGTAGCGGAAACCGAAGGACTGGACCTCCACCACAAACGGGCTGCTTCCCTCCTCGCCCCTGACGATCCTCAGGACGAAATCCTTGAGTTGATGGACGTTGAACTCGGAGGTGTCGATGATCCTGGACGCCATTTGCCGCAGGCCGGAAAGCCGTTCGCGCTCGATGCGGATCCCTTCGCTGACCGAACAGTGCTCGGCGGCCGGGTGGCGCCTGCGGGTTTCGGAGAAACGCCTGATCAGGGTCTCGTCAAGGGCGTCGAAGAAAAAGATCTCCACCTTGTGACCGGCATTGCGGATCTTCTGAAAAGCGCTTTCGTAACCTTTGAGGAATTCCCGCCCGCGGATATCGGCAACCAGGACGATGCCCTTGGAGGTCTCGCCCGACTTCTCGATCAGCTCGACAAAAGGTTTGAAGAGGCGTACCGGCAGGTTGTCGATGCAATAGAAGCCCTCATCCTCCAGAGCCCTGACGGCCGTGGACTTTCCCGACCCGGACATGCCGGTTATCACGATGATCCGCATGGACTACTCCACCTCGTTGCCCAGGGGGCGAGCCCCGATCCGCGACATGAGCCGTTCCTGAAAGTCCCGCGCGGAATGATACCCCATCCCTTTGAGCAGAAAGTTGCGTGCGGCGACCTCGATGATCGATCCCAGGTTGCGTCCCGGCCTGACCGGAATGCAGATATGGGGGATCTCGACCCCCAGGATCGTTTCCCGGCGGTCATCGAGGCCGAGGCGGTCGTATTCCTGGTCGGGGTCCCATTCGACCAGCTCCAGCACCATGTCGATGATCTTCTTTTCCCGGATGGACGAGACGCCGTAGAGGTCTTTGACGTTTATGATGCCCAGGCCGCGAATCTCCATCAGGTGCTGGATGGCCTCTTCGGCCTGGCCGACGAGCGCCGCCGGCACCTTTTTCTTGATAAAGACCATATCGTCGGCCACCAGACGATGCCCGCGGATGACCAGATCGAGGGCGCACTCGCTTTTACCGATGCCGCTTTTGCCGGTCAGCAGGATACCGACCCCCAGCACGTCCACCAGCACGCCGTGAAGGTGGGTGGTGGGCAGCAGGCGTTCCTCAAGGAATTTGGTGATCAGCGAGATGAAGGTCGAGGACTGGTGAGGGGTGCCGAGAACCGGGATGTCGGCGTTCTCCGCCATGTCCAGCAGACACTGCGGCGGCAGCAGCCCCTTGGTGATGATGAAACAGGAGATCGGAAACACGCACAGCGTCTTGATGCTTTCCTCGGCCAGACGGTCGTCGATCTGGTTGAGATAGGAAATTTCGGTGTTGCCGAGCACCTGAATCCGTTCGGGATGCAGGTGCTCGGTGTAACCGCTCAGGGCAAGGCCCGGTTTCTGGATACGCGGGCTGGCTATCCGGTTACCCATCCCCCGCTGACCGGCCAGCAGCTTCAGCCCCAGGCCGTACTCACTGTCGTTCAGAATTTCCTGTATGGAAAGGCTGATTCCGTCCAATTGCACCTCCGGCGAGCCGGTCCGGCACCTACGCCTGCTGAGGTTCGATCAGGCCGAAATTGCCGTCTTTGCGACGATAGAGGACACTGATCTCGCTGCTGTTGGAGTCGGTGAAGACAATGAAATCCTTGTGAAGCAGGTCCATCTGCATGACCGCTTCCTCAACCGACATCGGCTTGGCCGTCTCCGTCTTGGCCTTGATGACGACCGGTTCGCCGGCGCCCTCGATGCTCTCGGCCTGGAACACCTTCTTGGTCACCTGACGCCCGCGCTCGTCGCCATTGGGCTTGTGGTCCTTGATCTTTTCCTTGTAGCGCTTGAGCTGACGCTCCATCTTGTCGATCACGGCGTCGACGGCGGCGTACATGTCGTTGGTTGCCTCGGAGGCCTTGGTGCTGACCCCCTTCGCATTTATGACGATCTCCACGATGTGGCGGATCTTTTTTTCAACCGTGAAAAATACCTGGGCGGTGATCGGCTCGTCGATATATTTTGTCACCCGCTCAAGCTTTTCCTCGGCATAGGACTTGAGGGCATCGCTCTGTTCCATGTGCCTGAATGTGGTCGTTACCTGCATACGTACCTCCTCGTGTAATATATCGTGTAGTGTGACCAGAGCCCCGGATAAACGAGGCTCAGAAATGCCGCTTGCGTTCCGACGAGGAACCGATCCTCAAAATCTCCCGGTACTTGGTGACCGTGCGCCGGGCGATATTGACGGTCTGCCCGGAAAGCAACTCGGCGATCTTCTGATCCGAGAGCGGCTTGCGCGGGTCCTCCTTGTCTATAATCTCCTTGATGCGGTTCTTGACGCTTTCCGAAGCGACGAAATCGCCCTCGCTGGTGGAAAGCCCGCTGTTGAAGAAATATTTCAACTCGAAGAGCCCCTGGGGGGTCTGCATGTACTTGTTGGTCGTGACCCGGCTGATCGTGGATTCATGCATGCCGATGTCGTCCGCCACATCCCGCAGCACCAGAGGGCGCAGGCATTCGATGCCCCGGTCGAGGAACTCGCGCTGAAACCTGATGATGCTCTTGGCGACCTTGTAGATGGTGCGTTGACGCTGCTGGATGCTCTTGATCAGCCACATGGCCGAGCGGACTTTCTCGTTGATATACTCTTCGGCCCGGGAATCGACGTTGGCATTGCCCTTGACCTCGGTGTAATACGGGCTCAGCCGGAGATTGGGCAACCCCTCGTCGTTCAGCATGACCACATATTCCTCGCCCACCTTGTAGACGAAGATATCGGCCGAGATGTACTGCACGTCCTCGGAACCGTAAATCCTGCCGGGACGCGGGTCGAAGCCGGCAATGATCTTGGACGCCATCAGAACCTGGTTGATATCGACCCCCAGGTCCCGGGCGATCTGTTTATACTTGCGGGTTTCCAGATCGTTCAGGTGGTTGAGCAGCAACCGTTCCACCACGCTTCCCTGCATCCCGAGAAAGCGGGCCTGGATCAGAAGGCACTCCTGCAGGTCGCGGGCGCCGACACCGGTGGGGTCGAACTCCTTGATGCGCTCCAGGACCGGCGCCACCTGCTCGCCATCGCAGTTGCAGGCCTGGGCGATCTCCTCCACCGCGGCGCGCAGGTAGCCGTTCTCATCGATGTTGCCGATGATCTCCTCGCCGATCACGACCTCGGCATCCGAAAAAGGCCCCATATGAAGCTGCCACAGCAGATGGTCGATCAGGGTTCCCTTGCGGGTCAGCATGCTCTCGAAGGAAGGCCGCTCCTCGTCGCCGCTGTACTGTTCGCCGGAGCTGTAATTGTAGCCGTCCAGATAGCTGTCCCAGTCCCGCAGGGTGTCCTCGCCGGTTTCCACCTCGCGGAAGTCGTCGCCGCCCTGCTCCGGGATACTTTCCTTCTCGTCGATCTCCAGGGGCTCGGGGTCGCGGGCCTCTTCAACCTCGATGCTTTCTTCCAGGAGCGGATTTTCCTCCAACTCCAGACGCACGACATCCTGAAGCTCCAGGCGGGTCAATTGGAGCAGCTTGATGGCCTGCTGCAACTGGGGCGTCATCACCAGTTGCTGGGTCATCTTCAGTTGTTGGCGCATCTCCATTGCCATGCTGCTGCTACCTCGAACAGGACATGATGATCGGCGTGCTCACACCGAAACGTAACAAACCGTAGCAAAACGTAATATGCGAGTAACGAAACGTAACAAGAAAACGTAACAAAACGTAACCTGAAATGACGGGTGAATGGGCCTGCCGTCAGAGGCGGAAATCGTCCCCCAGGTAGATCTCACGGGCCCTGCGGCTGGATGCGATGTCGTCCGGAGAGCCGAATTCCAGCACCTCGCCGCCGCTCAGGATATAGGCTTCATCACACACCCCCAAGGTTTCGCGCACGTTGTGATCGGAGATAAGCACGCCGATATTGCGTTCCTTGAGAGATACGATCAATTGCTGGATGTCGGCCACGGCAATGGGATCGATGCCGGCAAAGGGTTCGTCCAGCAGGATAAAAACAGGATTCGTGATCAACGCCCTGGCGATCTCAACCCGCCGGCGTTCCCCACCGGAGAGGGCATACCCTTTGGCGCCGGCGATATGGGTAATCCCGAATTCATCGAGAAGTTCTTCCATGCGGCGCTTGCGACTATCACGGTCCGGCTCGACCGTCTCCAATATCGCCAGAAAGTTGTCGGCCACGGAGAGCTTCCGGAAGACCGACGCCTCCTGGGGAAGATAGCTGATGCCCCTCCTGGCCCGTTGGTACATGGGTAGCGCGGTGATGTCGTCGTCACCCAGAAAGACCTGCCCACCGTCGGGCCGGGCAAGCCCGACCACCATATAGAATGTAGTGGTCTTGCCGGCGCCGTTCGGCCCCAACAACCCAACCACCCTGCCCGCCTGGATGGAGAGGTCAACCCCCTTCACCACCTGCCGCCCGCCGTAATTCTTGAGCAGGCCTCGGGTCCAGAGTCGGAGAGGATCAGCGTGTGCCGGCATTGCCTTTTTTTACCGACGGATGAATGAGCACCTCAACCGGGCGACCGGCTCCACTGGAAACCTCGCTGCGGTCATCATCGATGAAATACGTTATGGTATTGCCTGACATGGAGTCGGTTCCCTGCGTGATCTTTGGATTGCCGGTCAGGGTAATGCGCCCCTGCTTGCTTTCGTAGACCGCGTGCGCGGCGGTTCCGATGCGGTTCTCCTGCACTATGCGTACATTGCCGTCTGCCTCGATCTTTTCGACGTCGTTCTTCTTGTCGCCGTAATTGATGGTGAGGCGATCGGCATAAATGGTGATATCCCCCTGTTTTGCAACTACCTTTCCGGTAAAGATAGCGGTCTTACCTTTGTTGTCGGCGGCCAGTTCATTGGATTTGATGGCAATGGGCAGGCTCGAACGATCCTTGTGGGCGGCGGCGAAAGCCACGGACAACGGGAGCGCCAGGCTAGCGAAAGTAATTATAACCAACAATAATTTTTTTTTCATTACCTTCATTTTATCGACTCTTCGAACCTGCCACGCGGGCATCAATATCCTTGTGGAATCGAGCTTTCTGACTCTTAACGTCAAATTCCATTCCTCGTGCGGTCAGCGTCAGGCGCTGCTGCCGGAACATCACCTCGTCCGACGTTCTGAACTGGGAACGCGACGCCACATAATCGATGGCCTCGGTATCGAAACTGATGCCGGTAGTCGTTACGACATGCACCTTGCCACGTAGGGCAACATTCTGTTTCCTGCTGGAATAGGCCCCTTTTGCCGCCGTCACCGTAATGGAGCCGGCAGCAGGCGTCTTGGAAAACTCCATACGGATATCGGACAGATACGCCATCTCACCGTTCTTGTCGTACTCGGCCTTCTTGGCTACCAGCTTCCACACAGCCGTACCCTCGCGTACCTCATAAAAGCATGCGTCATGTATGGCCATGTCGATGTTCTGGGGAAGTTGCCGTGAGATCGGCTCCGGTGGGGCCGCCTGGCGTGAGCCTTTCAGGGTGATGGCGGCCACAATGCCGATAATCGCCGACGTGACAAGAACAGCCAATACAAACCTGATGTTTCCGGGCGATACCATATCGGCGTATACTATAGCATCGGCTGGCAGGGCTGTCCAGCAAAAGGTGCGTCAAACCTGATTTTTGGCACAAAGATTGAATAATCAGCACAATTCATAACGCGCCGTTACTTCGCCCCATACGCCGCGCCCCTTGAGGATCAGATCACACACCTCGCGCACCGCCCCTCGCCCGCCGTTACAGAACGCAATGTAATGAGCAGCTTTCTTTGCTTCGGAAAGCGCATCCTGCGGAGCAGCCGCAAATCCAACGCGCCGCATGACCGGCACATCAATGATGTCATCCCCCATATATGCGATCTGACTGTCGGCAAGACCGGTCCTCAGCTTGACATCTTCGTAGCTTTCCAGTTTTCTCAGAGAGCCCTGGTAGACCAGTTCAATCCCTAACTCCTGGGCGCGAACCGTTACCACGGCGGAGGAACGTCCGGTGATGATACCCACCTCAATACCGGCGCGTTGCAGCATTTTGATGCCATGGCCGTCCTTGACGTTGAAAACCTTGGTTTCGAGACCGTTGCCATCGTAGATGATGCCACCATCCGTCATGACGCCGTCCACATCAAGGAGCAGCAGTTGGATCGTTTTGAGCCGTTCGTCCATATTATGCAATACCCGCCTTGAGGATGTCGTGCAGATGTATGATGCCGCAGGGGACACTGGTCTGCTCGTCGTCAAAGACAAACAACGAGGTGATTGAACAACGCTCCATGATCTGCAATGCGGCTGCGGCCAGTTCGTGGCGCATGATGCGCTTGGGGTTCAGCTTCATGATTTCAGCAGCCCGTTTGCCGAGGATATCGTAGCCTTTTTCCAGAGCCCGGCGCAAATCGCCGTCGGTAATCACCCCTCGCAATGCCCCCCCTTCCGCGGTTACACCGGTTACCCCCAGCCCTTTGGCCGTGATGACGAACAAGGCATCCTTCATCAGCACATTCTCGGAAACAAGCGGTATCGCCTCCCCCCCGTGCATGATATCCTCGACCTGCAAAAGCAGCTTCTTGCCCAACGAACCGCCAGGATGAAAGATGGCGAAATCCTCGGCGCGAAAGCCCCGCTTAACCAGAAGGGCTACAGCCAGAGCGTCTCCCATGGCCAAAGTGGCGGTGGTGGATGCCGTGGGGGCAAGCCCAAGCGGGCAGGCCTCTTCTTTCACCGATACGTCCAGAAAAACGTCGCTGCTGCGCGCCAGGGCGGAAGCCGAATTGCCGCTCATGGAGATCAAACGGGCGCCAAGCCTCTTGATAACCGGCAGAATACGTAGTACCTCTTCGGTTTCCCCGCTGTTGGATATGGCGATGACTACATCTCCGGTCATAATCATCCCCAGATCGCCATGGATTCCCTCGGCGGGATGGAGAAAAAAAGCCGGTGTACCGGTTGATGCCATGGTGGACGCGATCTTTTGGCCGACCAATCCGGACTTGCCCATGCCACTGACCACTACGCGCCCCTTGCTGGACAATATCAGATCCACCGCATCCTCAAAGTCGCTGCCGATTCTCTCCGCCATAGCCAGCAGGCCTTCGGCTTCTGTCCGCAACACCCACTTGGCTTTTTCAATAATCATTTCAAACCCCACTTATTAGTACATTTAAATAATCGTTCCGACCATTTCTATCAAGCGAAGCAGTACATACCTAAAAATGGGAAAAATAGCAACCATGATGACGTCCCGCGCTTTTCACTGTGTCGGTGATCTGGAGTCTACGCTCTGATTTTTCTTTGAACCGCCGGGCTGTTGGGGTTACAATAACCTTCATCAACACTACGCGACATCAGGAAACCTTGCCATCATGAATGTTCTCCTCCACACCTGTTGCGGGCCGTGTGCCCTCTATCCTTTACACAGACTGCGGGCCGTCGGCCATAGCGTCACCGGCTTTTTCTTCAACCACAACATCCACCCGTATCAGGAGTATGCCCGCCGGTTGGAAGCTGCGCAACAGATGGCCGAAAACGAGGCACTGGCTCTCATGGTGCGGGACGACTATGATTTGGAGGGCTTTCTGGTCAACGTCGCAGCAGACCCTGCCAAGCGGTGCGGCTACTGCTATGCCTCGCGCCTGAAGGCCGCCGCGTCTGCCGCTGCCGAGCACGCTTTTGAAGCATTTACCACATCGTTACTCTACAGCCGTTACCAACGACACGAGGAGATCAGGCTACTTGGAGAGCAAGCAGGCCAGGAGTTTGGCGTGGCCTTCCTGTATGAAGATTTCCGTAGCGGCTGGCAGGAAGGGATCAGGCTTTCGAAAGAGGCGGGGCTTTACCGTCAACAATACTGCGGCTGCATCTACAGCGAAAAGGATAGGTATGCCCCCCGGGAGAAAAAGCCGTGAACGGGATGGGACGCCCTCTGGTCATCATGGGACTTATCCTGGTGACGGCGGGTCTTCTACTGTCCATTTCCCCGCGTTTGCCGTGGCTGGGGAGACTTCCTGGAGATATCTTCATCAAACGGGAACATTTCAGCTTTTATTTTCCCCTCGCCACCTGCATCCTGATTTCAGCCATCCTATCCCTCATCCTCTGGCTCATCAGGAGATAAGCTCCAAAAGCAGGAAGCCGACCTTGTATACCATAAAAAAAAAGCCCGTGTTGCCACGGGCTTTTTCAGCGACCTTGCATCAATGCGGATTAGGCATGGATGGCATTCACGGGACAGGTATCCACGCAAGCGCCACAGTCAATGCAGGTATCGGCGTCGATTACACGCTTGGAACCCTGCTCGCTGATGGCGTTCACCGGGCAGGAATCCTCACATGCGCCGCAATTGGTGCAATCGTCGGTAATGGTATGGGCCACGGTTTCACCTCCTTGTAAGATTAGCCTTCCTCTCGGAAAACATTTTTTCATATACCATGTCGTTAACCCATTGTCCAGTCAAGATTACGTTACCGTCTCATCGTGGATTTTTACAAAATGTGTTGAATTCAAAACAGCACTACGGTATATATCAAAAACAGTTTTATTTTAGCAGGTTATTTTAGTCTGAGTATTTACTTTTTATTGATATTATAAATAAATCTCTGTTTATTCGAGGGAGGATACCATGATTATAATGGCGCTCAACTGCGGAAGTTCTTCGGTCAAGTATCAACTCTTCGACTGGGAACGCAAGGAGATTGTGGCTAAAGGCATGGTGGAGCGGGTCATCATCGGCGATTCGTTCATAATTCACGAAGTACCCGGTCGCGAAACCCACCATCATGAGCAGGACTGCCCCAACCACCAAGCTGCCATTGACCTTGTCATCAAGACCGTCACCGATCCCGTCCACGGCGTACTGAAAAGCGTGGCCGAAATCTCCGCGGTTGGCCATCGCGTGGTGCATGGCGGCGAGAAGTTCACGTGCTCGGTAATGATCGACGACAAGGTCCTCGACGCCGTCAAGGAGGTTCAGCATCTGGCCCCGCTCCACAATCCACCCAACATTGAGGGGATAGAGGCGGCCCAGACGCTCATGCCGACGATCCCCCACGTGGCCATTTTCGACACCGCATTTCATCAGACCATGCCGGAGCACGCCTACATCTATCCACTTCCCTACGAATGGTATGAGAAGTACCAAGTCCGTCGATACGGCTTTCACGGTACCTCGCACCTGTACGTATCCAAACGTGCGGCCGTCCTTTTGGGGAAACCCCCAAAGGAGTGCAATATCATTACCATGCATATCGGCAATGGTGTTTCCCATTGCGCCATCAAGAATGGGGTTTCCGTGGATACAACCATGGGGCTTACCCCACTGGAAGGCGCCGTCATGGGTACGCGTTGCGGCGACATCGACCCGGCGATCCCCGCCTTCATGATGCAAAAGGAAAACCTGTCCGCCAAGGAGATCGACAGCATTCTCAACAAAAAAAGCGGTGTAATGGGTATAACCGGGCGGTTTACCGATCGTCGTGACGTGATCGAACACGCCCAGGCCGGAGACCTTCGCTGTCAACTCTCCCTGGAAATAGAGGGATACCGTTTAAAGAAGTATATCGGCGCCTTCATGTCGGTTGTGGGGAGGTTGGATGCAGTGATATTCACCGCCGGCGTCGGTGAGATGGGTGCGCCGATCCGTGAAAAGGCCATCGAAAATCTGGAGCATCTCGGCATCAAGTTGGACAGGGAACGGAACAAAAATGCCATGACCCGCAAACGGGAATCCCTGATCACCACTGACGATTCACCGGTCAAAGTCTTTGTAATTCCCACCGACGAGGAATTGGTCTTCACCGAGGATGTGGTGGCCATTCTGAACGGTACCTATACGGACCACATGCATTTCGAGTATTCGTTCGGCAAAAAGGACTTCGTACGGAAATAGCGCGACCTTTCCGCATTCCAGGAATAAAAAAACCGGCTTTACGCCGGCTTTTTTATTCCCGTCCCAACCATGGGCGGTCTCTCACTCCTTTAATTCCTCCTTCAAGCCTTCGACCACCGCTCTCACCTCGGCGATCATATCCTTTGCCTGAGAAGATTTTTCGCAGGCAAGATACTGCTCAAAGTAGCGCACGGCATCCTTGGTCCGGTCCTGATCCATGCAGATCCCACCCAAGGTTAGATAAGCCATGCTGAAGCAGGGGTCCAACCGTACCGCCTCGCGGCATTCTTCCTCAGCTTCTTCCAACTCTTCCATATCGTAATACAACTCGCCCAAATTAAAGTGGGCGGATGGATCTTCCGGGTCGATCTCGATCCCCTTCCGGTAAGCCTCCACGGCGCCCTCTGCGTCCTCTTGCCCGTAGAGGGCGTCGCCCAAGGCATTCCAGGCAAAGACATTATCCGGCTCCAGTTCAAGGGCCTGATGAAAGGCACGAACGGCATCATCGCCCCGCTCCAGACTATTGTAGACCAAACCGATGCTGACCAAAGCGTCGGCATCCTTCGGGTCCAGTTCCAAAACACGCTGATAGCTGGCAATGGCCTCCCGATGCCGGGCCGCCTCAAAGTAGAGATCACCCAGCGTCGTCAGCGCGTCGGGGTCATCAGGCGCACATTTCAGACCTTCACGATAGTTGGCGATGGCATCGTCCAGGCAACCGTTCTCAGCCTGGGCGTCCCCGAGGCAAAACCAACCGTCAGGATCGTCCGGGTGTGTCTTCCGGTACTCATCCAGAACGGTAACCGCCCCCGGAGCGTCTCCTGACTCAAGAAGATCAATACCTTTACGCAAAAGTTCATGAAGAAGTTTATCGGGCATCGCTATCCTCCTGATGGATGTCGGTGAAGATGCAGGCAAGATAACAGAACTGTTACGACAGTTTCCACAAAATAGTGGTGCACTATCCTGAAATAAGCCACAATCCGGCATTTGTTTAACGGTCCGGTTTTTGCTAACAAGGCTACTAAAGACTTTTACTTCACCGGTAAAATACCATATACTTTTACAATTATTTTGCAATGGAGCTGGATATGAAAGAGAGCCATCACTCAAACGGCCTGCGCACACTTGAAGACATCAGTGCCATCATTCTTCACTCACATGACCTGCATGAAACCCTGGAGAATATCGTTACTATCGTGGCCAGACGCATGGGGACGGATGTCTGCTCAATCTATCTTCTGGAAAAGGATGGCGAAACCTTGGTCCTGAAGGCCAGCAAAGGTCTCTCCAAGGCATCGGTCAACCGCGTTTCCATGAAGGTTCACGAAGGACTCACCGGTCTGACGTTCGAAAGCCGGGGCATGGTCATGACCGACAACGCCCCGGCCCATCCCCGTTACAAGTATTTCAAGGAGTCCAAAGAGGAAAAATTCCTCTCATTTCTTGGTCTTCCGCTGTTCGAGCGCAAAACCCCCATCGGCGTCATTGTCATCCAGACCCGCGAGGCGCGAAACTTCAGCGAAGACGAGATCAGCACCCTGCGCACCATCACCTTCCAGATCAGCAGTATCGTCCACAATGCCGGCCTGCTCGATTCTATCCAGCGCACCGAGCAGGAGCGCGCCTGGTTCGAGCAGGAACTGGCCAAGATAAAAAATGGCGACACTATCAGCGTACCTGAAATGAAAAAGGGCGACAAGAAGCCGTCTTTCGTGCCGCGCATGCTTTCCGGCAGCGCGGTGTCGGCTGGATTCTGCCGCGGCAAGGTCTATATTCTCGACCGTTTCAGCGACAAAGTTATTAAAGTAGCCAAGGTCGGCACAAAGTCTGATGAAAAACGTAACTTCAGCCTAGCCTTGGAAAAAGTGAAGATCGAAACCATCTACATGGAAAAACGGGTCAGCGAGACCCTCTCTGAAGACGATGCCGCCATCTTTCACACCCACCTGATGATCCTTGAGGACAGGGGATTCTCCACTAAAGTCGGCGATCTCATCGATCAGGGCACAGGCGCAACCCGTGCCGTACATGATGTAGTCCATCATTACGTTCAGGCCTTCTCGGCCATGGAAGATCCCTACCTGCGCGAACGTTCGGCAGACATGGAAGACATTGGGCGACGCCTGATCGACGTTCTGGAGGGGAATGACAAAACAACAGTGACGCTGAAGGAAAAACGGGTCCTGATCGCGGAAGAGATATTCCCTTCAGACCTTGCCATGCTGGATCACGAAAAGATCCTCGGCATTGTGACCGAAAACGGTAACATATACTCACATGCAGCTATCATGGCTAAATCGATGGGTATCCCATCTGTCTTTGGGGTCGCCGGACTTACGGAGGCCGCCAACGTTAAGGATGAGATCATCGTGGACGGCACATCTGGGCATGTCTATATTAACCCGGACGGCGTCATAAAGAAAGAGTATGAGCGGCTGGAGCGAGACCGGGCCGGTCGTCAGAAGGAACTTGAAGGACTGCGGGAGTTACCGGCGGTGACCCGCGATAATGTCATCATTACCCTGAATGCCAATATCGGCCTGATCTCCGACGTCCGGGTCGCCAATGCGCACGGGGCCCAAGGAGTCGGACTCTACCGCACCGAGTTCCCCTACATGACGCGCACTACTTTTCCCGACCGCCATCAACAGGCCGCTGTTTATCGCAAGATACTTGAAGCCTTCTCCGGACAAAAAGTCAACATCCGCACACTAGATATCGGCGGCGACAAGGGGTTGCCCTACTTCAGCTACCCCCATGAGGATAACCCCTTTCTGGGATGGCGCTCCATCCGGGTCTCGCTTGAAAGGCAAGACATATTCCGGGAGCAGTTGGCCGGGATACTACTCTCCGCAACCGCAGGCTTCCCAACAATCATGTTTCCGCTGATCTCTTCTGTGGACGAAATCCGGCAAGTGAAGAAGATCCTCACTTCCGTGCGGGAAGAGTTGAAGCAGGAGGGACACGAACTGCCCACGAACATCCCGTTGGGGATCATGATCGAAGTACCAGCCGCTGTCCTGATCATTGATCACTTGCTCAAGGAGGTTGATTACGTCAGCATCGGCACCAACGACCTCATCCAATACACCTTAGCGGCCGACCGGAACAATCCCCGAATTAAACAGTATTACGACCCTTACCACCCAGCGGTACTCTACTCCATCAAACAGGTGGCCGATGCAGCGGCAAAGGCTGGCAAAGAGGCATCCGTATGCGGTGAAATGGCGGCCGAACCGATCAATGCTCTGCTCATGATCGGCATGGGTATACGGGAGTTCAGCCTCTCGGCCCCCAGCATCCCGGCGGTCAAGCAGGCAATCCGCTCCCATAACATCACGGAGTGCCGCACCCTGGCCCGCCAGATTCTTGCCTGTGCAAGCAGCGCCGATGTCAAAGACAGGCTGGGCAAAGCGCGAAAAAGGTTGCTGAGTTAGCACACCGCGCGCTCCCAACTCAGAACATGAACCGTCGCATGCTGATGCTCTGCAGAATCCCGATCCCCACCATGGATGTGATCATGGACGTGCCGCCATAGGAAAAAAACGGCAACGGCACTCCCACCACCGGAAACAAGCCGATCACCATGCCCATGTTTATGACGATGTGCCAGAAAAGCATGGCAGTCACCCCAACTGCCAACAGGCTGCCAAACCGGTCATTGCAGCGTCGGGCAATATTCAGCCCCCACAACACCAGAAGAAGATACAGGACAATCAACACCAGGCAACCGACAAACCCCCACTCTTCGGCAAATACCGAAAAGGCAAAGTCCGTATGTTGTTCAGGTAAAAAACGCAGCTGTGATTGGGTGCCCTTGACGAATCCTTTGCCGAAGACGCCGCCGGAGCCGACGGCAATCTTACTCTGGATGATGTGGTAGCCGCTTCCCAGGCGTGAACGTTCCGGGTTGAGAAAATCGAGGATGCGGTTTTTTTGGTAGGGTCGCAGCAATTTCGCCCATCCCAGCCAGATAGCGGGGATCGTGACCAGGCCAAAGGTTACCACCGTTGACCACCGAAGCCCCACATAGACCGACATGGAAAAAGCGATCAGGATAACCAGAACGGCGGTTCCCAGATCGGGCTGCTTCATGATCAGAATTGTCGGCACCGCAAGAATGCCGAGCGGGAAGAGAACCTCCCTGATGCTCAATCCATTTACCGACTGCACGCCCGCAAAATATTTGGCAAACGTGGCAATGATGATGATTTTCATCAACTCCGACGGCTGAATATTGAAAAAGCCGAGACTCAGCCACCGTGTCGCGCCCATGGAGCGGCGTCCAACCACTAGGACCGCTACGAGTAGGACGATCAGAAAACCGTATAGCCAGTAGGAAAAATCTTCCATGAGGTGATAGTCGACACTACACACCGCCATGACTACCATCATCCCGAACAGCACCCAGTTGAGCTGCTTGAGATAATAGGGGGCGCCGACGATCTTGTAAGGTGTGGTTGCGCTGTAGATATTCATGATGCCCAGCAGGCAGATCACGACCACAAACCCGATCAACATCCAGTCGATGTTTGTCAGCAGGCGGCGGTCAATCATCTTTATCATCCCCATTTTCGGTCTGTTTTTCGGCGGGAGGGACCGATGGCTCTTCGCCCGTGCCTTCTTCGTTGTTCTTCAGGCGTACCGGTTCTTTTTTAGCTGGTTTTTTACCGTCAAACCAAGCCTTCAGAATGCGTCCGGCAATCGGACCGGCCGCCGAGCCGCCATGTTCACCATGCTCCACAACAACTGCCACGGCGATCTCAGGTTTTTCATAGGGGGCAAAAGCCACAAACAAAGCGTGGTCACGATATTGGTAGGGGGTTGCCTGCTTGCTGTCGCGCAGTTTGACCACCTGGGAAGTGCCGGATTTACCCGCAACATGAACATCTGGAAGCCGCGCCGCGGCACCGGTCCCGCCCGGCTCGTTCACCACGGCGAATAACCCTTGTTTGACCAGCTTGTATTTATCCGCTGAGACGCCGGTTATGCCCAGCAATTCCGGCTTGAACTCCTTGAGCGGTTTACCGTCGGCATCGACGATGCGCTTCACCAGATAGGGGCGGTGTACCGTCCCCTCGTTGGCGACTGTGGCTATCATAGAGGCCAATTGAATCGGCGTCATCAACACGTAGCCTTGGCCAATGGCGACCGGCAGGGTCTCACCGTGAAACCAACGCTTTGCGAAGCGCTTCAATTTCCATTCAGCGGAGGGGATCAGCCCCCCCTTCTCGTGTGCCAGACCAATGCCCATGGGCGCGCCGAGCATGAACCTTTTTGCCATGGCAGCGATGCTGTCTACTCCCAAACGCTCGCCCAACTGATAAAAAAAGACGTCGCATGACTCGCGCAATGCCTTCCTCAGATTAGTGATGCCGTGGCCATGCCTGTTCCAGCAGTTGAAGGTCGAACTCCCCAATTTATAAGAGCCACTACAGTTTACGGTGGTATTCTCGTCTATCTTACCTTCTTCCAAGCCTGCCAGTGCGGTAATGATCTTGAAGGTCGAACCTGGGGGATACTGACCGGTCAACGCCTTATTTTCCAAGGGATGCCGTTTATCCTCCAAGTATTGCTTCCAGATATCCGCCGGCATCTTTCCGCTGAAAAGCGCAGGGTCGAACCCAGGGTTGCTGACAAAGGCCAACACCTCACCGGTGTTCACATCCATAGCGACCGCAGCGCCAGCCTGATCTCCAAAGGCCTGCTCTGCCTGTTTCTGGAGGTTCGCGTCGATGGTCAGCACCACACTGTTGCCGACTGTGGGGTATGACTCAGAGACGGTCCGCAAGACCCGGCCACGCGCATCCACTTCCAACTGCCGGCCGCCGTCATTGCCGTGCAGTTCTTTT
The DNA here is from genome assembly GCF_019972295.1 of Geobacter sp. AOG2. Taxonomy (NCBI): domain Bacteria; kingdom Pseudomonadati; phylum Thermodesulfobacteriota; class Desulfuromonadia; order Geobacterales; family Geobacteraceae; genus Geobacter; species Geobacter sp. AOG2. The sequence continues at coordinate 2,226,653 of NZ_BLJA01000001.1, forward strand.
TCCCAACTTCGTTCGATACCGTTTTTGCCGAGATAATCGCCCGGGTTGTACTCTTCGAATCCCGTTGTGCTCAGTTCATCCTCGGATATTTCACCGATATAGCCCAGCAAATGAGCCGCCAGAGTACCATTTGCATACTCACGTACCGGCTTCATTTCGATCTCTACCCCGGGAAGGCGCAGATGGTTTTCCTCCACGATTTCCACTTGGTCGCGACTTATGTTCGACGCCAGAATGATCGGGTAATATTTAGCCCGTCCCTTCCCCTTTTCCCAGCGCTCATTCATTTCGGCACGACCCAGGCCGAGCAGCTTTGCAAGGCGGTCGAGCAGGTCTTCCTTGTCGGTAATTTCCTGAGGTACAACCGCCAGGCTGAAGGAAGGCTGGTTGCTTACCAGCAGCGTCCCGTTGCGGTCCATGATGGCCCCGCGGGATGCGGCCACCGGCACGAAACGCAGGCGGTTGTTTTCCGACATGTTGCGGTAATCGTCGGCATTCAAGATCTGCAAGTGCCACAGGCGCAGCACCAGCAGGAAAAATATCCCCATCACCACAAATGAGAGGATCAGAATCCGTCTCTTGGACTCCGTGATCTCGCGGACGAAACGTTGTTCTTTCATGGCGTTTCCAGTAGACGGTTGAAACCGGGGATAAGGGGGACGAGCGACGCGGCGAAGGCATTAACGAGAAGATGGGGCACCAACCCAGCGCCCATTGAGTAGGCAATGCCGGGGGATGCGGTAAACATGAGCAGCAAAAGAAGATTCAGCGAGACACAACTCAAGGTGGCAACGCAGACGGTTATGACGAAAAGAGGGGCGCTCTCGGTGTAAAGCCGATCGGAGATATTTTTGATAACCATAAAAATAAGGAGGAAAGTAAAGGCGTTAAGCCCAAGATAGAGCCCGCTGAACACGTCCTTGACAAGCCCCAACAACCAGGACAAGGGCGCTCCGGCCTTGAATGAGCCACGTAGTGCCAAGTAGACCACAAAAATCAACAACAGATCGGCCTTAAAAGGCGAAGCGATATGAACCGGCAGAACCGCAGACTGAAGCACCACAGCCGATACGATGACGATCACCGCTGCACCCAGCTTAGTCATTGCCGTTCCTCAGTACCACCAGTACATCCTCAAGATGCGAGATATTCACGGCCGGACGGATGGTCACGGTCTGGAAAATGCCGTATTCACCGCGTTTGACCATTGTTACCTCGCCGATTGGCAGCCCTTTCATGAAAACGCCGCCGATGCCCGATGAAACAACCATGTCCCCCACCTTGACGTCTTCTTCACGGGTGGTGAATTCAAGTTGGCATAACCCATCACCCTTACCCTTGACCACCCCCCTGGCCCGGGACCGTTGGATAGTGGCAGCAATGCCGCTGGAATGATCGGTCAAAAGCAGTACCCGGCAACTGGCGGGTGCAACTTTGACCACCTGCCCAACCACCCCGTCAGCTGCCACCACAGCCATACCTTCGGTGATACCGCTTGAGCTTCCACGATCAATGACCAGTGTCCCGAACCACGGACTCAAGTCCTCACCGATCACGGTGGCGGTAAGGGTCGGTTCCTTAATCGAATTTTTCACTCCCAGAAGCAGGCTCAGACGCTTGTTTGCCAGATTAGCCTCTTCCGCCGCAACGACCCGACTGTTGAGCACCTTGACCTCTTCCCGAAGATGCAGATTCTCCCGGCGTACGTCTACTAGGTCGAGATAATTGTTCCAGACGTCTTCGCCAAAAGCGCTCAACCGGGAAAACGGCTTCATGATCGGGGCAAAGACGGTTAAGATCCCGCGCTCGATAATATTGGCATCTCGTTTATGAGGGATGTTGAGCGAATAGAAGATCAGGGCCGCAAGTATCCCGACGGCTGCCAGAATGAAAAGCATGTATTTTTTAAAGAAATCCATAACTGTCGACTCGTGGAAAACATGGCGGCAGGTCGCCGCCCACCGCCTCCCGTTTCCATACCTGGCAGATTTTTAATTTCCGCCGCAGAGCTCGTTTTCGGCGTATACCCGCATAAGATAATCACGGTAGGTCGAATTGGGGGTGTCGTCAATAACCTGCTTCATGTGGACACAATCGATAAAACCCCGCCGCAAGGCAATCTCTTCCAAGCAGGCGATCTTCAGACCTTGGCGCGACTCTATGGTTTCAATGAAGATACTGGCCTCCAGAAGGCTCTTATGGGTTCCGGTGTCCAGCCAGGCGATCCCTCGCCCCAACCGCTCCACCGTCAACTCGCCGCGCCGCAGATAAGCTGTATTGACATCGGTGATCTCGAGTTCGCCACGCGGCGAAGGTGCAATGGACTTGGCGGTATCAACCACGTGGCTATCATACAGATAGAGACCGGGGACCGCGTAGTGAGATTTGGGCTGTTTCGGCTTTTCCTCGATACTAAGCACCTTGCCTGTAGCATCGAAATCAACAACACCGTAGCGCTCGGGGTCATTGACTTGATAACCAAAGATACGCGCCCCTCCCTGAAAGTCGGCAAAGATACGATCCAGGTTCATCTTGCCGTAAAAGATGTTGTCACCTAGGATCAGACAGACTGGCTTGTCGTCGATGAATTCCTCTCCCACCAGAAATGCTTGAGCGATCCCCTTGGGCTCGGGTTGGACCTTATAGGTGAGGGAGATGCCCCAACGGGAGCCATCTCCTAGGAGCTTTTCGAAACGGGGAAGGTCGTGGGGTGTGGAAATCAGCAGGATATCCCTGATACCGGCCGTCATCAGGGTCGCCAGGGGATAATAGATCATGGGTTTGTCGTAGACCGGCTGAAGTTGTTTGCTGGCCACCAAGGTCAGCGGAAACAGACGACTACCGGCCCCGCCGGCCAGAATGATACCTTTGGTGATGCCGAGGGTCATGAGGGGGTATCCTTTTATCAGTGAATTTACCTGAATTGTAGATATTACACACTGAGCGATAAACTGTCAAACCCCATCATTTTGGTGGATCAGGGTGAGAACAGCGGCCAGCAGGTCGTCACAAACCACGCTTCCCGGCCGGATGCGTACCTCTTCATCTGTACCATAGCCGGTCCGCACCAGAATCGTGCGGCACCCCGCCGCAATTCCGGCTTCCATGTCGACCAGTTTGTCGCCAATCATGACCGACGCCGCAAGATCTATATTGTGGTGGCGGGCCGCTTCCATAAGCATACCCGGCAAGGGTTTGCGACAACTACAGGGGAGTGAATAGCTGCCGCGTCCAGAAGGATGGTGGGGGCAATAATACCATGCGTCCACCCACGCGCCGCTTTTGGCGAGCTCAGCAGCGATGTGGCGATGCAGGATGTCAACATCTTCCTCGGTGTAATAGCCCCGGGCGACACCTGACTGGTTCGTAACGACCACCACGAGGAGGCCTGCTTCGTTCAACAGCCTGAGCGCCTCCGGCACTCTTGGAATGAACTCGAAATCCTCGGCCCGGTAGAGGTAATCCTTCTCCACATTGATGGTGCCGTCCCTATCCACGAAAACGGCTCGTTTCAGAGTACCACTTCCTAAAACCATGTGCTCGTACCACCCACCAACCGACGAAACTCCCTCTTCATTTCGGCAATCATCACAGGAATACGCATTTCAAACGTACTCCAGGACCTTTGGATATCCGTAATCTTCTTTTGCTCATCCTGACACGCGCCGGTTGTCGCGCCGACCGTGGCGGTAAGGTCGGCGACGGTACCTTCGTGTTCGCTCATGAAGGAATTCATGGCAGAGCAAAACTCATCGCTGAAATAGATGCCATTTTTTTGATAGACATCAAAAAACTCCCGAATGGCAGCCAGAAAATCCTGGGCAAGGGAGACGATGGCAGCCAGATTACTCTGCCCCGGTTTGGAAAGCATCCTGCCGTTTTTGGCCATATCTATCATGATGCCATACAGTTGAACCAATGAGTCCGACCTGCCGTCCTGCATGGCGCCGAAGATCAACTTCTCCTCGGCCAAGGCGTTCCTGAACTGGTCGAGGGTGTGGCTGACCTCCTGTTGAAGCTGTTGTTTGAATAACTCGTGCCGTTTATTGACCTCATGAACGATGACTGATTTGGTAGCCCAAGCCACCGCCACAATGAAGGAAATAGCCACACCACCCAGAATGAGAAATTGAATGACAACATCATTTGAAAACATGGCATACCCTCCCGGATAATAACAAATGTGGCCTAAAGGCAATGCAATGATGTAAACAACTATTTGACAAACCAGCAGTAATCGTTCTATTTTGCAGAGACAGCGGGCAAATTTATTTAATAGAGCGGAACCCACCCATGATTAAGACCAACAACCTCAAGATTAGCGCCATCACGCCGATCATCGCCCCTGCCGAGCTTCGACAGGTATTTCCACTCTCCGATCATGATCGCGAGTTCGTCAACACCAGCCGTGAATGCATCAAGGGGATCATCCATCGCCGTGATCCCCGTCTGATGGTGGTGGTCGGCCCCTGTTCGATCCATGACCCGCTGGCTGCCGTTGAATATGCAAAACGCCTTGCGCTCCTGTCTCGCAAGGTTGAAGACCACCTGTTTCTGGTCATGAGGACATATTTTGAGAAACCCCGCACAACCATCGGGTGGAAAGGGCTCATAAATGACCCGGATATGAACCACAGCCACCTGATTTCCAAAGGGCTCGGTATCGCGCGCGGCTTACTCCTGAAGATCACATCACTCAAGGTACCGGTGGCCAACGAAATGCTGGACCCAATTACGCCTGAATACGTGGCCGACATGATCAGTTGGGGCGCCATCGGGGCTCGGACGACCGAGTCCCAGACCCATCGCGAGATGTCGAGCGGCCTCTCGTTCCCGGTCGGTTTCAAAAACGGCACCGACGGCAACCTGCAAATCGCCATGGACGCCATGAAGGCGGTGCAACATCCCCATAGCTTCCTCGGCATCAACCGAGAAGGCCGTACCTCCATCATCCAGACATGCGGAAACCCTGATGTTCACATCGTTTTACGGGGCGGCTCCCGTAAGGCCAACTACACGCCCGAAGATATTGCTGCCACTGAGGAAAGCCTGAAAAAGAACGGATTGTCTCCCTCCATCATGGTGGACTGCAGTCACGGCAATTCCAACAAGGACTACCAAAAGCAGCCCGAGGTGCTGGGAAGCGTCATCCAACAGGTTATAGACGGCAACAAAACTATCTCCGGCGTCATGATCGAAAGCAACCTGGAGGCCGGCAGCCAGAAAATCCCTGCAGATCTCAACCAGTTGAAATACGGCGTTTCCATAACTGATGCCTGTATCGATTGGGACACGACCGAGAGGATCATTCTCGCCGCCCACGGCCAGCTGCGTAAGGCAAAAAGGTGAAATGTCACTGGTGAATAGCAAAAGAAGCATTTTTCTTATTCACCAGTCACTTGTTTTCACGTTTCACCGTTCACACCCTACTCCGCCTCGTACATCAGCCGCATTCCCCCTGCAGCGTTCCTTAGGGCGCCGCTGAATCTACCTTCCATGCCGTCAACCAGCAGATCCCAGTAGTCGATCTTCCTCGTAGGAGGCAGGATGACCTCCGGTTCGTCCTTGATACCAGCCAGACGGCCGGCCTCTTCGACGGCGTCCTGAAGCGTCCCCAGCCGGTCCACCAACTTCATCGCCTTGGCCTGTTCACCGGAGAGGACACGACCGTCGGCAATCTTGCGAACCTCCTCGACCGGCAATTTTCGTCCGGCGGCGACTGCGCGGACAAATTGCTCGTGGGTATTGTCGATGACCGCCTGCAGCATGGCTCGGTCCTCCGCCGAAAGTTTCCGTAGCGGTGAACCAGAATCCTTGAACCTCCCGGTTTTGAGGGTGTAGGACTTGATGCCGATTTTGTCCATCAACGCTTCGATATTGGAAAGCTTGAGGATCACGCCGATACTGGCGGTAATAGTGCCGGGGTTGGCGTAGATCAACGTGGCCGGGGCCGAGATATAATAACCTCCCGAAGCAGCCAGGCTGCCCATGGAAACGATGATCTTCTTTTTGGCGGCAAACCTTTTAACTTCTTCGTAGATTTCCTGGGACGGTGCCACCACGCCGCCGGGTGAATCAACCCGCAATACCACGGCTTTGACGCTTTCCTTCTTGAGGAAATAGCGCAGTTGGCGGATTGTATCCTTGGAGTCGAGGATCATCCCTCGCACCTCTACCAAACCGACACCTTCCTCATCCGTCAGTTTTGTCTCACTCGATCCCATAATCGTTTTGGCAATCAACATCGAAACGGTAAAGAGCACCCCAAAGGCAAAAACGGCGGCAAGGAAGATCAAAACAATTTTTTTCATCATGCTAGACCTATCTGGATTGGCAGTTTTAAGATGTCAGAGTCCCTGGTTTTTGCTACACTAAATGCATGAAGATTCTGGTGGTGTCCGATACCCACGGCAATTTCAGCCCTGCGCTGCAGGCCCATAGTCTAACGGAGCCCGTGGACGCCGTCATCCATCTTGGTGACGGCGTCGAGGATGCCAACCTGTTGCGTAGCCTGATGGATCTGAACGTCATTGCCGTGTGCGGCAATTGTGACCACGACGCCACGGTGCCGAGAGAGATACTGTGGGAATGTGAAGGCAAGCGGGTCTTCTTGGTACATGGGGACGCTTACGGCGTCAAGGGCGGATTGGAGAGATTGGAACAACGGGCGGGTGAGGTGCGGGCCGATATCGTATTGTTCGGCCATAGTCACCGCGCCACCTGTATAACCGCATCAGGCATCCTGTTCCTCAATCCGGGCACGCTGACACGAACATCGACCAACAAAACCTTCGCTACCCTCGAAATTTCGGAAGATAGTATTAAGGCCCGTCTGCACGACATACCATGACCCCTCGTCTTCTGTGCGGTCACTGCATTCCTTTCCGTGGCCAACCGCACGGGACACTAGCGACCAGCCGCCGCTCCGTGTCCCTTGTGCACCGCTTTTTCCAAGCGGCGTCGGCGCGGCCAGCCGACAATAAAGCCCACCGGCCCGGATAAGACATAACTAAGCATGATGGCAAAGGTCATTACCGCCGGCTCGGCGGCCACAACGATCAGCACTACCACGGCCAAAAGCAGAAAACCGAAGGGCTGGCGTTTGATCAGAGCCGGATCCTTGAATGAGTAGTAACGGAAACTCGAAACCATCAAGAAGGCAAGGAGATAGATCAAGACAATGATTGCCAGCCGTTTATACGAGCTTGGCCACCCGAAATGATGGAACAAAAGGACGGTGGCGGCCACCGTGCTGGCTGCCGCCGGAATGGGCAACCCCACGAAACGCTTGCTCTCTACCGTATTGACCTGAACATTGAAACGCGCCAAGCGCAACGCACCGCAGACCACAAACAGGAACGCTGCCAACCAGCCAAGCCGCCCGAACGGCTTCAAAGCCCAGGCGTACATCATCAGGCCAGGCGTTACCCCGAACGACACCAGATCCGCTAGGGAGTCATACTCAACGCCGAACTTGCTGGTAGTCCCGGTGAGTCGGGCGACCTTGCCGTCCAGGCCGTCGAAAACAGCAGAGGCGAAGATCCACAGGGCAGCAACTTCGAAATTGCCGTTGAGGCTCGCCACCATACTGTAGAAGCCAGCAAACATGCTTCCGGTCGTAAACAGGTTGGGAAGTATATAAATCCCTTTTTTGATACTTTCGGTCTTTTCGACCTTCTTGTCATTCAGTTCGGAATTCATTCCACGCTTTCTCCGCCTAGCCGAGACGTCCCAACACGGTTTCGCCCGCCACGGTCGCATCTCCAACCTTTACCAGCGGCTTCACGTCAACGGGCAGATACACATCCACCCGTGATCCGAAACGGATCAGTCCATAGCGATCTCCCCTTTTCAGCAAATCCCCGGTTCTGGCGTAACAAACAATCCGCCGCGCGATCAGTCCGGCAATCTGCACAAAGGCCAACCTTACGCCGCCGCCGGTCTCAAGGATCAGGCCGCTTCGTTCGTTTTCAAAGGAGGCCCGGCCGTCACGGGCATCAAAGAACCTGCCGCGGTGATAAAATGAGTCAACAACCCTACCGTCAAAAGGAACGCGGTTGACATGTACATTGAAAACCGACATGAAGATGCTGATCTTGATAGCAGGAGTTCCAAGCGGTGTATCGGGGACACGCTCCGCCACGATCACCACCCCATCAGCCGGAGCCACCACTGTCCGCTCGTCGCCGGGTGGGGTGCGCTCGGGATTGCGAAAGAAGTAGAGAATAAACAGAGTCAACACGCAGGATAGCACAACGGGAACAGCCAGCACGAGGGAACAGAGTTTCCAGGCTGCCAAAACCAGCAGAAGCGTCAATCCGGCGGAAGAAAAGATGAAGGGATAGCCTTCTCTGGCAAAAGGGGTCGAGTTATTCATGAGCCTGCCTGAACGCGCAGACACCCCTCTCCCAAAGGGTAAAGGGGTGTCGAATGCGCTGAGTGGTCCTAGTTTTTGGTCTTGTCAACTATCTTGTTCTTGCCGATCCAAGGCATCAGGGCGCGAAGTTTGGCCCCCACCTGTTCGATCTGGTGGTCGGAACCGCGACGGCGCAGGGCATTAAAGGTCGCTTTGTTAACCTTGTTCTCCAACATCCATTCCTTGCAGAATTCGCCGGTCTGGATCTCGTCGAGGATTTTCTTCATCTCTTTTTTGGTCTCGCCGGTGATGACACGCGGTCCACGAGTCAGGTCGCCATATTCGGCAGTGTTGGAGACTGAGTAGCGCATATTAGCGATGCCGCCCTCATAGATCAGGTCAACGATCAGCTTGGTTTCGTGCAGGCATTCAAAATATGCCATTTCCGGAGCGTAACCGGCTTCCACCAATGTCTCGAATCCGGCCTGGATCAAAGCGGCAATACCACCGCACAGCACGGCCTGCTCGCCGAACAGATCGGTTTCGGTTTCCTCTTTAAATGAGGTTTCAATGATGCCCGAGCGGCCGCCGCCAACTGCCGAAGCATAGGCCAGCGCCAGGTCCTTGGTTTTCTTGGAGGGGTCTTGGTGCAGTGCAATCAGGCAGGGCACACCGCCTCCTTTTGTGTACTCGTGGCGCACCAAATGCCCCGGTCCCTTAGGGGCCACCATAAAGACGTTGATGTCTTCGCGGGGGACGATCTGGCCGAAATGGATGTTGAAACCGTGGCCAAAGGCGATGGAGGCGCCTTTTTTCAAATAGGGCGCGATTTCTTCGCGATAGATGTCGCCCTGAATCTCGTCGGGAAGCAGGATCATCAGAACATCGGCCGTCTTGGCGGCTTCGGTAACCGTAACAACCTTAAACCCGGCATCCTTGGCCTTCTTCACGGAAGCTGAATCCTTTTTCAGAGCAACGAGTACGTCAATACCCGAATCTTTAAGGTTCTGGGCATGAGCATGCCCTTGAGAACCATAGCCGATAATGGCGACTTTTTTCTTTTTCAGGAGTGCAACGTTACAATCTTTGTCGTAATAGACCTTCATACTCTTGTTCCCATCCTTCCTGCGAAATTTTCCGGGAAAACCGGTACAAACTATTGATAAAACAAGTGCTGAAAATAATACATTCACCGGCTGCTGTCAATCAATTCCACAAAAGAAACCAGAGATACATGCAAAGATGACAAAAAACGCCCTCATGTTCAAAGAGGGCGTTCTTGTCTACAAAAAAGTGTATTCCGTTTGTCTCTGTCAAACATCATCCAGCATGCCGTGTATCTTCACGAGTAGTTCCTTCGGGCTGATCGGTTTGGACATGAATTCCGGGGCGTTTACACTCCCATCGCTGACCGTCTCGAGACCATTGGGGTAGCCGCTCACCAAGATAGCCTTCAATCCGGGCTTAATTCTGCACATCATTTGATAGGCATAAAAGCCGTTCATCTTCGGCATGAGCACATCACTCACCAACAGATCAATCCGTGCGAATTCCTTCGTAAACAGTCCGCATGCTTCCAAACCGTCCGTAGCGGTAAGCACATTAAAACCATAATCCTCAAGGCACTCCTGCAACATCTGCCGGACCATAACCTCGTCATCAACTACCAGAATAGTTCTTTTATCCAGCAGGGTACCTTTCTCTCCATCTGTGGTCCGAAGTGACAGTGCCATTACTTTCTCCGTCAAGCGAGGATGGGATGCTGCTTAACCACTTAGCATACCTATCAACTCCCGTGCCATCCCGCAAAAGACACATAGTATCAGGTCATTATGTATCAGCAGATATTTGTGGCACGGCTCGGGCCGCTGTTAGACTATTAAAAATGGTAATTTTTTTAACATTTTCAGAATTATGAAATCATTACAGATAGATGTAAAATGTTAACATTTTTAACACAATCAGTAATTACCTTTAAATATCAACAGATTATCAGATCAATTAAAAGTGTAATTATTTTTAACACTCTCTTCAAATGCCATAAAAAAACCGGAAAGTATGACACCTCCCGGTTCAAAAAAATCTGATATATCCGGCCACAACCGGTGACCATTATCTCTTACAGAAGCCTGTTGAGAAAACTGCGGATGCGTTCGTTCTCCTGACCAACGCTGAAAAACTCCTGGGGGTTACCCTGCGCCAGAAAACGGCCCGATTCCATAAAAATGACCCGGTCGGCCAATTCCCGGGCAAACCCCATGTGGTGGGTAACGATGATCATGGTCATACCTTCGTCGGCCAAGGTATGGATGGTGTCGAAAACCTCCCCCACCAGTTCCGGGTCCAGAGCCGAGGTCGGCTCGTCGAACAGCATCAACTTGGGACGCATGGCCAAGGCACGGGCAATGGCCACACGCTGCTTCTGGCCCCCGGACAGAGTTGCGGGGAACACGTCCTGCTTATCGGACAACCCCACCTTGGTTAGCATGTCGAGAGCTACCTGGCGGGCCTCCGTGAACGGCATCTTGCGGACGGTCAGCGGTCCCTCCATGACATTACCCACGACGGTCATGTGAGGAAACAAGTAAAAATGCTGAAACACCATGCCAATCTCGGTCCGCAGAGCGCACACCGCCTGAGGGCGTTCCAGATGGCGGCGCCCATGGTGGGTGATGTACCCCACCTCACGTCCCTGGAAGCGAATAACCCCCTCATCGATCTCTTCCAGCAGGTTGATGGAACGCAACAGCGTGGACTTGCCAGACCCCGACGGCCCGATGATGACCAACTTCTCACCTGGAAAAACATCCAGATCGACCCGGTCTACCGCCGTCAGGTTTTTGAAACGCTTGGTTATTCCCGTAAGTCTGATCAACGGCTCCCTAACGGTGTTCATAGATCCCCGCCCGGTATTCGATTTTTTCAAAGATAAATGTAAAGATGCTGGTCAGAAGGAGATAAATGGCCGCAGCCAGAGCTAGGGCAGTGATATTGAAATAGGTATTGAAAAGCTGGTCGGCCGAACGCATCAGCTCCACCATGGCGATGGTCGAAACCAGGGCCGTATCCTTTATGAGGGCGATGAACTCGTTGCCGACGGGAGGCATCAACCGCTTGTAGGTCTGAGGTATGATGACGCGCCTCATTGCTTGGCCATAAGTCATACCGATGGCCTTGGCCGCCTCCATCTGGCCGTGGTCGATACTCTGAATTGCGCCACGGATTATCTCTCCCAGGTAGGCCGAGTAGTTAAGGCCGAGGCCGATCACGGCAGCGGTTAGAGGAGGAAGGGTCACGCCGAAGGCCGGCAGGCCGTAATAAATGAAGAACAATTGGAGCAGGAGCGGCGTGCCGCGGAAGAACCAGATCACGAACCAGCACAAGGCGGACAGGGGCCGAAAGGTGCTGATGCGTCCCAGAGCGATCAGGAGTCCGCCCAAGGGCGAGACCAGCATGGTGCAGAGCACCAGAAGCAAGGTCATGGTCGCGCCCTTGAGCAGTGCGGGCAGGAATTTGCGGCAATCTTCCAGGACTGAAAGCCAGCGAGGCTGCTGTTGCTTCCCGATGGCGGCAACCATGTTTTTCGCCTCGCTGTTGTCGGGGTACAGCGCCAAGACCTCCCGGCTGGCAGCCAGAGCCTTATCGGCCTCGTTCGAGGAGGCATAAATCCTGGCCATCTGCATGCGGCTGGCCACAAAGGCGCCGGCATCAGCCCCCTTGGCCGGAGCCGGGATCTGCCTGAGAAGTTCGATGGCTCCCGGCAGATCGCCCTGGGCCATCAACTCACCCGCCTGGCGGGAAAGGGTGTCGTTATCCAGCGCCAGGCAAGGACCGGCCAGGACCCACAAAAAAAGCAGGGCCGCAGCGGCCCTGCCGAAATGTATGTTGAAACGCGTCATATACTTTAGAATTTCTTAGGATTAGTGATATCTTCCGCAAACCATTTCCGGGATATCTTGGCCAAAGAACCGTCCTTTACCATCTTATCCAAGGTTTGCTGTACCTTTTGCCGCAGGCTAATATCACCTTTGCGGAAGGCCACTCCAAAGGGTTCCTTGCTAATCATGCCGGGAAGTATCTTGAACTTGCCAGGGCGCTTGGCGATCATGTCGCGGCCGGTGACGTTATCCACCACCACCACGTCAATACGACCTGCTTCCAGATCAAGCAGAGCCTTGGGATAATCTTCATATTCCTTCAGTTCCGTTGGGGCGGTGGGGAGTTTTTTGACCGCTTCCAGACCGGACGAACCTTTCTGAGTGCCGGCCTTTACGCCCTTCAGGTCTTTCAACCCCTTGAAACGTTTATCCTTGAAATTGACTACTGCTATCTGGCCGTCCATGATGTAGGGCTTGGTGAAGGCTACTTCCTTGGCCCGTTCGGGCGTAATGGTCATGCCGTTCCAGATGCAGTCGAACTTCTTGGCGTCCAGGGAATGGATTACCCCTTCCCAGGCGGTGGGCTGCCATTCGATCTTGATGCCGAGACGCTTGCCCACCTCTTCTGCCGCGTCGATATCGAAACCGACCAGTTTGCCGTCTGCCTGGCGATACCCCATGGGAGGAAAGGCGTCATCCAGACCGATAACCAGTTTACCGCTTTTTTTGACGTGTTCCCAGGAACCGTCGCCGGCAAAGGCGTAGGCAGCCACAAGGGATAACAAAATACAGATACATAGAACAAGCGTCTTTTTCATGTTTATCTCCTCAAACAAGAATTTGACAAAGCGGGGCGGAATTATCACAGAAATGGTTGGACCAGTCAAGGCAAGATATAATTTTCCAAATGTTCTTCCACCAATGTTTCCGTTCTCCGCCCTAGGACCCGACCCTCCTGGATGCATTCTACCCGAACGACAACCTCCCGGTTGACCATATCTTGGGGTGCAGGGTATTCCACCTGGATGTAGTTCCGACTCAACCCCCTGATGAGACCCGTCTCCGCATGCCACGTTTGCCCAAGAACCGGCAACGTGCGTTCATTAAAGCGTTGCAGGAATGTGTTCTTTTTCACGTTGGCGGCCTCCCGTAGCCATTCTCCCCGTTCCCTGATGATATTGACGGCCACCTGACCGGGCATCCCGGCCGCCCTGGTACCACTCCTCCGGGAAAATGGAAACACGTGCAAATCGGAGAACGAGGTCTCCTCCACCAACAACAGGGTTTCACGAAACTCCTCATCTGTTTCGCCGGGAAAGCCGGCAATGACATCAGCGCCGATAAAGGCGTCCGGCAGCGCGGCCGTGATCCTCGCCACCAAGTCCCGGAAGAACCGGGCCGTATAGTGTCGCCCCATACGGTGCAGCACTGCATCACTACCGCTCTGCAAAGGAAGGTGTAAATGGGGGCAGACGGCATCTGAGGCCGCCATAAACCCGAGCAGTTCGTCGCTTAGTTCGTTAGGCTCCACCGAACCGATCCGAAGTCGTGGTACGAGCCGTTCATCTGCAATACGACGCACCAAGCCGGCCAACGACAGCCGGGGAGTCAGGTCAAGCCCATAGGCCCCCAGGTGAATACCGGTCAGCACCACCTCCCGGAAGCCGTTGTCGGCCAGATCCCGCACTCCCTTCAGCACGTCATCCAGTGGCACGCTACGGCTTCTGCCCCGGGCATAGGGGACGATGCAGTAAGCGCAGAAGGAGTTACAGCCGTTCTGAGCCTGGAGAAAGGCACGGGTATGCTCGGCAAAACTCGTAAGCTCCAGCGGTCCGGCCGTCTGTTCGTCGCCAATGTCCGAGACGCGACTTTCACCTGACTCCACCAGGTCGGCGATCTCCCGCTTTTCCCGATTACCCAGTACGCTGTCCACTTCGGGCATGCGTTCCAACTCGCCCGGCGTCACTTGGGCGTAACAACCGGTGGCAACCACCCGGGCCAGAGGATTCAGGCGACGGGCGCGACGGATCAGGCGGCGGGTCTCGGCGTCAGTGCGGGCCGTGACCGTGCAGGAGTTGACCACGTATATGTCAGCCGGCTCGGTGAAGGCGACTATGCGATAACCGGCCCTTTGGAACTGCTCGGACATGGCAGCGGATTCGAACTGATTAGTTTTACACCCCAGGGTTGCTATGGCGACACGTTTCATATGGTTGGTACGTCCTTTTCCAATGCCTTCAAAATCCGGGTGACATAGACGACCACGATGCAGGCCGCCGACCAAGTCACCATGAAGATGCCCCACCAAATTCCCATGATGCCCCATCCCAGGATGGTTGTCAAAAACTGGAATACCAGAAAGGGAGCAGCAATCTGCCGGTACAGCCCGATCCAGAGCGCAAAAGCCGGACGCTTGACACCCTGCATGGCCGAGATGCAGATGTAGAGCAGCACATAAGCCGGAAAAACAAAGGCTTCGATGCGCAAAAAGCGTACCCCGACAGCCACAACCGCTCCATCTTCGGTAAAAAAGCCCATCAATTGTCTGGTGAACGCCAAGGCCGCCACGGTGCCAGCGATGGCCAACATAAAGCCGTAACGCAGGGAGATTGTCAGTGCCCGACGAATCCGGTCGATGCGTTTTGCTCCGAAGTTCTGAGCACTCAGCGCCAGGGTGGAGATATTGAGTCCCATCACCGGCAACAGAGCGATCTGCTCGATACGGGTGGCAATGCCGTAGGCCGCCACCGCCTCCTGGCCAAATTTTGCCACAAACCAGGTGATGATGAAGACCCCCAGGGTGACGGTCATCATGTTCATGGCCGCTGGATATCCCTGTCGGAAAAGTTCCCGGTAGTAACGCCAATGAGGGCGCAACTCTCCCAGGCGGAAATGCTCTACAACACCGGAACGTGCAAGACTTCTGAAGAGGTAGAAGTTGCCCAGGCACTGGATCGCGACCGTGGCCAGCGCCACGCCGGGCAGGCCGAAGGCAGGCACGCCCAGACCACCATACATGAACCAGGGGTCAAGAGCCAGATTGAGGAAAAAACTGGTGATCAAAAAGTTGCGGTAGGTGGTGGTATCGCCGTGGGAGTTGAGAATTGCGTTCATGACGAAATTAAGCAGAAAAAAGGTTGCCCCGGCGAAGATCACATTCATGTAGCCTAGCGCCAGAGAAAGGTACTCCCCCTGCGCGCCCATGAAACGAAAGATAGTCGGAGAACATGCCCAGCCCATTATGGTAAGGGCCACTGCGTGTAAAATGCCAAAAGAGAGTGCCTGGAGCACATAACAGCGGGCTTCGCCCTCCTCTCCCCTGCCCACGGCGTTACCAATCAGGGCCGTGGCGCCACTGGAGACGCCGGTGCCGACGGCCAACAGAATAAAGAACACAGGAAAGGAAAGCGACATGGCCGCTAAGGCGGTGGTGGAGAGTCGTCCACCGTACCATGTGTCCACCACGTTAAACATGGTGTTGAAAAAAAAACCGGTCCCGGCTGGGATGGCCAAGCGGCGGATCAGCGCCGGTATGGGAGCGGTGGTCAGATCGTTATTCATAAATTACTGGACAATCGCATTCAACTCCACCCTGCTTCGTGACGTCGTATCCTTTTCCGGCGCCTTGAAAACGTCGTCGATCTTCTGGAATACTCGTTCAGGAGGTATGCCCCCCTTCCTGACCAGATCATTCATCACCGCCACCACCCGCTCATGGGCAAGGGTTTTCAGTTCCGGCTCCCCGATCACGGTGTTGGCAATGATCAGCTTCTTCATCTCATCAGGCGGCAGATCCTTGACCAAGCCCAAGATATTACGTGGCTTGGGGAATTTTTCCTTCTTGTAGACCGCAGCCAGGTATTTCGGATATTCTGCCGGTAGAACCTGAATACTTTCCGCTTTTTCCCCCTCCTTCAACACACCCTGCTTGCTCAACGCCAGAAACTTTTCGTTCTTCATCTTGCGGTCGAGCAGTTCTCGACGATACGCCTCAGTGTCCTTCTCCCGATCCACATATCCCTTCAACTCCACCTTCAGAGCCGGCCGTTCCAACAGCGCCTTAGAGAGGGCACTCAATTTC
This sequence comes from Geobacter sp. AOG2, assembly GCF_019972295.1. Taxonomy (NCBI): domain Bacteria; kingdom Pseudomonadati; phylum Thermodesulfobacteriota; class Desulfuromonadia; order Geobacterales; family Geobacteraceae; genus Geobacter; species Geobacter sp. AOG2. The sequence continues at coordinate 2,242,968 of NZ_BLJA01000001.1, forward strand.
TGTTCTTCCTGGGCAGGAATGGTGCTGGTACCGGGGTTAAATTGAATGGCGCTCAAATCCTGGCCTCCACCGAACATGGAGGAAAGCAGCGAGAAGGGGGACGTCACCGCCTTGACCATCAGGTTTCTGATGACCTGGAATACCAGTTTCCAAACACTGAATTTGGGGTCGTCGGTGCGGCCGGTGACCGGCACGTCCAGGTGTATCTCACCCTTACGGTCCTTGAGCAGCGCCAAACCCAGCTTTACCGGCAGTTTGGTGGCCTTGTCACTCGCAACCTTATCGCCAAAGGTGAACTGATCGATGAAGATGTTGTTAGAGGCTTCGAGCTGTTTCTTGTCGATGTGGTATTTCAGGTCCAGGAAAAGCTTGCCCTTTTCCACCGAGTAGCCCAGATAGGTGCCCGAATAGGGGGTAACCGGCGAGAGTTCGATATCGCGAAAAGAGACCTTCAGGTCCACAAACAGGTCGTCCCGTAGCGGGTTGATCTGGCCGGTGATCTGGAGCGGCGAGTGGTTTTCCAAGTTGCCGCGCAGATCCACGTCGGCAAACTTGGACTCCTCGGAACTGAGGCCGCTAACCCGCCCCCCCAGGTTGTAAAAGGTGGTGGTAAAATGTTGCGGTAGATGATTATCGCTAAAGGACAGGGTACCGTCCTGGATCGTTATACTGCCAATCTGGATCTGTTTTTTGGCAGGAGGCGTCTGCTGTGGAGTGCTTGCGACCGGAGACACAGGCGGAGAATTGGTGGATATCGAACCTGAGGCAGCAGGTTCCTGCTTGGGCTTCTCCATCAGGTTCTGTAGGTTCAGGGTGCCGTCCTTGCGCACGATGATCCGGGAGTAGACGCCATTGAGGGCGATCTGGCGCAGGGACAGGCTGAACGGTTCGAGGTTGCCCCGAATATCGTCTAGTTGCAGGCTCTCCCATTTGAGCAGGTCTTCCTCGGCCACAGTATCTATGGCGTGGAAGCCCCTGATGCCGGCACTCCCCCTGAACGTACCGGTCGGCTTGCCGCCCTTGAGGGCGATGTCCACATTCATACTGGTGTCAGCGGTGCCGCCCAGGATGAAAACATTTATATTGGAGGGGAAATAGGCCTCAAAATCGCGTAGAGGCAACTGCCCCACGCTGACGCTCCCCTTGTAGCGGAAAGGAAACGGGGTAATCATGCCATTGGCCTTGAGCGGGGTGGCTCTGTTAAGGGTCGAGGAGAAACGTAGCGCTGCCGGCGTGAATTTGGGGCCGTTCAGGTTTGCCAGACTCATGCTGGTGTTGCGAAGCGTGAAGCGCGGTTTGTCCGGGATAGTTTTATCGGTGTAGGTGGTGGTAAGTCGGTCAATCCTAATCTTATTGATGCGGTAGGTGAACCCTTTTGAAAGTGACGGTCCCGTTACTGCTACTTTCTTCGCGGATGTAGCCTTCTTAGCAGGTTCCCTTTGGGACTTCCTCAACAGCGACAGGAGAGAAATAGTACCGTCCGCACCGCGGGAGAGGGAAATATTACCCTGGGCCAGCATGATGTCGTCCAGGTCAAGGCGGTTTGCCTTTTGGTGGTAAGCAGCCCCGCTCACTTCCAGACGTTTCAGGTCAAGCCCTTCCTTATCGCCGTAGCGTGTCGAGAGCCCACTGAGAGTTAGGTCCGCCCGACCCACGTCCAAGCCGTTCTCCGAGGAATAGGCCGCCTCAACGGACAGGTCCAGACTTCCCTTGAGCGGCGCCGTCAGGTAGTGGGCCAGATAGGGCCACCCCTTTTGAAGCCTCAAGCCACTCAGATCTGCCGAAACAGTGGCCTTAAGCGGCGTAAGGCTGAAGGTACCGGCGACGTTGAAGTCGGCTTCGTTGTCCAGAAGCAGCGACATTTCGTAATCAGCCGACTTGCCAGGTTCGGTGGTGAAACCTTTCACCGTTGCATCGATCCCGGTGACGTCCCCCTTGAAACCTCCCTTGGGAAGGGCGTCGCTAACGTGGACTATACCCTCTTTAAAATCGAATTCACCGATACGCACTAGTGGCCAAGGGTTTTTCTTTGTATCAGGCCCAGGCTGTTTGACTGCTTCCGCAACCGGCTCCTGCCCTGCCCCGGCCGGCTTCGGCAGTAATTGTTGGTACATCCACTGCCCTGCGGAGCTGCGGCCTGCGAACAGCTCAAAACCCTCAACAGTGACGGTATCCAGCAGAAAGCGCTGGGCAAATATTTCCAGATCAGATGCGCGTATCTGGAGTGATGGGAGCCTGAACAACGGCTGTCCTTCTCTCAGGTTTACGGCAATATTATCCAGTCGCACCAACCCTTTGACAGACAGTTCCGGCTTTTTATCGGCCGATACGCGATAACTGACATCCGTGGCAATGGTCAGCTTGCCGGACGCCAGATCAGCCGGCGGCCTTACCGGAGCATAGGCTACATAACCGGGCAAGTCGAGCTGTTTCAGGTCGATGTGCACCGATGTTTCCATGGATTTGCTAAGTGGCTTCACCTTGCCGGAAAAACTGAAGGGCGCGCCGTTTACCTGAGCCGAGATAAGAGGGTCCGTGTATTTCTCCACCAAATAGGGTATGTTGCTGATAAACGGGACCGCCACCTTGAGGTTGCGGACAGTGTGCCTTCTCCCTCCATCCACAGCCCGATCGTCAAAATCCACGGAACCGCTGTCGAGAGTGATATTGTTGATGGAAAAATGGAATTCTCCCGTGGATTCCTTTTTAGGCTTTGCCTTCAGGCGCTCGATTATATCGCTGAAGCTGTATTCGTTGGCTGCCAGGCGGACAATGGAGACGGAAGGCGTATCGATGGAGACATGCGAAAGGATCAAGGCGCGTCGGTAGATCGAGGCAGGGCTGAGTGAGGCGCGTAGGCGGCCGATGGAGATGAAGGGACCGCCTCCTTTCTCCATAATGGCAAAACCTGTGACCGTGACCGTAAGAGTAAAAGGATTGATGGCGACCTTCTCAATGCCGGCCTTCCTGCCGGTGGCTTCCTCCAGAGCCGCCACGGCCTGACTACGTACAATGAGCGGCAAAACGGCAATGATGAAGAGCAGGAGCGCAGCAAAGGCAGCGGCGATGATCAGGGCTGTTTTTTTGCGTTTTGACATGGCGGCCTCGCGGCAGTAGCGGATCGGTAAAGAGCTTTCTTGTCTATAAATAATATCACGGAAACATCACCGTCCTAGTCCTAAATCGTCATTACCGCTACGGAGATACGGAGATACAAAGAGAAAGGCAAAAGACATTTGGGTACAAACAACCTTGAAGTCGTTGTCATTTACTTAGTTTTACTTCTAATTTTCTTTGTATCTCCGCGCCCCGGCGGCGGGTTCGGATTTTTTCAAGAGCTTTGCAAGTGTCTTGCGTGGCTTGGCGGCAAATCGCTTGACAAAAATGGCCGCGCAGCGGTAACTGCGCGGCCATTGATGATTATTCCGGTGGCTGTTGCCTTACCCCTTCCACCCCTTGGCGCCGCGCCCTATGGCCACGGCACCAGTACGGACCAATTCTTTCAGCCCCAGTGGCCGGAGCAGTTCCAGGAGGGCATCCATCTTGACTGGATTTCCGGTGGCCTCGATGGTGTAGGATTTGGGTGTGACATCGATGATCTTGGCGCGGAAGATATCGACTATTCGTAGCACCTCAGCGCGATTCTCATCCTCGGCCGTGACCTTAACCAACACCATCTCGCGCTCGATGGCGCTGCCGTCGCTGAAATCAATCACCTTGAGAACATCGATCAGCTTGTTGAGTTGCTTGGTGATCTGTTCAAGAATCTGCTCGTCTCCACGGGTGACGATGGTCATGCGCGACAACCCTTCCTCGTTGGTTGGGGCGACGGTCAGGGAGTCGATGTTGAAGCCGCGTCCCGAGAAAAGGCTTGCCACGCGGGAAAGAACGCCGAATTCGTTTTCAACCAGCACTGAAATTGTATGTTGCATGGGGAAACCTCCATAAAGTCTTCAATCTAACGTCCGCCACAGAGACACGGAGACACAGGGGTACACAGAGAAAATCAAAAGAACAAACCAATCCGAAAGGGGTAGTACTATAAAGGCATAAAACTGACGGGGCTGTTCGGTTATCTTCTGTCTCCAGCCCTTCTCCGTATCTCTGCGTCTCTGTGGCAGATTCAATCAGTTATGCGTTCATTAATTACGCATTCAACACCATCTCATTCAGGGAAGCCCCGGCGGGAACCATGGGCAGCACCTTTTCCTCCCGAGCGATCTTGAACTCCATGATCACCGGGCCTTTTTCCTCGAAGGCCTGCTTGATAACCGTCTCCACCTCACCCGGCTTGGAGGTGCTGAAGCCCTTGGCCCCATAGGCATCAGCCAGCTTGACGAAATCGATAGGAAGCTCCATGCAGGTCTGGGAATAACGCTTGTCGAAGAATAGCTCCTGCCACTGGCGCACCATGCCGAGGAAATTGTTGTTCAGGATCACAATCTTGACCGGCAGACGGTTCTGCACCAGAGTGGCTATTTCCTGGATGTTCATCTGTACGCCGCCGTCACCACAGATGGCGATCACCTGGCGTTCAGGGAAGGCGGCTTGCGCCCCCATGGCGGCAGGCAGGCCGTACCCCATGGTGCCGAGCCCACCCGAGGAGAGCAGCGTACGCGGCTTGTTGAACTGGAAGAACTGGGCGGTCCACATCTGGTGCTGTCCCACGTCGGTGGCGATGATGGCGTCGTCGTCCGACAACTCCCGCAATTTTTGTATGACAAACTGTGGTTTGATGATGGTTGTGCTCTGCTTGTATCCAAGGGGATGTTTGGCCTTCCAGCCGGCGATATCCTCATGCCAGGGAGCCAGCGCTGTTTTGAACCCAGTTGCTTTGTCTTTATGCTTGTCTGCCAGCTTGATCATCTTGGCCAAAACGTCTTTCACATCGCCCACGATCGGCAGGTCGACTCGCACATTTTTCTTGATGGAGGTCGGGTCCACATCAATATGGATGATCTTGGCGCTGGGGGCAAACGTGGCGATCTTGCCGGTTACCCGGTCATCGAAGCGCGCCCCCACGGCAATGATCAAGTCGCTGTTGGTCATGGCCATATTGGCGCAGTACGAACCGTGCATGCCCAGCATGCCGAGTGAGAGGGGGTCGTTTTCCGGGAACGAGCCGAGCCCCATCAGGGTAGTGGTCACTGGAATTGACAGTTTACGGGACAGATTGGTCAACTCGTCGGCGGCATTGCCAAGAACCACCCCGCCCCCGACATAGATCACCGGACGGTGTGACTCCAGCAGCATGTCCACCGCTTTTTCCACTTGGCGGGGATGCCCTGCCAAGGTCGGCTTGTAGCTGCGGATTTCCACCGTATCCGGGTAGACAAATTCGGTCTGGGCTATCTGCACGTCCTTGGGAAGGTCCACCAAGACCGGGCCGGGTCGGCCGGTGCGGGCGATGTAGAAGGCTTTCTTCATGATCATGGCCAGATCCTTCACATCCCGCACGAGAAAATTATGCTTGGTGCAGGAGCGGGTGATACCGATGATATCCACCTCCTGAAAGGCATCGTTGCCGATCAGCGCCGTCGGCACCTGGCCAGTGACGATTACCATGGGAATCGAGTCCATGTAAGCAGTGGCGATACCGGTCACGGTGTTGGTGGCGCCGGGCCCGGAGGTGGCGATGGCGACGCCAACCTTGCCGGTAGCGCGGGCGTAGCCGTCCGCCGCATGGGTGCCGGCTTGTTCGTGGCGCGGCAGAATGTGACGGATATCCTTAAAACCAAAGAGTTCGTTGTAGATGTTGATCACGGTACCTCCGGGATAACCGAAGACCGTGTCCACGCCTTCCTTTTTGAGACATTCCAGCAATATTCGTGCACCGTTCATTTTCATGGGTGATACCTCTGAATGTAATGGATGGTTGAAAGGGAATCTATTGTTTTCGCGCCGGCACTGAAGCATGGACATGTGGGGCGGAAACAACCGACTTATGCGTAAGCGTTTCCATGGTTCCTCCTTTAAGCACATTCCGGTTTCAGGCACAGGTGCGTCAGCCTCCGGAAAGAATTGACAGATTTGTTAAAAAAACTGAGGTTGTTCAAAAATGGGCAGATCGTCGCCACCGGAGAATGCCCTCTCGTGCGGCGTAGCAGTGCTACGCCGCACGAGAGGGCGTTTGAGGATGGCGGCGAGATGGCTGTTTTTCAACAACCGTCAATCGGCCGTGGTCACGGCGCCGGTATGGGCCGACGTTACCAACTTGGCGTAGCGCGCCAACCAGCCGGTCCTGATCTTGGCTTCCGGCGCCTTCCAGGCGGCCCGGCGGGTGGCCAGGGTGGCTTCGTCCACCAGCAGTTCCAGGCGACGGTTGGGGATGTCGAGCAGGATGCGGTCCCCTTCTTCCACCAAGGCAATCGGGCCTCCCTCGGCCGCTTCCGGCGAGATGTGACCGATGCAGGGACCGCGGGTGCCGCCGGAGAAACGACCGTCGGTTATCAGGGCCACCGAATCGCCAAGCCCCATGCCCATGATGGCCGCCGTGGGGGCCAGCATTTCGCGCATGCCGGGGCCGCCCTTGGGACCTTCATAGCGGATCACCACCACATCGCCCGAGACAATCTTTCCTTCCATGATGGCGGCCATGGCCTTTTCCTCGGCATCGAAGCAGCGGGCTGCCCCCTCGAACTTCATCATGGCGGCCGACACGCCCGACTGCTTGACCACTGCCCCTTTAGGGGCAAGGTTGCCGGAGAGGATGGCGATGCCACCCTCTTTTTTGATAGGATTGGAGAGTGGACGGATCACCTCTTCATCAACGTTGGCGATGCTCTCAGCCAACTGATGGGTGGTCAGGCCGAACAGAGTCGGCGCATCCTTGATCTTGTCGCCCAATTGTTTGAGCACGCCACTGACGCCACCGGCCACATCCAAGTCTTCCATGAAGTACTCCCCTGCCGGGTTCATGGAGGCCAGTTGCGGGGTATCCTTGGACAGGATGTCGAAGGTTTCCAGCGGCAGGTCCACACCCGCTTCCCGGGCGATGGCCAGAAGGTGTAGCACGGTATTGGACGAGCCCCCCAAGGCCAAATCGACCCGGATGGCGTTTTCGAAGGCCGCGCGAGTCAGAATGTCGCGGGGTTTGATATCGTTGCGCACCAGCTCGACAATCCTCTCGCCCGAGGCAAAGGCTATGCGCCGCTTCAAGGCCGAAACCGCCAGGGCGGTACCGCAACGCGGCAGGCTCATTCCCATGGTCTCGGTCAGGATAGCCATGGTGTTCGCGGTGAACAATCCCTGACAGGACCCCATGCCGGGGCAGGCGTTGTCCTCGCAGACCTTGAGTTCCTTGTCGTCGATCACGCCAGCCTTGTAACGGGCCATGGCCTCAAAGGTGTCGGTGACAAAGGAGTATTTCCGACCACTCAGGCTGCGGCCGCTCATCATTGGACCGGCAGTAACGATAATGCAGGGAATGTTTAGCCGCGCGGCGGCCATCAGCATGCCGGGGGTGATCTTGTCGCAGTTGGTCAGCAGCACCAAGCCATCTAGTCGGTGTGCTTCGGCCACCGATTCCACCATGTCAGCGATCAGTTCGCGGGTAGGGAGCGAATAGTGCATCCCCTTGTGCCCCATGGCGATCCCGTCGCAGACGCCAGGGATACCGAAGAAGAAAGCATAACCGCCCCCGGAGTGAACGCCCTTCTCGATGAAGCGCTCTAGGTCTCGCATGCCTGAGTGTCCCGGGATCAGGTCGGTAAAGCTGGTTGCCACGCCGATGAACGGCTTTTCAAAGGCGCTGTCGGGAACCCCGGTTCCCTTGAGGAGCGCTCGGTGCGGTGTTCGTTCGAGTCCCTGCTTGATGGTGTCGCTACGCATGATGGTATTATCCTCGATGATTCAAATTTTCGTGATGCCAAACAGCCGATTGGCGCGGATAAAGGACATAAAAGATAGTATATATGCGGACTGGTGTCAACCCGGAATGCCGAAGAGTTTATTGGAATTTATTTACGATCTCATGAACCGTCGATGTTGCATTACACGACCGGAATGGTATACTACGCCTCACCACTCCTGCATACCGACGTCAAGGATTGCCCTATGATGGCAGCAGAAAGCGCTCCCGATTCTTCCCGAAAACCAACTGCCGCCGATCTGCGGCGCTCCTCCACGCGGCACCTCCAATATACTCTGATCAAGGACAAATACTCCATCACAGCCGGCACGGCCTGGCCTGATCCGGAATACAACCCATGAAGACACCGACACTTTGGGAATCCCCCGACGATAGTCCCAAAATTCAACCGATTCCGGCAAACGCCCCCTTAGCTGAACGCATGCGTCCCCGCAGTATGGCCGAATTTACCGGGCAGGAACACCTACTGGGCGAAGGGCGCATTCTGCGACGGATGATCGAAACCGACAACCTTTCCTCTTTGATCTTCTGGGGACCACCCGGCTGCGGCAAAACCACGCTGGCCCATGTCATAGCAAAGGAAACTAAATCCCACTTCATCTTCTTCTCCGCCATCCTTTCGGGTGTAAAGGAAATCCGCGAGATCTTCCGCGAAGCAGAGGGATATGCCGACCGCGGCGCCCGTACCATCCTCTTCGTGGATGAAATCCATCGTTTCAACAAATCCCAGCAGGATGCCTTTCTCCCCTACGTGGAAAAAGGTGTCGTCACCATCATCGGCGCCACCACCGAAAACCCCTCTTTCGAGGTCATCGCACCGCTCATCTCCCGCTGCCGTGTCCTGACCTTGAATCAACTGGACGCGTCAACAGTCGGGACCATCCTGCGCCAAGCACTGAATGATATGGAACGAGGGCTCGGCCCTTTAGGCCTCACAGCCGACGATGACGCTCTCGTGTTCCTGGCCGACCAATGCGGCGGTGATGCCCGCATAGCCTTGAATACTCTGGAGGTGGCAGCGGGTATTACGACAGATAATGTCATAAAAATTGAAACCGTGCAGGAAGCTTTACAAAAAAAAGCCCTGCTGTACGATAAGGGTGGCGAAGAGCATTACAACGTCATCTCGGCCTTTATTAAATCACTGCGTGGCAGCGATCCCGACGCGGCCCTCTACTGGCTGGCCCGCATGCTGGAGGCGGGAGAGGACCCACTCTTCATCCTGCGGCGTATGATCGTCCTGGCCTCCGAGGACATCGGCAACGCAGATCCCCGAGCCTTGCAGGTAGCGGTCTCGGCCCTCCAGGCCTTCCAGTTCGTGGGGATGCCCGAGGGCCGCATCCCCTTGGGCCAGGCGGTCACCTACCTAGCCACGGCGCCGAAATCAAACGCCTCCTACGCCGGCATCAACGCCGCGTTATCCGAGGTTAAAAAGAGCGGCGCCCTCCCCGTTCCTCTGCACATTCGCAACGCCCCAACCAAGTTGATGAAGGAACTGGGCTACCACAAAGGGTATCAGTACGACCATGACTACGAGGAAGGGTACTCTGGGCAGGAATGCCTGCCGGAAAAGTTGGTCGGGCGAAAGTTCTATGAACCAAGGGGGCACGGTTATGAGAAAAATATCCTGGAGCGTATGGAGTGGCTACGCGCCCAAAAAAAGAAACCATAATAAGCGTTTCTCCGATCAACAGAGGGGTGAAGGACATCAAGGAGATATCTGACCATGAAACGACTCGCCATTCTTACCAGCGGTGGTGACTGCTCCGGTATGAACGCCGTAGTCCGTGCTGCGGCACGTACCGCCATCGCCAATGATGTAGAAATGATCGGCTACCGGAAAGGGTTTGCCGGGCTCTTGAAAAACGACTACCTGGTGTTGACGAGCAGGGCTGTTTCCGGGGTGCTCCAGCGGGGCGGAACATTCCTGCAGTCGGCCCGCTCTCAGGAGTTCCGCACCGAGGAGGGGCGCCGCAAGGCGCTGGACAACCTGTTGAAGGAAAAAGTCGAAGGACTTATAGTGATCGGCGGCGATGGTTCGCTCTGCGGCGCCCATGCTCTCGACATGCAAGGTTTCCCGGTGGTCGGCATCCCGGCCAGCATCGACAACGACATCCCGTACACCGACATGGCACTGGGGGTGGACACGGCACTTAACAACATTCTCTACGCCGTGGACTGCATCAAGGATACCGCCAGCTCCCATGACCGGGCCTTCATCGTGGAGGTTATGGGGCGCAACTCCGGCTACCTGGCCTCGACCTCGGCGATCGCCACCGGCGCGGAATTCGCCATCGTGCCCGAAGTGGAATTCGATCTGACTGAAATGTGTCACCAGTTGCGGCGGCGTTACGAAGAGGGTCGCACCAATGCCCTGATCATCATGGCCGAGGGAGCTGGCCGCGCTCAAGAGATTGCCGACAGCATCAAGGATTGTGCCGGCTTCGAGACCCGGGTGACCGTTTTGGGGCACTACCAGCGGGGCGGCGCACCTACGGTTTTTGACCGCCTGCTGGGAAGCCGCTTCGGCCTTAAGGCGGTAGAACTGTTGCTCTCCGGGACCAAGGGGGTTATGCTCGGCCTGTCGACTAACTCCCTGACCACCACGTTGCTGGAGATGGTCGTTAAGGGTGGGCAAAAAAAGCTGAACAACGAACTGGTGCACATGGCCGACATCCTGGGGATTTGAAATGGCTCGCAAACACAGACTCTTCAGTGGGCAGTCCCGCAAGGCCGGCCTTCCTCCCGGTACGCTGGTCCACATCGGCACGGAGCGTAGCGGTGGCTCGGTCATCGACGTGACCGTTTATTCGCCGGACAGCGTCGAGGAGTTTCGCCCCGAGGGGTTCGACCAGTGCGTCCAGCCCTCCCCCGGACCGGCCGTAACCTGGATTAACCTGGAAGGACTCCAGGACGTGGAACTGATCAGGCGTTTCGGTGAATGTTACAAGTTGCATCCCCTTGTGCTGGAAGATATCGTCAATACGACTCAACGTCCGAAAATCGAAGATTACGGCGACTACCTCTTCATCGTCGCCCGCATGATTGGCTTCACGCCGGAACAGGGCATAGAAACCGAACAGGTCAGCATGATCATCGGACAGAACTACCTGCTGTCATTCCAAGCGGGGACGGTCGGGGACACTTTCGAACCGGTACGGGAACGGATCCGTAGCGGTCGTGGCCGCATCAGGACCATGGGAGCTGATTACCTGGCTTACGGCCTGATCGATGCCGTCGTTGACAATTATTTTACCGTTCTTGAGGGGATGGGAGAGATCGTGGAGGACCTTGAGGATGAGTTGGCCCAAGGGCCGAACCAACAAATCCTCAAAAGGATCATCGCCCTCAAACGGGAGACCATCTTCATGCGCAAGGGAGTTTGGCCGTTGCGCGAGGTTACCGCAGCCTTGGAGCGGGGCGAATCGCCCCTGATCTGCGATACGTCGCGAGTTTTCTTCCGCGACACCTACGACCACACTATCCAGATCATTGACGGAGTGGAAACCTTTCGCGATCTCCTTTCCGGCATGCTCGACCTGTACCTGTCCAGCATGAGCAATCGCACCAACGAGATCATGAAGCTCTTGACCATTGTCGGCACGATCTTCCTGCCGTTGACTTTCATCGTCGGCGTGTACGGCATGAACTTTAAATACATACCTGAGCTTGAATGGCATTACGGCTATTTCATCATCTGGGGGGCGATGCTGGCTATCGCCGCGGCAATGGCCATATATTTCAAAAGAAAACGGTGGTTATGATCGGGATGTTGAAGAACTGCCGGAGGAAACCATGACAAGACTCGTCCTGAAATGGGTATTGAACGCATTTGCCCTCTTTCTGGTTATGAAACTGATTCCGGGGATTCAGATTGACCGCTTTCAGGATCTGTTGGTGGGGGCACTGGTGATTGGATTATTGAACGCGTTCCTGCGGCCGGTTATAATCCTGCTGACCCTGCCTGCAACCGTGCTGACCCTGGGGCTTTTTACCCTGGTCATCAATGGACTTATGTTTTATCTGGCCACTACGCTGGTCCACGGCTTCAGGGTCTCCGGTTTTGTCACCGCCTTTGTGGCGGCGCTGCTCTTTAGTCTGTTCAGTTTTTTCCTCAACATGATCGTCCGCCGGGACGAATGATGCAAGCCGCCGCTTCTGCCGTTCAAGTATTGCACTGTTGGATCACGGCGAACGACAGCACGTAATGATTGTCCCGGAAGACTAACCGTAAACCGAGAAACTGCTATGTGGGGAGTTCGGGTGTAAAAGCGCCTTCCTCTCCTCGTTGCTCACCGGCTGCGAGGTTTTCTTTGCAGGGGGCGCCCCCTCGGAAGAAGAGGAAAGAGTTACGACGTCTTCAGGCAGGCTCAGCAATTGCGGGGTGACCGTGGCGGTTTTCCTGCCCCCGGCCGTTTCATTCATCGTCGGACGTTTCGCCTGTTGAGGAGAGACTACCCCCGGCGCTGATTCTATCACGTCAGATATTGAAGATTGCATAGCATAAACTCTTATTGTTAATAATTTTTATTATATTATGCACCACGATGCAATGCAAGTGGACAAATTTGACGGGATTACATCACTGCCATTTTTTGCTATAGTGGTACCGCACATTATCAACATGCTATATTTTAACCCGTAAGGCGGCCACATATGAATCTACGCATCCCCTTCAGGCAGATATTGCCCATGGGGGTCCTCGTCGTTTTGTCCGGTCTGACTGGCTGCGCGACGGTCGATCAGAAGATCGCCCTGAATCACGCACCAGCAGAGCATCCCCTTGGCAAACACAACGGAGAGATCGTCGCATCACGGCTCGACGTACCCGCATCGGATACCAAAAACAGCAGAGGCGAATGGACAAACGACGCTCTGCTGCCCGAATTGAAGCGTGCAGGCTATACCGCGACTTCGGCCCCATCCATCTCCTACGGCATTTTCCGGGGCATCCTCATTACCGACACCCGCGTTTACCTAGACGTCAACAAGAGCTTGGCCAGCGACCAGAGCAAGCATGAACTCAAGTTCAACGTCGATATGGTTCTGAACGGCACCAAAGCTAAAACTTTTACAGTGGTATCCCGAGACAATAGTACCCTGCTTACCGCCGCAAAGGAAATCAAAGAGAAAATCATGTTCAACTACCTGCAGGACGTCATGCAGCAGATCGTCCCCGACATCATCGCCCTGATCGAAAAATAGTGATCACCATCGCCACTACCCTCACCGCCCAGGTCGCTCGCAGCATCCGCGAGCACAGGCTCTTTGGATCGGACGACACCATCATCGTGGCCATTTCCGGTGGGGCCGATTCCACTGCCTTGCTCGACCTGCTCTCCCGGCTACCCGGACTTTCGCCGCGGCTCGTGGCGGCCCATCTGAACCATTGTCTGCGCGGCCCGGAATCGGACCGGGACGAGGAGTTTGTCCGCTCCCTCGCCACCCGCTATCGCATCCCCCTGGAATGCTGCCGGGTGGATGTGAAAGAGCTTGCCCTAAGAGAACGGCGCAATCTTGAAGATGCCGGCCGGCGGGCGCGCATTGCCTTCCTCGACGAGGTCCGCCACTCATGGCAGGCCACGGCGGTCGCTCTGGCACATCACGCCGACGATCAGGCCGAGACTGTCTTGATGCGCCTCCTCCGAGGTGCGGGACCGGGAGGACTTGCCGGCATGCCCTACCGGAACGGACGGGGCTTCGTCCGTCCCCTGCTGGGTATCACCCGGGCCGAGTTGGTGGCCTACCTGACAGAGCGGGGCATGGCGTGGCGCGAAGACGCCAGTAACCGGGACATCGCCTTTCTGCGCAATCGTATCCGCCACGAGCTGCTGCCCCTGCTGGAGCAGTACAACCCTGCCATCCGGGAGCGCCTAGCCACAACCGCCGCCGTGCTGTCGGATGAGCACAATATCATTAATCAGCTTACGAAGGAGATTGTGGATCGCGCCTGTACCTCTGACGGCGATGGATTTGCCTGCACGGTTACAACATTAATTGAGCAGCCGCCCGCACTGCGACGAAGGGTTTTTCGCCATCTGTTAGAGCGGCTGGCCGGCAATCTGGACCACTTCTCAAACCGCCACATTTCGGCTATGGAACAGTTGTTGGAGTCTCCCCGCCCTCACGCAACGCTGAATCTGCCTCAGGGTATTACCGTCATGCGCGATTACGGCGCGTTCCTATTGCAGCGCACGTTAAGGTCTGCTCCGCTGGCCATAGATAAATTGATGATCACGGGAACTGGGCACTATCCACTCCCCGGTGGCGCATCACTAACACTGACCCTTGTGCCCGCATCGACCGACATTACGCCTCTCCCGGCCAATGCCGCCCTTTTCGACCCAGACCGCGCCCCCTTCCCCTGGTATGTACGCACGTTCAAAAACGGCGACCGCCTTATGCCCTTCGGCATGAACGGCAGCAAAAAGGTCAAAGAGATTTTCATCGATACTAAGGTCTCCCGCTTCAAGCGCCTCAGTATCCCTCTCCTCTTCTGTGGTGAAACGCTGCTCTGGGTCTGCGGCCTGCGCGCTTCGCAGTTCGCCTGCATCGACAATACATCCACTCATGCAATCAAGGCGGTTTTCTCGGAGACATGACCGCATCCGTCAGGCATCCAATCGATTGAACTTGTCAATAAGAGCTCGATATGGTAATTAATTTCAATTTACGCAAAACAATTCATACATTTCAGTTACGGGGGTAACCGTGAACCAATTTTATAAAAATCTTGCTCTCTGGCTCGTCATCAGCCTGATGATGATCCTGCTCTTCAATATGTTCAACAAGCCGCGCCCGACTGCGGATAAGATCAATTTCAGCGATTTTATCGCCCAGGTGGACGCTGGCAAGGTCACCTCTGTCACCATTCAGGGCAACGATATCACCGGCAAGTTCGAGGGTAAGGACGGTAAGGAGTTCCGCACCTACAAACCCTACTCCGACGCTGACCTGACTGAAAAACTTCTGGATAAAAAGGTCACCATCATCGCCAAGCCGGAAGAGGAGAAATTCTCCTGGTTCTCCATCTTTATCTCTTGGTTCCCCTTGCTTTTGCTGGTGGGCATCTGGATCTTTTTCATGCGTCAGATGCAGGTTGGCGGCGGTAAGGCCATGTCCTTCGGCAAAAGTCGTGCAAAACTCCTGACCGAGGCCCAAGGCAAAATCACCTTCGAAGATGTGGCCGGTATTGAGGAGGCCAAGGAAGAACTGAACGAGATCATCGCCTTCCTGAAAGACCCGAAAAAGTTCACCAAACTGGGCGGCAGAATCCCCAAAGGGGTACTCTTGATGGGACCTCCGGGCACCGGCAAGACCCTCCTGGCCAGGGCCATTGCCGGCGAGGCTGGTGTTCCTTTTTTCTCCATCTCCGGCTCTGATTTTGTGGAGATGTTTGTCGGTGTCGGCGCCAGCCGGGTGCGCGACCTGTTCCTGCAAGGCAAAAAAAGCGCTCCCTGTATCATCTTCATCGATGAGATAGACGCTGTAGGCCGCCACCGCGGAGCCGGCTTGGGCGGTGGCCACGACGAGCGCGAACAAACCCTCAACCAGTTGCTGGTGGAGATGGACGGTTTTGAATCCAACGAAGGTGTCATTCTGATCGCCGCCACCAACCGCCCCGATGTCCTCGACCCGGCTCTGCTGCGACCCGGCCGTTTTGACCGCCAGGTGGTGGTACCCCGCCCCGATGTCAAGGGACGCGAGATGATCCTCAAGGTGCATGCCAAGAAGGTACCGCTCTCACCCGATGTGGATCTGGCGGTCATCGCCCGCGGTACCCCCGGCTTCTCCGGGGCCGATCTGGCCAACGTGGTCAACGAGGCGGCGCTTCTGGCAGCGCGCGTAGACAAGGCCGTCGTGGAATCCATCGATTTCGACAATGCCAAGGACAAGGTACTGATGGGCGTGGAGCGGCGCAGCATGGTAATCTCCGGCGAAGAGAAAAAGAGCACAGCCTACCACGAGGCCGGCCACACCCTTGTAGCAAAACTGGTTCCCGGCACAGATCCGGTCCACAAGGTTTCCATCATCCCCCGTGGCCGCGCTTTGGGCGTGACCATGCAGCTTCCTATCGAGGACAAACACAGCTATTCACGGGAAGCTCTCCTGGCCCGCATCGCCGTGTTGATGGGTGGCCGTGCGGCCGAGGACCTCATCTTCAACACCTTTACTACCGGCGCGGGCAACGACATCGAACAGGCTACCGAAATGGCCCGCAAGATGGTCTGTGAATGGGGTATGAGTGATAAGATGGGTCCGCTTTCTTTCGGCAAGAAGGACGAACAGATCTTCCTGGGCCGGGATATGGCCTCCCACAAGAATTACAGCGAAGCCACCGCCGTAGAGATCGACACCGAGATCAAGCGCATCGTCGATGAAAGCTACGAACGTGCCCTGACACTGCTCAAGGAGAATATCCACAACCTGCACAACCTCTCCGAATGCCTGATCGAGAAAGAGAACCTGACCGGTGCCGAAGTAGACGAGATTATTGCCGCCGGCACTCCTATCTACGGCCACGACGGCAAGCAGACCGCCGGCGAAGAAGCGGCGGCACAGGCACAGCAGCATACCGATCTCAAGGCTTGAGATGAGCGCCTTCACGGCCAGACTGCTGACTGTTGCCTCACGAGAGGACGCTGAACGGGAACTGGCAAGGATCGGGGCCGACCCGCGCGGCATCGGCATGATGTCTCCCAAGATGTTGACCCGTTGCGTACACCTGAGCAAGCTTCTCTGCCGCCAGGCCAATGTCCTCAAACAGGAAATGCTGGGCCTGGGAGGCGATGCAGCGGTTGCCCGGGGTACGGTGGCATGTAGCATTGACAGTACCGACGTCATCCTGATGGGTACGGAGAAGCAGCTTCAGCGATTGTGCGAGAAGCTCCTCCACCAGCCGTTTGGCCTTGCCGGTCTGGCGGAGGAACTGACTTCTTTCCTGGCAAGCCTCTCACCGGCACCGCAAATATGGAAAATCGCCCGTCGTGAGCTTGTGCTTGACCGCCCGCTTATTATGGGCATCCTCAACGTAACCCCTGACTCCTTTTCAGACGGCGGTAGTTTTCTCGATCCGCATAGTGCAGCGGAACATGCCTTGGAGATGGAGGCCGAAGGGGCCGACATCATCGACATCGGCGGGGAAAGCACCCGACCAGGGGCTCCCCAGGTCCCGGCGGCTGAAGAGCTGCGCCGGGTTGCACCGGTCATTGAACTGCTTTCAGGAAGACTTTCCTGCCCCGTTTCGGTGGATACCTGGAAGGGTGAGGTTGCCCAAGGAGCGCTTGTAGCCGGGGCCGAAATCATCAACGACATCAGCGGCTTCGGTTTTGATCCCGCCATGGCTCCGTTGGCGGCGCAGAGCGGCGCCGGCGTGGTTCTGATGCATACCCGCGGCACGCCCGACATGATGCAGTCCCATACGGGCTACGGAGATTTAGTGGGCGAGGTCATTGCAGGGCTACGCTGTTCGTTGGACAGCGCCTTGTCAGCAGGGGTTGAACGCGAGCGAATCGTCATCGATCCGGGTATTGGTTTTGCCAAGGATACCGCTGGCAATCTGGAGATCCTACGAAGGCTGCGCGAGTTCACCAGCCTCGGCCTGCCGCTTTTAGTAGGGACGTCTCGCAAGTCATTCATCGGAAAAATCCTGGGGCGGGAAACCGGGGAACGCTTGGCCGGCACTGCCGCAACGGTTGCCCTTGCCGTGGCCAACGGCGCTTCCATTCTGCGGGTGCACGACGTCCGCGCAATGCGTGATGCGGCCGACATGGCCCATGCTATCGCCACCAAGTAATGACTGTAACTGCCGGTAGCAAACCAGTCGCTTTCAGAGGGAAAGAATGCCCGGATTGCTCGACAACAGCACCCTGCTTGACCTCTGCGACATCCTCATCGTGGCTGTCCTTGTTTACCATTTTTCTCTTGTTCTGAAAAAGGACGCGGCGGTCAGGCTGCTGATCTTTCTGCTGATATTTTTCGCCTGCTTCTACTTTGCGCTGCTTTCTGGCTTTTCTTCCACCACTTGGCTGCTGCGCACCATATTTTCATCAGCCCTGATCATTCTGGCCATCATCTTTCAGGGGGACATCCGGCGGGCACTTCTATCCTTGGGGCGTCGCCCCGTAACCGCCAATACCCAGGATGAAACGACCGAGACCATCGAAGAGTTGACCAAGGCGGTCGGTGAGATGTCGAAGAAGCGGATCGGCGCGCTGATCGTCATTGTCCGCCGACTTCCCATAGACCACTTGGTTGAGGTTGGCACCGAGATTGACGCCAAGGTAACCAGCGAGCTCCTCAATTCGATCTTTCTTCCCTACTCTCCGATCCATGACGGAGCGGTTATCATCCACAACGGAAAACTCACCAAGGCTGGCTGCCTGCTCCCCCTGTCCAAGAACCCCGATATTGCCAAAAGTTTCGGCACTCGTCATCGGGCAGCGTTGGGATTGTCAGAGTTGGTAGATGCTTTGGTCATGGTGGTTTCGGAAGAAACCGGTAATATTTCTCTTGTGCATGACGGCAAGATTTATTACGACCTGGAACAAAACGAAATACGGCGCATGCTGAGGAAATCCCTGGATTTCAGACGCATTCAAAAAGTGGCCGCAGTTGGAGAGACAATACCATGACCTTGACTCTCTCCGCCATCAAACGCCGCTGTACACGGAACGCAAGCCTCAAGATCTTAAGCCTTATGCTGGCGGTCTGTATCTGGAGCTTCACGTCGCTTTCTCGGGAAACACGCTACGAACTGGTCCTGCCCGTGGAATTGCGCAACACCCCGCCTGGATACCGGGTGACTCCGCCACTACCCGGCGAAGTGCATTTCACCTTGACCGGACCATCCCTTTTGATCGACGGGGCTCGGCGTTCCAATTCCCGGGTGATTCTCAGCCTGCGGGGCATAAAGCCTGGAAAGACCCTCTTTTCCCATCTGGAAACCTACCTGAAGCTGCCGGAGGGAATCAAGGTCACCCGTATCTCACCGGCCGAATTGGAAATCGAACTCGACAGGGAACAAGTAAATTCAGATTAAGGAGCCTCAAAAACGTGAAAAAACTCTTCGGAACCGATGGTGTCCGCGGCGTTGCCAACGTCTACCCCATGACCTGCGAAATGGCTATGCAGTTGGGCCGGGCTGCGGCATACATCTTCAAAAGCGCTGGTAAGCGGAGACACCGCATCGTGATCGGCAAGGATACGCGCCTGTCGGGCTACATGCTTGAAAATGCGCTGGTGGCGGGCATCTGCTCCATGGGTGTAGATGTGCTCGTGGTGGGACCGCTCCCCACGCCGGGTATCGCCAATATCACCTCTTCCATGCGGGCCGACGCCGGAGTGGTCATCTCGGCGTCGCACAACGCCTTTCAGGACAACGGCATCAAGTTTTTCTCCGCCGACGGCTTCAAGCTGCCTGACGAGATCGAGTTGAAGATCGAAAACCTGATCGAAACGAACCATATTGATTCCCTGCGCCCAACCGCGACCGAGGTGGGCAAGGCTTTCCGTATCGACGATGCCGCCGGCCGCTACATCGTGTTCCTCAAAAATACCTTTCCCCAGGAGATGGACCTGTCTGGACTAAAGATCGTTCTGGATTGCGCAAACGGCGCTGCCTACAAGGTTGCGCCGGCGGTCTTCGGAGAACTGGGAGCCGAGGTAATCCCCCTGGGGGTCAAGCCCAACGGCACCAATATCAACGCCGGGTGCGGCTCGCTTCATCCGGAGGTGATCAGTGCAGCCGTCAAGGAACACCAAGCCGACATCGGCATCGCTCTGGACGGCGACGCCGACAGGGTGATCGTCTGCGACGAATTCGGCAACGAGGTGGATGGCGACCACATCATGGCGATCTGCGCCACGGACATGCTGCGCCGCAACATCCTGAAAAAAAACACCCTGGTAGCCACGGTCATGAGCAACATGGGGTTGGACATCGCCGTCAGGAAGGCAGGCGGTACGGTGATCAAAACCGCCGTGGGGGACCGTTACGTGGTGGAGGAAATGCGCAAAGGTGGCTACAACCTCGGAGGTGAGCAGTCCGGACACATGATCTTCCTGGACCACAGCACCACCGGTGACGGAATCCTCTCGGCCCTCCAGCTCCTGGCGGTCATGCGCCGTGAGGGGAAACCACTCTCCGAGCTGGCCAAACGGATGATCGCCCTGCCTCAGGTACTCGTCAACACAAGGGTTGCCGAAAAAAAAGACATCACAACCATCCCCGAAATCGCCGCCAGAATCGACGACGTGGAGAAGAAGCTAGGGAGTGAAGGGCGCGTATTGATCCGCTATTCCGGCACGGAACCGCTTCTGCGGGTCATGATCGAAGGACAGGACAAGTATGAGATCACCACTTGGGCCAACGAGATCGTAGAGATGGTGAAGCTGCATATCGGGGGACACTAACCGATTCTGCCACGGGATCACAGAAACACGGAGAACGGCGAAAACTTTGGAGTAGGCCAGAATCTGTTTTTTTAGGTTTTTATCTGAATGTTTTTGTTATCTCCAGATTTTTTTGTGCTCCTGTGGCTCCGTGGCAAATATCAGGAGGTTTGAAGTGGCAAAGCTAGGACTAAACGTCGATCATGTTGCAACCGTGCGCCAAGCACGAGGCGGGGTGGAACCCGATCCGGTGACGGCGGCCGCCATGGGAGAATTGGCCGGGGCCGAAGGGATTACCATCCATCTGCGGGAGGACCGGCGGCATATCCAAGATCGGGACCTAGAGATTCTACGCCAGACCGTGAAGACCAAGCTGAATCTGGAGATGGCCGCCACCCAGGAAATGGTGCGCATCGCCCTGAGAGTGAAACCGGAGCAGGTCACTCTGGTGCCGGAAAAACGCCAGGAACTGACCACCGAAGGAGGCCTGGACGTCATCCTCAATCTCAAATCCGTCACCGACGCCGCCAAGCGCCTGCGCGACAGCGGTATCGTCGTCAGCCTTTTCGTCGACCCGAATCAGGAGCAGATCAAGGCCGCCAACAAGACCGGCGCCGATTACATCGAAATCCACACCGGCGCCTATGCCGAAGCTAAGGATTGGGCCCAGCAGGAGAAGGAATTGGAGGCCATCGACACGGCCATTAAGCTTGCCCGCAAGGTTGGCCTGGGGGTCAATGCCGGGCATGGGCTCAACTATGTCAACATCAAAGCGATTGCCGCACTGGGCGGTATCGAGGAATACAACATCGGCCACTCCATCATCGCCCGTGCCGTATTGGTCGGCCTCGACCAAGCCGTTCGCGACATGGTGGAGTTGATCAAATACGCATGATCTCTGGCATCGGCGTTGATACGGTGGACGTCGCCCGGTTCCGGCGTTTTCTGGATGAGGGGAATCAGGCGATTATCGTGCGGCTCTTCACCGGACCGGAACGCCACCGGTGTAGCGGCCGCAAGGATGCCGCCTCGTGCTACGCCGCCCGTTTCGCAGCCAAAGAGGCCTTTCTGAAGGCATTAGGCAGCGGTCTGCGCGACGGCATCTCCTGGCATGACATGGAGATCGTCAACAACGAGTCCGGCAAACCTGATTTGCGGATCACGGGGCGGGCTCAGGAGCTTTTCGAGGCCCGAGGCTTGGGCGCCATATTCCTCTCCCTGTCACATGACGGCGGACAGGCTGTAGCCATGGTAGTCCTGGAGGCACCATGAAAGTCGTAACTGCTCAGACCATGCAGGAGTTGGACCGGCAAACCATTCGGGAGTTAGGCATTCCGGGGCTGGAGCTAATGGAACACGCGGGCCATGCCTGCATGGAAGCCATCTTCCATGAGTTTGGCTATAATGGGGGCAAACGGGCCTTTATCTTTGCAGGAAGGGGCAACAACGGCGGCGATGGTTATGTGATCGCTCGACTCCTTTGGCAAAGCGGCTGGCAGGTCCGGGTCTGTATCCTGGCGGAACGGGACCGGATCGAGGGGGATGCGGCCATAAACTTGGAGCAGTTGCCGTCTGATGCCATCTCATACTGCACCGTTCCCGATCAACTTGCTGGGCTCTGTCAGCAAGAGATCCGTCAGGCGGACGTCATCGTGGACGCCCTACTGGGAACCGGCCTAAACAGCGAGGTAGGCGGCATCTACCGGGAGGCGGTGGGACTGATCAACGCCTCCGGCCGCCCAGTGCTGGCGGTGGATATCCCTTCCGGCATCCACGGCAGTTCCGGCCGGGTGTTGGGCTGCGCGGTGCGGGCAACCGTAACAGTGACCTTTGCCGCCGCCAAATTGGGACATATTCTGTATCCTGGCGCCGAATACACCGGACGTCTGGTGGTGGCCGATATTGGCATCCCGGCAGAACTTATTGAGCAGGCTTCCGGCTGCGAATTTATCACCTCCGACAACATTCGACCCTTGCTGCGTCCCCGCGACCGGCAGGCCCACAAGGGACACTTCGGCCACTGCCTGATCGTTGCCGGGTCCCGCGGCAAGACCGGTGCCGCCGCACTTTCCGCAAACAGCGCCGTGCGAACCGGCTCCGGCCTGGTGACCCTTGTGGTTCCGGAAAGCCTCAACCCGATCCTGGAAATCAAGACCACAGAGGCCATGACCGTACCCCTGGCTGACGCCGGCAGCGGCTATCTGTCAGACGGCGCATTCCAAAAAATTGCAGGGCTTCTCCCCGGCAGGGACGCCTTGGCCATCGGCCCCGGTCTGGGTCAGGAGCCCACTACCGTTGCCCTGGTACAAAGCCTGGTGAGAATGGCAGACCTCCCCCTGGTGATCGATGCTGACGGCCTGAACGCCGTGTCACAGAGCACAGACTGCCTTTTGAACAAAAAGAGCTCCTCAGTGGTACTTACCCCTCACCCGGGAGAGATGGCCCGACTGTTGGGAACCACTATCGCCGACGTGGAACACGACCGCATAGCCACAGCTCGCAGGTTCGCCGCCGCCTTCGGCGTACACCTGATCCTGAAAGGCTCCCGTACCGTCATCGCCGCGCCTGACGGCAGCGTGGCCATCAACGGCAGCGGCAATCCGGGCATGGCTAGCGGCGGCATGGGGGACGTGCTGACCGGCATCATCGTCTCGCTCCTGGGCCAGGGGCGTAGTGCCTGGGATGCCTGCCGCTTGGGGGTCTTCATCCACGGTTACGCCGCCGACCTTGTAGCCCAGGACAAGGGAGAGATCGGCATGAACGCCGGCGATGTGCAGGAAAAGATCCCCTATGTCTACCAAAAACTGATAACATAACCTCAAGGAGAATACCGTATGCAGACCGTAGCCGATATCATGACCACAGAGGTCGTCACCGTTAAAAAAGAGACCAACTTGCGGGAACTGGCCGGGATATTCGAGACCCGCCATTTCGGCAGCCTGCCGGTGGTGGACGACGCCGGTAACCTGACCGGCATCGTTACCGCCTCCGATCTGATCGAACAGGGTCGCAACCTGCACATCCCCACGGTCATCTCCATCTTCGACTGGGTGATCCCCCTGCAAGGAGAACGAACCCTGGAACGCGAACTGCACAAGATGACTGCCCAAACAGTAGGTGAACTCTGTTCCAGCGACGTGGTGACCATAGCCTCCGGCGATCCGGTCAGTACGGCGGCAGATGTCATGAGTGACCGCAAGCTGCACGCGCTGCCGGTGGTCGAAGGACGAAAGCTGGTGGGAATCGTCTCCCGTATTGACATTATCCGCAATCTGGTCCCCAAGTGACCAAAGGAGAGTTCCTCACCAACTCGCCGGAGGAAACCGAGGGGCTCGGCCGGTACGTGGGTGCGTTATTGGAACGGGGCGCTTTCCTGGCGCTACGGGGCGAATTGGGAGGAGGAAAAACCTGCTTCACACGAGGCGTGGTCCAGGCGGTTGCTCCGGAAAGCGCTCACTTGGTTGCCAGTCCCACCTTTGCTATCATGAATCATTATCCCGGCCGGTTGCCGGTCTATCATTTCGATTTCTACCGCCTGAGGGATGAGGACGATATCGCAGACCTAGGGTTCTTGGAGTATCTGCATGGTGAGGGTGTCTGCATCGTGGAATGGTCCGAGCGCCTGGAAAGGCTGCTTCCCGTCGATCATTTGCGGATTACCTTCCATTACACCGGCGACGAGCAACGCGGAATCACCATCGAAGCGCAGGGGTCCGGCCCGGAAATTCTGTTGTCACGCTTGATAAAGCGTATACAGAAGGATAAAATTTCTTTGACCTGAGCGCCGATAATCTGTTATAGAGCTTTACCTTCGGCTATTCTTTGCCACCATATCTTGTGAAGGAGCGATGTATGGCACTTGTAGTCCAGAAATACGGCGGTACATCGGTTGGCACCGCCGACCGCATCAAAAACGTCGCCAAACGGATCATCAAGACCTATGAAGCCGGCAATGACGTGATTGTCGTCGTATCCGCCATGTCGGGAGAAACCAACAAGTTGGTCGCCCTGGCCAACGAGATGAGTGAAATCCCCGATGGGCGCGAATATGACGTGGTGGTCGCCACCGGCGAGCAGGTCACCATCGGCCTTTTGGCCATGCACCTCAAGTCCCTTGGCTACAAAGCGCGCTCCTATCAGGGGTGGCAGGTTCCGATCATCACCGACAGCATAGCCACCAAGGCCCGCATAGAAAGCATCGACGACAAAAACATCCGTGCCGACCTGAAAGACGGGGCCATCGTGATCGTGGCCGGTTTCCAGGGGATTGATGCGGCAGGTAACGTCACCACCTTGGGACGCGGCGGTTCGGACACCTCGGCCGTGGCTATCGCGGCGGCCCTCAAGGCCGACGTTTGCGAGATATATACCGATGTGGACGGTGTTTACACCACCGATCCAAATATCTGCAAGGAAGCCCGCAAGGTCGAGAAGATTTCCTATGACGAGATGCTCGAACTGGCAAGCCTGGGCGCCAAGGTTCTTCAAATCCGTTCGGTGGAATTCGCCAAAAAATACAACGTGGACGTGCACGTCCGCTCCAGTCTTAATGAAAACACCGGTACCATGGTTACCAGGGAGGATAAGGAAATGGAAGGTATTCTCGTATCAGGGGTAGCGTACGACAAGAATGAAGCCAAGATTGCCGTCATGGGAGTACCGGACAAACCGGGCATCGCCGCCAAAATTCTCACGCCGCTCTCCGATGCGGCCATCTCGGTGGATATGATAGTCCAGAACGTCAGCCAGGCCGGTATGACCGACTTCACCTTTACCGTGACCAAGGCCGACCTGAAACAGGCCCTGTTGATCACCAATGAGGTAGCCAAGACAATTCAGGCCAAGGAAGTCCTCTCGGACGAAAACATCAGCAAGGTATCAATTGTCGGCCTCGGCATGCGCAGCCATGCCGGCGTCGCCACCCAGATGTTCGCCGCCCTGGCCTCCAACGGCATCAATATTCAGATGATCTCCACATCGGAAATAAAGATTTCGGTCGTGGTCGACGAAAAATACACCGAGTTGGCTGTCCGCATACTGCACGAGACCTTTGGCCTGGAAAGCTGATTTTTCTTCCCGATCCAGCAATACAGAAGCGCCCCGCCAGCAATCCGGTGGGGCGCTTTTGTATTATCCGAACCTACCGCGGTCTTTGCGGTTGTCCAGCCCCTTTGTTTATACTAAACTGGCCATCAGGAGAACACAATGGACGGATCATCCCGAGGGCAAAAAAACATTGGAAGGATTCACGGCATAACTGCCGTGATCCTGGCTGGCGGTACATCCAGCCGCATGGGCAGCAACAAGGCGCTGTTGACCGTGGGCGGCCTCCCCTTGGTTGAAAAGATTTACCGCACCCTGGCCCAACTCTTTCGCGAGGTGATCCTGGTTACCAACTCGCCTGAAGAATACGGCTTTCTCCCCTGCCCCATGGTAAAAGACAGGTATCCCGGTGCCGGTCCCTTGGCCGGACTGCATGCCGGTCTGATAGCCAGTCGTGAGGACCGGGTCTTTATAACAGCATGCGACACACCTTTCCTCAGTCCTGACGTGATAGGGATGATTTGCTCGGTTGACGGGGAATATGACGCCGTAGTGCCGGTTGGCCCGAGCGGAAAGGAACCGTTGCAGGCCCTGTACGGGCGGTGCTGCTTGGCAATGGTGGAACAAGCCCTTGAGCAGGGCGACGGGAAACTGCTGAACTTGCTGGATCGCGTGAGGACCAGGTTGGTCACGCCGGAGGAGTTGGCTTCCATCCCAAATGTGGAGCTGTCGTTTTGCAACGTGAATGCGCCTGACGAATTTGCTGCTCTTATAAAAAATCTGCAGCCATGAACTTCATGCCCTGTTTGGCTCCCGACCGGGCGCCTAGTAGCCGCTGCCTCAACAGTTGGCTATATTATTGATTTCATAACCGTTGGTCTGGAAGGCAAGCTTGAGCGCACTACGCTGCTCCGGCGTCATGTCTTCGAGAATGGCCAGCAACCGCTTTTTGACCTTGTTGGGAGAACATATCCCCTCGTGAAGCTCCTTTTGCAACGCCTCCGGGAGGCGTGAGTCATTCAAAATCCGGTTTATATCCCCGGATTCGCAGAGCACCTTCTTCAGTGCCTCGCCATTGCTGGTGACATAAAAATGTTTGGCATCCTTGTAGACCAGAAAATTGGCGCTCTCGCATCCTGCCGCAAGACACGTCAAAACCGCAATGACACCAATCAGAACGGGCCTATTCATGGCTACCTCCCCTTCAAAAGATTTTGCACCTTGGCCCTGATCTGGGGCGAATTCCAATCCAGTTGCCCGATAAATTTGTCTCGGACTACGCCGGAACGGTCGACCAGTATACTGATAGGCTGACCGAAAAGACCATACATATCAAAATAGACGTTTTTTTCACCATCCAGCAGAACGGGGTACTCGATCTTCAACTGGTTTGCCAACTCCCGCACAGGTCTGTCGGAAGAATCGATGGCAATGCCGAGTATAACCAGGCCGTTTGCCTTCATTTCACGATAAAGTGCATTCAAAGCGGGTATCTCGGCTACGCACGGTGGGCATGTGGTAGACCAGAAGTTCAAAATGACGGCATTTCCTTTTGCCTTGAATTCCTCCAGGGTCACCTTGTGGCCATGCAGATCTTGCAGGCTAAAGTCGGGAGCCTTGTCATTGACCCTTGCCGCCTGCGCAGTAACACCTGACAGCAAGTAAAAACCTATGGAAAGGCACAGGGTAATTGCTTTCAAGCGCAAACCGATATTCATGGGCGCACCCCACAATCAATAGATTACGTAATACAGATACATATATACTTTAATTCAATATCAGAATGCCAGATATTTTGTGGCTGGGAGTTCAGGAGGCTGAAGCGTTGCGTCGGCGACGGCGCAGTTCGGCGAAGAAGGAGCTGAGCAGACTGGAGCATTCACCTTCCAGCACGCGCGGCACCAGTTCAACCCGATGATTGAGACGAGGGTCGTTTGAGAGGTCGTAAAGGGTGCCGGCTGCCCCGCCCTTGGGATCATGGCAACCAAAGACCACGGTGGGTATGCGGGCAAGGATGATCGCCCCCATACACATGAGGCAGGGCTCAAGCGTGACATAAAGTGTCGTATTGAGAAGCCGCCAGGAGTTGAGTTTCCTGGCGGCTTTTTTGATGGCGATCAACTCGGCGTGGGCTGCGGGATCCTGAGTGGTTTCACGCAGGTTATGGCCGCGGGCAATGATCTTACCGCCACGAACGATCACGCAGCCGATGGGGACCTCGTCCTTGGCGCGAGCCTTGGCCGCTTGGGCGATCGCCTTGGTCATCCAGTAATCATGATCATATTTCACGGTGTTTTTACATCCTGTCCGGGGTTTCACATGGTTTGCCTATGAGAAAACATAGCGAAAATGAAGTACGATTGTCCATCAAATTTCCAACGGTTTGACAATATCACGGAAGTGCGAACCGGGCCAACAGATACCACCATATGGGTAGCACGCCACAAGGGCTAAAAACTGCTCAGTTCATGGGAAGCGTATAATTATCCCTTGACCGATACGCGTAAACTATACTAGCTTCCGCAAGCGGCCCAGGTTGCTGAGTCATTATGCAACACCGCAGACGGCTCTCCGTACTGTTTTCAGCATCAGCAACGTGCAAAATATGGTAAGCAGTGGATATCCCTGATTAACAAACTTCTGGGTGGTGCCGAATGAAGTTGCACGACAGAGTTATTCCTGAATTACGTAAAGAACTGAGAGCGGCCATGGGAGACCATGGCCGATTGAGCAAGCTTCACTCTCTTGTCACTCAAAAGATCAACAATTTGGAAACATTTGGTGAAAAAAAGGAAAACCTCATCAGATTCAGGAAGGAAATCAGGGATGCCCTTAACTGTTGCGTCCCGCGACCAAGGTTCTAGTCTCCTCTGCAATCAGTCCGTCCTGACCGAAACGTCTGCAATACTCCCGGAACCGTTCCAGTATCAAACGCCCCCTATCCATCTATCCTTTCCCCATCATGCCACGAATAGCAATCGGCAAGTCGGCCGGCAGGACCACCATCTTGGCATTGGGCGAGGCAGCCAGTTTTTGCAGCATGTTGACGTAGCGGTCCCCCAGCAGGAACACGGCAGGCAGATCCCGGTCCTTGATGGCCTCGCTGATATCGGTAATTGCCTTGGCCGATGCCTCGGCCAGCCTGACCTGGGCCTCGGCCTCACGCTTGGCGGCTTCCAGGCGGCCTTCAGCCTCGCGTATGGTGGCCTCACGTTTACCCTCGGCCTCCAGGATGGTCGCCTGCTTGAAACGGTCGGCGCTGGCCTGCTGTTCCATGGCCCGCTGCATGGATTCAGACGGCTTAATATCCTGAATCTCCACCGACTGGACATAAATCCCCCAAGTTGCCACCTCCTTGGAGATGGCATCCTGCAGTTTGGCCTTGATGTGTTCCCGCTCCGACAGGGCGCTGTTCAGGTCCATCTGGCCTATGATGGCTCGTAGAGAGGTCATGACCAGATTCTGGATGGCATACTCGTAATTTTGGATCTCATACACGGCGCGGGTCGGGTCGGTAACCTTGATGAAGGCAATGGCATTGGTGATGATGACTGCATTGTCCCTAGTAATCACCTCTTGGGCGCCAACAGAAAGTACATCCCCCTTGGTTGAAACACGGTAAGCCACGATATCTATATACGGAATGATAAAATTGAGCCCCGGCTTGAGCGTCGAGTGGTATTTGCCCAATCGCTCCACAACCCACTCCTGGCCCTGGGGAACCGTCTTGACCCCGGCAAACAGCGTTGCGGCGACCACCACAAACAGAACGCCAAACACAATAATTCCAGCCATATCACTCCCCCCTAGATCTTGATCACCTTAAGAATCTGCCCTTCAATATCAATGACACGGACCGAGTCCCCCACCTCCAGCGCCTCATCGGCATAGCATCCCCATTCGTCGGCGCCCAAGACGGCAATGCGGAACCGAACCGTACCCCGCCCGTAACTGTCCACGGTCCCACGGATGATAATGCCTGTTTCCCCCACAACCCCTTCTTTCGATTGCCCGGCATGGGTCCTGTTGGCCTTGGGCTTCAAGTATTTGAACCACATCACTGTGAAACTGATGGACGACACGGTCCAGAGAAACAACTGCCCGGCCAGGGAGAATTCAGGCCAGAGCCCTTTCAGCCCGCCGACCACCAAAGCCCCCAGGCCGAACCAGATAATCGTAAAGGAAGGCACTATCAGTTCCAGACCGATCAGGCAAAAACCGGCAATTATCCAGTACCACCATTCAACCTGCATCATACGACCTCTTTCGCCAGTGTCATCATCAAACGTAATGCAATAATCCAGAAAAGTATAACAGAAATATTGCTACCGATCAGCCATTCGCCTTTTTTGTTGCACTTTAGATGCACATATTGCAATAATGGTGACCAAGGAGACTCATTATGGATGTCAATACGATTGCAGGAGCAGCGTTGTTGGCGAAAGCCGGCCAGACGCAACAGACACTGTCGACGGCCATGGTAAAACAGGCCGCGAACCAGCAGAACATGATGGCCAGCCTGCTGGCCCAGAATGTTCAACAGGCTCCCCAGCCTGACAGTTCCTACAACTTTTCTACCTACGCCTGATACGATGCCTCGATAGGGTATCCACGCCTCTCTTCCGTACGGGAGTGAATAAGCACTGATTTGTAATCTCTTTACTCACGTGTGATCATCCGGCAACGAAACTACCATCAAGGCAGGAATCAGAGACGGAGCCAACGCCTCCATATGCTCCCTGCCAAGGTGAATCAGGGCTTCCCGCGCCCTGTCGGCAGCGGCAATGAAAGCCGCTACATCCACCCACTGGCAAACCGCCGGAACCCTCCTCAGGTAGTCCGTCCCACCCTCCAAAAGCGTGACCGCACCGCCAAAATTGCCGTTTCTCCAATGGTGCAGAGCCACTGCCACTTGAAGGACACCTTGGTAGAAATCGCGTACCTCGCCCCCCTCCCCAACCCAGAGTTCTTCCAAGGTTTCGTGACACTCATACCATTCACGGGTATTGAATTGCCGTACCGCCTCAAGCAATTGCCTCGGCGGAGATTCTTCGCAGAATCGCATATGTCGTGCCTCACTTCTTGTATTGGCCGGCCGCCTCCCCGGCAGTCAAAAGCGGTCGTTCACCTTAGCTAACGACCGCTTTTGAGCCTTCGAGTTGTGCGTGTCTCAGTTCATCATGCCGCCGGTACTGGTCCCGGTCATTCCCCCCATCATACCACCCCTGAAGGCGGTCGACATATTTTGGTACGGCTGTCCGGCGCCCATCATCGGCATATTTTGCAGAGTTGAGGTCATCGTACCCATGAGAGTCGTCATGGCCGCTTGGGAATTCGCACCCTTGATAGACGATATATTGCTGAAGATCATCCCCATCATGCTGCGGTAGCGATTGACATCAACGGTAATAGAGGTTCCGTTTGTCCTCATCACCTGAGCCATCTCTCCCCCCATCAGGCTCGCCATATTTTGTGCCGCGACGTGCATGGTGGTGTTATTGGCAAGCATATAGTCTTCCAGCATATTCGTCCCGGCCGTCATGCCGAGCTTGGTCTGTAGGGCGACCATGGCCTGCTGCATGGATGCATATATCCCGGTTTCCATCATTTCCCGCAGTTGGGAAGACATCGGGCTGATGAAGTTGCTGCTGACCGTGCCGCTCGTGGCTGATGCGGGCATACTGAGGACATAACTGTTTGTTACCGGCAGCCCGGTGTCCTTGTCCATGGTCTGTCCCATAATTGCCAGCGCCACAATGGGGTACTTGCCCACATCCGCAGGATCGACTGTCAAGGTATAGGCGCCGTTTGCGTCAGTGACGGTTGACGGTTCCCCTGTGTCCAACTGGTAGTTGCCGTTCTTGTCGAGGAACACGGTGGCGTCGACGAGATAGCCATCAGCCACTTTTCCGCTTATGGAGGTTGTGCCTGTCGTTGGAGTAGTCCCGCCTCCGCCGCACCCAGCAATAAGTCCGACGGTAATCATAGCTGCTGCCGTTATAGTTTTTTTCATCATGGTTTTTTCCTTTAATCGCATCTGTAAGCAAAGTTTAGAATTCGTAAAAGACGGCGAGTCCCATGCCGTAATCGGGACTGGCGGTCGTGATCCCCTTGGCCAGATAGCCATCGATGCCGGTATGTTTCGCGAACTGGTACTTGACTCTGAGCCGCGCCTCCAACTGGGACGATGCTCCGTTGACGGTAGGGGTGGTCCCTTTGAGCAACACCATCGGACGCAACCGCTCGGTGAATTGATAACCGGCCCCGACGTAGTAGTTAAGATAATTCCTGACGGCAAGGACCGACGATTTCCCCTGGATAACGTACCCCGCCTCGCCGTCCGCAAACCAACTGCCGAACCATTTGGTCAGTTCCACGGCAAAGCCTTCATCAAACTCCCCGGTCCCAAGAAATTTGCTCTTGTCAGCGGTAGGAATTTTCACATAGAAGTTTGGGCGGATAGCCGGCACATACTTTTCCTCGGTGTACAAGACATACCCCGCCTTGAGTTTCATGTCGCCGAGCCCGGAATGGGAATTGTTGACGCTCCCCGCCGATGCGGAAGTCATGGAGCCGGAGGAACCCATGCCATTCGTTGCTGCCAAAACCGATTGCGAGCCCATGGATTGCCCCTGCATTCCCATGTATTGCCCAGCGACCACCGCGCTGCTGCTCTGATAAACAAAGGGAATTTCCAGCGAAAAATCGAGCCGGTCGGTCGGATAGACAGCCGCCGTGAACGGCATGTATATGGAGTCTGTCCTGATTCCGGTTCCGTATTTACCCGAGGCAAACTCAAAGCCAAGGCCAACGGAATATGCAGGCTCGCCGGCAGACGCCCATGCTGGAAGTGCGAAGAGGGTCATGACTGCAAGAAGACAAAAAAACCTTCCCGATCCGATAGATTGTTGCATTGTTAGCTCCTTCTTGAAGATGACCGGCTTCGCGGACAACGAAACGGCAAACTTCAGCGCCTCATCATCCCGCCACCGCCGCGCATCATGCCGCCACCCTGCATCATGCCGCCCGCATTCCACCCGGACCAGGCGGCCCTCCCCTGATCGTTCCGCAATGCCGCTTCAGAGCCGGTTGTCTTGTTGGTGAGCTTTTGCACCATCAGATAGGTTTTCCCGTCCTTACCCTGGGCCTTGGAGCCCTTGGCGGTGATGTCGTCGTTGGGGTGGAGCGGAATTTCCTTCTTCTCCCAAAAGGATTTGGGCCCAAGGTTGAGGCTGATGGTCTCCCCTCCGGCCTTTACGTCCACAAAAATGTGCTCTTTTTCACCGGTCTGGGGAGAAGATACCACGCGCCCCCGTACGGTCGTCACCGTGTTGACATCGTACCCCTTGGCGAAGTCCAAACCGCTCTTCCCCACGTCATCGCTGCCGAAGCCGAAACCGGCAAACGCGGAACCGATCAGCAGGCTGTTCAAAACGATTGCCAACGTCACGACGGAGAAAAAACGGTCTTTGGTCATACAGAACTACTCCCGATTCGCGCTACTTGGTGGTTGTGGTTTTGGGCGTCTTCGCGGTTGCCATACCGCTGCCGCTCCCGCTCATCTGACCGGACGGCATGGTGGCGGTAGTGCCAACGCCGCCCTGCATCCCCCCCTGGGCCCCTGTTCCATTCATGGCCAAATGCTGCGGCCCCGCGCCGCTCATCGCCCCCTGATGCATGTCCGCCCCGCTGGTCCCCTGCATGCCTGAAGACATCTGATGCCCCCCGCCCATGCTTCCTCCCATTTGGCCGCCACCCATCCCGCCGCCGAAAGCGAATGCCTGGACGGCAAGCACGAGAGCGGCGATTGCCGCCACTGTTGAGATTGTTCCGATCTTTTTCATTTGTGGATACCTCCGTGGAATATGGTGCTTCTGTCCAGACATATTTCACGGCGTGTGCCAAAACGACAAACAATCGTAACATTATAATATTATTAGTTTTATTATATATTCACAAAAACCAAATAAGAATAATTTGTGCAAATAATTGCACCACATGGGAAGAATATTGCACAACTCCAGTGACCAGTGCGGTCAGTCGAGCAGGCCGAACTCCTTCAGTTTATATTGCAGGGTTCGGCGCGACATCCTCAATTCCACCGCAGCCAGGCGGCGATTGCCGCCGTGCTGTTCCAGCGCTTTGACGATCAGGTCGCGTTCTACCACCTTCAGTTTGTCCCTGCCGGCAGTGGCGGGCTCGGATAAACCCACGAGAGCGTCGGGGAGATTGGTTGCCCGGACCATATCCTGGGCAAGGATGACGGCGCGCTCCACGACGTTTTGCAACTCGCGGATATTGCCCGGCCAAGCATATGCCTTCATGGCCTTGAGCGCCTCCGGTTCGATGCCCTTGAGCTTCTTACCGACCTGACGACAAAAACGCTGGATAAAGTACTCTGTCAGCAGCGGGATGATATCCCGCCGTTCCCGGAGCGGCGGCAGATTGACCGGGAAGACGTTGAGGCGGTAGAAGAGGTCCTCTCGAAAACGCTTCTCGGACACCTCTTCGGCGAGGTCACGGTTGGTTGCCGCAATCACCCGTACGTCGGCTCTGATTTCCTTGCCGCCGCCAACCCGCTCGAACACCCGTTCCTGAAGAACCCGTAGCAGCTTGGCCTGGAGCGCAACCGGCATTTCACCGATTTCATCCAGAAAAATGGTCCCTCCCTTGGCCAATTCGAACTTGCCCAGCCGCGCCTGGATAGCCCCGGTAAAGGCCCCCTTTTCGTGGCCGAAAAGCTCGCTTTCCAGCAGATTTTCCGGGATGGCCGCGCAGTTGAGTGGGACAAAACCGCCGTTGCCCCGAGGGCTGAGCAGATGGATGATCCTGGCCACCAACTCCTTGCCGGTGCCGCTTTCGCCGTAGATAAGCACATTGGCCGTGGTACCGGCCACGTTCTGGACCAGTTTCCGGATCGGCTGCATAGCCGATCCGGCAAAGATGAGGTCTTCCGGCGGCAGCCCGCCCGCCTCGGATTCCTTGAGCGCAAGATAGTCCCGCGATCGTTGCAGCCCCTCAAGAGCCCGGTCCACAATCTTCAGCAGGGTATCCGAGTCTTCCAGCGGTTTGGTGAGAAAGTCGAAGGCCCCATCCTTCATGGCGCCGACCGCCTCCTCCACCGTGCCGAACGCGGTCAGAAAGATAAACCGTGGAGGGTTGGCATCCCGTATGGTTTCCCGGAACAGCTCAAGACCACTCTTACCCGGCATCTTCAGATCCGAGATCACCAGATCGAACTGTTTGTTCCTTATTAATTGCGCCCCGGATAGTCCGTCGCCGGCGGTGAGCACATCATGCCCTTCGTCCTCCAGAACGGTCTGCAAAAAGCTTCTGAAGGTTTCATCGTCCTCAACAAGCAGAATACGCCCTTTCATGGTTTATCTCCTGTCCGTATCCCCGGCAGCATTATGGTTACCGTTGTCCCGGGGCTTGAACTTTCGATTGCTATCGACCCACGGTGTTCTTCGACGATCTTCTTGCAGAGCGCCAGCCCCAACCCCGTACCTCTGGCCTTGGTGGTGAAGAACGGCGTGAAGATCCTGGCAATGTTTTCCGGGCTGATACCGTGTCCGGTATCGTTGATGGTGATAATTACCTGTGGACCGGCGGCGTGAACCGTTACACGGAGTTCTCCTCCGTCGGGCATTGCCTGCACACCGTTTTTGACAATATTGAGCAGTACCTGGCCGAGCCTATCCCGCTTGCCGGTAACCACCAGGTCGGGGGGGCAGTCAACGACAAGTGCGACATGGGCCTGCTCGGCCTCGGGCCGCATCAGATCGACGCTATGTTCCACAAGCTGGGCAAGGACGCAAGGCTCCGCCTCACCCCCATCGTTTCTGGCAAAGGCAAGCAGATCCGTCACAAGAGATTCAAGGCGGCGGGCCTCGCCCACAATCCGGCGGGCGGACTCCTTCGTCCGGGAGTCGTCGGGCCGTTTTTCAATGAGTTGAGCAAATCCCTTGATCCCTGCCAGGGGGTTGCGTATCTCATGGGCCAGCATGGCGCCCATCTCTCCCATTTTGGCCAGACTTTCACGTTGGGCCATCTCTTCTCTGTGCATCTCTTCCCGCCGGGAATACCGATAGATGATAAAAGCCAGGAACCACCCGACCGCAACAAGAATAAAGAGGACCATCATGGTAAGCCGCGCATGCCTGATAACCGCGTCGGCGCGGTAGGTGTGGAGTACCAGAAGCAGCCCAAGGGTTTCTTTGGGTGTGTGGATGTGGCCTAAAAACTCATACGCGGCTTCTCCCGTCGCAAGTTTCACACGGGTCCCGGACATGGTCTCGGCGAACAACCGTTGCAACGTGTCGTTGTTCTGTAACCGGGTGCCGATCAACTCCTGATTGGAGTGGAATCGGTAAACGCCATTCTTGTCGACGAGGGCGAAATAGGCCAAATCCGGGGCGTGAAACGTTGCCAGGGATTGGAGGGAGGGGTCATGAAGCACACTGTTTTCAATGGCGGCATGAAGCGAATGGGCAAGTCCGAAAAGATTATCCTCAGCGATGGGGCGCGCGTCGCGGTAATTGCTCGTGGCGAACCAGAGGATGAACAGGGAGATCCCAATCCCGCATACCAATCGTATCAGTTTGAGCATAATGCGACTTTCGTTGCCACGAGATTGCGAGGGAAACGGCACATGAAAAGTCTAACACAATTTTCCGGATCGGTATCGGGATGAAACGACATATTTCATGTTCGTGCTGTGTGTTCGCCTCAACGCTTCCACATATTGAGCATCGCCATGATCGGCAGCATGGCGTATGCTCCCTGTACGACCGCTTCGAGCGGATTGGCAACCGGCATGACCGTAATCCCGGTTGCCGCCTGAATCCTTTCCCGCATGCCTGCCAAAAGGGCGCCTCCTCCCGTCAGGGTAATGCCGTTTTCGATGATCTCGCTTCCCGTGGAGTGCGGTATCTCCCGGAGAAACCCCGTTATCAGGCCGAGGATCGCGGCCGCCACCGGCTCAAAGGCCTCCCGTGCTTCAACGAGACTGATCGGCTGCAGTACCGGGCTATCCTCCCCCGATGCCCCGAGTGCCTGCGTGGAAACCGCCGGGGAGCCGCAGAGCGCCGCGCGCACCAGCAACTCTGCCTGACGGGGGGAGATTCGCACGTTCCGTCTCCGGAACGCCGCATCCCGTACCGCCTTCCGGAGCGCGCCGCACCCTCCCCGCAGCGCTGCCGTGTCAACGACCTTGCCGGAGGTGATGACGGCGCAGTCCGTTACCCCTTCACCGATATCGACAACCATCCGGGCATAGGGCGACACAATGTCAACCCCAGCCCCAACGGCTGCGGCGAGGGGCTCCGGGACAACAACGACGGCCGCTGCGCCGCCCCGGGAAACACCCTCGATAAGAGCGTTGCGCTCCCAAGCATTTGCATCGGTCGGTGCGCACGCCACGGCGCGCGGCCGGATCATCCCGAAGATCCTCATTTTGGAAATGAGCGGTTCAAGAAGCGCCACCACCGCGTCCCCGTTCACCACGACACCGGATGACAACGCCGGGGCGTTTCCTGCCATGGAGGAACGGGTTATAACCCCATGGCCCTTGCTGACGATACGGGTCGTAGCTGTGCCCAGGTCTATGGCTATATCAGGTCGCCACGGGGAGAGTCCGCCCCAATGCTTGGCCATATCGGTTCTCCTGATCAAAAGTTTTCACGGCATTGAGGGCGCGGCCTCTTGCGGCTTGGCCCGTCCCGACCTGCGCTCCAGTTCCAGCACTATGGGACTTGCGATAAAGACGGACGAGTAGGTTGCGATGACGACACCGGCCACCAGGGCCAGGGCGAAATCGTGGATGACCTCTCCGCCGAAAAGAAAGAGCGACAGTGCCGCCATAAACGTGGTCAACGAGGTGATCACCGTCCGGGACAGGACTTCGTTGATGCTCCTGTTGAACACAACCGCCATGGGTTCCGACAGATTCCTGTTGAGATTTTCCCTGATCCGGTCGAACACCACCACCGTGTCGGTCAGAGAGTATCCTGCAATCGTAAGGACCGCCGTGATGAACAGGAGATTGATCTCCTTGTCCATGACGTAGAACAGGGCGATCATCGCCAGCACGTCATGGAGCGTGGAGACGACGGCGCCACAGCCGAACTTGAAATCAAAACGCCAGGCTATGTACATGATGATGCCGAGCATGGACACCCCCACCGCTATCATGGTGTCCTTTTTGAGCTTGTCCCCGATGGAAGGCCCGATCTCCGTGGAACTCTCCACCACGAAATCGTTCCCCGGGAATCCATTTTTGAAGACCTCGTTGATGGTATTAGCGTTGTTCCCCGCCATCAGACTGGCTTTTCCTATCTTGATAAGGAGTTTGTTTCCGTCCTGAATCTCCTGCAAGTTGGCCTCACTGAGGTTGTTCCGGGCAAGGAGTTCTCGGGCCTTTTCCAGGGAAACCGGCTGGGCGAAATTGAGCTGCACTGATGTGCCCCCGGAAAAGTCGATGCCCATATTGGCGGCGTTTCTGGTGATTTGGACAATGCCGATCATGCCCACTATAGCGATGATGCCCGATATGATGAAGGTGATGTTTCTCTTTCCGATAAAGTCGATGGCGGTTTTATTGATAAGTTGCACCGTTTCCTCCTGGAAGCGTGTTTTGGTGATGTAAAAGACGATGTTCCGCAGGCGGCACCAAAAGACGATGGCCGACGCCGGACGCAGTCTTGGATACAGAGACGCGCAAAAACCGTGTGCGGAAAAATCTTTTCCCACGCATACGGATTGCGATGGTGCCAAAGATGGTGCAGGGGGACGACGGCGTTACGCGGGCGGTGCCCTGGCAGGGACGGCTGGGAGTGCGGCCGAGATAACAACCTGGGGGTCATGCAGGGAAGGCGAGATGTGGGCGACAGGGATTCCGGGCCGGGAGGCCGTGCCGGAAAGATCCGCAAATGGGGCATTTTTCCCGATCTTGCCGTGGGAGGATTGCAACAGGGTTTTGACAACAGCGCTGGTGGCTGGCTTGGCTTTTTGCGGGCTTGAGAGCTTCGGTTCCCGTGGATTGGCAAGGTGGGGTACGCTTATCCCCTGGAGAATAAAGAAAAACGCGGCCACCATGACAAACGGCAGCAGATAGTTCCTGCGGGTGGAATATGTCTCCAATAAGCGCATGGATAAAACCTATACAAAATCGGTGCCGCGCGCAAGTGATATCGGTTTTTACCGTGCCGTATCAGCATGTTGCCATGCAGCGTTCGGCAGGTACGACCGCGATCATTTTTTTAGCTTGCCCCGGCAGAGCGAGAGGATCTCCGCCTGCTGCTGCGGGGTCATCACATCGAAGCGAACTCCGATACCGGGAATCTCGCTGGTCATCCCCCATTCCCGTTTCCAACATACAGTGGCCGTAATAGGTGATTGGTCGCTCAAGGCAACAAGACGTATCCATACGGTGGATAGAGGAGTGATCTCATCGTTGACACAGAACAGAAAACAGCCGCCCGGCGAAAAATCGATGCAGACGGTGCGCTCGGGGGTCGCCATATTCGGGGAACGTGACAACACGGCATTCAGATTAAGGAGGACCCTGCTGCAAATGGGAGCAACCTTTGGGTGTTGTTCACAGCAGTATCGGAGGTGTTCCTCAGGGGTATGGGCTCCCTCTTGGGCATCCCAGGAAATCAACATACGGATCTTTTGGGTTTTGGCGGTAACGTTGAGGCGTGCGTTGGGCAAGGCGTGCAGCGCATCGTCCACCAGACTTTTTTCATATCGGGAGGCCTTTACGATGAGTGGCATGTCAAGAAAAATGGCATTATAGGGCTGCCGGGCGGCCTGATTCGCCACGTCGCGTAGCGAGGACACCGTATGGCAGATCGCACGCTCTTTTTTAACAAACGCCTCATAAATGAGACGCCGTTCTTCATCGGCAACGGCCAGGAGTATTTGGGGCTGCATCCGTCATCTCCTCGTGATTATTCTGTTCCGGTATCCGCCAGGTATTGTCCTGCATGGTAGGAACTACGCACATAGGGGCCGCTCTCCACATGGATGAATCCCATATCACGGGCAATTTCCCGAAAACCCTCGAAAACCTCAGGCCGGACATACTCCTGCACCGGGTAATGGTTACGGCTGGGGGCCAGATACTGGCCGATGCTGAGATAGACGCAGCCTACCCCGCGCAGGTCGCCTAGCACCTGCACGACCTCGTCTTCCGCCTCGCCCATCCCTAACATGATGCCCGACTTGACCGGGATTTCAGGCGCCAATTCCCGGCAGGTGCGAAGCACATCCAGCGAACGGCCATATTCGGCACCGCTACGGATATGGTACAGGCGCGGCACAGTCTCTACGTTATGGGCGACAATATCCGGCCCTGCGGCTATAACGGTTGCGAGATTTTGGCGGTCCCCCTGAAAATCCGGGATCAACGGCTCAATGCGCGTCATGGGCGAGGCGGTGCGAATGGCGGTTATAGTGGCAGCGTAGATGGAACCCCCACCGTCCGGCAAGTCGTCCCGCGTCGGGCTGGTGATCACTACGTGGGCAAGCCCCAAGCGGACAACCGCCTCGGCAACTCTGGCCGGTTCACCATTGTCCACCGGCCCTGGCCGCGTCTTGTCAATGTTGCAGAAGGAACAGTGCCGGGTACAGTGCCTTCCCAGGATCAGAAACGTGGCCTGGCCACAGCGGAAACATTCCGAGATATTGGGGCAGAGCGCTTGTTGGCAGACAGTGTTCAGGCGCAACTCTCCCAAGAGTGTCCTCATCCCGGCCTGTTCTTGCGGGTTGACGCGCTTTTGCAGCCACTCGGGTTTCCTCACGATTCTCACGATTCCACCCCTTCCAGATTCCATCGGTCCGTAGCATAGCGTCCCACCAGCAACTCCCCGACCAGAGAGCGTTCCTGCTCCGTGAGCGGTTGGGGCAACAAATTCACCGCGAGATTTTTGCAAAAGGCATCGAGAAGCTTCCGTCTCACCAGACCGTAATCCACAGGAATGCCGCATTGTTCCAAGCTGGTGGCGTCATCGGCCTGAAAGGTATTTCGATCCTTCATGAATGACAGCCCCGTAGCAGCCCGGTTCACCAATGGCAGCGATCCGTGTTGGAAGATGATCTTCTTCTGTCGGCGCTGGGCATTGCCGCCGATCTTTCTGCCCCGCACCAGAATGTCGAAACTCTCCTTGCCCGCAAAACAGAAGGCGGTCCGTTCCCCCAGATGCACGTCGGGGGATACGGCATCCAGGGCGTAGGAGGCCTCAAGCCCCAGATCGCGGTACAAGGTGATCAGAAATCCGGTCAACACACGGAAAGAATCCTTGATGGAAGAAGTGGCAGGTATCTGCTCCGGCGAACAGACCAAAGCATAGGTCACTTCGTCGGCGTGGTAGATCGCGCCGCCGCCGGTAAAGCGGCGCACGATAGGTACCCCTTCGAGCCGGCAGCGCTCAAGGTCCAATACCTCGGCCGCCTTCTGGAATCGCCCCAGAGACAGGGCTGACGGTTGCCAGCCATACAGGCGCAGTACCGGCTGAGATCCGATCGGATCGAAAGAACGCAAAAGCGCCTCATCGATGGCCATGTTTTCCGGACCGGGACGCGGTACGTCCTCGATGAGGCGCCAAGTTGCCGCTGTGTCAGCCATCAGTGCCCGTACCGTTTCGTCTTACCCCTGGCAACAGACATTCTGCTCCCTGGCCGCCTTGGTCTCGTCCAGCCGCGAGACCGGCATGGTTAATGGCGCGTTCAAGAGCACCCGGGGATCACTCTCGGTGGCCTCGGCAGCCTCAATCATAACCTGGATAAAGGCGTCCATGGCAGCCTTGCTCTCAGTTTCGGTTGGCTCGATCATGATCGCTTCCTTGACGATCAGAGGGAAGTAGACCGTAGGAGGGTGATACCCCCGGTCAATCAGAAACTTGGCGATATCTATGGCATGCACGCCGTGGGCCAGTTGCCGGGAGGCCGAGAACACGCACTCGTGCATGCAGGTCTGATCGTAAGGGAGATCATAGTAGGGTTTCAGGCGTTCCTTGATGTAGTTAGCGTTGAGCACGGCCTGCTCGGATACCTGGATCAACCCCTCGCGTCCCAACATGATGATGTAGGCGTAAGCCCTGACCATAATGCCGAAGTTACCGTAAAAGTTGGCTGCTCGACCAATGGAACCGGGACTTGAGGTTTTAAGCGCAAAGGTTCCCTCGTCATCCATGACGATACGCGGCTGGGGCAAAAACGAGATCAAATCCTTCTTGACACCCACGGGGCCCGCGCCGGGACCGCCGCCGCCATGAGGCGTACCGAAAGTTTTGTGAAGGTTGACGTGCACCACGTCAAAGCCTACGTCGCCCGGCTTGACCTTGCCCATGATAGCGTTCAGGTTGGCGCCGTCATAATACATCAGCGCATCAAAAGAGTGGGCGATATCACTGATTTCCTTGATATGTGGATTGAACAGCCCCAGAGTGTTGGGGCAGGTCATCATCACCGCCGCCACCTCATCGTTCATGGCCTGCCTGAACAGCTCCATGTCCATGTCACCGTAAGGCGCGGTCGGCACGGTGATGATCTCGTAGCCGGCGATGGCGGCGGAGGCCGGGTTGGTGCCGTGGGACGAATCAGGCACCACCACATATTTCTTCCTGTTGCCCTTGGCACGGTGGTAGGCGGAGATCAGCAGAATACCGGTCATCTCGCCATGAGCCCCAGCCAAGGGTTGAGTGGTGACCTCATCCATGCCGGTGATGTCGGCCAGCATCTGCCCCAGGTCGTAGAGCATCCCCAGGTTCCCCTGGCAAAACTCTTCCCCCCCGGGCAAAAGAGCTGTCATGGGGTGGAAAGAGGCAAACAGGGTCGCAGAGTTCTCCAGCACTTTGGCATTGTACTTCATGGTACAGGAGCCGAGGGGGTAGAAATTGGTATCCACCGAAAAGTTGCGACGAGACAGGCGGGTGAAGTGTCGCACCAGATCCAGCTCCGACACCTCGGCCAAGCCGGCCGGCTCCTTACGTAGCAGCCCTTCCGGCAGAGCGAGAGCCGAAGGCACGTCCGAGGCCGGTAGTTTTACGCCTCTACGGCCGGGAACGGATTGTTCGTAGATAAGTTCCATAAGATTGTCTCTCCAAGATCAGAAATACCCTATTACAGCTCAGCCCGCAGCACATCGGCCAACCGGTCGATCTCTTTTTTCGTTCTCTTCTCGGTGACCGTCACCACCAGGGCGTTGGCTGAATCCTCATAGTAATCCCCCAACGGCACACCGACGGCAATGCCTTGTCTTAGCAATTCCGTCACAACCGGTGCGGCTGGCTTGGGCAGGAATACCGTAAACTCATTAAAGGTCGGCGCCGATTGCAGCACCGCCACACCTGGAATTGTGGAAAGGCACGCCTTGGCGTACTCGGCCTTGTCACGGTTGAGGCGGGCCAGTTCGGCCAGACCTTCCCTACCCACGGACGACAGGAAGATCAGGCCGCGCAGGGCGCACAGTCCCTGATTGCTACAGATATTGGAGGTGGCCTTGTGACGTTTGATGTGCTGTTCGCGGGCCTGGAGGGTCAACACGAAGCCGCGCTTGCCGTTCTTGTCAACGGTTTCGCCGACGATGCGGCCCGGCATGTTGCGAATAAAAGCTTTTTTTGCAGCGATAAAGCCGAAGGAGGGGCCGCCGAAGGAGAGCGGGTTACCCAGGCTCTGGCCGTCCCCCACGGCGATATCGACCCCCATCTCGCCAGGAGACATGATAAGGCCTAGTGAGACCGGATAGACAGAAGCCACCAGCAGGGCTCCCACGGCGTGGACCTGGGCCGCCAGAGGGCTCATGTCCTCGATGCAGCCGAAGAAGTTGGGATTCTGCACCAGCACGGCCGCAACCCGCTCATCCAGGCAGGCGGCCAGAGCGACGTGGTTCAGAAGGCCGTCCAGGGGAGCGATCTCCACCACCTCCACATCCTGATTGTAGAGGTAGGTCTTGAGCACCTGCCGCGAGAAGGGATTGACGCAGCCATCCACCACGATCCGGTTGCGACCGGTCACCCTCAGGGCCATCATGGCGGCCTCGGCGCAGGCGGTGGCGCCGTCGTAGAGCGAAGCGTTGGACACATCCAGTCCGGTCAGGCGACAGATTGCTGTTTGGTATTCGAACAAGGCCTGCAAGGTCCCCTGTGAGCATTCCGGCTGATAGGGGGTGTAGGCGGTGTAGAACTCGGCCCGGCCCGAAAGATGATCGACCACGGCAGGGATGATATGGTCGTAAAAACCGCCCCCAATGAAATTGACCATGGCGGCGCTATTGTCGGAGGCAATGGCTTGCATCCGGGTAAAGGTCTCGAATTCGGACATGCCGGAGGGGATATTGAAGGTCTTGGCACGCAATTCAGACGGGATCGGGGCAAACAGCTCCTCGACGCTGGAAACGCCGACAACCGAGAGCATTTCCTTGATCTCTTCCGGTGTATGGGGGCAGTAATGGCTGTCGTTCATGAATAAACTCTCCTGGAAAAAAGCTACACCGTTTTCAGATAGTCGTCGTACTGTTCCCGGGTCATCAGATTCTTCAACTCCGCCTCGTCGGCGATCTCCACCCAGGCCAGCCAGCCGGCGTCTTCCGCACTTTCGTTGACGATCTCCGGGGCATCGTTCAAGGCTTCATTGATCTTGACCACCTTGCCGGAAATCGGCGAATAGATATCGCTGGCCGCCTTGACCGATTCAATGGCCCCCAGCATATCGAACTGCTTGACTACCTTGCCCATGGCGGGCAGTTCAACAAAGGTGATGTCTCCCAGTTCATGGGCGGCGTGTTCGCTGATGCCGACCGCGCCGATCCCGTCCTTTACCTTGACCCATTCGTGTTCTTTGGTAAAATAGATGCTCATGTCGGTACGACCTCCTTTAAGATAAAAAATCTGCAAAATCCACCGCAGAAACAGAGAAAAAACTTGGAACACAGCAAACAAACAACTCTTGATAATAGCTTTACCCAAAAATGTTATTTTTCTTTTCTTCTGTGCAGTGTCTCCGCGTCTCTGTGGCAAATTATGTCCTAAACTCTGCCTAAACTTTACGACCTGAGCGACCCGCCCCGGTAGAAGGGAAGCTCGCAGATCGTGGCTTCCATGCTGACCCGTTCATGAATGATGGTAAGCGGCGTACCGACCGTGGCCAGGTCCGGCTTGACGAACCCCAGGCCGACGCCACGACCAAGCATGGGGGAAAAGACCCCACTGGTCACCGTACCGACGTTCTCACCGCCGAAACACAATTCGTAATGATGGCGCGGTGAGCGGCGACTGTTCACCTCAAAGGCCACCTTTCTGCGGGCCACGCCTTCTTCCTTCTGGCGCAGCAGGGACGCCTTGCCGACAAAGTCCCTGGTCAGGTCCACAAACCCCTCCAACCCGGCCTCCATTGGCGTGGTCGCCTCGTCGATGTCGCTGCCATAGAGCGAATAGCCCACCTCAAGGCGCAGCACGTCCCGGGCTCCCAACCCGGCGGGTCTGACCCGTT
The DNA here is from genome assembly GCF_019972295.1 of Geobacter sp. AOG2. NCBI lineage: Bacteria > Pseudomonadati > Thermodesulfobacteriota > Desulfuromonadia > Geobacterales > Geobacteraceae > Geobacter > Geobacter sp. AOG2. Next base: position 2,287,765 of record NZ_BLJA01000001.1, read on the forward strand.
CATCTTTCAGCAGCAGGTCCCACAACTCGCCCACCTTGTCCGAAGGGATGAATATCTCATAACCAAGTTCGCCGGTATAACCGGTGCGGCTGATAATGGCCTCCACACCCAGAAGGTTCAAGGTGATGAACCTGAAGTAAGGGATGGCGGCGATTTCTGTGCCAAAGGCCGCTACCATGACATCGCGGGAGAGCGGCCCCTGAACATCCAGTTTCCCGGTACCGGCGGAGATATCGGTGAAGATTCCCCCCTTCAATCTGTCGTTTATGACGACAAAATCATTAGTGGCGGTGGCCGCATTGACTACGATCATAGCCTTGTCGTCAGCCATACGAAAAACAATAAGATCGTCAATGATGCCACCGTCTGCGTTGAGCAGGAAGCCGTAACGCGAACGGCCTACCGGAATTGTCGTAACCGAAAAGGTAAATACCTCATTCAGGCCGCCGGCCACAAAATCCCCCTCAAAGAGAAATTCTCCCATGTGGCAGATATCGAAGAGCGCCGCCTTGGCACGACACCATGCATGTTCGGCAATGATCCCTTCATACTGGATCGGCATGTTCCAACCACCGAAGGGCGCCATCAGCGCCTTGAGTGCCTCGTGCCGCCCGCAAAGCGGCGTTACTCTGAGCTGTTCATCCATGATTCGTCTCTCCCGGTATCTCAAGAAGTGGCGCAGGGCAAGCCCCTATCGGCTTCTCTATTTTTTCCGCATGGTAGAGGAATTGCGGCGTATACGCAACTCGAAAAATAGAAAAATGAGATGCCCGATAACAACTGTTTTATTTGATAAAATCAGGAATTATGCATAGAAATTTGCTGACACGCCCCCGAATGGGGGCGCGAATTCCATTCAAAACCGTGAGTTCGCGCCGTGAGGCCCTTTTCTGCACGCTCCCTCTGCACACTGCTTCGTTATTCAAAAACAACACAAATGAAATGAATATCCCGGCACCGGCATTGGTCTTGCACTCAATAACAAATATTGCTTATGGAATTACTGGTGGAGAAATTCGGTTCGAATCCGAGCAGGATACAGGATCAGACACCCTTTTCAGCCTGTCGTCAGATGAATAGACAGATCCTGTTTTTCGCCAGTTGACGAGTTTTAGGAGGTTCATGCATGGTGTTCCCTTGCTTCAAAGCAGCAGGAATTCTGTTGGTCGAGGACAATCCCTCCGATGTCAGTCTGTTGATGGAACCACCAAAGGGCTTAAAACCATTCAACAACATCAATATGGTCGAAGCCGGCAGCCGGGCCGTTACCTTCCTATGTTGCAGAAGGGTAGATACCCCGGCGGCACTGAAGCTTACCGAAATGTGAGTTCATTGCCATGCCCTACGCCGAAATAATCAGAGTGCTCTTGATTGAAGATAATCCCGCCGACGTGCGACTACTGAGAGCATGTTTCTCGGAACTAACGGATGTGCTCTTTCTAGTCCACGATGCCGGCAGCATTGCATCTGCGGTGCGCCTCGTCTCGGAGAAGCACTTCGACATCATCCTCCTCGATCTCTCGCTGCCCGACAGCATCGGCCTTGAAACGCTACGCCACATGCACACCCAGGCCCCCGATATCCCTATCATCGTCCTGACCGACATAGCCGACGACGCCCTGGCCCTCACCGCCATGCGGCACGGCGCCCAGGATTATCTGCTCAAGGGACAGTTCGACATCAATCTGCTCAGCCGAGCCATCCGTTACACTATCGAACGTAAGCGGGCCGAGGCGGAGATCAAAAAGCTGGCCTACTACGATACCCTGACCGGGCTCCCCAACCGGGTTCTATTCGGTGACCGGCTCAAACAGGCTATTGCCATGACAGAACGAGACAAAAAGGGCTTGGCGCTTCTGTACCTTGACCTTGACCAGTTCAAACGCGTAAATGACACCTTGGGGCACGCCTACGGCGACCGCCTGCTAAAGATTTGTGCCGACCGTATCCAGGGGTGCCTGCGTAGCTCCGACACCGTTGCCCGCATTGGCGGCGACGAGTTCGTCATCATCCTGCCTCTGCTTTCAGGAGGTGACGATGTTTCCAGGGTTGCGGACAAGATCCTTGAAAACCTCAATAAGTCGGTTCAATTCGAGAACCACACCATTTACACCAGTGCCAGCATCGGTATCGCGCTGCACCCCGAAAATGGTGCAACGGTTGACGAACTGCTGAAAAACGCCGACATTGCCATGTATCAGGCCAAGGAGAAGGGCCGGAACAACTATCAGTTCTATTCCGAAAAGATGAATGAGCAGGCGCTTGCACGGCAGGTGATTGAGTCAAGCCTGCGTCAGGCCGTGGCACGAAATGAGTTTTTCCTGGTATACCAACCGCTTTTCGACATCGCAAGCCGCACGATCATCGGATTTGAAGCCCTGATCCGCTGGCGGCACCCACAACACGGGGACATGCTTCCGCCCCAATTCATCGACGTCGCCGAAGAAACCGGCATGATTATCGCCATCGGCGAGTGGGTCCTGCGGACAGCGTGCCGTCAGGCCCGGCAATGGCAAAACGGTGGTTCGGACCGCTTGCGCATATCTGTCAACGTCTCGGCTGGCCAATTTAAACACGACAGGTTCCTTGACATCGTCGAAGCGGCCCTGAAGGAATCCAGCCTGCCACCCGGTTGCCTTGAGCTTGACCTAACCGAGAGCACTATCATGGAACGGGGTGAAAGGAACATCCACGTTCTGACGAAACTCAAGGAAATGGGGGTTTCCCTGGCCATTGACGACTTCGGCACCGGCTATTCTTCCCTCTCGTACCTCAAGCACTTTCCCATCGACCGGGTCAAGATCGACGGAGCCTTTGTGCGGGATATCGCCCCCGACGGTGAAAATGCGGCCATCGCCGAGGCGATCATCTTTATGGCCCACTCCCTCAAGCTCAACGTGGTGGCCGAAGGGGTCGAGCAGGAGAAACAGTATTCGTTCCTTCACAGCCGCAACTGCGATGAACTGCAAGGGTTCCTGATGAGCCGACCCTTGCTGCCGGAAGACATCGCGCCGCTCCTGCGCACCTATACCATCTTAACGCATTAGTGCGTTTCCGTCCGGAGCTTCCGGATGGAAACTAGTTATAACGCCGTGGCGCCCCGTGCGTTTTTTTGCCGATGGGACGCCACCTCTCTACAGCGACCTTCCCGCCGCCTCGGCGAACAACCGCAACCTGTCCATCATCACCTGAAATTTGGCCGGTTTCAGCGATTGTGGCCCGTCGCTGGAGGCATGCTCCGGGTCGGGATGGACTTCCACGATCAGGCCATCGGCTCCGCACGCCACCGCGGCGTAGCACATGGGGGCGACATAGTGATGATTGCCGGTACCGTGGGAGGGATCTACCACCACCGGCAGATGGGTCTTTTCCTTGAGCACCGGCACGGCCGACAGGTCAAGGGTATTGCGGGTGGCAGTCTCGAAGGTGCGGATGCCACGCTCGCAGAGGATCACCGACTGGTTACCCTCGCTCATGACATACTCGGCGCTCATGAGGAACTCCTGGATCGTCATTGACATCCCGCGTTTCAGCAGGACCGGCCTGCCGAGCTGGCCGACCTTTTTCAGAAGGGCAAAATTCTGGGAATTTCGGGCACCTATTTGGAGGATGTCCGAGTACTCCGCCACCAGTTCGGCGGTTTCAGGGTTGATCACCTCGGTGACGAACGGCAATCCGGTCAGTGCCCGGGCCTTGGCCAACAACTTGAGCCCTTCCTCCTCCAACCCCTGGAACGAATAAGGCGACGTGCGCGGCTTGAAGGCTCCACCCCGCAGAATGTGGGCTCCCGCCCTCTTTACCGCCTCAGCCGTTTCAACGATCTGCTTTTCGTTTTCTACAGAACAGGGACCGGCCATCATAATCACCCGCCCCCCACCGATTGCCACCTCGTCGTTGATGCGCACGACACTCGACTCCTTTTTGACCTCCTTGGAGGCCAGTTTGTAAGGTTGCAGGATAGGCACAACGTTTTCAACGCCGTGCAGCGATTCGAGGGATTGCAGCACCGCCTTGCCGCGCTCGTCCCCCACCGCGCCGATGACATCCCTGGTCGAGCCGTGGATCACATGGGGTTTGTAGCCCAATTCCTTGATGCGCTTCAACACCTCGTCCTTGTCCTTCTTTACTGCGCCTGCTTTCATTACAATGATCATCCCCTGTTCCTTTCCCACAAGCAAAAGGGCCGAAGGTTTCCCCCCGGCCCTGTCCGCATCTCATGCGTAAATAAAAAGCCGGGGGACTGTCTGTCCACCCGGCTTGTGGTGTGTAATGGTTTCGCTTCCTTGCGCTTACACCTTTGCCTGGGCAGACGGCCTGAAATAAAAGCCGTACCAAAAGAAAAAGTAAAAAGCGCTAAAGAAACGATTCAAATTCATGATCGGCATCAAATCATAGCCGCACAGGGTTTGTCAAGGCAAATTTTTTTGCCTTGACCGGCACCCCTGACTCCTGTGGGGAAGTCCACACATTTTGCTGCAACTGCCCCAAAAAGATCTTCTGTCTTGCCGTGGGAGCTCCATTACCTCACGCTCCGTAGACTATACATGCCCTCCTTCTCGCTCGATTGGGCATCCGTGGCCATCGGTTGCGATCACGGGGGCAATCTCTTGGCTGTTTTTCCCCGTATACCATGGCCACGTAAGCACAACTCAGACGGCGGTTCAGCCCACACATTGGAACGGCACCTCCAAGGGGGAACTCGGATCGGTACCCGTTATTTCGATGGTGACCTGAAGTGGGGAACTTCTTTTGCCGGCAGGGCAAAGGAGGGAAATGGTATGAAAGCCGGCATTGCACAGCTTGGTCAAAGGCCTGCCGGAATCGTCTTTGTTGGGCCCAAGATCAGCGCCATCAAGGATTACGTTACCGTTCAGCGGGCAGGGGCAGCGGAAAAACTCCATGAAAAGCCTCCAAAATGTGCTGGATTACACCGGGCGGTGCTGAAACAATCCTCACACCCGCCTCCCGGCGCAGACCACCGGTCATACAATCAACTTCCATGCCCATAGCCCAGCATGCCGTTCAAAGCATTCTCGATAGTTTCGGGAGGCCATCTGTGGAGCAACAGTGGACTACCTGACCGCATTCCGTGCATCGGCGGCCAACAATGGTAAATATCAGGGAATTGCAACGGGCTGGACAATTCAGGCTGCTTTGCGTTGGCTGGATCGAAATCACAACGGCCGGCAGGGGGGTGACAATAAAAATTGCTCGACATTGGGCTTACCCAAAATTCCAGTTGGACATATATTGTGAACGGCGAATTTTGTGATAACCAAGGAGAGACATGAAAATGTTAATTTTTTTAACACAAGAACAAAATTACGTTACAACTAATTGAATTTAAATTATAAAAATACAAACCTGAAAAGTGTTAATTTTTTTAACACTATAACAACAAATTGATTAATTTCATAGTGTTATACCACTTAAGCAGAGTGTTAATAAAATTAACACCTGCTTTATGCCGCCGACTTTCCCATGGCCAAATCCTGACGAACGAGTTGCTCCAAGGCTTCGTCCAGGTAAGCGCGGCGACAGTCAACCCCTTCCATAGCCCCGGTTTTCAACAAACGGAAAAAGCGGCAACCGCCGAAACAGAGCGGCAAGTAGGCGCATTCAAGGCATTCGTCGTTTTTCCAGAGATCCAGATTATGGGACGCGGCGTAATCCCCCACCCCGTCGGCTAGGGAGCCGACCCGCAACTCTTCACGCCCCATGAAAGCGGGGCATTTGTACAGCGAACCGTCGTAACCCACCACCAGGTCGTGCTCGAACTCGATCATGCAGGCGGCCGACCGGAGTTTTGGGACCGGAAAGCCCCGCGTGATGGCCTCTTGTCGCAGGAACAGACTGGCCTCGATCACCCATGGTTCATCGGTTGAGGCGCAGGCGGAATTCAGGTCGCTCGACACGCTGCCGTCAGCTTTGGGCATGACCGGCGCAAACCCTATTGCTTTCAGTGCCGCCGGGGAGATCCCCTCGGCTACCAGATAATCCAGCATCTCCGGGAAACGTCGAAAATTATCTCTGGTATAGTTCCCCCCCAAGTCCACCGGCACCAAGTCATGGACCGCCTTGACATTGGCAACGATGGTGTCGAAGCTCCCCTTGCCGGAGACAAAGGGGCGCTGTTGGTCATGGATGTCCTTGGGGCCGTCCAGAGTCGCTCTGACGGCGGCCAGTCCTAATGGTAGAAGGTCCTGAACAACCTGTCGGGTCAAAAGAGTGGCATTTGTGATGATGTTGAACGTAAAGGTGACCCCCAACTCCCGGGCCGCCTCGACAAGATGGCCGGCGATACGCTTCAAAAGCGGCAAAGCCATCAGAGCCTCGCCCCCGTAAAAATCCACGGTAACATTCCGACCTATGGCCATCTGTTCTTTGAGGCGTAGTATCAGCAATTCGGCAGTGTGGTCGTCCATCACGAACCGTCCCCGGAAGGGGTCTTCGAAGCAATAACCGCAAGCCAGGTTGCATTCCAGGGTCAGGGTGACCAAGGCAGCAAAGCGACGGCTTGTGCTGCCGATGGTCTCGAATGTTGCCCGTACCTCCTCCCGCTCCAGAGCCCGGTCCGGCACCAACACCCCCAGGCGCACCAGAGTGTCGCGCTCCTTCTCCGTCAATCCGTTCGTACGGGCTCTCTCCAAGAGCCCCTCGGACAGCTCCAGCACTGCACAGCGCCGGGTAGCCACGGCCAGGACCCGGCCCTGCTTGTCGAGACAGGGATAGATCTTCAGGTAGCTCGTCAATTCCATCAGTCGGTTCCCTCCGCGAAAACCTGCGGGGAGGGTCGCCCCTCCCCCAAGGAAACATCTAGTTCAGCTTTGCCATGCTACCAGTTGCACAACAAGCGTTTACGACACCTGCAACGTGTCCTTCCTCCAACACCACCAACTCCTCATTGACTTCACGCATTTGCCTCACCTCTCTTTCATTTTAGTGTGTTGCAACATCGCACGGCTGGCTTTTTGCACATAATTGAATCCTACCAAACCTTCAGAGAAACAGTCGCCGACATTGCCAGAAGCCGTTTTCCCTTCCCATGGCAATGCAAGGAGCAATCCATGAACAACTGTCAGGATACCAATAGGGTTCCCTACCTGCTGGACATTCGGTCGTTATTTCTGCTACTATCCCGCGCACGGAATCCTATCATGCCGCTCATCAAACCTCAACATACCATCAGCACCTTTTTAGTGGCCCTTTGCCTGGCTCTCGGCATCCTCGCCTGTCCGGCATGGGGGGAAGAGGCCGACGAGACTCTGGGGCTCTTCAGCGCCTGGCAGGAGGAGGCATCCACCGCCTCCCGCGCCCCCAAGCCGCTCTCCCAGACCGCCGAAAACGTCACCGTGGTCACGGCCCCGGAGATCGAGGCCATAAACGCCCACACCCTGGCCGACGTGCTGGACACCATCCCCGGCATCCAGATCCAGCACAACGGTGGTCCGGGAATCACGGCCTACACATTCATCCAAAGCACCGACTTCATCCATACCCAGGTGTATGTGGACGGGGTTTCAATCACCAACGTTTCCAGCGGTTTTTCCGATGTATCACTGATCCCGGCCAACATCATCGAGCGGGTCGAGATCGTCAAGGGGGCCGCCTCCTCGGCCTGGGGCCAGGCCTTGGGTGGAGTGATCAACGTCATCACCAAATCTCCCGAACGGGGCCGGACCATCAGCGGCACGGCTACCGCCTCCATCGGCGAGCGGACCACGACCGATGACAGTCTGGAACTGAGCGGCGCCAGGGGCAGGCTCGGGTACTACCTGTCCGGCAGCCTTCTGGACTCCAAAGGCGTGCTCCCCAATACCCGGATCGATTCCAACCGCGCCTATGCCAAGTTGGCCTACGACCTCCCCAATCACGGACAACTCTGGGGCACCTATTTCTACACCCATGCCGACATGGGGGATCTGCACGCCCCCGCCCCCGCCTATGACCTGGATGAAAAACCGGACAAACTTTTCATGCTGGGCTCGCTCGGAGTGCGCTACCCCCTGGGGGACCGGCTGGAGTTGGAGGTGAGCGGCCACCACTCCTTTAACAGAACCAACAACTCCTACTTTAACATCAGCGATGGCGCCATCTGGTCCTGGCAAACAAGCTTGCCGACGTCAATCGTAAAGGAGCAGGTAAGCGGCGCCAGCGCCAAGCTGGTCTGGCGAGGGGAAAACAACCTGCTGGTGGCCGGTAGCGATTACAACCATCTTGAACTGTTCAACAACTCATCCGACGGCAGCACCGTTAGCCCTTTTACCAGACGGGTTGACCGCTGGGGCATCTACCTGAACGATACCGTCACTGTTGGCCCCGTAAGCGTGACTCCCGGCGTCCGTTTTGATCACACCCAGACCGCCGGCGACCAATTCAGTCCCTCCATCGGTGCCACCTGGCAGCTGACAGGCGCTACGCTGTTGCGCGCCTACACGGCCCGCGGCTACGGACTCCCCGTGCTGGGACTGACCGATTCCCCGTCGGTGAAGATCTGGACCACCCAGGTCGGGGCCGAGAGTAGCGCAATACCGTACATCTGGGCAAAAGGGACCCTGTTCCGTAACCAAACTTGGGGTAATACCGTTGAACAGCACATGGCTCTGGGAACGGAGTTGGAAATACGTACCATCCCGGTTTGGAACACCTCGCTGGGAACCGGCTACACCTTTACCGACACCACCCGCACCAGTGACGGCAATGAAGTCAACAATTACGCCCGCCACACCGTGCAGGTGGCTCTGCGCTACAACGATAAAACCTACCGGGGCGTGCTGACCGGTCGCCATATATTCTGGAACTCCGATCCGTCGGAAAACGGCCACTACGGCGGCCTGCTTTGGGACCTGCACCTGGGTGCGACGCTGCTCAAGCGGGAAAACAGCTCGCTTGAGGTTTTCTTCTCCGCCCATAACCTGTTCAACGGCGCTCAGTACTATTTCGATCAGATACCAAACCCGGGCCGCTGGTTCGAGGGTGGCATGAGGGTGCGCTTTTGAGGATTCTGGCCGCCTTCATATTCTCCTGCGCTCTGCTGTTCCCCCTTGTGGCCGATGCCTACGACGTACTGGTGCTGCAAAGCCGCCGAGATCCAGCCTTCGACGAGGCCCTCTCCGGATTCCGAACCGGTCGCAATCTTTCGGAACGGCTAATAGTACTTGCCGATTATGTCGACGTGGACATCACCCGGATCGTTCGAGAAGACCAGCCTGCCCTGGTTCTGGCGCTGGGCGATAAAGCCCTGGAAGCGACCCGCAAACTGCGGCAAACTCCGGTTGTCGCCCTGATCTCTCTCGGCATCCACAATCGACACACATCTCACTCCAACCTGACCGGCATCGACATGTTTGCAGCGCCGGAACGTTACCTAACCCTGTTCCAGGGGATGAGAAAACATCGCATCGGATTGATCTTCCATCCCGCCAAAAGCGGCTGGTACGTGCAGCAGGCACGTCAGATTGCACAACGGATGGGGATAGAATTGGTGCTACGCGAGGTTTCGGTCCCGCGGGACACCTTGTTCCACCTCTCGTCCCTTGCCGGCAAGGTCGATGCGCTGTGGATGCTTCCCGACTCCACCGCAGTCACGCGCGAAACGGTTGAGGCCTATTTCCGGTTTTCCCAGGAGCATAACGTGCCGGTGGTGTCCTTTGCCAGTGCCTATCTGGGCCTGGGGGCGGCGGCGGTTCTGGAGATCGACCGCACCGAACTGGGCAGGCAGGCGGGCGACATGAGCTCGGCTATTCTCAAAGGCGCTGAAGCATCGGACATCCCCCTTGCCTACCCGCACAGGGTTCTGCTCAAGACCAACCCGAGCGTGCTCAAACATCTGGGAATAACAGCAGAACAAGCTATCATGAATCCACGGGAATGATCGTGTCGCCCGCCGCCAGATTCAAAAATTTCCGCGCCAGCTTCCAATTCAAGCTTTTTGCTATCTTTACCCTGTTGACCGCCCTCATGTCCGTCCTGTTCGGTTCCGCGTATATTTTTACCGAAATTCGCGAACAACGCATCTACGCAGGCAACCGGTGTCAACTGATGGCAACGCATCTGGCCGATGCGATCCGCTTGCCCTTGTTCGCCGAAAACAGTGACATGCTCCTACAGATCATTCAGGAAACCTCCCATACCTCCGACTTTCACGGCGTGACAATTCGTACCAATGACGGCAGGGTTCTAGCTGAGATACGCAAGCCCGTTTCCCGCAGCGACTCGGAATTGCTGAGCAAAACCGTGGAGGTGCGCAGTACCCCTCTGGGTTCATCCCCCGAGTCGGCGATCACCGGCAGTAATGAGCCGGTGGGGGCCTTGATCGGTACCGTGCGCCTCGACCTGGATACGACCGAACTGAGGGCGCGGACCCGACGTCTGATCATGGTGGCATCCGCCACAGCTTTCCTCTTCTGGATCACGGTCTCATCCCTCTGCTATCTTGCACTCCGTCAGGTAACCCGTTCCTTCAATGCCCTCATGCGCGGTCTGGAGTCCATGCAGGCAGGAAACTACGCCATCAGGATCGCCCCCGTCAGCAACGACGAACCGGGTCGGGCAGCCGTCGCCATCACGCTACTGGCAGCCTCTCTCCGGCATCGGGAAGAGGAAAACCATCGGTTGCAACAACAGTTGGTCGACGCCATGCGTCTTGAAGTCCAGAAGGAAAAGAAGCAGATCATGGCAAAGCTGATTCAGACCAACCGCATGACCTCCTTGGGACTCCTTGCCTCCAGCATGGCCCATGAAATCAACACGCCCAACGGCGCCATCAAACTTGCAGGACAGCAGGTTGCCAAAACATGGAAAAGCGCGATCCCCATACTTGAACGGGTTGCGGAGGAGGAAGGGGATTTCGTCCTTGGCGGAGCGGTATTCAGTCTGGTGCGGGATGAGGTGACCAAGGCCACGGAGGTCATTGCCCGATGTTCGGAACGGATTGAAAAAGTTGTCCAGGATATGAGGGACTACAACATCGGCGGACGGGGCGATGCCAGAGACCGTGTGAACCTCAACCAGGTGGTAATTGACGCACTTACCATTATCCGTGCCCATGGGCGCCACGGCACTATTGCGATTCAGAATGATCCGTATCCCGATCTGCCTGCGGTAACCGGCAACCGTTATCAGCTTGAACAGGTGGTTATCAACCTGATTCTGAACAGCATACAGGCCATGCCGGAATTGGGCAGCGGGATCATAACGATTGCATCAGGCTATAACAGTGCAGCTGAAGAGGTTTTCCTTACCGTAAAGGATAATGGAAAGGGGATTCAACCGGAGATCATGAGCCGCCTCATGGAGCCGTTTTTCTCTACCCGCATGGAAAGCGGCGGCAGCGGCCTTGGTCTGTACATATCAAACTTTATCGTGACCGAACATCACGGCCGACTGATATTTGAATCGAAGCCCGGCGAAGGTACTACCGTCAGTATAACTATTCCCATTGAACAGGGCACCTGCGACACGCCCGCACACCAGAGCTAGACCCGCCAGCACCTTCAAATCATTTTTCCAGTTCGGTGAGTTTTTTCTGCACCGTCTGTCGGCACACGCCGAGCAGGTCGGCCGCCGGTCCCTTCTTGCCCCCCGTAACCTTCAAGGCCTCTTCGAACATCAATTTCTCGATTTGCCCCATGGAAGGAAATGAAGGGAAAACCACATGCAGGCTGAACTGGCTGTTTGCAGCCTTGGCCCCTGCATCGATCATGGTTCTGGCCCTGATCACCATATCCGGGAAATCGCTCTGTACCAAGAGCCCGGTTTTATTGACCACAACGGCGCTGCTGACCTTATTGATGAGTTCGCGGACGTTACCGGGATAATCATAGTCTTCCAGCAGCCAGCGTAATTCGGTCGCGATCCTGGGCGGTTTTTTCCCCACGCTCTTCGCCGCCGCGTTGATATAATGGTTAACCAGCGGCAAAATATCCTCCCGCCGCTCCCGCAAGGGAGGTATATGCAGCCTGTGGTAACAAATCCGGTGATAGAGGTCTTCCCGAAACTGATTCTCGGCAACCAGCTTTTTGAAGTCCCGATTGGATGCCACGATGACCCGTGCGTCACTTTTCAGTAAAACATCCGAACCCAACCGATAATATTCGTTTTCCTGCAGGAGCCGCAGCAACTTTATCTGGGATTCAGGTGACAGATCTCCAATCTCGTCCAGGAATAGCGTTCCTCCCTGGGCCTTGGCAATCAACCCCTGCCGCAGCTCGCTCGCTCCGGTGAAAGAACCTTTTTTATGGCCGAAGAGTGTATCCTCAAACATATGCGCATCGAGCCCCGCAACATTCAGGGGGATAAAATTGCCCTGCAGGCCGCTGGCTTTGTGGATGGCGCGGGCGATCAACTCTTTGCCGACTCCGGTTTCGCCGGTGATCAGGACCGGGTAACGGGAAGGTGCTATGGTTTCGACCAGTTTGAAGATGGACAGCATCTTTTCACTACGGGTCAGGATATCCTTGAAAGCGTCCGGTTGGGCAATCGGGTCGCCCAGGAGATAGTTTTGGAGTTGTTGGTTCTGGTTTGATAACTCGAGGATTTTGAATGCGTTGTTGATGCTGGATATGAGCCTCGATGAATCGAGGGGTTTGGTGATATAGTCCATAGCCCCCTGTTTCATGCAACTTACCACTGTCTCCACATCGCTTACGCCGGTCATGATTATGACCGGTATATTCGGAAATTTCTGAGCGATGACCGGCAGAAGATCGACACCCGATACGCCCGGCATAATCCAGTCGAGAAAAATGGCCGAATAGATTCCTTTATCCAGTTCCGTCAACACCTGGTTGCTGTCGGTGAGGGTCACGATCTCGCAAATCGAATTGGAAAGGAGTACGAAACGAATCTCTTCCAGAAAATCGGCATTATCGTCCACGAACAGAACCAGCGGGACCTTGCCGTTTTTTTGCACTTTTTGTATGTCGGTCATCACTATTCCCTCCTGCCGCGGAATAATGCAAAATTATCGCCTAAAAGGCTCTATAACAACAAAAAACGCATCATCCAGCGAAGGAAGTTGCCAAACAGGATGTTTTTAGGGGTCTGAGACTTCTACTCAAGGGAAGTGGGCGGAAAGGCCCGGCGGGGATTCGGACCCTGGGCGGCACGTTAGAGACAAGGTGTCCATAAAAAAATGAAGCGCTACAGAACGGGGCTCTGGAAAAGCACATCCTACCTAGCGCGTCAACTCATCCGCCACCCTGACAAGATTGGGCAAGTCTGGTTTGGTTAGAATATAGTTGGCCCCAAGCCCGATCCACTTGCGTTTATTGTCCTCAGAGGCGAGGGATGAGAAAATCACGACCGGCAACGTCTTCAACGTTTCTTCCTTGCGAACGCACGAGGTCAGATGCAGGCCGTCCATCTGCGGCATCTCCACATCGGTAATCAACATGCTGATGTGGGATCTGAAATCGCTGCTGTCCTGGGCGCACTGAGTCACCCTGTTCTGGATGATGTCCCAAGCCTCGGCTCCGTTCTCCGCTTCGGTAACATTATAGCCGGCCGAACGCAGGGCATGACACAATGTGTTGCGGATAAACAGGGAATCGTCGGCAACCAATACCGTCTTGTGTGAACGGTCCACGTCTTCCGATGACAGCAGGGCGCTATCCTCGATCGGCCTGAGTGCACTCTCCGAACACAACTCCCCCACTATCTTCTCAAAGTCCAGTACCAAGATGATGCGGTCATCCATCTTGACAAGGCCGGTAACCTGATCACTGTGCACCGAATGGGCCGGTGGCTCGACGTTTTTCCAGGAGATACGGTAAATGCGGGAGACGGAATGAACCAAAACCCCAACCATCAGGTTGTTGAACTCGAGCACCACTACCCGGTCCGCCACCAAATCTCCCGTATCCTTGCCAAGCACCTGCGCAAGATTAATGACCGTGATGACTTTGTCCCGAAGCTTGATCATTCCTTCGACGCCCGGCTTGGCATTGACCACCCGAGACATTTGGGGAAGGCGGATAATCTCCCTAACCTTGGCCACATTGACGCCGTAATGGCAAGGCACCAGATTATTGCGGGCATCCATTTCATCGATCCTGAATTCAACGATCTCAAGTTCGTTGGTGTCGCTCTCCAGTAATATGTTGGTCTGTTTCATATCAGGACCCTTTGCGATGTTTTTTGAACTGGGCAGGCAGTATAGCAATGAATATGAGTGAAGGGAAGAACTTAAAAAAACAAACCCGGCAACGGCACAAACCCACTGAACTTGACTCTCCTCAGTGCCTGTGCTAGTTTTTTCAATCACCCTGATTCATTTATCGGAGCCACGCACATGTTTTTTCCCCCAATCGAAACCTTCTGTAGCCTGTCCCAAAAAGGCAACCTGATTCCGGTCTACCGGGAAATCATGGCTGATATGGATACGCCGGTCACCGCCTTCAAGAAACTCGACGACGGGCGTTTTTCCTTTCTGCTCGAAAGTATTGAGGGCGGTGAGAAATGGGGTCGCTACTCCTTTCTCGGCTCCAGCCCTTCACGCATCATCCGCTCCAAGGGCAACACCGTCGAGATCCTCGAGGACAACGTCACGACGACCGTCACCACCGATGATCCGTTAGATTCCATCCGCACCCTGCTGGCCCGTTTTTCCCCTGTGGAAGTCGAAGGGTTGCCACGCTTTTTCGGCGGCGCTGTCGGCTATCTGGGATACGACATGGTGCGCCATTTCGAACATCTGCCCACGGAAAAACCAGCCGCGCTGGATGCCTATGAAGCCTACTTTCTGGTGACCGACACTATCGTCATCTTCGACACCATGAGTCAAAAGATCAAGGTGGTCTCCAATGCTCATCTGGATGGCGACATAACCCCTGAAGAGGCATACCGGCAGGCGATGGATAAGATCGAGACCATCATCAGCAGGTTGCGCACCCCCCTATCACCGACTGCGACCATCACCTCTTGCGAGCCTGTTGAACTTCGCTCCAACGTCACTCGCGAGAATTACGAGGCCGCAGTGGAAAAGGCCAAGGAGTATGTCCGGGCCGGCGATATCATCCAGGTGGTTCCCTCCCAGCGTTTCAGCGGGCGGCTCTCAGCTGAACCGTTCGACGTCTACCGCGTGCTGCGTACCCTCAACCCCTCCCCCTATATGTTCTTTCTGAGATTGGACGATACGGTCATTGCCGGTGCGTCACCCGAGGTCATGGTGCGCAAGGAGGGAAACCGGGTCGAACTCCGCCCCATTGCCGGCACTCGCCCCCGCGGCGCCACGCCCCAAGAGGATGCGCGACTGGCCGAGGAATTGCTGGACGACCCTAAGGAGCGGGCCGAACATGTCATGCTGGTGGACCTGGGACGAAACGATCTGGGCAGAGTCTGCTCCACCGGGTCGGTCAGCGTTTCGGAACTGATGGTC
This sequence comes from Geobacter sp. AOG2, assembly GCF_019972295.1. Classification (NCBI taxonomy): domain Bacteria; kingdom Pseudomonadati; phylum Thermodesulfobacteriota; class Desulfuromonadia; order Geobacterales; family Geobacteraceae; genus Geobacter; species Geobacter sp. AOG2. The sequence continues at coordinate 2,303,144 of NZ_BLJA01000001.1, forward strand.
ATCGAGCGCTACTCCCACGTCATGCACATCGTGTCCAACGTGCAGGGCCGGTTGGACGAAGGCCATGATGCCTTCGATGTCGTGCGGGCTACGTTTCCGGCCGGTACCCTCTCCGGGGCACCGAAGATCAGGGCCATGGAGATCATCGACGAATTGGAACCGGTTCGCCGCGAAATCTACGGTGGCGCCGTGGGGTACTTCTCCTTTTCCGGCAACATGGACTTGGCCATCACCATCCGCACCTTGGTCATAAAGGACGGCATGGTGCACCTCCAGGCTGGAGGCGGAGTTGTGGCCGACTCCGACCCGGCGGCAGAATGGCAGGAGACAGTCAACAAGGCCATGGCCGCCCGGCGGGCGATCGAGATTGCCGAGAAAGGGCTTGAATAACATGCTGCTGATGATCGACAACTACGATTCCTTCACGTTTAATATCGTCCAGTATTTCGGCCAATTGGGCGAGGATGTACGCATCTTTCGCAACGACAAGATCACCCTGGAAGAGATCGAGGCCCTCCAACCGGGACGGCTGGTAATCTCTCCCGGCCCCTGTTCCCCCAGTGAAGCGGGCATATCGGTACGCGCGATCAAGCACTTCGCCGGCCGGATTCCGATTTTGGGCGTCTGCCTCGGCCATCAGGCCATCGGGGAGGCATTTGGGGGAAACGTGGTCCGCAGTGTTTCCCTGATGCATGGCAAGACTTCGCCGATCATCCACGATGGCCGGGAACTCTTTGCCGGTCTGCCGAACCCTTTTCAGGCCACCCGCTACCACTCCTTGGTGGTGGAGCGCAGCAGCTTACCCGACTGCCTTGAGGTCACCGCATGGGTTGAAAATGGCGAGATTATGGGGATGCGGCACCAAACCTTCCCTATCTGGGGTGTGCAGTTCCATCCCGAGTCGATTCTTACCGAAGGCGGGATGAAACTGCTGGAGAACTTCCTGAAGATAAGCCGCCAGTAAAGACAATCGGCAAAGACACATCTGCCACAGAGACACGGAGACACAGAGAAAAACAAAAGACTCCAACAGGCTGAAAACTGGATTCGAGTTATTCTCTCTTGAAGTCGTTACGCCTTTCTCTGAGTACCTCTGTGTCCCCGTGTCTCTGTGGCAAATTATGGTATTTTTATCACAAAAAAGCCCACCGGAAAGAATCCGGCGGGCTTTTGTTGTTTTACGATGAATCAGGACTTAGGCAGCCTTCACGGTTACCTTGAGGTTAGCAACGATTTCGGGGTGGATCTTGACTGGAACACTGACCTCGCCTACCTGTTTGATCGGCTCGGCAAGAACGATCTTTTTACGGTCGATATCAAAGCCTTTTCCCGTGAGGAATGCGGCGATCTCCATATTGGTAACGGAACCGAAGAGTTTCCCTTCCTCGCCAGCCTGGTGGACTAGATCAATGGCGAGCCCTTCCAGCTTGGCAGCCAGGGCACGGGCGGATTCCAGGGCTTTGTTCTTCTTGTAGGCCAACTGACGCTTGGCGTGCTCAAGCGCCTTGGCGTTCTTCTCGGTGGCCTCTATGGCGAAGCCCTTGGGGACCAAATAGTTGCGGGCATAGCCGGGGGCAACCTTGACGATGTCGCCGATGTGACCGAGGGTTTCGATGTTCTCCTTCAGAATGACCTTCATACTTCTCTCCTTTCGAGCCTGATTATTACAGGTTTTCCTGTTTTTTGGGGGTGCGGAAGTCTCCCCAGATATCAAATATACCGATGGCGGCAACAAAGGCCGCAAGATACGGTTGAACGAGCAGCATCACCCAAAGAAACACACGTATGATGCCGGTAAAGGCCTGCCGGGCAATAATCGCCAGAATTACTGCCAGACCCTGCAAAAAATAGAGTGTTGTCATTATTACCAGCAGATTGAGAGCCGGTATCGTGACAAGCAGACTGGGAACCAGCATGGCAAAGCCAGCGACAATCAGAACCCAGACTAGTGGTTCCGGTAGCCGAAGTTCCCTGAAGTCGCCCAACTGGAAGCGGTACCCCATCAGGAAGGCCGGCCGGCGTATCAGAGCCAGATTGCATCCTGCCACGATCCCCAGCAGAATCGTCACCAATGACGGATAGATTCTGATAACCAGGGCGGCGGCCAAATCCATGGACTGCTTAACCATGGACAAATCTTCCCCTTTGACGCCGCTCTTTTCATACAGGGCCAGCGCCCGGGAGATACTCGTTGAGATCTCGCCGGAAAGGGATTGATGCAGATTCAGTCCGCTGACCTGGGTAAAAATAAAAGCGGCAGCGGCCAAGACCGCCACACTGACACCTGTTGTCCAGGCAATGGTCCGGGCTGCGCCATAACCCCGCAACAGCAATTCCGGCAGCACCAGGGCGATAATCCCGCACTGCAACAGATATACTGCCGCCGCATTGACCCCGAATACCGCCGTCAAAGCGGTAACAGCGGTCAGAAGGATGATGAGCGCAATGCTACGCCCATGGCGCAAACGGAAATACATCACCGGGAACGGTGCCAGAATCCCCGAAAAGAAACCGACGGGCGGTATCACGAAAGACGCCGCAAACAACGCGAACGTTCCTGCGGCGCCCACCAAAACTGCTGTAAGCCGTGCCATGACGGAACCGGCCCTTGTGCTCAAGTCCATTCAGCCCCTAGGACAGCGCATGGTTTGAGGCAATCGGCAAGAGCGCCAGGTTACGGGCGCGCTTGATGGCCTCGGTAATTTCCCTCTGGTGCTTCGCGCAATTACCGGAAATACGACGGGGAACGATCTTGCCGCGCTCCGAGATAAAGTAGCGGAGGGTACGAGGTTCTTTGTAATCAATGGTCAGGTTCTTCTCGGCGCAGAAACGGCAAACCTTCCTGCGCTGAAACGGACGACGCTTGCGGGGGCCGCCGGGGCCGCCGGAGGGGCGCTGACCGCCGGAGCCGCCTGCCGGACGCTGATATGGGGTGCTGGGTCTTTCGTCGCTCATGATAGTATATCCTCCAGGAAATTATTCGTTTGCCGCTTCAACGACAACAGCTGCCTCTTCAACAGCCTCGACCGTTTCAGCTTCAGCCACGGGAGCCTTCTTCTCGACAGCCTTCTCGGGCTCCCCGGTAATGTTGACGCTTTGGTACCGGAGCACCTTTTCGTTAAGCCTGAGACGCCGTTCCAACTCGGCGATCATCTCCGGCCCACCATCAAAGCGCAGGTAGTAGTAGCGCCCCCTGGCAAACTTCCTGATGGGGTATGCCAGTTTCCTGACACCCCAGTCGTCCAGCCTGAAGCACTCGCCATTGTACGACGAGATGACCTCTTGAATCTTGGCGCCGATGTTTTTTATCTCGTCTTCGCCAAGTTCCGGCTGGAGGATGAAAATGGTTTCATACTTCCTCATGTGATTATTCCTCCTCACGGTTTTCGAGCCCCGGTCCTGCCCGGAGCAAGGAGATGCGGCACGGATGCCGTCTTTTAAAGAACAGGTTATATACAATATTTTCCTGGTGATTGCAAACTATTTATCAAAAACCGAACCAGTTCGAGTCACCTCCCCAGCGGGGGAAGGCTGGAGTAGGGGAAAACACTTCATACTGCCCGTCGAACCCGAATTTTTTTGATTAACTCGACCGGATGATAGGACAGTTTGGCATTACGCAACCCGGCATCCCCCAGGTCCTGTTCGCGGTTCACGAATCGACAGTCCTCAAACAAGAGACGGCTGAACTCACGGTTGATAAGCTGTGACAGACCTTCCATGAAGGGATCGGTTTTTTCAAAATGACACACCGCAGTATCGGTGTTGAGCCGCTCCCCAAGGCTAAAAGCCTTGACCTCCCCGTCAACGGTTACTACTACTCCTTCCAGTCCCAGCAGTTCCGCCTTTTCCACAGCCTCGGCGGTGGCCTCGACCTCCAGTCCGAAAGAGGGTTTCTCCTCCCCGGCAACCATGCCCCTCCATACTTCCAGCAGGTTACGGCACCCAACCCGATACTGTTCCGAGAATGGCACCACATCGTAATCGTGGCGGATGGCAAAATAGTTGATACGATTCTTTTTCTTATGGAAGCGATTACCCGGCAGGGTGGCCAGTTCTTCCCGCAAGTAGAGATAATCGAACGCATCCCGCTCCTCGACCGCGACCACCCCTCCCCGCTTCAGGCACCGCTCCGCGAGTGTTTCATCTGCACCATAGAGATCCAAGTTGTCGCCCCACATCGCCTCAAGAGCCTCTTCCACGTCACCCCCCAGAGGCGGCATGCAGTATCGCTCGCCCGAATAGCCGCGCCCCAGCACCACCAGGGATTCCCCCACCATGGTCAACCGGTAGTCATGGGCGGCACGAAACAAGTACAAGCCCGCAAAGGTCAACTCGGATACGCGGGGCTGAAGAATGGAGAATTTAACGTCCAGCAAGGCCTTGTCGGCAAGATCGAGCGGCTTCGACTCGGGGTAGGACGGAATTTCCATTGAGTTCTCCAGAATGGTTGTAGTAATAATATCAGGATAATCTTACCAGAAAAGGCACCAGGGAGGAAACAACCATGGCAATCGCCACCAAAATCGCCGGATTCATCTCACGCTCATCCTGGATTCGCAAGATGTTCGAGGAGGGAGAAGTCCTGCGCGAGGAATACGGTGCCGACAACGTCTACGATTTCACCTTGGGAAACCCGGATGTGGACCCGCCCGAAGCCTTCAACCGCGAGTTATTGACCTTGGCGCAGCATCCCCTGCCCGGCATGCACAGCTACATGAACAATGCAGGGTACGCTGAAACCCGGGCCGCCGTGGCTGCGAAACTGGCCAGGGATTCCGGGCTGCCGGTCACAGCCTCCCACGTTGTAATGACCTGCGGCGCGGGAGGGGCGCTCAACGTGGTGCTCAAGACCATCCTCAATCCGGGGGAAGAGGTCATCATTCTGGCCCCTTATTTTGTGGAATACAAATTCTATATCGACAATCACGGCGGAATTCCGGTGGAGGTCTGGACCGACCGCGCCACCTTCCAACTCGACATCGGCGCCATTGAGAAGGCGCTCACACTAAAGACGCGGGCAATCATCATTTGCTCACCCAACAACCCGACCGGGGTTGTCTACTCGGCGGAAAGCCTGCGCCAACTCGGCGAACTTCTGCAAAAGGCCCAACAGAAGACCAGCCACCACATCTATGTTATTTCCGATGAACCCTATGCCCGCATCTCCTATGACGGCAGACATGTCCCCAATATTTTCCCTCTGGTGGAAAACGCCGTCATCGTCACATCCCACAGCAAGGATCTGGCCCTGCCAGGGGAGCGGATCGGCTACCTGGCCATCAACCCCACCATGGCCACCGCCATGCAATTCATGGAAGGCGCCATCTTCAGCAATCGGGTGCTGGGTTTTGTCAATGCGCCAGCCCTCATGCAGCGCTTGGTGGCTAAATTACAGGACGAATCGGTGGATATCGGCCTGTATCAGACAAAACGCGATCTTCTGGTCAACGAACTGACGTCAATGGGGTTCGAACTAGTCAAACCGGACGGCGCCTTTTATCTTTTTCCCGTCTCACCGCTGGCTGATGACGTGGCATTCATCAAACTGGCCCAGAAACACCGCATCCTCCTGGTGCCGGGAAGCGGATTCGGGGCACCGGGCTTTTTCAGGATCGCCTACTGCGTGGACAAAGGGATGATCGAACGGAGCCTGCCGGCTTGGCGCGCGCTGGCCAAAGAGGTGGGATTGCGAGGGTAGACTCTTACGGAAAAATTATCAACCTCCTGATGAAACACCAAGGTTGTTCAAAAATAATCAGATCGTCGCACTCGCAGAATGCCCCGAGGAGGCGTAGCAGAGCTACGCCTCACGAAAGAGCGTTCGAGGACGGCGGCGAGATGGCTGTTTTTCAACAACCTTTTTAATCCCGGTAACGCTTCAACAGATCCCCATAGGCGTCGATACGCCGGTCGCGCAGAAACGGCCAGATGCGCCGCACGGTCTCGCTCCGTCCCAGATCCAGGTCCACCAACAGAATTTCCTCGTTCTCCCGTGAAGCCTCGGCCAGCAGTTCCCCCTGTGGCCCGGCTGCAAAGCTGCTCCCCCAAAATTTGATCCCGGTCTCGGGATGAAGGGGCGACGGTTCGAACCCGACCCGGTTGACGGCCAGAAGCGGCAAACCGTTGGCCACGGCATGGCCGCGCTGGACGGTGATCCAAGCGTCACGCTGGCGCTCCTGCTCCGCCGTACTGTCGGCCGGGTCCCAACCGATGGCGGTTGGGTAGATCAGAAGGTCGGCCCCGGCCAGGGCCATCAATCGGGCCGCCTCGGGATACCACTGATCCCAGCAGACCAGAACCCCGAGCGTCCCGACCGAGGTCTTCACCGGATTGAATCCCAGGTCGCCGGGGGTAAAATAAAACTTTTCGTAAAAACCGGGATCGTCAGGGATATGCATCTTGCGGTAAACGCCGGCCGTGGAGCCGTCGTTTTCAAAGACCACGGCGGTGTTGTGGTACAGTCCGGGAGCGCGGCGTTCGAAGAGCGAGGCCACAATGACCACTCCCAGCTCGCCGGCCAGGCCGGCAATGACGCGACTGTCGGCGCCGGGGATCGTCTCTGCCATGTCGAACAGGTCTGGATCCTCGACCTGGCAGAAGTATGGGCCGGCATGTAATTCCTGCAGAACCACCAGGAGCGCCCCGTCGGCTACAGCCCGCCTGATCATGGCGCAGGTCTTGCCCAAGGTTGCGTCCTTGTCGTTGCTGCATGTCTGCTGGATCAACGCCGTTCTGAGGGACCTCACGGCAACACCCCCTGAGGTAACTGCATGGTCACGCAGTGCAGCGAACCGTGCTGCTCCAGGAGCGGCAGACAGTCGATGCCGATGACCTCCCGGCCGGGAAAGGCTTGGCCTATGCATTCCATGGCGAGCCCATCCTTTTCCTCATCCCGGTAGGCAGGGACCAGCACGGCACCGTTGATCACCAGGAAATTAGCATAGGTAGCCGGCAAACGGTGGGCTTGGTCGTCGAAACGAGCCTTGGGCCAGGGAAGCGGGATCAAGCGATAAGGGGAGCCGTCCGGGGCCCGGAAGGCCGCCAATTCTCCCTCCATCAGCTTCAGTGCTTGGTAGTGTTCGTCCCGTGGGTCGTCACATGCTGTGTAGACGATGGTATTGCCCGGACAGATACGCGCCAGGGTGTCGATATGGGAGTCAGTATCGTCTCCGGCCAAAAAGCCGTGATTGAGCCACAGTACGCGCCGTGCCCCCAGAAGGGCGGCCAGAGCCTGCTCAACCTCGCTCTTATCCAGTTGTGGGTTGCGGTTGGGCGAAAGAAGGCATTCGGTGGTAGTCAGGATGGTCCCGAGGCCGTCGCTCTCAATGCTGCCCCCTTCCAGAATCAGGCCCACGGTTTTGAGATTGGGGGTGAGCGCGCCCAACTCCTTGAGCCGCTTGGAAATCAGGTTATCGTGATTGGCGGCGAACTTGAGCCCCCAGCCGTTGAAACCGAAGTCCAGAAGCACTGGTTTGCCGTTGAAGATCACCGTGATGGGGCCAAAGTCCCGCGCCCAGGTATCATTGGTGGGCAGTTCGCAGATAACCACCCTTTCCAGGTCGATGCCGGAACCGGCCAGGTAGTTGCGGGCAGAAGCGGCACTGGGCGCGACCAACACCACTCGCTCAAAGCGGGTAATCCGGAGGATAATCTCCGCAAAAACCGGACGGACGTCGTCCAGCATATAGGCCCAATCGGTGTCCTCATGGGGCCAGGCCAGCAGGACGCCGTCCTGCACTTCCCACTCGGCGGATAATCTCGGATTCACGGTCTCATCTCCTGTTGAGGTAAGTCTCATCCTTGTTTGCCAGGACGGTGGACAGTATAGTATGGTGAAACCTCACCACGCAAGCCCACTTTTTCTCCGGCGGGGAAAACCAGCCGGAACGCCTTTGTTTTGACTCATGCACTCCAAGAAAGTCCTTCAGCAAAAAACGACTATTTTCTTTCATCTTAAGTCGTGGTAATTATAAAAGCTGCCAAGTTCGGCACTCACAAGTTAATAAAGAAATTCAATATATATAAACAAAGGCCGCTAATGGTCAGCCTCGTCATTATCTCCAACAGCCCAAAAACAGCACATATCAAGCAATATCTCCAAGCAACGATCAAGGTTACGGTCGACGTGGTGGCCGATATCGACCAAGCGCTGCAGGATATTTTCGTAAAACGTCCGACTGTCGTCTGCATCCAGAACCGACTCTCGGATATCAATGCCGATGAAATTGCCCGGCATATCCAGATGCTGTTCAGAAAAGATGCGCCCTCCTTCATTCTGATGCACGAGGGGGACGACAACGCCAAACCGGTCGCCGGACTGTTCGAGCACCTGCTCGACCTGACACTGCCCGAGACGAAACTGGCCAAGACCCTTGGTGCCGCCCTCAAATCGATTCTCGGCACCCAGTGGGAAGACACCTGCTTGTCACCGCCCCCTCCTAAGGGCAAGCAGCCTCAAACAGCCGGTATCACACTGAATCGCCCCCGGGAATATTCCGCTGTCGAAGAACATGACGCATTCGTACTCGTAAACTCGTTGGATGAATTCATGACAACCATGCCCGAGGCCCAGGTCAGGGGACTGGAGAACGGCGTTCACCCGGATCAAGAACCGGCGGCTGCCTCCCCCGCCACGAAGCCTCTCGACACTGCCCCCCGCAAAAACACTCCGTCCCGACAATTACCCGTCGAACACGAGAAAACGGCCAAACAGATGGGGCATGAAACCTCTTTTCCAGAAGAAACAGTGATTCCGTCCAGGACCATCGCGCCCTCACCCCCGCTTTCAGTGCGCCCAACTTCACCCCCCCTGCCGGCAGCCCCCCCACCCCCTGTGGCCAAGGCAGTACCACAAGACCATCGCCCAGTGTCGAAGCCTGCGGTTTCGCCCCCGTCTATCACAACGCCGCCGGGTGATTTCCGCATTACCGCGGCGGCTACAGCAGCAGCCGGGCGGGAACAGAGTGATATAGCCCCGTTCATTGAGAGCTTTGAACTGCCGGACAGGAGATGGAGGCGCCGTGTGGGTATCGCCCTGGCCATGGCGACCTGTGCCGTTGCCTGGTATCTGCTGCGGCAGAAACCGGGGGCGGCAACGAAGCTGCAAAAGCCGGCGCCCGTCGCGGTAGCCATTCAAAAGACTGCTTCGAGCGTGCACCATCCCATCGGAAATACGGATGCCCCTCTGCCGGCATTTATTCCTGCTGATGGCCGTGACAACGTCTATACAGCCCGGCACCCGGGCTGGGAACGTTATGCGGGAGCAGATTACGAATGCCGGATATTCCGGGAAAACAACCGCATCAAGGCTGTCCAGGTGTTGCCGGCTAAACGGCAAAGCCTCGATGAGGAGTTTCTGAAAAAAGTGCTGACAGAACTGGTGGGCAACGACCATTTCCGGGTGACCTCACGGGAGAACGTACAGGATTACCTGATAGAGCGTGGCAGTGTGGCCGACAAGGCAGACCTGATGCTCTACATTCGAAAATCGAAATTGCACGCCTTTGTCGTATCCCTGATTTAAAACAACCGTCACATTTTTTCAACCTTGCTGGATTTATACATTTGTCGGCCTTGGCCCCTGAGCGGGCTCGACTTTGATCAGAGGCCGACCATGGAGATGCAATGTTCTCATCATATGTCCGTACCACGCTGGTTTTCCTACTCATCATTGCCGCTTCGATAACCGCACAACCCTTGCACGCCGCCATGGACCCGCGTTTCGAACTGAGCCCCCAGACACTTGAGGCTACCACGACCCGCAAGCCTGCGGCCAAAAGCGGCAGGCATGCCGCCCGGCCACGCTCCCGCCAACTGCCGCAAAATGGCACAATCTATACCATAAAAGCCGGCGACAATCTTCACAAGGTCCTGGTACGACATTTCGGCATAAAAGATAATGAGACAGAAACACTGATCGAAAAAATCTGCCGCAAGAACAATATCAGGGATATCAGACGCCTGAAGGTCGGCCAACGTATAGTGATTCCTGCCTTTGACCGCAAGGCGGAAGGTGCGGCCACGGTGTACGAGACGGACAGGGTTGCTTCGGCCACACCCGACGTAGACGCGCCTGAAGCCACGGGGAGGGCATTTAGCCTGACGCCCCCCTCTGTGCCTGCACTTGATGGGCAGGAAACCCTTCGGCAGATCAAAAGTGTCTGGGATCGGGTCGTGCCCTCGAAGAGCGAGTTGAGCAAGCCGCTCACGCTTCATTCGCCCACATTCACCCTGACCCTCGATCCTCAGCGTTATCCCATGTACGCCACCATGGATGGCGGCCGGATCTTGGTGGACCGTAAAAAGACCATCCCTCCCCTGATCAAATCGCTGATTGAAGAAAAGGAGCCGTCGGTCCATATCGTATCCGAATCGCCGGCAGACACCAGGCAGCTTTTGGCCACCATGCTTGAAGCGGCCGGATTCTATTCGGTGGAGGAAAACTTCAACATGGAGTTCGGAGTCGACCCTAAGGTAACCGTCCACTCCGATTTCAAGATAGAAAAGGCGGCCGACAGCCTGGTCAATCAGGATGTCGTTTTGTTGAACAACGGACGGCAGCCCCTGCCAACCACCTTGCGGGGGGTGCTTAAAAAAGAAGGCTTTACGGTCTACGAACCGTTTGCCGCGCCCGGACCGCTCATCGTTCGCCCGGCCCGCAACATCGGACAGATAGGGATCTCCACTCAACCCAAAATGGTGGATGCCATCCTGGCGTCTTTGGCGGTATCACCCGAACGTGATCGATCCCTAGACGTCTTTGGGGCGGACGACAACGGCATCTCCCTTTCCGTCAGGGCCGACCGGTCATTCGTCCGCGGCGGACAAAAGTACGTCATCACCCGCTTTGACGGCGATGCGGTCACCTACACCCTCTTCCGTATCCTGGAAACCAAGGGGTATCGGGTCATTACCCTCGACAGACAGGACGATTTCCGCAAGAGCACGGAAAAAATCCTCGCGGGAATGAAGATCCGGAACACCTATGGCCGACATGACCTGATCCGCGAGGAAGGACTCCCCTATTCGGTACAGATGTCGGGGTTCTGGTTGGACGACCCTTCCCTGCCCGGCGGCAGTCTGTTCCTTACCGATCTGGCCATTGACCAGGTCGTACGCAGCCTTCTGTTGGAAAACGGTTTCAACATTTACACAAAATAAAGGTATACGAACGCATGATCGTGAAAAAAGTTGGTGAAATATTAATCGAGCAGGAGCTGATTACCCAGGAGCAGCTCCAACAGGCGCTCGAACTGCAAAAAAACATTCCCGACCAGACGATCGGGCAACTGCTCTGCAAACTCGGATTCATACGGGAAAGCGACCTGCGTTTCGTGCTCGACCAGAAAAACAAGCGGCCGGAGCTGGTCGATATCCTCATGAGGGACGGCCTGCTGGATCAACCGAAGATACGGCACGCCCGGGAGATCGGTAAACAACACAACATCCCTCTTGAGAAGGCGCTGATCAAGTTACGTTATATCGATGAAGAACAACTCGCCCAAGCGGTGGCAACACAATATGACCTGCCGTATGTCACCATAAACTGCCGGGATCTGGATGTGGTCCTCTCCCAGTACATCAGCGTCGTCTACGCCCAAAAACACCGCATCGCTCCCATCTCCAAGATCGGCAATACACTGACACTGGCCATGAGCGCCCCCCTCAGGCAGATTGACATCAGGGAACTGGAAGACAGCATCCGCCTGAGGATCATTGCCGTAATCGCCACTGAAAGTGATATCCGGGTGGCACACCAGCAACTTTACAACGTCGCAAACGCAGGAACAACGACCAGCGCCAGTGACGAGGTAAATCTGGACATCCTGCCGGACAGTATCGTCGATCTGCTCAGCAAGACATCCCTCGGCGACGAGCCCGACATAGAGGAAGAGACCAAAAAGGTCACAGAGAAGGATAGCGTCATCGTCAAACTGGTCAACAAGATCATCTACGACGCCTATGTCAAAAAAGCCTCCGACATCCACATCGAACCCTACCCCGGCAAAAAGGACGTCGTGGTACGCACCCGCATCGACGGCCAGTGTTCCATCTACCAGAAGATCCCATACAAATATAAGTTTGCAATCCCTTCCCGCCTCAAGATCATGGCCGACCTGGATATCGCAGAACGACGCAAGCCCCAGGACGGCAAGATCGAATTCAAAAAATTCGGACCGTTGGACATCGAACTGCGTGTGGCAACCATGCCGACGGTCGGCGGACTGGAAGACATTGTCATCCGTGTCTTGTCCAGCGGCGAACCGATCGGTTTCAAGGACTTGGGTCTGTCCGACCGAAACATGCATGTCTTCGAAGAGGCTCTCAAGAGTCCCCACGGCCTGGTCCTGGTCGTTGGCCCGACCGGTTCCGGCAAAACCACAACTCTGCATTCTGCCCTGGCCACGATCAACCAGCCCACCCGCAAGATCTGGACGGCAGAGGACCCGGTGGAGATCACCCAGCCGGGCCTGCGTCAAGTGCAGGTAAATGCGCGCATCGGCTTCACTTTCGCCACCGCCCTGCGTTCATTCCTGCGGCTCGACCCGGATGTCATCATGGTCGGCGAGATGCGCGACGAGGAAACAGCTGGTATTGCCATTGAGGCCTCGCTGACCGGCCACCTGGTATTTTCAACGCTGCACACCAATTCAGCACCCGAGACGGTTACCCGACTTCTGGAAATGGGGCTCGATCCTTACGGCTTTTCTGACTCACTGCTCTGCGTCCTGGCCCAACGACTGGCTCGTCGACTCTGCCCCGACTGCAAGGAGAGCTATCAGCCTACAGAACCCGAAATCGGTGAGTACATCGACGAGTACGGTCAGGAGGATTTCACCCTGAGCGGCATAAAACGGGAGGGACTGACCCTCTATCGTGCAGTGGGTTGCGAACGCTGCGGGCACAGTGGTTATCGCGGGCGGCTCGGCATTCACGAGGTACTGGACTGCACCTCTCAGTTGAAGAGCCTGATCAAGCGCCGGGCGCATACGGATTCAATCTATGAGCAGGCGGTGACAGACGGCATGACCAGTCTCAAACAGGACGGCATCATAAAGGTGCTGCAGGGGCTGACCGACATCCACGAGGTGCGACGGGTTTGCATCAAATAGGTCGCGAAACCACGCCGGGGCTCACTTTGGGCTTGCCTTTCGAACTGTTCTTGCGGTAAGTAACAGCATCCCGGTTTCGACCGGCATCACTACGGGAATATGACCCGCGAAAATGGAGTGTCCGTGAAGAGCCTGACGTTGCAAGCCCCTGCCAAGGTCAACTACCGCCTGGACGTGATCCGCCGGAGGCCTGATGGATATCACGACCTGCGCATGGTCATGCAGCGGGTAAACCTGTGCGATATAATTACCTTGACCCTGACCAAGACCCCCGGCATCAGCGTAACCTGTGGTAAAAAAGGCGTACCCGACGGGCCTGGGAACATCGCCTGGAAAGCGGCAAAAATCCTGCTCGATTTGGCAAATCAGGGGCAGGGAGCAATCATCGACATCGTCAAGAATATCCCGGTCGCCGCCGGACTAGGCGGTGGCAGTAGTGATGCCGCCTCGGTCCTGATGGGCATGAACGAGTTGATGGGGCTGGGGCTCTCGGATGAGCGTCTGATGGAGATCGGCGTTACACTGGGTGCCGACGTGCCTTTCTTCATCTTCCGGAAAACTGCCCTGGCGGAGGGCATCGGCGAACAACTCACCCCTATGCCGGCCATGCCTGCCGCATGGGTGTTGCTGGTAAATCCGGGTGTGCATGTCTCTACGGCTTGGGTTTATAGAAGTTTACAGTTGACAAACCGGGAAGGTCTGGCTAAACTCCCCGAGCTTTTTCGGAGTATTGAGGACATCTGTTCGATCTTTTCAAACGACCTCGAATCGGTGACCGTTCCCTCTTTTCCCGTCATCGCCGAGATCAAGGAAACTATGCTCCGCGAAGGTGCGGCAGGAGCCATGATGTCCGGCAGCGGTCCGACAGTCTTTGGCCTTTTCCGGGACCGAGAAAGTGCGGAACGGGCCGGCACCGTTCTGACCGACGGCACGGGCTGGTTCGCAGCCGTTGCCGAAACCATCTGATACGATCATTCCTCTTTACCTGTTGGGGCGTCGCCAAGCGGTAAGGCACCGGATTTTGATTCCGGCATTCCCAGGTTCGATCCCTGGCGCCCCAGCCATCCTTCTTAAAAGGGTTTGCAGAACATTCTGCAAACCCTTTTTTTTTGCCCTTCATTTCCACACCACTCACTACTCATTTATCTATTTTCCCCAAAATAAGTATATCATAAAGGTAAATTAGTGAGACAGACAACACATCCCGAGAGGAGGATTAGTCATGACACGAAAAAGTGCAAAAATATGCGCGGTTGTCGATACCCGGCAGCGCGTTACGTTAAGCAGCGAACCTGAATTCTATTGTTCCAGATGCGGGGCCAAAAGCCACAGTAGCGCCAGTGTCTGCGATCCGGTACCGCTCGAGCCGGATCATTGAATCCCCTGAATGGCCGTCAGAACGGAATTACCGTCAAAAGCGGAGAGGCATTTTCATCGACCGATGGAGATGCCTTTCCGCTTTTGAGAGCGCCCCCTCTACGCAAAATATCGCAAACTTCCTCATTTTGACCACACTTCTTCCACATTTAAAACCGATAGAGTAATAAATTCGATACAAAATGTCTTTAACTGCACCTTCTCTACCAAATCGTGGCGACAATGTGCAGAAAACACACAGGGAGAAGCCTATGGCATCGGTCATTGGTTCAGACAGCCTCAGTTCCATTTTCGCCGCCATGGTGGATACAACAAACCGCCAGAGTGCGTCCAATACCGCGTTGAACAACGGCTTGACCTTTTATCAAAACGGCAAGTACCAGCAGGCGGTTAACGCTTTCAGGATGTCCATCTCATACAACGCCGACGATGGCACCGGAAACAATAAGACCGCCTACAATTATCTGGCTAAGGCCTATGCGGCCCTTGGCAAGGACAAGGAGGCGATTGCCGCCTACAAGCAATCCCTCAAGTTGGACAACACCCAGGACGATATCCATGTGGCCCTGGCGAATATTTATATCCAGGACGGCAAGAATGCCGAAGCCGAAAAGGAATTGAAGGCGGCCATGACGGCCGACCCGCAGAATGTCGTCGCACCCTATACCCTCGGGCAACTCCTCACCAAGGAAGGCAAACCGCAAGAGGCGGAAAGCTACTTCAGAACCGCCGTCAAACTCTCACCCACAGACGGCAACGCCTACTACGGCCTTGGACTAAGCCTTGACGAACAGGGCAAGACAAGCGATGCCATCCCGGTGCTGAAAAAGGCTGTCTCGCTCAAGTCAGACTTCGCTGCGGCAATCTACGAACTCGGCAACGCCTACTACAAAAGCGGCCAGAAGGATCAGGTAACATCCCAGATTTCGGCACTGGAAAATATTGATACCACCGAATCCAATACCTATGCCACCGACCTGACGAATATGATCAGCCAGCCCAAAATTACTACCATCGATACAACGAAAAGCACATTTAACACAACCCTCGGAGCAGTGCCGCTCCTGGCCATCGATACGGACTTTGTCCAGGCTGATTCCTCAAAAGAGGTTTCGGTGACCTTCCTGTTTGACTCGGAGATGGACGCCGGGTCGGTAATGAATATCGGCAACTGGAGCATCACCAAGGCCCAGGGTGCAACCATCAACAAAGATACCGGACTATACGACAACGGTGCCTACCGTTCCACGGACACTGTAGTGTCGCCCATTCCTTCCAGGGTAATGTACGATGCGACCACCCATGAGGCAACGATCTATTTTTCTCTCAGGCAGAACGATTCGTCGACAGGAACCATAGATACTTCCAGGATCATTTTCAGTTTCAACGGCACGGATGCCAGCGGTAAATCAATGGATTCCAGCGGCAACCAGATCGACGGTTTTTCAGGCGAATCATTTTGACCGGTCTTTCCGCCTGTTGTTTTGCCCGCCAAGTCATCAGCCTGTCATGCTAACGGGTATCCCGTCACAGCAAAACCATACAAGTGTGTTCCACTGGCTGCGTTTAATTGTGAATAAAATGCCTACATAATCGTATATTAATAAAATGTATTACAAATAAGTTCTGGATTATTTACCAATATTTTACGTTTCCTTATTTTAATCACATTTATTCCATATTTAATACCGATAGGTAAATAAAATCGCACTTAAACGCTACCTGACCTCCCTGCTTTTTGGGATATTTATGTAGCTGGTAAAATGGCATATTGGTGTCAAGATTATGCCAACTATTTCGAAAGGAGGTGGATTACAATATATTCATCTTAAGAATAACTAGCAACGAACAATGGCAACAAACTACTTTGTATGTTATGTGCGGTAAGAAATACCGCAAAAACCCCAGAAAGGAGTAGCACACATGGCAATCAACGACATCTCCCTTACCAGCGGCATGAGGAACAACCTGTTGTCCCTCCAGAACACTACCACCCTCATCAACCGGACCCAGACCCGTCTGTCCACCGGCAAGTCGGTCAACACCGCTCTCGACAACCCGACCAACTTCTTTGCCGCCCAGACCGCAACAGCCCGCGCCACCGACCTGTCCAACCGCAAGGATGGCATGAGCGAGGCCGTGCAGATGGTTTCCGCAGCCAACGCGGGCATCACCGGCATCACCTCTTTGATCGAGTCCGCCCAAGGTGTCGCCCAGGCTGCACTGGCCACCACCAGCGTCACCGACCGTGCCAGCTACGAAACCACCTTCAACACCCTGATGACTCAGATCACCGAGTTGGCCAGCGATTCCGGCTACCGCGGCACCAACTTCCTCAACAGCCAGAACCAGACTGTTGAATTCGCTCCCGCAACCGGCGGCGCTACGCTGCAGATCCAGGGTTTCGACGCCACTGCAACCGGCCTGGGCCTGAGCACGGCAGGAACGGGAAGCGGAAGTATCGACTGGGCGGATTCCACCACCGGCACCGCCGGTATTCAGTCTTCGGCAACCCAGCTCGAAAACGCGCTCAACACCTTGCGCAGCCAGTCTTCAACGCTGTCCGCAAACCTTAGTGTCGTCACGTCACGCCAGACCTTTACCGACAACATGGTCAGCACACTCCAGACCGGTGCCGACAACCTGACCCTGGCCGATACCAACCAGGAAGGCGCCAACCTGCTGATGCTGCAGACCCGCCAGAGCCTGGGTATCACCTCCTTGAGCCTGGCTTCGCAGGCAGCTCAGGCAGTTCTGAAACTGTTCTAAACAAACTTTAAAACAGAAAAATGTGGGGGAGTCTATCTCCCCTCCATTTTCAATTTTCAAGCCACTAACGACAAGCAAGGTTGCCCAATGTCACTGAAACTACATCTCAAACCGCATGAAAAGATCATCCTGGGCGGTGCCGTAATCAAGTGTGGAAACAATCCCGTCAACTTTTTTGTGGAAAACAACAGCGTCGCCATCCTGCGTCAGAAAGATATCATGACGGAAGCAGGTGCCACCACCCCGGCGAGGCGGGTCTATTTTGTGTTGCAACTCATGTACATCGATAATGACTCAAACAATTCAAAATTTTTTGAGCGGTTCGAGGGGCTGGAACAGGAGATGATTACTGCCGCTCCAAGCAGCCGGCGCTATTTTGTCGAGATCAGGGATTGTATCACATCAGGCGGGCTTTATCGGGCACTTAAAACAGCCCGTGAATTGATTGACTATGAAGAACAACTTGTCGAGCAGGCGAATATTAGGCTGCCCATCAAACTGCCGCAAGTGAGTGGACTGACCGAGGCAGGCTCCCCTTAAATAACCTCTAAAAAAACACCGTCACAAAGGCAGGAACAGACCACCACAAATCAAGGCACTACAGGTAGTCCAAAAGAGACATGGATGATATCTTGGCCGTCGCGGCCAATGCCGCTTCGTATGCCGTCTGTTGCTGGCTCAATTCAACACCGACCGTCGTCAAGTCAACACTCTGAATATCGCTGACCACATTTTCCAGGGTTGTCTTATTATTGGTGTTCATCGTGGACATCGTGTCAAGACGCTTCAACCGCGCGGCGACATCTATCTGTGCGTTGTTTATCTGAGTGGCACCTGCTTCGAGATCTTTAGCCCCTTGCTGTATGGCCGCGGCATCGCTCGCGGTGGTACTATCCCCAACCGCACTGATCAGGTCGTCGAGCGTCTTGAGTATATCAGTGGAGCCGTAGCTGGGATTTGAACCACTACCCTTTAACAGTCGGTCACCGGTTATGTTGACCGTTTGGTACGAGTTTTCGGTGATCTCCACCTTGGACTGATTGCTATCGCCGTTATACGTATTGCTTGTTGAACTGAACGGGGCCGTGGAGTTGCTGGTGCCGCCGAACACATAAGTATCACCCGACTGAGTATTGGCATAATCGATGATCTGCTGTTTCAGAGCAACCAACTGATCATGCGCACTCTGCCGGTCCGACGCGCTGTCGCTGCCATTCGAAATGGAATCGACGAGCGATTTGGCTTGCGTGATGGTGTCCGATATCCCGGTCAAGGCGTTGCTCGTGACGTTAAGTAAAGTCGTAGCCTTGGTTATATTGGTCGAATACTGGTTGATCGCGTTCAGGGAATCGCTGATATTCAACAGGATGCTTGTCGATGTGGGGTTATCGCTCGGCCGATTGATATTCTGATCCGATGTGCTCAGTTCGGTCAGTTTGTTAAGGGTCGTCTGCCCCTTCTGAAGGTTGTAGATAGCGTTAAGAGCCGACGTGTTCGATGAAATTCTCATATCAGATATCCTTTTCAGATCAGCTTATAAGCCCCAGGACCGTGTCCATCATATCGGTCACCGTCGTGATCAGCTTGGCCGAGGCCTGGTACGACTTCTGGTATTTGGTGAGATTGACGAGTTCTTCGTCCAGGGAGACACCCGAGTTCGATTCACGGAGCGTGCTCAACTGGTTGCTATAGGCCGTGTTCTGGGTGACGTTGTTTTTACTTGTCGCGACATCCTGGCCGACCTGGGTAACCATGCTGGTATAGTAGTCGCTAAACGTGGACCCCGACATGGTCGTGGTATCATTGGCCAGATCCGCCATCGCCAGGGCGTTGCTGCCGTCGCCCGTACTGGAAGCGTTTGATGATGCCGCAACCAGGTTGGTGCCGGTAATGGCGGAATTAACCGCTATCGTCGCGGCACTCGTCCCGGGATTGAACAGAGCGATCCCGGCCGTGCCGTTCAGGTCATAGCCGGCCTGTTGCTGCGCATTGACCTTCGTTGCAATGGTCGTTGCCAGCGTATCGAGTTGACTTTGGTAGCCCGGAATGACGGTGTCACGCAGCTCCAGAGTTGCGCCGAGCGTTCCCGTCGTCGGAGATACCGTAGCGGCGGTTGTGTCTCCGGCCGCAGTCAGGTTGACATCGTAGAGCCCTGTCGTGGTGTTTGTCGTCAGCGAAAAGGACCCGGCCTGCGACCCGGTGACCAGTGCGGCGCCGCTATCGGCGTATTGGACATCCGTCGTACCGTCGCTGTTTTCCGTATAGGTTATGCCGAGTTGCTGTGCAAGATCCTGTATCTTCTGGTCGCGCTGGTCTTTGAGTTCATTGGAGTTGCCACCCGACTGGTCGATCACCTTGATCTGGCTGTTGAGTTCGGCAATGCTTTTCAGATTCTCGTTGATGCTGTCCGTAGTGGTAACAAGTGACGTGTTTTGAGCGGTGATAGTGTCCGAAAGGGTCTGGCTGACGGAATTGAAGTTATCCGTCAGGTTCTGAGCAGCAGTCAACACCGCCTGCCGTTCAGCCGTGCCGGTTGGGTTGCTGGTCAAATCCTGCCAGGAATTAAAAAAATCGCTGATTGCCGTCCCCAGGCCATCGGTGGAAACCTCATTGAAAGAAGGTTCAATCTCCTGAAGTACGGTGGATTTAGTGGTATCATACCCTTCTTCCGTTTGGGCGTTCGCAAGTTCTTTTTGCAGAACTGCGTCATATGAGCGTTGTATGGAGGTGACACTCACGCCGTTCCCCAAGGACAAGCCACCGGAAGACGTTGACTGGGGTGCCGTTTCGAGCACCGCTGTCTGGCGGGAATAGCCGGCGGTATTGACATTGGAGATGTTTTCGCCGGTTACGCTGATGGCGGTCTGGTATGCGCTGAGACCGCTCACTCCTATTTGCAGTACCGAATTAAGGCTCATATCATGCCTCCCGATTAATCATGACTGATACGGATGATTTCTGCAGATAGCCGCCGGATGCCCCATAGACGCTTGGCCGATTGATCAGGCTGCCCAGGAACCCCAGCGTCATACCCGCTGTTTTGGCAAAGCGCTCCGAAATCGCACAATTTACGGCGGCAGTTTCCCG
The DNA here is from genome assembly GCF_019972295.1 of Geobacter sp. AOG2. Taxonomy (NCBI): domain Bacteria; kingdom Pseudomonadati; phylum Thermodesulfobacteriota; class Desulfuromonadia; order Geobacterales; family Geobacteraceae; genus Geobacter; species Geobacter sp. AOG2. The sequence continues at coordinate 2,323,492 of NZ_BLJA01000001.1, forward strand.
CACTAGCTGTGCCGCTGCCGCCAGTTTGTGACGGAACAGCAGGAGCCCCCCACCTTTTTTGCCGATGGCAACGGCAACCGTACCGAGCGTGACGTCCGGCGCAAGCCCCAGTTCCGACGCAATTACGGCGATAATTCGGCGGAGGGAGTCATTATGTTCTCCGATACGTCCGGAAAGTTCTTCCTTCTGCCGATTCATCTCCGCCATGGTCTCAAGGTTCATCCGTGCAAGCTCGTCGGTTTCCTGCTCAAGGAGCGTGCACAGTTTCTCGAAGAGCTGAAGCTGGCTCGAAAGCGTTTCTTCAAGTAATTTCACATCCATGGTTTTACGTCCCCTGCGCGCCTGTTCAGGTATCGAAAGAGGGCACATGACGGGCAGTGCCACATACGACGATTCGGCATCGGGGTTAGGGTAAGGAAAAAATGTGAAGGAAATGCGAAGGAAATAAGGAAATGGGTACTACAAAAACTCGTGACACCGCCCAGTATCAGACAGCCTACGGCTTTTTATCAGCGTTTACGTGAAGTTGGCAATGGAGGCATTTGCGCAGATAAAGAAGGGTCATGCCATTGACATGAAAAAAGTTTCCACAGCGAGGGCAGACAGCAACGGCCGACCAGAACATGGTCACGATAAGGATAATGACCCATATGCCGATGGCGGTGCCCATTGTGCGATAGGTTGGGGAGATGGAGTGGATGATCCACATGGCTGGCACGTAAATGGCGACCGTTGCAAAAAAGAACCTGCGGCGCCTGCGTACCAAGGCGAGTCCGGGGCCGAATGTGGATACGTCGGGCGACTGATTGTCATCCATACGCCGTTCTCCCTTTGTCTGCCGCAGTACGAGAAGATGAAGTTGCAAAGGCCGTTTTCTGATGAAAACGGCCTTTGCTCGGCGGAGCGCCCGGCCATCCTGGCCCCGGGAAAGGCCGACCAGATATTATTTTTTCTTAGCCTTTTTCGGAGCAGCTTTCTTGGGGGCCGCAGCTTTCTTGGGGGCGGCCTTCTTAGGTGCGGCAGCCTTAAGGTCTTTCAAGGGCTTGCCTGCGGAGAACTTGCCAACGGTCTTGGCTGGAATCTTGAGGGCCTTCCCAGTTTGGGGATTCCTGCCGGTACGAGCTTTTCGCGTGACCGCGCTGAAGGTACCGAAGCCGATCAGGGTGACTTTGTCGCCAGCTCTGAGTGCTGCGGTTGTAGCATCGATGAACCCCTTGAGGGCCTTTTCAGCCTGTGTCTTGGTGATTCCTGCAGCCTCTGCGATCTTTACTGCCAGCTCTGCCTTGGTCATTGTGCTCTCCTTTCGAGCTCTATGGATTGGCCTTCGTAATGAAGGCCTCTGAAAATGAATCAGAGCATTGCTTCCTATTTGTGTAGATCAGACTTGTGTAGCGTCTATCAGGTTCACCGTGCAATTTTTTACTATTTTTTAAATACATATCATAAATCGATTACTAATTGCCAATAAAAATACCACTTGGCGCCCGCTAAGTATATTATTTTTACCGGTATCAGGGCGTATGTAGTGTAAACAATGACCGGGCGCACGGGGCGTTTCACAAGACAACACTTCGAACATATTGATTTTGTTATTGACTTCAAACGAACCACGTAGTAGAAATTCCCCTATAAAGCAAGGATCATCATCGATCGGGTTAGCTGATTAAGCTAGCCCTTTTTCGTCATATCGCCAACAAAACACCTGCTTCCACCACTCGTCAAAGGCTCACGAAAGGATTCACACCCGTGCGCATCACCCTTGTCTCTCTCCATCCCGCCCCCTCCCCCCAGGCGATCCCCCTTGCCAACGCCTTTTTGAAGGGTTTTGCAGCTCAAACTTCTCTGGAAGTAGAACTGGTGGAATTTTTTACCGACGATGTCCCCCATGTGTGCGCCGAAAGGGTTGCGGAGGGCTTGCCGACGGCGATCGGTTTTTCCCTCTATCTATGGAACCGCGCCGCATGCCTGGCAATCGCGGACGACGTGCGCCGCCGTCTGCCGGAGGCGTTGATCTTCGCCGGCGGGCCTGAGGTAACGGCAGATCCACACGGCATACTCGACGGGTCCGCCCTGGACCTGGTCATCGTGGGCGAAGGCGAATACCCCTTCAACGTCCTCTGCAAACGACTGGCCAACAACCAAACCCTGGAAGATATTCCCGGCATACTCATAAAAGGAGCGGCGACGCCATTTCTTCCCGCCCCCCCTCTGGTCGACCTGGACGCCATCCCCTCTCCCTACCTGGGTGGCATTCTGGACTGTGACCACTATCCGGGCGTTCTGTGGCAACTTTCACGCGGGTGCGGCTTTACCTGCGACTTCTGCTTTGACTCCCGCGGCCAGCACGGCGTGCGGCGGTTCTCCCTGGAACGGATCGAGTCCGAGCTGCGTCATTTCGCCCAAAGCAGAGTTTCCCAAGTCTTTGTGCTCGATTCCACATTTAACCAGGACTTGAAAAGAGCCAAGGCTATCCTGAGGCTGATCAAAAAGATCGCGCCCGGTATCCATTTTCACTTTGAAGTCCGTAGCGAGTTCATCGACCCGGAACTGGCCCGACTCTTCGCCCAGATCACCTGCTCCTTGCAGATCGGCTTGCAAAGCTCCGACAGCCGGGTGCTGCAAGGGGTCGGACGCTCCTTTAGGACCGAAGACTTTGTCGGACGGATCGATCACCTGAACCGAAGCGGCGCAACCTTCGGCTTCGATCTGATCTACGGCCTGCCCGACGACACCCTGACAGGTTTCCGTCGCAGCCTGGATTTTGCCCTGTCACTCTATCCTAACCACCTGGACATCTTCCCCCTGGCTGTGCTGCCCGGCACCGCACTTGCCGACCGGAGCGACGCCATCGGCCTTAACCACCTGCCCCGCCCCCCCTACACCCTGCTCTCCTCCCCCACTTTTCCAGCCGACGCCATGACTGCGGCGCAGCGCTTGGCAACGGCCTGCGACATCTTTTACACCCGTGGCAGGGCCGTGGCTTGGTTCAATGAGGTCGCCAAAGCCCTCAAGATGTTCCCCAGCGTTTTTTTGCACCGGTTTTCAGAATGGCTACTGACGGAGAGGGGCTCGCAAATCGATGAAAGCGACCTTGACGAGCAAGAGGTCTGGCAACTCCAACGGGGTTTTCTGAACAGTATGTTCAGCGGGCCGACACTGAAACGTTATCTGCCGGTGGTTCTCGACCTTGTGGACTACCACTATCACTATGCCGCCGCGCTCCTGAGCCCGCTGGAACGCTCGCGGGGGCGGATACCGGACAAGGGCCGCCTCCTGCAATCTACTCTGCGATTGGCAGGTTCAGTCCGCTTGGCAAAATTCAACTACGAAATTCTGGAGATACTCGATGCCGGCATACCGGATATCCGCCGCCTGACAAACGCCCTGGTCCCCGTCGGTTCCTTTGCCGCCATCTATTCGAGCCACAACGGAGTCTGTACCGAGTCTCTGGCTAAGCCCTATTTCCACCTTCTGGAGCGCTTGGACGGCAGGAGCCGGGCCGATGCCATTGCCGCAGGCCTTGGCCTTCAACCCGACGATGCCGGTAACTTCCTTCTCTTCGCCCTGGATGAAGGGATCGTGCTGCGGAACTGATGGGTATAACCTCCCGGTAATCTTGATCGCGGCAACACCAGCCCACACCTGTTTTTTCTGCGCTTGACAGGAATCAGCGACCCATGATCGAAAGAGGTTGCATTTTGGCGGCCATTTTAGTATATCTTTCATTTCCTTTTTGGAAATTCAGGGATTTCCGCGCGTATAGCCCGGTTTGATCCTTTTCGGCTGAGAGGCAGACAATCCATATGCTCGACAAGATCAAAATCTTTTCCGGCAACTCCAACCCCACCCTTGCCCAGAAAATTTGTGAGGCCCTCACGGTGCCCCTAGGCGCGGCTCGTGTCCGCAGGTTTTCGGACGGCGAGGTCATGGTTGAAATCAATGAAAACGTTCGTGGCCGCGATGTGTATGTCATCCAGTCCACCTGTGCCCCGACCAACGACAATCTGATGGAACTGTTGGTCATGACTGACGCCCTTAAGCGCGCCTCCGCAGCAACCATTACCGCTGTGGTTCCCTATTACGGATATGCCCGCCAGGACCGCAAGGCCGCACCGCGCACCCCGATCACCGCCAAGCTGGTGGCTGACCTGATCACCAAGGCCGGGATCGACCGGGTGGTGACGGTAGACCTGCACGCCGGCCAGATCCAGGGTTTTTTCGACATCCCGGTGGACAATCTCTATGCTGCGCCCGTTATTCTCAATCATCTGAAGAGCCGTTTCGACGGTCAACCGATCGTCATGGTGTCCCCGGATGCGGGCGGTACCGAGCGCGCCCGTGCTTTTGCCAAACGACTGGAATGCACCCTGGCGGTGATCGACAAACGCCGCACCGGCCCCAACGTGGCCGAGGTCATGCACTTGATCGGCGATGTGCGTAACAAAATCGCCATCATTCTTGACGATATGATCGATACCGCCGGTACCCTTACCCAAGCGGCCAAGGCACTCAAAGAGAACGGCGCCACTGCCGTCTACGCCTGTGCCACCCACGGAGTGCTCTCCGGCCCGGCCATCGAACGTATCAATAACTCGGATATTGCCGAGGTAGTACTCACCGACACCATCCCGCTGGGAGATAAGGAAAACACGACATCCAAGATCACGATGCTGTCCGTGTCGGGCCTTCTGGCGGAAGCTATCAGGCGTATCCATGAAGACGAGTCCGTCAGCTCACTTTTTGTCTAGAGACATATTTTTATAACTGTACAGAGGTGGGGGCAGCCCCATCACTACATTGGGAGGAACAGTATGCAACAGAAACAGATGAACATCGAACTGAGATCGAAGACCGGCAAGGGTATAAGCCGCCAGTTGCGGAATGCCGACATGGTTCCCGGCGTCGTTTACGGCAAGGGAATGGATCCGGTTGCGGTAAGCATCAAATATCGCGATCTGCAGAATGCTCTTGCAGGAGAAGGCGGCCAAAACAACCTGATCACCCTGGTTGGAGGCGGCAGCCTGGACCAGAGCATGGCTATTATCGCCGATATGCAGCGCGATGCACTTAGGGGCACCTACCGCCATATCGACCTCCATCGCATCAACATGAATGAAAAGTTGCGTGTTACCGTTCCGGTCATCCTGAAAGGCACCGCAGCAGGTGTCAAGGAAGGCGGCTTGCTGGACTTGGCCCATCACGAACTGCACGTGGAGTGTCTGCCGAACAACATCCCCGACCACATCGAGATTGACATCACCGACCTCCAGATCGCCCATTCGATCCACGTCAGCGAGATTCCTCTTCCGGAAGGGGTCAAACTGCTCGACAATCCCAAGACCCCTGTTGTCAGCGTCCTCGGCAGGGCCAAGGAAGAAGAGGCCGCCCCGGCTGCCGCCCCGGCCGCATAACCGGACCAGTTCTATTACATGAATACTTTACTCATAGCGGGGCTGGGCAATCCCGGCCCCACGTACCAATGGACCCGCCACAATGCGGGTTTCCTTTTTTTGGACCGTCTGGCTCACCTGGAAAACACATCCATAACCCGCAAGTCCTTTTCCGGGTTGGCAGGCGAATGGAGTCGCGGCGACAACCGCCTTATCCTGCTCAAACCCCAGACCTTCATGAATCTCTCCGGACGGTCGGTCATGCAGGCGCTTCAGTTTTACAAACTACCACTGTCGCACCTGATCGTTGTCCATGACGAGCTCGACCTGCCGTTCGGAACGGTACGTTTCAAGCAGGGTGGCGGCCACGGCGGGCACAACGGCCTGCGCTCCATCATGGAACAACTCGGCAAGGGGGATTTCATCAGGCTGCGTATCGGCATCGGCAAACCGGTCCACGGCGATACGAGCAACTATGTTCTGGGGCATATCCCGCCGGAGCAGATGGAAACGCTCTCCCGTGTGCTGGACGGCGGGTTGGACATGTTGGAGATGATGCTGGACGAGGGGTTGCCCAAGGCCATGAGCATGTTCAACAACCGCAACTTCGTGGAAAAGTAAACGGCAAAGATAAGATCTGCCACAGAGACACGGAGGTTCACAGAGAAAAGCGCTGACAAAATATGAATCTTTTTTTGTTTATCGTACCCTGATTTTGGTTTTCTCTGAGTCTCTGTGGCTCCGTGGCAGAATTGACGTTGACGTTTGAACAGTAACTTATAAAAGGTGAACTCATGGGTTTTAACTGCGGTATTGTCGGCCTTCCCAACGTGGGCAAGTCCACCATCTTCAACGCGCTGACCTCGGCCGGCGCCGAATCGGCAAATTACCCCTTCTGCACCATCGACCCCAACGTGGGAATCGTACAGGTGCCTGACCCGCGCATGGATCAGCTCTCGGCCATAGTCAAGCCGCAGAAGATCCAGCCAACCACCATCGAATTTGTGGACATTGCCGGCTTGGTCAAGGGGGCCAGTTCGGGAGAGGGCCTCGGCAACCAGTTCCTGGGGCACATTCGTAGCGTGGATGCCATCGTCCATGTAGTGCGCTGTTTCGACGACGATAACGTGGTGCATGTCAACGGCCGCGTCTCGCCGGCCGACGACATCGAGGTGATCAACACCGAACTGGCCCTGGCCGATCTGGACACGGTGGATAAGAAGATCCAGCGAGCCGAAAAGATGGCACGTAGCGGGGATAAAAAAGCCAAGGATGAGGTCACCTTCTATCAGCGGGTCAAAGGGCTGCTGGAGCAGGTCAAAAAACTCCATGGCGTGGCAGAAAATGAGGATGAACGGCTTTGGCTGCGCGACCTGCACCTTTTGACCGACAAACCGGTCCTGTATGTGGCCAACGTGGCGGAGGACGACCTGAACGGCGAACATCCCTTTGTGGCCCAGGTCAGGGAGATCGCCGGAGCGGAAGGTGCCGGTGCGGTGGTGATCTGCGGCAAACTCGAAGCAGAGATATCGGAGTTGGACGGCGAGGAAAAACAGGCCTTTCTACATGACATGGGGCTGGAAGAGCCTGGCCTGGATCGCCTGATCCGCAGCGGCTACGAACTGTTGGGCCTGATCACCTATTTCACCGCCGGGGTCAAAGAGGTGCGGGCCTGGACCATCGTCAACGGCACCAAAGCCCCCCAGGCTGCCGGGGTGATCCATTCTGACTTTGAAAAGGGATTTATCCGGGCCGAGGTGATCGCCTATACCGACTTCATCTCGTGCAACGGCGAAGCCGGGGCCAAGGAAAAGGGTCTCATGCGCCTGGAAGGCAAGGAATACGTGGTTAAGGACGGCGACGTGATGCATTTCCGCTTCAACGTCTGACCGTTTGCTGAAAATCTACCGCGGGGCCGCTCGCTCCAAAGCACAACGGCATACGAGGTTCGTACGATGACACACGACACCCGAATCCTCCTGATCGACGACGACGACGCAGGGCGCGAAGCCCTGGAACTGCTCCTTAAATCAGTCGGGTACAGCGTTGCCTCGGCAGCCACCGGCGAGGCCGCCCTCGAACTCATGACTCAGGAGCCGTTCAAACTGATCGTCTCCGACCTCTTCCTGCCGGATAAAAACGGGATCGACATTCTGCAAAACGCCCGCATGCTCTCGCCTTCCACCGAGGTCATCGTCATCACCGGCCACGCCTCCGCTGAAACCGCAGTACGAGCTATGAAGGAAGGGGCGTTCGACTATATAACCAAGCCGGTCAACTTCGATGAGTTGAAGCTCGTCATCGGCAAGGCACTGGAGAAGCAGCAGCTTCTTTCCGAAAACATTTACCTGCGCAAGCAGCTCCAGAAGCGTTTCGAGTTCAGCAACATCATCGGCGGTTCCCCGTCCATGACCTTGGTCTTCGAACGAATGGGGCGTATCGTCAAGACCGACTCGACCGTGTTGATCACCGGAGAATCGGGTACCGGCAAGGAGTTGGTCGCCCGGGCCCTCCATTACAACGGTAGCCGCCGGGATAAGCCGTTCATTGCCGTCAACTGCAGCGCCATACCGGAGGCCCTGCTGGAAAGCGAGCTGTTCGGCCATGTTCGTGGCGCTTTCACCGGTGCCATCAGGGACAAGGCCGGAAAATTCGAGGCGGCCAACCACGGGACCATCTTCCTGGACGAGATCGGGACCATGCCCCTGCACCTGCAAACCAAACTGTTGCGCGTCATTCAGGAACAGGAGCTGGAACGAGTCGGCTCAAACAAACCGGTTAAACTCGATGTTCGAATCATCTCGGCCACCAACCTCGACCTGGAACAACAGGTCCGCCAGAACAAATTCCGCGAAGACCTCTTTTACCGGCTCAACGTCATTCCCCTACACCTCCCCCCCCTGCGGGAGCGTCGAGACGACATCATGCCGTTGGTGGAACATTTCCTGGCAAAGTGCTGCCGGGTGATGTCGCGCTCGCCCATGACGATCAACAAACCCGCCCTGGAGGCGCTGGAGGAGTATGCCTGGCCGGGCAACGTGCGGGAGTTGGAAAACATGGTGGAACGGCTGACAGCACTGACGGAGGGGAACGTCATCCGGTACGAAGACCTCCCGCCAGGCATTAGCGGCCAGAGGAGGACATCCGGCGACTCCTGCATCGAGCTGACCGAACAAGGGATCGACATGGTCGATTCACTGGCAGTGATCGAGAAATCGCTGATCGCCCAGGCTCTTGTCATGGCCGGAGGAGTGAAAGCCAAAGCGGCCTCACTGCTCGGTATCAACCGGACGACCCTGGTGGAAAAAATGAAACGCCTCGACATATAGAATTACTGTTATCACCAGATGTACCTGAAAAAATTGGTCCTGTGCTGCGGCGCCTTCCTTTCACGATAGGCCGCATCATGGAGCCCCAGGAGATCACAATGAAACGCAAAGCACTGGCCCTCCTTTCAGGCGGACTCGATTCCACCCTGGCCGTCAAGTTGATGCTCGACCTCGGCATCGACGTAGAGGCCCTCAACTTCACCTCTCCCTTCTGCACCTGCACCGGCAAGAATGCCGGCTGTAAATCAGAAGCGGTCCGCGTGGCCGAAGAATTCAAAATCCCCATCAAGGTTATGAACAAAGGCCTCGACTACCTGGAAGTGGTCCGCAACCCGCGACATGGTTACGGTAAGGGGATCAACCCCTGCATCGATTGCCGCATTTATCTGTTGCGCAAGGCAAAGGAATACATGGCCGAGAGCGGCGCCGACTTTGTCATCACCGGCGAGGTATTGGGCCAACGTCCCATGAGCCAACGCCGCGACGCCATGCGGGTGATTGAACGGGAGAGCGGCCTGGAAGGCTTGTTGCTCAGGCCGTTATCCGCCCAATTCTTCGCTCCGACGCTCCCCGAGCGGGAAGGATGGATCGACCGGGAGAAACTCCTCGCCATCCGGGGACGTTCCCGCAAGGAGCAGATTGAGCTTGCCTCCGAGATGGACGTAAGGGACTACCCCTGCCCCGCAGGCGGCTGCCTGTTGACCGAACTCTCCTTTGTCCCCAAGGTGCGGGATGTTCTGGACCACAGCGACGAACTCAGCCTGCGTGATTGTCGGTTGCTCAAAATCGGTCGACATTTCCGTATTGGGCGGCGTACCAAAGTCATCATCGGACGCAACGAGGCGGATAACAACCTGCTGGAAAATGTCATGCAGGCGGGCGAAACCGCCCTTACCTGGATGGATGGCAATACGCCGGCAGGCGTCATAACCGGCGATCAGGACCCGGCAGGTATCGGGCTGGCGGCGCGCATCCTCCTGCGCTACACCAAGGCCGAGCAGGCGACACCGTGCCGGATCAAGGTTCGTTGCAATGGCAGTGAAGAGACCATCACCGTTATGAACGATCTGGATGAGGCGGCCGTTACCCCCTACCTGATAGCGTGATTCAGAGAGACTGATGGGGCAGCCCCCCTGTCTCGCCAAGGAGCTAAACCCATGAGTATCCTAACAAAATCATTCGTTGCCCTCATCGCTATTGCCGTGGCCATGCAACTGGTGCCCTACGGGAAAAATCACGTCAACCCGCCGGTCGTCCGTGAACCGGTCTGGGATAGTCCGGCCACGCGCAATCTTGTTAAACAGGCCTGTTTCGACTGCCATAGCAACGAAACCGTCTGGCCTTGGTACTCACGGATTGCGCCGTTTTCCTGGCTGGTTTATCACGATGTGGCCGAGGCGCGGGAAGAATTAAATTTTTCCGATTGGCAGGGGGGCACGGGTAAAGCAGAGAAGCCTCAGAAGGTGGCTAAAGAGGTGCAGTCCGGCGATATGCCGCCGTTTCAGTACAAAATTGCCCATCCCGAGGCCCGGCTGGATGACGCGACGCGGAAGGCCCTGCTCGACGGGCTGACGGCGACCATGAACGCCGCAACCAAACGCTGATTCACAGAGATCCGGACGATTCGCAACAAAAAATGCGCTTGGCTTTTCTGCCGTGCGCGTTTTTTGTTTGCAGGACCCCAAAAAAAATTACCCCAATCGCAACTCGTCCAGGGACAGCCGATAGCCGGGCAGGAACTTTTCCACAAAGTAACGCACCTCGGGCAGCGGGCTGTTGGAGAGGGTTTCCAGATGTTCGGCTCCAGCCCGTCGGAACTCGAGGTTGCCAGATTTTTCCTCTTCGATGCATTTGGCCAACGCGGCAATTTTATCGGCAGCCTTGACCAAGGCGGAGTATTCCTCGTCTCCCTCAAAAAAGAAGAGCGGTTCGTATTCCTTGGCCATCTCAGGCGGCAGCATCGCCAGGAGCTTGCGCCGGGCCCGGTCCTCCAACTGGTGGAACGATCGCTTGAAATTGGGGTTGAAATGCTTGACCGGGGTCGGCATATCACCGGTAAAGATCTCGCTGGCATCATGAAAAATGCCGTAGAGCGCAGCCCGGGAGGGGTCCAGGCTACCGCCGAAATAGGTCTTGCGGATCATAGCCAAGGCGTGGGCGATCACCGCCACATCCAGGCTGTGTTCCTGAATATTCTCCGGTACGGTATTGCGCATCAGCCCCCAGCGGCTGATGTAGCGCATACGCGCCAGGAATGCGAAAAAATCGTAGGTCACGTCCTGTTTCTGTGCCTGCTGCGTCATGTATTCAGCCCCGCTCATCATACGGCTCAAACAGCCGCTTGTACTCATCCAGCGCAAAACGGTCGGTCATGCCGGCAATATAGTCGCAGACCACCCGTTCAAAACCCGAGCGGTCGAACCGGGCTTGGTATTTGGGCGGCAGCAGGTTCGGAAAACGAATATAGGTTTCAAACAATCGGGTGATGAATATCTCGGCCTTGACCCGCATCTTCTCAACCTTGTAATGGCGGTAGAGGTGTTCGAACAGGAAACGTTTCAGTTCCATATTCTGAGCCGTAATGCCATCACTGAAATGCACCAGGGGGCGATTTACCCGTCGCAGGTCATCCAGCGAGGTGATGTCGTAGCGTACAAGGTTGGCGGCAACCGTGGCACATATATCGTTGATCAACAGGCCGATCAGGGCGCTGATGGTCTGGTACATCAGGCGCTTTGTGTCGATGGCAGGGTATTTCCGGCGGATACCGTCGCTAGCCTGGCGCCAGATATCTATATGTTCCAGCATCTCCAACGTGATATACCCGGATTTCAGACCATCGTCGATATCATGGTTGTTGTAGGCGATTTCGTCGGCATAATTGATAATCTGGGCTTCCAGCGAGGGAACAACGCCGGGCAGAAACCCGGTAATGATCTCCGCCGGGGTATCGTAAGGGCTGGAATGTTTAATGATCCCTTCTCGAAGTTCCCAAGTCAAGTTCAAACCGTTGAAACCGGGATAACGCTCCTCCAACTCATCCACGGTACGGAAGGATTGCAGGTTGTGTTCGAAACCGCCATGCCCCGTCATGAGCCGGTTCAACACGTCCTCGCCGGTATGCCCGAACGGGGTGTGGCCCAGGTCGTGGGCCAGGGCCAACGCTTCGGTCAACTCCTCGTTTAAACGCAGACGACGTGCGATGGCCCGACCGATTTGGGCCACTTCCAGTGAGTGGGTCAAGCGGGTGCGGTAATAGTCCCCTTCGTGGTTGACGAACACTTGGGTCTTGTACTCCAGGCGCCGGAAGGCGGCACAATGGATAATTCGGTCCCGGTCCCGCTCGAAGGCCGGGCGTTCGTCGCGAAACTCCTCGGCATGCTTCCGGCCGTGGGAGTTGGCACTGATGCAGGCATAGCCGGCCAGATCGGTACGTTCGGTGGATACGAACATGGGGCTACCTCGTTGAAGATGTAGGGAAAGGTCGAACTACTGCGGTTGAAAGGGAAAAGAAAAAGCACCCACGAAATTTCGTGAGTGCTTGAATTTCTGGTGGAGCTGAACAGGATCGAACTGTCGACCTCTTGAATGCCATTCAAGCGCTCTCCCAACTGAGCTACAGCCCCATTGACTAAGGAAGTGATTAATTACCAGATGACGCCCTTCATGTCAATATTATTTTGGCAAATTTTACATGATTTTTTTGTGGCGCTCCCTCCCGACGCCCTGACTCAGTGAACAGTGGCTATTTACCCTTGACGAGTGAGGGGTGGTTACAGTATAGTGCCAAGATCTGCCGGAGTGGTGAAATTGGTAGACGCACTGGACTCAAAATCCAGCATCCGCAAGGATATGCCGGTTCGACCCCGGCCTCCGGCACCATAGAAAAGATAAGGCTTTGCGGGTTTTCCCGTTAAGCCTTTTTCTTTGGCAAATATTCGGTTTGGGCTATATTAGTGAGACTTCCCCATTTTCTGCCGCTGTTCGCAATACCATTCTGGAGCGCACGGAAAGTGTGTCAATTTTATGCCCTGCCACTCTCCCATCAATCCCCAAAACAAGTATGTACACTGCGGGCGCTCTTGATCCAATCATGATCCAATGGCACGGTTTTGCGCTTGCCGACAACGTCCTTGAGCGCTATCGGCTTGACACCATCGCCCCGAGCGGCCACCATAACGCCGAATTCGCCTTTATTGATGAGGTCGGCACAGGCCGTACCCAAGCGTGTGGCCAACAGACGGTCTCCCGCCGAAGGCGTTCCCCCGCGCTGCAAGTAACCCAGGATCGTGAGGCGTGATTCCAGACCGGTGAGCTCTTCGAGTCGTCGGGCCAGATGCAGACTATTGCCCGGTTTGCTGTCTGCACACCTTTCCTGGGCCTGCTGTTTTTGCTCTTTCTTCTTTTTGTCCTTGCTTTTGCCGCTTTCGGCCAGCTTGGCGGCATCTTCCCGTGAAACGGCGCCTTCGGCCACGGCAACGATACTGAACCCCTGTCCACTATGACTACGGCGCATTATTGCCGCGGCAACCTGCTTTACATCATACGGTATTTCCGGAATTAAAATGACATCGGCTCCGCCGGCAATACCGGCCCCCAAGGCCAGCCAGCCCGCCTTGTTGCCCATCAGCTCCAGGACGAGGATGCGATGATGGCTATGGGCAGTACTGTGTAAGCGGTCTACCGCCTCCGTGGCAATTCCGAGAGCGGTGTCGTAGCCAAAGGATACATCGGTCTTGACCACGTCATTATCGATCGTCTTGGGCAGGGTAATCACATTCAGACCTTGCCTCATCAGATGATAGGCGTTCTTTTGCGTACCGCCACCCCCCAGGCAAACTAACGCGTCCAGATGGTGCTTGCGGTAATTTTCGACAATGACGTCGGTCATATCCCTCAGCTTGCCGGCAACAGGCATGGCGTAGGGCTTGTCACGGCTCGTTCCCAGAATTGTGCCGCCTAACGTAAGAATGCCAGAGAGCGCGGCAGAATCCAACAGTTGCGTCCGGTTTTCCATCATGCCACGGAATCCGTCACGAAAGCCTATTACCTTCATCCCATATTGCCCCAGAAGTGCCTTGCCGACCCCCCGGATTGCTGCATTCAGTCCCGGACTGTCGCCGCCGGAAGTCAGGATACCAATCATTTTACTCATGGTTTGTTGACCTTTCCAATATGAATCTCTATGATCCATATTCCTTGCTACATTCGTTCTTGACCAGTTCGCGTACCTGAACCGGTGATCTACCCAAATGGGATAGTCCGTTCATATGTACGGTATTATGTACCTCCCTGCTATACCACAGCATTTTTGTATTACAAGCCCTGTTCCAGCTTGCAGGCCTTGTGTTCACCCTATCGAATGTTCCACCAAAGGGCGGCTCCTCTCAGAAAACATTTATGCAACAAAGGCTTACAGAGTTTATCCGTAAGCCTTTGATTTGTTTGCGGTACAAAAACGATTCTCGCCTCCGCTCCTCTCCTTGGAAGGCAAAAAGCCATTATGTTCCGATCATACACAAGGTTGCCCGGATAGCACGAGCAGACACAAAACGCCACCTATTGAACTCCGGCATTCCCCTGATATAATCGGAAGATAAAAACGAGGGGGCGTTATGCGTCACATAGTATCCCTACTACTATTGGCGGCGACTATGTTTCTCAGTGGTTGTCTCCATAAAATCATCCCGGAAACGGTCGGACAGGAAATCATCTCAGGAAAAACAACCAAGAAAGAGGTTCTAAAACTCTATGGCCGCCCTTACCTCAGATATAAAACACCCGGCATGTCCATCGTCTCCGGCGATAAGAAGGTAGTGCTTCACAAGGGGGGCGAGGTATGGTTTTATTACGTTCACTACCTGGGAGCACTTGACCTCATGGAACAAGAGACGCTACGCATACTTTTCAACGACCAGGGCATCGTATCTTCCTATACCATCACCAACGCCCCGCCGGACGACCCTTTGTAGTAGCGCCGCGCCGTCTCCCACCTGCTCCGATTTTCCCGCGCATCGCGGGCATTACCGTTTTCGCCCGGCATACCATTTCCAGTAAAACAGGATCGATATCATGGGAATGGCAATCATGGCCGCAATGATATAGGGTACGACAATATCGAGATTCGTATCGAAAAACATGCTGCGCAGATAGGGTGAACAAGAGGGAACCAGACAGATGGTCGAGAGACAGAAACCGATGCACATGGTGATGATGGAGTTTAAAATCAACCAAAAAAATATGGTTCTGTATTTATCGGATTTCATTGTCGTACCTACCTTTACATCCGTAGTAGCATCAATGAATATCGCCGCACGCTTCTTTCCCCTCTCGCCGTGATGCTTCTACTTCATGAGAAGCATTTGACATGCCAATCACTCCTCACGAACACCATATGACTTTAAGAACCCTATATTACTGATATAATTATTTTCGACCTCTGTTTTGACCCATAGGCACTGAATAGCCAATAAATACCCATTAAATCGATCAAGAACAAATAACGGCGCATAGTTGCAAGGCTTTTACGAATGCCCTCTGATCTGGGAACTGTATAAAACAATTCTCACCATCACCAGCGGGTGCAGACCCCTACCATGTTTTTCACGTTTGCACCAGAGTTGCGAATACATCGAAAAATCAAATAGTGAACACAAAAAACCCTCAATGAGAAGGCCGCATACTGTCGGCATGTCATTGAGGGTTGATTTTATCCTGTCGTTTAGCGGCAGGTTGGGTTATAAATGGGGTGGCTAGTGGGATTTGAACCCACGTATGTACGAGTCACAGTCGTAAGTGTTAACCGCTTCACCATAGCCACCACAAAGAGTCTTTTTATATATCCTGAAACAGGGAATCCGTCAAGCTTAAAAAATATGAGATCGTGCTGGCGCTTGTGCATATCACTCGAACTTTGTCTGGGACTGCTCGCCCTGATCTGCGGCGCCATGGCGGCAGGATCGTTCCGGCTCTCAGGGGACTACGCCGCGGCCATCAATGCCGTGCCGCTCTTTTCATGGATGCGCCAGACGCCGCTCCCGATTTCCTGGTGGCTCTGGCTGTCCATGGCACTCATCGCCTTGCTGGCCGTTAATACCGTACTCTGCTCCGTCAGCACCCTCGGAACGCGCTGGAGGCGGGCGGGATTGATGCCGCTCCTTGCGCCCCAGATGATGCATACCGGTTTCTTACTGATTATTGCCGCCCACCTGCTGAGTTCGACCGGCGGCTTTATGGAACAGGTCGTGGCAATTGAAGGGACTGTAATCCGCCTACCGGACGGACGGCCATTTGCCGTGGACAGCATCGGAGTCGTCACGTCCCCCATGGGGATGCCGACTGCCATCAGCAGCGAACTGACGACCGGCGGAAACGACAACGCTCCCAAACGGGTTTCCATCAGCCCCAACCACCCGTGGCTGGCCGACGGCTATGGCGTCTACATCAAGCAGGCCGAGGAATACCCCTACCGGCGGGCGTTGCTGGAGATCCACCGTGAGCCGGGTGCGGCAGTGGCCTTGGCCGGAGCGCTGCTTTTCGTCGCCGGAAACCTGGTGCTGCTTTACCTGCGAAGCAACGTCAGGGAGAGGGTATCGCCGGAGGTTGACACGTAATCTCACGTAGGAAATAATCCCGAGGCATGCGTCAACCACCGGCGTTACGATGAATTTCTGATCTGACGGCGGGATTTTTTTGTGGTACGCTTGCCTGAACTACTTACCCAGATCATGCTACGAGGAATACATGGCAAAAGAGTTCATCTCCAACCTGTCCGGACCTTGGCTCGAATCCCTTTATGTAACCTGGCAACAGGACAGCACCTCAGTGCCGGAGGAGTGGCAGCGCTTTTTCAGCGGTTTCGAACTCGGCAGACAGGACGATGCCGTTCCCGGCTCGAGCGCAATGGATGAGTCCTTGGCCCTGAAACAGTCCGGCGTTCAATCGCTCATCTACCGGTATCGAAATATCGGCCACCTGCTGGCCTGTACCGACCCTCTCTCCCCCTGCCTGCTGGAGCATCCCCTGCTAATGCTTTCCGAGTTCGGCCTGGGGGAAGACGACCTGGAGACGGTCTTCAGCGCACGCCGATTCATTAAGCAGAGTGCATCCCTGCGCGAGATCGTCGAAACCCTTCGGGAAACCTATTGCCGGGAAATCGGCGTCGAGTTCATGCACATCCAGGAACCGGCCGAGCGGCAATGGCTGATCAACCGCATGGAGCCACACCGCAACAAGCCGGAACTGCCTCGCGAGGAGCAGCTCCATATCCTGAAAAAACTCCACGAAGCGGCGCTGTTCGAGTCGTTCCTCCAACGACGCTTTCCCGGCCAGAAACGTTTTTCCCTCGAAGGCGGCGAGGTACTGATCCCGGTATTGGATACCATCAGGCAGGCCTGTCCGTCCGCCGGCATCAGCGACATGATACTGGGCATGGCGCACCGCGGCAGGCTAAACGTATTGGCCCATATTTTCGGAAAACCTTACGAGAACATCTTCGCCGAATTTCGCGACACCCTGGAATTCGGCTTCGAGGGTGATGGTGACGTAAAATACCACAAGGGATACTCGGCAGAGATCGACGTGTCCGGCACCAGGCTGCACCTGACGCTCTGTCCCAATCCAAGCCACCTGGAAGCGGTCAACCCTGTGGTGGAGGGCAAGAGCCGCGCCCGGCAGGACCGATACGGTGCTGATGGGACACAGCGGGTGCTGCCGCTGCTAATCCACGGCGACGCAGCCTTTGCGGGACAGGGCAGCATCATGGAAGTGCTCAATATGTCCCAACTTGAGGGGTATGGGACCGGCGGTACCGTCCACGTAGTGCTCAACAATCAGATCGGCTTCACCACCCTCCCCAAGGACGCCCGCTCGACCCGGTATGCCACGGATGTGGCCAAGATGTTGGCCTGCCCAATCTTTCACGTGCAGGGCGAAGCCCCGGAGTCCGCCGTCCACGCCACCCGACTGGCCATGGAATACCGGCAGACATTCGGCCGCGACGTGGTGATCGAACTGATCTGCTATCGCCGCCATGGCCATAACGAAGGGGATGAACCGGCCTTCACCCAACCGCTCATGTACCGCCAGATCACAACCCGTCCCCCGGTTAATAGGATCTACGCCGATACGCTGGCAGAGGCAGGGGTGGACGCGACGGAATTGGCAGGCATTGAACAGGGAATAGCGAGCCGCCTCGATAAAGCTCTAGAGACTGAACCGCAAGCGATGAAAATCGGTTTTCATCAACAGTGGAGCGACATCGGCCGCGAGTATCGCCCTTTCGACGACGAAACCGGCGTTCCGGCGGAAAAACTCTTGAGCCTTGCCCGCACCCTGGTGGAACTGCCGACCGGCTTCACCCCCCACGCCAAGATCCTGACTTTGATCAAAAAACGCCTTGAAGCGGTAGTAAATGGAAGCGGCCTGGACTGGGGCAATGCCGAAACACTGGCGTATGCCACGCTGCTTGACGAGGGCATACCGGTGCGCCTCTCGGGCCAGGATTCACGGCGCGGAACCTTCAACCACCGCCATTGCGTATTGCACGACGTCACCACCGGCGCCTCTCATACGCCTTTGATGGCGACGGCACGGGAGGGGGCGACATTCCAGGCCTGGGACAGCCTCCTGTCGGAGTTTGGCGTGCTCGGCTTCGAGTACGGTTACTCCCTGGAGACTCCCAACGGCCTGAACATCTGGGAGGCCCAGTTCGGTGATTTCGCCAATGGCGCCCAGGTCATTATAGACCAGTTCATCACCAGCGGAGAAACCAAGTGGAACCGGGCCAGTGGGCTGGTCATGCTGCTTCCCCACGGTTACGAAGGCCAGGGAGCCGAGCACTCCAGCGCGCGCATCGAGCGTTACCTGCAACAGTGCGCCCGGGAAAACATGGTGGTGGTCACCCCCTCCACGCCGGCCCAAATGTTCCACTTGCTGCGCCGCCAGCTCAAACAACCCTTCCGAAAACCCTTGATCGTCTTTACGCCCAAAAGCCTGCTGCGTCACCCGACTTGCGTCTCCTCCCTCGACGATTTGACATACGGGCACTTCAGGGAGGTGATAATGAATAGCACCGATACCAACGGCGTCACTCGGGTGCTTCTCTGCAGCGGCAAGATCTATTATGAACTGACCGAGGAATGCGAACGACAGGGGCGCAGCAACACCGCCATCATCAGGATCGAGCAGGTCTACCCGCTCCGCAGGGACCTGCTCGAGGAGATAGTCGGGGCGTTCCCGGCGGGAGTACGATTTACCTGGGTTCAGGAAGAACCGGAGAACATGGGGGCGTGGCCCTATCTGCGCCGTCATCTGACCGAACTGATGGAATCCATACGGTATGTTGGCCGCCCGGAAGATAGCTGCCCCGCCGTCGGCTCCCACAGAATTCATGCCGACGAGCAAAGCGCCATCATCCGCGCTGCATTCGAAGACTGAGCGCAACCACTCACAGCACACATCACCAGATCAATTATTCAGGGATTTTATGCCAGATTTGCTATTCATATCCGATAACCCCAAACTGGAACAGGTCAAGGCCCTGCTTCAGCCGATGCTCAAACTTGAAATTGTCGCGACGGCAGACTACGAACGCGCCCTGAAGGACATCTCCGGCCATCTTCCCCCCGTCATCTGTATCCAGGATCGGTTGGCAGGGACAGAGGCCGGGGAGATTGCCGGACGGGTCCGGGCAATACCGGCAAGCAAGGAGCCCTTGTTTGTCCTTCTGCATGAGGGTGACAGCACCAACGTGCCGCCCGAACAGCCCTTTGGACATGTCATTGACCTGAACCAACCCGTGGAACAGATTGCCGAGATCATCCTCCACGTAGTTCTCCGGCCAGCCTTCCAGCTCCACTGGAACGAGATTTACATCCCTCATGGTTGGAACGAAATAGTAACGACTGTCCCCGGTCAGAAAGAGCCAGAGCCTGCCGAAGCAAACGCAACGCCACCCAAAGTCCAGATCCCGGCCGAGCTGTTGAAGGCGTTCGAACACAACTACCACTCCCGGCACCGCAACAGATGGATAAAATATGCTGCCGTCTCGCTGACGGCATGTCTGGCCGTTTTAGGCTGGTACGCAACCTCCGCCAGATACGAGCGAAGCGGCAGCGTCCCCCCAACAGCCCTGCCGCGCCCAGTGGTGCCGGTGCCGGTAGCCGCCCCGGCCCCGCAGTCCAAGAGAAGCATCCCCCCAACACCGGTACCTTCGGCGGCTGCTGTTGTCCAGAAGGCACCCTCGGCCGCGCACAAGCCCATCGCCAACAAAACAACGATTGCGAGGCTGCCGTCGTTTATCCCGGAAAGGGGTCGGGACAGCGCCTATTCCCGCCAGAAACCAGGTTGGGAGCGTTATACCAATACAAACTACGAGTTCCGCATCCTCAGGTCAGGCAGCCGCATCAAGGCTATCCAAGTACTGGCTGCCACACAACATGCCATCAGCGAGGCCTTTGTGAAATCTGTCCTTAATGAGCTTACCGGGAGCAGCACCTACCGGGAAACCTCACAGACGGAAGAGCAGGGATTTCTGATCAAGCGAGGCAGCGCAAGGGCCGGCGTAACCATTCTAATTTACACTCAAAAGTCCCGAATTAGGGCCTTTGTGATCTCTATCAGTTGATTGCATAAGACAGTAATAGGGGAAGACTGCGAGTGTGAACAAGGTACCAAATTTCTTGATGGAGGGCGGTACTGGCGCGGTATCGACACAGAGTTCCCCCTGGAACTTGTGGCGGCAAAACAACGCCTGACACAGATGGTGACACACATGTGTAGCACGCCGCACCACTTTTGTGTGCTATTGACTCCTCCGCTCTCCATCCCGAATGCTTCACATGCCCTTTAGCACAAAAAATGTTTATGCAGTTCGCCCAATCCCAGTGCATGCACGATTAAGACCATCGCTCAGACATCTGTATGGCATGTTCTTTGGATGGTATCCTGTAACTGCGCGGCTTCTGCGACATGGTCCTGCAGGATGGGTATCACGAACACGGGGACGCCTCTTGCCGAATCAATTGCGGACACGTTTCAGCATGTACTAAATGCATTAATTATGCTAAATTATGTTACACTAATACCATTCAGGAGCCATAAATCTATGAACCGAATCGTAGCGATCACACTCATGCTCGTCATTTCTCTGCCGGCTGCCTTGGGGGCTGCTTCCTCCCCTTCCCTGCCCAAGTCATACCATTCCTGGCAAAAAAGCGCCCGCAAAGTCGTCACCGACAAGAGCTCCCTGTTCTACGGGATCCACTACATTTACGCTGACAAAAAGGCCATGAATGGCTATAGGGCCGGCAACAGGTTTGCCGAGGGGAGTTCGATCATCATCGAGCATTTCAATATCAAGGAAGGCTCCGGCTCTCCTGCCGAGGGCTCCAAAAACATGATCGTGCTGATGCGTAAGGACAAACGCATGAAAACGACCGGTGGCTGGCTATTCGCCGGATACGGCGCCGACGGTGCCCCAAGCGGGCTTGACCCTGTGAGCACCTGCTTCGGCTGCCACCAAAAGGACGCCGCCCAAAGGGATTATGTCATCTCCACCATAAGTGATTTCAAAAAGTAACCAGGCAACAATCCTACATAAAGATTAATTCATCGGGCAAATATGATTTCATCACCAGAACAGTTTGATCGCCGCCTCCCCCATATCCTCGTCATTGACGACGAAGAGGAAATCTTGCGTCTGATTTCTTTTAGCCTCGAAAAATTCGGGTTCAGGGCCAGTACCGTCAAAAACACTGCCGGAGCCCAACGGTTGTTGGAAGGTGACGAATTCGATGCCGTTCTTACCGATGTGATGATGCCTGACGGAGACGGCATCACCTTCCTTGCGGACGTTCACCGGTGCCGACCGGGGCTACCTATCATCATCATGACCGGTTTCGCCCAGTTCCAGGTGGCTGTCGACGCCATCAAGAACGGCGCGTTCGACTTTATCTCCAAGCCTTTTGACCTGCTCCACCTGCGTAATGTCGTCACCAAGGCCGTCAATTACTCGAAACTGCTTCGCATGGAAGTGAATTACCGTGCCGAACTCGAAGCGGCGGTCGCTGCCCGGACTGCGGAATTAAAGAACGCTCTGGCGGAACTGGAAAAAACTCGAACGGCCTTTTTCAGGGCAACAAACGAGAAAAGCGAATTCATGGCGACCATCACCCACGAAATGCGCACCCCCATGAATGGCGTGATCGGTGCCCTCGATCTTCTTGCGGATACGGAGCCTGTAGGTTCTCAGAAGGAATACCTTCAAATGGCCCGCCACTCTGCCGAGAAAATGCTGGAGCTTATCGACAGGGTCCTCTCGTTCGGGAATGGATTCGGCAAAACGGCGGCTGTCAAACGAGAACATCTTGATCTACCGGCAACAATGGAACGACTGATTCAGGAACACCGCGAGCAGTTTACCGAGAAAAAACTCCGCCTTGAGGTCACCCTGGCACCGGATGTACCGCAAACAATCATCTGTGATGGCGAACAACTATGCCGACTGCTGGGCATCTTGCTGGAGAATGCCCTCAAATTTACCGAGACCGGATGGGTGCGTTTTGAGGTTGCCGTTGCCCCCCCTGATGATTCTTGCGTATGCTTCACCGTGCGCGATAGCGGTATCGGTATTCCCGATTCCATGTTAAAACGGATTTTTGAGCCCTTCGTACAAGTGGACAGCTCTTTAACGCGGCGCTTCGGTGGAGCGGGACTCGGCCTAAGTATTGCAAAGCAAATTGCGATCCTTCTGGGTGGACATCTATGGGCCGAAAACTCTCCCGGTGCCGGGTGCAGTTTCCATTTTTGCTTAAAACAGATATTTTGTACGTGATTAAAGGAGCCCCTTGTGAAATGCCTTATTGTTGAAGACGACTTCATTTCCCGCCGGATCCTTAAAGAGATGTTGTCACAACATTTCGACTGTGACATCGCCATTAACGGAGAAGAAGCAATAACATCCTTCCGACTGGCGCATGAAGGCAAACACCCTTACGATTTGATCTGCATGGACATCATGATGCCGGGAGTCAACGGTCAGGAAGCGCTGAGACGTATCCGGGAACTGGAGCGGTCACTCGATATCCCCCCCCATCTGGAAGCCAAGGTGATCATGACCACGGCGCTGGATGATCCCAAAACTGTCGTGCAGGCGTTCTACCAAGGCGGCGCAACGTCGTACATCGTCAAACCGGTCAGCAAGCAAAAACTGATGAACGAGTTGCGGGCACTCAGCCTGTTATAAAATCCCTCCGTCCCATCACAAGAAGGAAAAATTCGATGGTATCTGCTGCGCCGCACATCTCCATAACCAGAACAGGATCGAACGACGAATCGGCGATTACCGGATGGTGCGCCGACATGCTGCCTTCAATCGATGCGCTTAGAAAGCTGGCAGGCACGACTGAAGACGAATTCCTGCGGATCGGCGCCCGGATGCAGGACTTTTACCAGCGTTCGCAGGAAATCACGTCAATGGCCAACCAGTTGATTGACGCCGTCTCCGGCCCCCAGACCCGAATGGTAATCGAGCGCTTACGCCAGATAATGGGAGACATGGAGGCCTATCTTTCGAGTACTCGCTCACAGAGTCGTGAAAATTGCGACATGCTGGAACGCATTCTGGAACTTCTCTCCCGCCTGTCGGAGCCTCTTGAGGGCTTTCAGAAGATGTACAAGATTTTGCGGATGCTGAGTACCTCCACCAAGATAGAGAGTTCCCGACTGGGCGAGCTGGGGTCCGGGTTCCAGACCCTGGCAATGGATGTGGAAAGACTCTCCCATATGGTTAACGAGAAATCGGCCAGCATACTGGGCGAGCGGCAGATGCTGTTCAGCATGATCAGCGAGAATCTGCAAACCGTCCGTAGCAGTGAGGCATCTCAGGACGCCGAGTTGAGCACGACGCTTGCAGGCACTTCCCGCACCCTGGAAGAACTGATCTCCGTCAACGATCGCTGCACCAATTTCGCGGCACTGATTTCATCCATCTCCTGCGAGGTGTCCGGCAATATAAGCGAAGTGGTTTCCTCCCTGCAGATGCATGACATGACCCGCCAGCAGGTTGAACATATCGTGGAAGCTCTGGAAGGCCTTACCTCCAGGTTACAGGCTCTTGGCACCACGGTCCGGGATGACGCGGATCACCGCAAACTGATCATAGAAACCGGCGACGTGTGCGAACTACAGTCGGCTCAACTCCGTCATGCCGCATCCGAGCTTTGCGGAGCGGTTCGCTCCATCGTCGAAAACCTTCGCGATGTGGCAGGCAAACAGACCCGAATGACATCAGAAACCCTGAATACGGCCGGCATCGCCGATTCCGCCACCGGCGGCTCGTTTGTGGGGGCTATCAGAAACGGCATGACGGCGGTAACCGCGGTATTGGCCAAATGTGCCCTTTCCGATCAGGAAATGTCCACCACCTTGAAGAAGGTTGCCGATACGATGCAGGAAGTAACCGGATTTGTAACAGACATTGAGGATATCGGTTCGGAGATCGACCTGATCGCCCTCAACTCCCAGGTCAAAGCCGTCCATACCGGCCGTGAGGGCGCAGCCCTGGGGGTGCTTGCTGAGGCGATCAAACGGCTTTCGGTTGACGCTGTGACCCAGACCGAGGCCGTTTCGGAAGCCTTGCAGCAGATCAACCATGTCACAGGACGCCTCTTCAGCGAGGCGACTCAGGAACGGGAACACTTGGGAACAAAGGTTGCCAGCATTGAAGAGGAGACCAAACAGATCCTGGGAGCGCTCGGCTCCATGAACAGCGATCTGGTTTCCTTGCTTGCCGGCCTCGATCTCAAGGTTAAGGGCCTGACTGATGAAATTGAAAAAGCCACTGGAAGCATGGATGTTCATGAACGGGTCTCAAACATTACCGAAGAAGTCATGGCCTGCCTCGACAGGATCGTCGGGGAAGCGCGGGAGTTCGAGCCGGCCAGCACGGAATTCAAGGACAATCTGCGCCATATGGAAGAGCGCTATACCATGCAGAGCGAACGCCACATCCACGAAGCCATTGCCCGCAAACGCGGCACACCCACCGGCAATGCGGAACCTGAAACCATCGCATCCAAAGAGTCGCCAAGTGGGAGCACTGATTCGGAATTCGGCGACAATGTAGACCTCTTCTAGTTGAACGACTGCCCCTGTCGTCACGACAGGAATCCTACAAAAACAAGCGGAGGAATGCGGCATGGAAGGACAACAAACAGATAACCCGAAAGAACCGTCAGATGCTTCGGCGGTCACAGTGGCCGTCAGCGGGGCATTGACCATCGAGCGAAGCGGAGAATTTCGCCAAACCCTTATCGATGCTCTCTCCGGGGCGCAGCGGGTTGTTCTGAACATCGAGCAATTGCACGACATCGACATACCGGCCTTACAACTTATTTGTTCCGCATGCAAGACGGCAGCAGCCGCAAACAAGATATTGACCTTTGCGGGTTCTCCACCCGATTGCCTGATGGCCCTGAAAAACGGGATCGGAATATGCCAAAATAGCCCGTGCAGTCAAAATGGAAACGCATCCTGCATTTTGTTTGGAGGTACAAAATCATGGCAAAACTGATAATGACGGCCGACGATTCGGCCAGTGTCCGGCAGATGGTCAGCTTTACCCTCAAGCAGAACGGTTATGACGTCCTTGAAGCGGTAGATGGTAAGGATGCCCTGTCCAAACTTTCTGCGCAAAAGGTTGATATGCTCATCACTGACCTGAACATGCCGAACATTGACGGATTGGGTTTGATCAGGGGCGTTCGGGCCGGGACGCTCAACAAGTTCATCCCGATCATCATGTTGACTACCGAATCGCAGGATGGAAAAAAAGCGGAAGGCAAGGCCGCCGGGGCAACCGGCTGGATCGTGAAGCCCTTCAAACCCGAGCAGCTCATTGCCGTCATCAAGAAGGTTCTCGGGTAACCGCGCTGCCATGATACACACCCTATCCGTGCGAGGTCCTTCATCATGATCGAACAACATATAGTCACCTACCGGGAAGAGGCCAATGAACTGTTGACGGAATTGGAAACGTCGCTTCTCGAACTGGAAGAAAATCCCACCGATGAAGAACTGATCAGCAGGGTGTTCCGCGCCATGCACACCATCAAGGGCTCGGGCGCTATGTTCGGTTTCGACGAAATCGCCGGGTTTACCCACGAGGTGGAAACGGTCTTCGACTTGGTGCGTAATGGTAAAATGACCGTTTCGAAGCTGCTTCTGGATCTCACCCTGCGCGCCCGTGACCACATCAAATGCCTGCTGGACGTATCGGTTTCCGGAGAAGAGATCGATCATGCCGCCGGCGAATCGATTATTGCCGGACTTAAGCAACTTGTCCCGACATCCTCGGACGAAAATGTCCAACAGGCCGTCCAGAATATTTCTACCCCGGCCACCGAGTCTGAGGCGCTGAAAACCTGGCGCATCCGTTTCAAGCCGTTCCCGGAAATCTTTATGTCCGGCGCCAATCCACTGGGACTTATCAACGAACTGAAGGAATTGGGGGCCTGCCATGTGGTGGCGCACACCGCCAATATTCCTCCGCTCGATGAAATCAACCCGGAACTGTGTTACCTCTATTGGGATATCGTCATGACCACCACGCGGGATATTGACGCCATAAAGGATGTATTTATCTTTATTGAAGATGATTGTGAGTTGAAGATAGATCTTATAGATGACGGTGCCGCCGCCGATACGGATCAGGATTATAAGAAGCTGGGAGACATCCTGGTGGAACGCGGCGATCTGAGCCCGATTGAAATGCAAAAGATTCTCGGCCTGCAGAAGCGCTTCGGAGAACTGGCGGTTGCCGCCGGGGCGCTGACACCCGACAAGGTCCAGTCGGCACTCGTGGAGCAGCAGCACGTCAAAAACCTGCGCCAGGAACGGGCCAGCCAAGAGTCGGCCTCCAGTATCCGCGTGCCTGCCGAGAAGCTTGATCTGCTGGTCAACCTAGTGGGCGAACTGGTCACGGTCCAGGCACATCTCAGCCAGACCGCGGCGCTTCAGGGCAATGCCGATTTTGCCTCCATTGCCGAAGAGGTTGAGCGCCTGACCAACGATCTTCGCGACACTGCCCTCAATATCCGCATGCTCCCCATCGGCACCACCTTCAGCAAATTCAAGCGTCTGGTGCGCGACCTTTCCCAGGAGTTGGGCAAGGAGATCGAGATGGAAACCGAAGGGGCGGAAACCGAACTGGACAAGACTGTTATCGAGCGGCTCAATGACCCCATGGTGCACCTGATCCGCAACAGTATCGACCACGGTATCGAAACACCCGAGGTGCGTATGGCGGCGGGCAAGCCGGTCCAGGGGACCGTGCATCTGGGCGCGGTGCACTCGGGGGATAGCGTGCTCATCACCATCCGCGACGACGGTGCCGGACTCAACAAGGATGCCATCCGTGCCAAAGCGGTCGAACGGGGCCTGATACCGGCCAACGCCGAGTTGACGGAGAAGGAGATCTATAACCTGATCTTTGCGCCCGGTTTCTCCACAGCTGCCAAGGTGACCAACGTCTCTGGCCGCGGCGTGGGCATGGATGTGGTTAAAAAGGCTATCGAAGCGCTTCGCGGCAGTATCGATATCAACAGTGCACAGGGGACGGGAAGCACCATTACGCTCAAGATCCCCCTGACCTTGGCTATCATCGAAAGCCTGCTGGTGCGCATCGGCCAGAGTTATTTCGTCATGCCGCTCTCATCGGTCGAGGAATGCGTAGAACTCACCCGAGACAACATCAAGGAGTCCCACGGCCGCAACCTGGCCAACGTACGCGGCGACATTGTCCCCTACATCCCACTGCGGGACCGGTTTTGCATCACCGACAACCGGCCCGACATCGAGCAGATCGTCATAACGAATATTCACGGCACCAAGGTTGGGTTCGTCGTGGACAGTGTCATCGGCGAACACCAGACGGTCATCAAATCCTTGGGGAGACTGTACCGGGACGTCAAGGGGATTTCCGGCGCCACGATCCTGGGAGACGGCACCGTGGCCTTGATCCTCGATATGGGACTCCTGTTGCAATCGGTCGAAGCCCTTGAACAGGAGGGGCGGGCCTGAAGTCCGGACTTCACCCCAGAAGGTATTCCCAAATATAACAACCGAGTACCCCAAAACCTTTCACACCGGAGCGCTCGCATTTAAATGATATGGTACACAATACCACCAGGAGGAAACAGGTATGCAATGGCTTGAGAATCTGAAGATCGGCAAACGGTTGGTTCTGGGATTTGGCCTAATTCTGGCTTTTTTTGCGGTAACGGTGACTACTTCGATCATAAAGCTCAAGCAAATCGAACATGAATCGAAGCAAGTTGCTGTGGAATCCATCCCATCGCTGATAGCGGCTTATGAGATGGATGTTGCCGTAGTCGAACTATCCGATGCATTGACCGATGTTGCAGCCACCCATCGACCTGATGGATTCAAGGAAGCCGAAAAGGCCGCAAAAAAGTTTAAAGAGCAACTTTCCGTTTTTCATGAAATGTTCAAAAAAGAAAATGATTCAAAAGGCGTCAAGGAGGTTGAAGACCTTGGTGCGGCATTCGACCGCTATAATGAAACCGGCACACGGATGGCCAATATCTACTTGAGCCAGGGATTGGAGGCGGGTAACAAGATAATGGTTGAGTATGACCATACTCGGGAAACCCTGACCACCTTGGTCGAGGCGTTTCAGAAAAGCCAGATTAATGAAGCCAAAGAGAACTCACTTGATACGGTTAAAGAGGTGGGTAATCTGATTTCGATCACATTCATCTTGGGCATATTGGCGGTGTTCTTTGCCATTGTCACATCGCGCCTTATCACAAAGGGCATCGTCACACCTCTCAACGAGGCGGTGGCCGTTGCTAACTCGCTGGCTGCAGGCGATCTGACCGTAAATGTAGAGATCAAGAGCACTGACGAAACCGGTCAGATGATGGAAGCGATCAGGAACATGGTGGACAAGCTCAAACATGTGGTGGGCGACGTGATTTCGGCGGCCGACAACGTGGCCGCGGGCAGCCAGGAACTCTCCGCCACGGCCCAGCAACTCTCCCAGGGGGCCACCGAACAGGCGGCCAGCGCCGAGGAGATATCCTCCTCCATGGAGGAAATGACCTCCAGCATCAAGCAGAATGCCGACAACTCCACCCAGACCGAGAAGATCGCCATCAAGAGCGCCACCGACGCCAAAGAGGGCGGCAAGGCTGTGACCGAAACCGTGGGCGCCATGAAGGAAATCGCCACCAAAATCTCCATCATCGAGGAGATCGCACGCCAGACCAACCTACTGGCGCTGAACGCCGCAATTGAAGCTGCCAGGGCCGGAGAGCACGGCAAAGGATTTGCCGTGGTCGCTTCGGAGGTGCGGAAACTGGCCGAACGGAGCCAAGCTGCGGCCGGAGAGATCAGCGAGCTGTCCACCCGTAGCGTGCAGGTGGCTGAAACCGCCGGCGATATGCTACAGAAGATGCTGCCCGACATCCAGAAAACCGCCGAACTGGTGCAGGAGATTAGTGCATCCAGCAAAGAACAGGACACAGGGGCCGAGCAAATCAACAAGGCAATCCAGCAACTGGACAGCGTCATCCAGCAGAACGCCTCTGCCAGTGAGGAGATGGCCTCCACTTCTGAAGAGCTCTCCGGTCAGGCCGAGCAGCTCAAGGACTCCATCAGCTTCTTCCGCATCGACACCAACCTGGTGCGTGGTTCACAAAGCTCCCGCCCCACCCGCAAAACCGCCCAGGTAGCCCATATCGTCCGGAATGCCTCCGTTCCGGCTGTCCGCAAGAGTAGCGGGATCAGCCTTGACATGGGAAGCCACGGGCCGGACCACCTTGACGACGAATTCGAGAAGTTCTAGAGGGGGCGATATGAGTGCAACGGGCATTACCGCAACGGTCCAATACCTCACCTTCAAGCTCGACGAAGAAGTCTTTGCGCTCGATGTGGCTACGGTGCGGGAAATCCTTGAATACACCGGCATTACCAAGGTACCTCAAACCCCCGATTTCATGCGGGGTGTTATCAACCTGCGCGGTAGCGTGGTACCGGTCATCGACCTGCGCCTCAAGTTCGGCATGTCGACCACGCTGCAAACGGTCAACACCTGTATTGTTGTGGTCGAGGTAGATCTGGAAGACGAGACCCTCGTTCTGGGCCTTCTGGCCGACTCGGTGCAGGAGGTTATCGAGATGGAGCCGGAGCAGATCGAGGCGGCACCACACATCGGCACGCGCCTGAACACCGCTTTTATCAAGGGCATGGGAAAATATGACAACCGATTCGTCATGATTCTCGATATTGATAATGTCTTTACCGGCGAAGAGTTGCACAAGGTCCAGGACTCTGGGTAGCCGAGGTATCCGGCCCCTCGATTTCATCTATGACGAGGCATCGACGACCATGCAGCACGAAGCAATAAAATATCAGGTATGGAGTTGTCCCAAGCATCCTCAATTGGCACCTTCGGGCGACAAAATGCCGCGGATTCTCCTGGCCGAAGACAACACCATCGACCAGGTTAACATTCGCAGACTTCTTGAAAAGGAAAAGCTGGAGGTCTGCTGTGTCGACAATGGGCGCGATGCCGTGGATGAAGCCCGGAGCGGAGGATATAGCCTTATTTTGATGGATATCCTCATGCCGGAAATCGACGGTTTTGTGGCGACCCTCAAGATCCGTGAGGAAGAACAAACTGAGGGTACCGGGGTGCCTATCATTGCGCTGACCGCATACTCACTTAAAGCAATCCAGGATAAATGCCGTAACGTCGGCATGAATGGTTATCTTTCAAAACCGATGTCGGCCAGGGACTTGAGGACTGTCTGCGGCCTGTTTTGTGTCCTCCCTCCTCAGGAAACGGCAGAGCTTGAAACAGGCAAACGGCTGCCTATCCTCGACGAAGAAGAGGCGTTGGAAAGCCTGGGAGGGGTTCGCCCTCTCTATCACGAACTTATCGATTTGTTTATCAGCCAGGCCCCCCATTTGATTAGTCAACTTGTTGCTCTTGTCCAGTCCGGCGATACCGATCTAACTAAAAAATACCTCCGCAGGTTGATGGTCTCTGCCGACACCATAGGCGCCAAGCGTCTTGCACACCTGTGCGGCCACATTCAGTCAAGCCTTGATGGCGGCAATCTGGACGACTGTGCACAATGGGCCGCTCAACTGCCTCACGAGCTTGACCTTCTTATGGACAACATTTTTCTACTCGACAGGGACGGCATATGATAACGCAACCCATTCAGATTATTTTCCTTGCCTCCACCGGGACCGCTCCATGAATCAACGTGCCGATTCCACCCATATGCCCGGCATCCCTGCAGTACTCAAGGACAAGGAATTTGTCAGGTTCAGCAGTTTTATCTACGATCAGGTCGGCATCAAGATGCCGGCTGCCAAGAAGACCATGTTGGAGGCCCGACTACAGAAACGGCTTAAAGCGCTTGGCCTCCGCACGTTCGAGGAGTACGCGGAGTATGTTTTCAGTGGCGCTGAGAAAAGCGATGAGCTGATTCATCTGATCGACGTGGTAACGACCAACAAAACCGATTTCTTCCGTGAGCCCGCCCATTTTGACTATTTGCTGAAATCTGCGATACCTGCGTTAATAGAGGATCGGGAAGCAGGCTATAAATCGCCGTTCAAGATATGGAGCGCGGGGTGTTCCACCGGTGAGGAACCTTACACCCTGACCATGGTTATCTCAGAACTTATGGAAGCCTATCCCGGATTCCGGGCATCCATCCTGGCGACGGATATTTCGACAGCGGTACTGGAAAAGGCAAAAAACGCCATCTATGCCGAAGATCGTGTGGATACCATTCCTTTACAGATGAAGAGAAAATACCTGTTGCGAAGCCGTGACAGGTGCAAAGGGCTGGTTCGGGTTGTTCCCCAACTCCGCTCCATGGTCCAGTTCAGGCGTCTTAATTTCATGGAGGATTTTGGGTTACAGGAGCAGATGGACGTCATCTTCTGCCGCAATGTCATCATCTATTTCGACAAATCCACCCAGGATCGGTTGTTGAACAAATTCTACCGGCAACTTGTCCCGGGCGGTTATCTATTTCTCGGTCATTCCGAAACTCTGAGCGGCCTGAATGTGCCCTTGACGCCGGTGGCCTCTACCGTGTACCGGAAGTTATGAGAAACCTGTTTGACCCCCACGCCAGCAATGTGTTTCTGAAGCCCGGAGAGGTCTTCGTTGCAAAACGCCCTGCCCTTGTCTCCACGGTGCTAGGTTCCTGTGTTTCGGTTGTTTTACATGTGCCCCGGACCGGCATGGGGGCCATCTGCCATGCCATGCTCCCTAGTGGAGCAAAGGACGATGACTTTCGGTATGTAGACAAGGCCGTCTCTTACCTGTATGACCGCCTGACCTCTATGTGCGGAGGGCCAAGCGGCATCGAAGCCAAACTCTTCGGGGGAGCGGATATGCTCAACTCCGGCGTCCGCAACGAAGATGTCTCTTCGGTCGGACGTCAGAATGTCGAAGCCGCCTTGCAGGTGCTCGACACACTCGGCCTCAAGGTGTCCGCGGCTGACACCAGGGGCAGCCAAGGCAGAAAACTGTTTTTCTATTCCCAAAGCGGCGAGGTTTTTGTACGTCAGGTACGGAAATCGTTCTGATGGCCAACTCATCCGCCGCCCAAAAGGGAGAACCTCGTGACAAGCAAAATTAAGGTGCTGATCGTCGACGACTCGGCGCTGGTCAGGCAGGCGTTGACCGAAATACTGTCATCCGACCCGCATATCGAGGTTATGGCTGCCGCCTCCGACCCGTTTGTGGCGGCCCAGCGGATAAAGGAGTGCGTGCCCGACGTCATCACACTCGATGTAGAGATGCCGCGTATGGATGGCCTGACGTTCCTCCAGAAAATCATGTCTCAACACCCTATCCCGGTGATCATGTGCTCAAGCCTGACCGATTCGGGCAGCGAGACAGCCCTTAAGGCTCTGGAATACGGTGCGGTCGAGATCATCGCCAAACCTAAAATGGGTACCAAACAGTTTATTGAGGAGTCGCGGGTCCGCATTTGCGATACGATCAGGGCGGCGGCCATGGCCAAACCCCGGCCTCTCGCAGTACGGGCGCATGCCGTGACCCCCAAGCTGACCGCTGACGTCATCATGGAAAAGCCACCCACCAAGGCCATGATACAGACGACGGAAAAGGTCGTTGTCGTCGGAGCCTCCACCGGCGGCACCGAAGCCCTCAAACTCTTCCTCGAAATGCTACCGGAGAACGCCCCGGGCATAGTTATCGTACAGCACATGCCGGAACAATTCACGGCCGCTTTCGCCAAGCGGCTCGACAGCACCTGCCGCGTTACTGTCAAGGAGGCGGCCAACAACGATTCTGTAGTCCGGGGGCGAGTGCTGATCGCACCGGGAAACCACCACCTGCTGCTCAAGCGTAGCGGCGCAAGGTACTACGTGGAGATCAAGGACGGCCCGCTGGTGTCCCGCCACAGGCCTTCGGTAGATGTCCTGTTCCGGTCGGCCGCACGCTACGCCGGAAGAAACGCTGTGGGCGTCATCATGACCGGCATGGGTGACGACGGCGCCCACGGCATGAAAGAGTTGTTCGATGCCGGCGCCATGACTCTGGCCCAGGATGAAGCGACCTGCGTGGTGTATGGCATGCCGAACGAAGCTGTCAAATTGGGCGGCGTCCATAGAACGCTCCCCCTTCAAAGTATAGCCCCGGAAGTGCTGAGGCTGTGCGGATAATGGATTCTCATATGGGCCAAAACAATGAAAATTTTTTCCTGGGCAGGCAACCGATCCTCAATCGAAAGCAGGAGATCGTGGGCTACGAGTTGCTCTTCCGCGCCACCACCGCGAATCGCGCGGAATTCGAAAGCTATTCTCAAGCCAGTACCAGCGTCATCACCAGTGCCCTGTCGAACTTTGGCCTCCATGAGGTCCTGGGGGGAAAATTCGGTTTCATCAACGTCTATCTCGGTTTGTTTCTCTCGGAATTACTCGAATTGCTCCCCATCGGGCAATCGGTCCTCGAACTGTTGGAAACCATCAAACTGGACGGCCATATTGCCGAACGTTGCCGTGAGCTGAAAAAGCTCGGTTTCAAACTGGCCCTGGACGACCATGTGTACAGCCCCGAATATCACGAATTCTATTCTGTCGTCGATTACGTCAAGATCGATATTCTGGAAACCGACGCAGAACAGCTCCCCGAGATCGTCGGCAAGTTGCGCCAATGGCCAGTGAAGCTCCTGGCGGAAAAGGTCGAGACAGTCGATCAGTTCGAGACCTGCGCCGCCTTGGGCTTCGATTACTTTCAGGGGTACTTTTTCGAACGGCCGGTGGTGCTCAACAAGAAGCGGCTCGATGTTTCGGGCAGGGCCATGTTGAAGTTGCTCCAACAGCTTACCATGGACGCCCCCCTCGAAGAGATCGAACAAACCTTCAAGGAAAATCCGAGCCTCTCCTATAACCTGTTGCGATTGGTCAACTCGGTCGCACTTGGCACGCGTGAAAAGATCAAAACCCTCCGGCACGCCATCCTCATGCTGGGAACCAACCACCTGCGGCGCTGGATACAACTGTCCCTGTTCTCAGGCAATGACGCGCGGGGGATCGAAAATCCCCTCCTGGAGATGGCGGCGGTACGGGGACGCCTGATGGAAACGCTGGTGCTCCAGAAACTGCAACAATCAGCTTCCTCCGAACAATCTGAGGAAGCCTTCATGACCGGCATCCTGTCGCTTCTCGATGTACTGTTCGAAACCCCCATGGACGAGATCATCTCACACCTCAACCTCAACGAAGAAATATACAGCGCCCTGCTCGACCGCTCAGGACGCCTCGGCGACCTGCTCTCTCTTGCAGAAAAGCTGGAAATAACCGATTTCGATGCCGTCATGTTGTTGCTTGATCAGTGCAACATCACGCTCGACGAACTGCTGGCGGCGCAACTCGAGGCATTCAACTGGCGTTCCGGCATCATGTCCCACTGACAGTTCCAGCCTTTCCATCCTTGACACCCCTCGCCTTTTGAGGTAGCCTATCACGTCCTACCATAGGACATGCCTGATTTCGGGGCGCATTCAAATACCAAACTTGCAGGCTTCCTGGCGGTTTCAGCGTACGCGCGGTACGACGAGACCTCGTTCCTGTTTGCCTGTTTTCCTTTGGGTTCGCCCCTTGGCACACCATTCGAGATTTCTTGCAAGGTCATGTCGGTATGAAAATCACAGCTATCATCCCTGCCCGTTACGCATCCACCCGCTTTCCCGGTAAGGCCCTGGCCGATATCGGGGGCAGACCGATGATTCAACACGTCTACGAGCGGGCGTGCGAGGCGGCCCTGGTGTCACGGGTCATCGTAGCAACGGACGACACGCGCATCGCCGCCGCCATACACCAGATCGGCGGTGAGGCGGTCATGACTTCAACCGGCCATGAAACCGGTACTGACCGCTTGGCCGAGGTGGCGGGCGGTCTGGACACGGAGATCATCGTTAATGTGCAGGGGGACGAACCGCTCATCTCCCCGGAGATGATCGACCAGGCTATCGAGCCGTTCCTCGATGACCCTGCTTTGCAAATGGGGACTTTAAAGACCCGCATCAAGTCATTGCACGACTTTCTGAGCCCGAATGTTGTCAAGGTGGTCACCGGGGCGGATGGCTGTGCATTGTATTTTTCCCGTTCGCCGCTGCCGTTTTTTCGCGACAAGTGGCAGGACTTGAAGGACGAGTCCTTTGCCAACGGTAAACTGCTCTGTTACAAGCATGTCGGCCTCTATGTCTACCGCCGGGACTTTTTGCTCGAGTACGCTGCAATGCCGCAGACCTTTTTGGAGATCTCGGAAAAACTGGAGCAATTGCGGGCCATAGAGAACGGAACACGTATCCGCGTGGTCGAAACAGAATTCGAATCCATCGGTGTTGACACCCCTGATGATCTGGCAAAGGCTCAGGAGCGCTACCGGATATTGACGCAATAATCTTCAAACCGACCCAACAGGAGCAGATTTCATGAAAACCAAGTTCATCTTTATCACCGGCGGGGTTGTCTCGTCCATCGGCAAAGGGCTGGCAGCCGCCTCGCTGGGCGCATTGCTGGAGGCACGCGGCCTGCGCGTCACCATGCAGAAGCTCGACCCCTATATCAACGTGGACCCCGGCACCATGTCACCCTTCCAGCACGGCGAGGTCTTTGTCACCGACGACGGAGCGGAAACCGACCTCGACCTGGGGCATTACGAACGCTACACCAACGCCCGCCTCTCCAAAAAAAGCAACTTCACCACCGGCCAGGTCTATTTCTCCGTTATCGACAAGGAACGGCGCGGAGACTATCTGGGAGGGACGGTGCAGGTCATCCCCCATATCACCGACGAGATCAAGAGCAAGATCATCGAAAACGCCAAAGGTGCCGACGTCGCCATCGTAGAGGTCGGCGGTACCGTTGGCGATATCGAATCCCTTCCTTTCCTGGAGGCGATCCGTCAGTTCCGTTACGACCGGGGACACGGCAATACGCTGTACGTCCACGTTACCTTGGTGCCCTACATCCGTACCGCAGGCGAACTTAAGACCAAACCCACCCAGCACTCGGTTATGGAACTGCGCAAGATCGGTATCCAGCCCGATATCCTGCTCTGCCGTTGCGATCGTGAACTTCCTCAGGAAATGAAGAAAAAAATTGCCCTGTTCTGTAACGTCGAAGAGAAAGACGTCATACAGGTGGTGGACTCGGAGCACATCTATGCCGTACCCCAGGCGCTCAGCAAGGAACGGTTGGACGAACAGGTGGTGGATAAACTCAACATCTGGACCAAGGACCCCGACCTGACCCCATGGCAGGATGTGGTTGAGACCCTGCGCCACCCCAGCCACGGCGAGGTACGCATCGCCGTCGTCG